>DATLJR010000127.1:0-1565 GCA_035538755.1 Pseudolabrys sp.
TCACCGGTGCCCCTCCGAATCTGCCCAGCAAGTACTTTGGGTCCAGTCTTGGATCCGAGATAGGCGGCCAGAATGTTGCTGACGATGCGGCGATGGTTGCGGAGGTCGGCCAGGAAGCCCAGCCGATGTGAGATGCGGGTCAGGTCGGAGATTTCGTTTGCGGTGAAGCCGCTGAGACGGTCGGTAACGTAGGTAGCCATATAGTTCGTACCGAACGAGCTCTTGATGGGCAAAGCAAAATAGTCGGTGGCACCTTGTGCCTTCAGATCGTGGAGGATGGGGAAATCCAGCTCCTGGTCCGCGACATCGACGCGCCGTCGGAGCGTTTCTCCGCCGACCACTCTCCGAACCGGGTTATCTTCATGACCATACAAATCCTGGACCTCATGCGTAACGAAGGTCAGCACCGTGCGCCCCGTCGTTCGCCACCACACGAAGTTTGCGCCAAGATATTGAGGGTGAATTGTACGAAGCTGCAAGGTCGCGCGTAACAGAGGAAAACCTGCCGCCAGCATCCTCCAGGCAAATTCGTCAAATTCATCGCCTAGCGATGGAATGTGCTGTGCGGGCCCCGCGAGCCATTCGATTATCCCGTCGACTGTATCGTGTTTCGGACGTTCGCCAACCGGTCGCTCGATCACGGCACCGGTTGGAAAGTATCGCGGATCGTGGCTAGCTGTCGGACCGCGATCTGCCTCTGCCATTTTAAATTACCCTTTTTGGCTACGCCCCCATTGATCGGCGGACACCGGATTTGGTTCCACCGCTGGCTTCGGGTCTTCAGTTGCGTCATTTCGGCTCGTCATATGGGACGCGATTCAAAACTCGCGGGATGTCTGCTTTGTACCAAAAGCAGGCATTCTGCGCTGCAAAAAGTTCGTTATTGGATCACCTCGTCGGCGTTAAGCCGCGGGGCGTATAAGGGGGAGATCGCGGCCAAGTACCCGATCAAGCCGCAGCCACCTCGGCAGTTGTTTTGCAAGTTGCTGGTCGCCCTCAATCGACACCGCACTGCCTACCACGTCGCGCCACCTCGCCTCGCCGAGGTAGACCGCGACGAAATCACGGACATTACCACGGCATACAAGATCGACAGCGAAACCTGGATCTTTCACGCATACGTCCACGTTCGCGTGTTCTAGAATGAGCCACAGGATACGGAACTTCGTGCGGCTTCTCGGCACGCCCGAGAATTCGAAGCGCACCACTACGCGACGGTTCGGCAGCGCCATCGCATCAGCGCGGCTGCGCAGTGTCCACATCAGAACTGTCGGATCGAAGTCCGCAGGCTCAATCCAATCGCGCGCGTGCGCGAGCCCCCAGCGGCCGAGTGCGTCGACGATCGGGCGTAAAGCCTCGCCCGCCGGCGTCAGCCAGTACTCGTGGCCGCTTCCTTCCTTGCGGGCGCGTCTCTCAACGACGCCATGATCCTCGAGTTCGCGCAGGCGCGTAACCAGTACGGCGCGAGAAATCAGCGGAACGCCGCGATGAATGTCGTTGAAGGAATGACTGTCAGTCATCAGCTCGCGCAAGATGAGCGGAGTCCAGCGCGTCGCGAACACTTC
>DATLJR010000128.1:0-133476 GCA_035538755.1 Pseudolabrys sp.
AAAAGTGACGCCGAGTTCGGCCGCCGATCTGATCACCTTCGAATCGGTCCAAGATATTACGTACAACTTACGTACAGAAAAAATTTTTGGCGGCCGAATGCAAAAAGTGCCTAATTTTATTGGCGCTCCCTAGGGGACTCGAACCCCTGTTTTCGCCGTGAGAGGGCGACGTCCTGGGCCGCTAGACGAAGGGAGCCAAAAGCGGGAGCAATCGAGATAGCCTTGATCCGGCGCTTCCGCAAGTTTGGCGGAACGACCGCAATGAACGGCCGCTAGCGGCGGAGAATGCTACCCAACGTGCCGCGCACAATCGCGCGACCGATGGTGCTACCCATCGACCCGCCGAGTGATTTACCCACATCGGCCGCAATCTGGCCGGCGACGCGATTGGTGACCGAGCGCGTGACCTCGCGGCTCATGCGCTGGCCGGTCGACAGTCGCGTACCGCGGGGCACGTTGGTACCAAATATAGTGCCGATCACGCCACCGATCTGACCCAACAATCCGCCACCACCCTGCCCCGCCTGGCCCTGTTGTCCCGGAGCGGGAGTCGCCGCGGAATTCTGCATTCGCTTCTGCAGGATCTCGTACGCCGATTCCGAGTCGACCGGGGTGTCATATTTGCCCTTGATCGGACTTTTATCGATGACCGCCTTGCGTTCCGCCGGCGTGACCGGACCAATGCGTGCCGAAGGCGGACGAATCATGGTGCGCTCGACGATGGACGGCACGCCGTTGCCTTCGAGAAACGAAACCAGAGCTTCGCCTTTCCCGAGTTCGGTAATCACCTTGGCCGTGTCGAGATCCTTGTTTGGCCGAAAAGTGTCCGCAGCGGCCCTGACCGATTTCTGGTCACGCGGCGTGAACGCGCGCAGCGCATGCTGCACGCGATTGCTCAGCTGCGCCAAGACGGTTTCGGGCACGTCGAGCGGATTTTGCGTGACAAGGAACACCCCGACGCCTTTGGAACGGACCAGGCGAACGACCTGCTCTATCTTTTCCAAAAGCGGCTTCGGCGCATCGTTGAACAACAAGTGGGCTTCGTCAAAAAAGAATACGAGCTTCGGCCTCTCGGGATCCCCGACTTCGGGGAGCTTTTCGAACAGCTCCGACAACAGCCAGAGCAAGAAGGTTGCATACAGTCGCGGATTTTCGATCAGTTTGTCGGCGGCGAGCACATTGACGATGCCTCGGCCGTCGCGGTCGGTGCGCAGGAAGTCGGCAAGATCGAGCGCCGGCTCTCCGAAAAAGGACTTGGCCCCTTGGTTTTCCAGCACCAGCAGTTGCCGCTGTACGATGCCGACGGTCGCGGACGAGACGTTGCCATACTCCTTTTGCAGTTCGGAGGCGTGATCGGCCACGAAGCCGAGGATGGCACGCAAATCTTTCAAGTCGAGCAAAGCGAGACCTTGCTCGTCCGCAACGCGAAACGCGATGTTGAGTACGCCCTCCTGCGTGTCGTTGAGCTGCAGGAGCCGTGACAACAAGAGTGGACCCATTTCCGAAATGGTTGCGCGAATGGGATGACCCTGTTCGCCGAAGACGTCCCAGAAAACCACCGGATACTGGTCTGGGTGATACTCCAGCCCCATGTCCTTGGCTCGTGCCACCAGGGCATCTTTCATTTCACCCGTCGCGGCGATTCCGGAAAGGTCGCCTTTGATGTCGGCGGCAAAAACCGAAACTCCCGCTTCTGACAGACCCTCGGCCAGAACCTGAAGTGTGACAGTCTTGCCGGTGCCGGTGGCGCCGGCTACGAGCCCATGCCTGTTGGCAAAATGAAGATCGAGCACTTCGTACTTTGTGCTCTTGCCGACGATAATAGAATTTGTTTTGGCCGGATCGTCGACCATCGCAGGCGCCGGTGCGCGACCGGTCTTTGCGGATTTTGCCATGACGTCTCCTACACGAATTTACGAGCTTTCAGCCAGTCTAACATGGCCAGGCGAGGCCGCCGCAACCGGCCCTAGGGCTTACCGCCAAGCGGCAGACGACCGAGAGGCTTGCGTGTCCTGAGATCGAAAAATCGCACCTCCACCCCTGTCGGGGTCTCGATCGTCAGTGCAAGTTGCTCGTCGTTCATGGCGCTGGAAACGACGCGCGCGCCATTTGGCCAAGGTGTGCTCGCATCGATGGCCGACTGCGCCCTTCCCTCCATTCGGAAAAAGCGATAGCCGATGACACCAAGTACAACCGCAACCGCGACAAAAGTCGTCAAGCTGGCAATGATCATCAGCCGTCGCACTCTTGCGACGATACGGGCGGCCTGCGGATCGAGCGGATTTTCGTTGTTGTCAGACATACTTTGAGCCATGACCGATAGTGTTGTCGAGACAGTCACGATTGCCAATGACGAGGCAGGCTGGCGACTCGACCGCGTTCTCGCCGCGCACATCGCGAAACTTTCGCGCTCCCATTTGAAAACCTTGATCCTTGGTGGCCATGTGATGCTTGCCGGGCGGACGATCCGCGATCCAGCGGCAGCCGTCAAACCCGGCGATGTCATCACGGTCACGCTGCCCCCACCGGAGCCCGCCTCCCCGCAAGCCGAGACGATCCCGCTCAACATCGTTTACGAAGATGACGCGATCATCGTGATCGACAAGCCGAAAGGGCTTGTCGTTCACCCGGCCGCAGGCCACGCCTCCGGGACCTTGGTCAACGCGCTGATCGCCCATTGCGGCGCGAGCCTGTCCGGCATCGGCGGCGTCAAGCGCCCGGGTATCGTCCACCGCCTCGATAAGGACACCACCGGCCTCATGGTCGTTGCCAAGAGCGACGCAGCCCATCGCGCGCTTTCAAAGCAATTTGCCGAAAAGGCCGACGGTCCACTCAAGCGGGGCTATTTGGCTCTCGTTTGGGGTGCGCCTAATCGCCCGAAGGGCACGATCGACGCCGCACTTGGACGCCACGCCCACGCTCGCGACAAACAAAGCGTGCGTCAGGACGGTCGGAACGCGGTCACCCACTGGCAGGTGCTGGAACGCTTTCCCGGACCCGACGGAAAGCCGTTGGCCAGCCTTCTCGCCTGCACCCTCGAAACGGGGCGTACCCACCAGATCCGGGTCCATCTTGCCCATATCGGACACCCTATTCTTGGAGACGCGACCTATGGGACCGGATTCAAGACCAAATCAAGCCGCCTAGGTCCCGCGGCGCGAGACGCCTTGGAGGCCCTTGGCAGACAGGCTTTGCATGCCTATCTACTCGTTATCGAACACCCCGAAACTGGCGATCTCCTGGAGTTCCAATCGGAACTGCCGGGCGATTTGCGTCGTTTACATGAAGCTCTGCACATGGAGAGCCGTGAAGCCGAGCCCACAAAACGAAAATAGCCAAGCTAAATCAATTGGCTGGCTACCTGCAGTGGCGCGTAAAAGCGTCACGGTGACGTGAGGCCCGCGCTGCTATCTTTTACGCGGCCAAGCCGGTATGCTGCAGTTGCGATCGAGGGACTTTCGCGGTCGCAACATAGATGTGCCGTCGGCTCGGGGAGCGGCGGCCACAACCCGCCTGCCGATAAAACGGGGGCAAGTAAGGAGGGCGCTATCATGGCCCGTACTGCCGTATTGCCGGCACTCAAGGCTGAATCCGGTCTTTCACAATATCTGGACGAGATCCGTCGGTTCCCAATGCTGGAGCCGCAGGAAGAATACATGTTGGCCCGCAGCTGGCGCGAGCACGGCGACCGCGAGGCAGCGCACAAACTCGTCACTAGCCATCTTCGTCTCGTCGCCAAGATCGCGATGGGCTATCGCGGCTATGGCCTGCCGATTTCCGAAGTCGTTTCGGAAGGCAATGTCGGCTTGATGCAGGCGGTCAAACGCTTCGAACCGGAAAAGGGCTTCCGTCTGGCCACCTACGCGATGTGGTGGATCAAAGCGGCCATACAGGAATACATCCTGCGTTCCTGGTCACTCGTGAAGATGGGAACCACCGCCAACCAGAAGAAGCTGTTCTTCAATCTGCGAAAGGCGAAGAGCAAGATTTCCGCGCTTGAGGAAGGCGATTTGCGCCCCGACCAGGTACAGGTCATCGCCAAACGCCTCGGCGTCACCGAACAGGATGTGATCGACATGAACCGCCGTCTCGGCGGCGATGCTTCGCTCAACGCTCCGATCCGCGATGATGGTGAGAGCGGCGAGTGGCAGGATTGGCTCGTCGATGACGCTCCAAGCCAGGAACGTATCCTTGCCGAGAGTGAAGAGAGCGACAATCGGCACAAGGCGCTGATCTCTGCATTGGACGTGTTGAACGAACGCGAGCGGCGCATCTTCGAGGCACGACGACTGGCTGACGATCCGATCACGCTCGAAGAACTGGCAGCCGAGTTCGGTGTGTCGCGCGAACGCGTACGACAGATCGAAGTGCGTGCATTCGAAAAGGTGCAAAAGGCTGTGAAGAGCCGGATGGCTGCGATAGAACAGCCGGCGGCGGCAGCTCACGCAATCGCCGCGCACTAAACCCCGCGCGAAAAACTCAAATGAAAAAAGGCCGGGTCCGAAGCCCGGCCTTAGCTTTTGGAGCCTTCACTCAAGGAACTACTGCCCCCACGCGCGAAAGGCTTCCTCGAAGACGCGAGTGCCGGGCGCGCCTTTTTCCATCGCCAGGATTGCGCGCTTTCCGCTCGTGTACACGAGGGGAACGTCGAACCAGTCCCGCTCCTTGAGCAATTGAATATTGCGCTGTTGATCGGCCTCGACCGCCGACAGGCCGATCAGGAAATATCCGTTGGTGACTTTCACCGCCAAGCCCGCAAGGGGCACGCCGCGCGCCTGCTCGCTCTGTTTCATCAATACGCCAGGTACGTTGCCGATCCCGCCTTCCGGGAAATCCGCGGGCAACGTAAACATGATCTCGATGGTGTGGCTCGCCGGTAATGCCTTGTCGGAATTGCGGCGCAGCGACCAGGTCATTCGCAACTTGCGTTCCGGTATCTCGATGTCGGCGCGAACGGCTAGCTCAGGCGCAAGCCCTGGCCCGGGCGACACGGTTTCCGTCCGCCAAAGAGCAGAGCCGACGTAGCGCTTGCCTTGCGGATCGTTCGGGTCCTCATCGTAGAGGACAACTTTTTGCGCAACGGCAGCAGCAGGTGCGTTCGCTGCATCTGGAGTCGTCTGGGACTGCCCGATGCGGTCTGCAATCTTCGGACGGGTTGTGGGTTGGGCGGCATCTTTGGGTTTCGGCGCCGGCTGCGAACGGAAGCTCGCCACCAGCGCCGTGATGGCGTTGCGTTGCCAGTAAGCAGCGCCGGCGCCTCCGGCCAAAATCGCCAGAATGATCGCCCATTTGATGATGCCGCCGTAAGAGCGCGCGGGTCGCGTGTACAGTTCTTCATCGTCATAGGGTGCTGGACCCGATGGGGACGGCGCGTAGCTCTCTTGAAGCGACTCTTCGGTGACCCGTGGTTCTGAAACCCGGCCCGACTCGGCGCCGTGATAATCGAAGTTACGCGGCGATGCGTCTGGCATCGCATCGTAGGTCGCGTGAGCCGCGCGCCTTGCCGCCGCTGCGGCACCCCCCAGACCCTCGGCTTCGGCAACGGTTTCGCGGAAATCCCGCAAGCCGCGGTCGCGAAGCGACGCTTCGCCAAAAACATCGTCCTGAATGTCGGCGCGGGTGCGCTTGGCCGTTTCCGCTTCCACCTTGCGGATCGCTTCCTCGAGCGCCAGTCGCTCCCGTGTGATATCGGTTTCGTCCAGCGCCGGATGGACACCGCGCAATTGGGAAACCAGCGCAGCACGTGCACGATCGTAAAGCGCGCGGCGGTGCTCGCCCGTGTTTTTATCAAGACCGCCAACGGCGCGGTCAATCAAAGCGTAATAGTCAGCCATTGCGCGCTATCGTGCTTGTTAGCACCCGTTCGAAAACCGGCCCCCCGGGGCTCCTGCTTGGCGCCGGTTCGTGTCTTTTTTCGGCAATCATAGTTCAAACGGATTCTTCATGAGGATGGTGTCTTCGCGTTCCGGACTAGTCGATAACAGGGTGACCGGACAACCGACGAGCTCCTCGACTCGACGCACGTATTTTATTGCTTGTGCGGGCAATTGCGCCCAGGAACGTGCACGCGCTGTGGGTTGTTTCCAGCCCTCAATGGTTTCATAAACCGGCTCGACCCTGGCCTGCGCCTGTTCGCCGGCGGGCAGGTAGTCGATCTCGCGGCCGTCAAGTCGGTAGCTGATGCAGACCTTGACCTCATCGAACCCGTCGAGAATGTCCAGTTTCGTGAGGGCAAGGCCGTTAATACCGCATGTCCGCACGGTTTGCCGAACGAGCACTGCATCGAACCAGCCGCAGCGACGCGCCCGCCCCGTCACCGTACCGAATTCAGAACCACGCTCGCCCAACGTCTTGCCGATCGCATTGTCCATCTGGTCGGTCGGGAATGGCCCCAGGCCCACACGGGTCGTGTAGGCCTTGCAAATGCCGAGCACGTAATCGACCGCATTTGGGCCGAGACCCGAACCGGTCGCCGCCTGTGCGGCCACCGTGTTCGACGACGTAACATAAGGGTACGTACCGTGATCGATATCGAGCAACGCGCCTTGCGCGCCTTCGAAAAGAATGCGTTTTCCCTCGCGCCGCTTGCCGTCAAGGAGCGACCACACTGAATCCATGAACGGCAGGACCTTCGGCGCTATGACCGCAAGGTGGTCGTAGACGGCCTTCGCCTCGATCTCGGGCAGGTTGTGGCCGCGCCGCAGCGCATTGTGATGCGCCAGCAACCGATCGATCTTTCCGCGCAGGGCCGGCAAGTCGGCCAGGTCCATGAAACGGATGGCGCGCCGTCCGACCTTGTCCTCGTAAGCGGGACCAATTCCGCGCTTGGTCGTACCGATACGCGTTGCGGCATTTTCAGCCTCGCGCAGGACCTCAAGCTCGCGGTGGAGAGGGAGGATCAAAGTTGCGTTCTCGGCAATGCGCAGAGTAGTGGGCGTCACGACGATGCCTTGCTTCTTCAGTTGGGCAATTTCATCGATCAGGGCCTGTGGATCGATCACCACACCGTTGCCGATAACGGAAAGCTTGCCTTCCCGCACAACACCGGACGGCAGCAACGACAGTTTGTAGGTCGAACCATCGATCACCAAGGTATGGCCGGCGTTATGGCCACCCTGGAATCGCACGACGATGTCAGCCTGCTCGGATAGCCAGTCGACGATCTTGCCTTTGCCTTCGTCGCCCCACTGGGATCCGACAACCACGACATTCGCCATCAGAATCCCTTCCCTGCCCTAGCCCCCGGACACTTGAAACCGGGAGCTACCGGCCAGGTCCACCTTCGGATAAAGGATGCTCCTCTCTGAGGCAAGCGTCCGGCGGCAGCGGCAATCGCTTGATTTTCCGCTTGAATTTTCAGAAGCGCAGGGACTTGGCCGACTGTACCTGCGGTAACGCGCGCACCTTGGTCAGAACCGACTCAGGCAGCTCGCCGTCAATCTCGATCAGAGCCACGGCGTTGCCGCCGGGTGCGTCGCGCCCCACGTGAAAGGTCGCGATGTTGATCCCGGCCTCCCCCAAGGTCGACGAGAATTTGCCGATAAAACCTGGCTTGTCGAGATTGGTGATGTAGATCATCGAGGGACCGAATTCCGCGTCCATCCGAATGCCCTTGATGTTGACGATTCTGGGCCGACCATCGGCAAAAACGGTTCCCGAGACATGCCGTGACTGCCGCTCGGTCCTCACCGTGATGGTAATCAGACTTTCGTAGTCTTCGCGCATTTCACGGGTGATCTCCTCGACCACGATGCCGCGCTCTTTTGCCACAACCGGCGCCGACACGACGTTGACGTCGCCAAGCATCGGACGTAGCAGGCCGGCCAGTGCCGCCGACGTCAGTGCCTTGGTGTTCATCTGCGCAACCGCGCCCTCGTAGGCGAGTTGCACCTTGCTGATACCGGTTTCGGTCAGCTGCCCGGCAAAGGATCCTAACCTTTCCGCAAGTGCGATGAATGGCTTGAGCTTGGGCGCCTCTTCGGCGCTGATCGAGGGAAAGTTGATCGCGTTCGTGATGGCGCCACGCAGAAGATAGTCTGACATTTGCTCAGCGATCTGCAGCGCAACGTTCTCCTGCGCCTCGGAAGTTGACGCGCCGAGGTGCGGCGTACACACCACATTTGGCAGGTCGAACAGCGGATTTTCCGTCGCCGGTTCGGTCACGAACACGTCAAACGCCGCACCGGCAACGTGTCCGTTTTTAAGCGCTTCGTATAGCGCGGCCTCGTCCACCAATCCGCCGCGTGCGCAATTGACGATACGAACACCTTTTTTCATCGTCTTGATTGCGGCGGCGCTGATGACGTTGCGCGTTTTTTCAGTAAGCGGCGTGTGCAGTGTTATGAAATCAGCGCGCCTAAACAACTCATCGAGTTCCACCTTGTCAACGCCCAGATTGGTCGCCCGCTCAGGTGACAAAAACGGATCATAGGCGATCACCTTCATTTTCAGGCCGAGTGCACGGTCCGCGACGATCGAACCGATATTTCCGCAGCCGATGACGCCGAGAGTCTTGCTGAACATCTCGACGCCCATGAATTTGTTCTTTTCCCATTTTCCGGCGCGCGTGGAGGCGTCGGCCTCCGGGATTTGCCTCGCTAGGGCCAACATGAGCGAGATCGCATGCTCGGCGGTGGTGATCGAATTGCCGAACGGCGTGTTCATCACGATGATGCCGCGCGATGTTGCCGCCGGAATGTCGACGTTATCGACACCGATGCCCGCGCGACCGATGACTTTCAAATTTTTAGCCTGTTCGAGAATTTTTGACGTCACCTTGGTCGCCGAACGGATGGCGAGACCGTCAAAGTTGCCGACGGCTGCAGCGAGCTTTTCCTTGTCCTTGCCCAGCGCGGGCTGGAAATCGACGTCGATGCCGCGATCCTTGAAGATCTGCACGGCGGCCGGCGAGAGCGCATCGGAAATGAGTACTTTTGGCATGGCTCGCGCCTCACGCAGCTTTGGTCAGTGAGGCCTTGGCCTCGGCGAACGCCCAATCGAGCCAGGGACACAGCGCCTGGATATCGCTGCGGTCAACGGTCGCACCGCACCAGATGCGCAGGCCAGGTGGCGCATCCCGGTAATAAGCGATGTCGTAGGCAACGCCTTCCTTTTCGAGAAGACCAGCCAAGGTCTTGGCAAACGCCGCCTGGTCGTCGCCCGACAACCGCACCACCGCCGGATCAACGACTTTCAGACACACGGACGTGTTGGATCGTTCGTTGGGATTCTTGGCGAGGTGCCCTACCCACGATGTGGCGGCAACCCAATCGGACAGCTCCTTCGCGTTCGCGTCGGAGCGCGCAACGGTTGCACTCAACCCGCCGAGCGACTTCGCCCACCGCAGAGCGTCAAGGTAGTCTTCCACGCAAAGCATCGATGGCGTGTTGATCGTTTCGCCGGCGAAAACGCCTTCGTTGAGCTTGCCGCCTTTGGTCAGTCGGAAAATTTTCGGTAGCGGCCAGGCTGGCTTGTATGTTTCGAGCCGCTCCACCGCACGCGGCGAGAGGATAAGCATCCCATGCGCACCTTCGCCGCCGAGTGCCTTCTGCCAGGAAAAGGTCACTACATCGAGCTTCGGCCAATCGAGCCGCTGCGCAAAAGCAGCGGACGTTGCATCGCAGATCGTGAGGCCCTGCCGCGTTGACGCAATCCACTCGCCGTTCGGGACGCGCACGCCAGACGTCGTGCCGTTCCAGGTAAAGACGACATCGTTGGAAAAATCGACTTTGCCCAGGTCCGGCAGTTCGCCGTAAGGCGCCTTGATGACCGTGACGCTCTTGAGCTTGAGCTGCTTTTCAACGTCGGTCACCCAGCCTTCGCCAAAGGATTCCCACGCCAGCATTGTTACCGGACGCGCGCCCAGCAACGACCAGAGGGCCAGTTCCACGGCGCCGGTATCGGAGGCGGGAACGATGCCGATGCGGTAGTCCGCCGGCACTTCGAGCACCTCGCGGGTGAGATTGATGGCGCGCTTGAGCTTCGCGCGGCCGGCCTTTGACCGGTGCGAACGTCCGAGAACCGCGTCAGTGAGGGTTTGGAGGCTCCAGCCGGGGCGCTTCGCGCATGGGCCGGATGAGAAGTGCGGGGTCACCGGCCGCACGCCGGGCTTGGTCGTTGTCATGGTCTATCCTTCCAGATAGGCGCCCCTCGTTGGGGAGGGGTGTCCCACTGGCCGGAATAAGCGACTTGCCCACCGAGGTCAACTCTGGCGGTTCAGGCAAAAGGTCTGCGGCGAAGATTGGTTAGAATTTTACGCCGATGGCTAGCTGGCCGGTGTTGAGCTCGGCCTGCGTGCCATTGAGGGTGGCAAAGGCGATGTAAAAGCCGTCTTTGCGACGGCGATTGGTAGAAGGATGCCAGCAAATTCTTAATCACTGCTTAACCCTGTTCATTAACCACGCTCGTTAAGAAACCCGTCAGCATGCGAGAAAGACTGCGGCGCATGCACATGCGCCACACCACAGATCCGCGATTTAAGAATTTATGAGCGTGGGCGCTGCCGGACGTCAGGCGGCGACTTCGCTCAATGCTTCGACCACGTCATCGACAACCGATTCGACCAGGTTTCTGTCGTCGCCCTCACCCATGACCCTGATGACCGGTTCCGTCCCCGAAGGGCGGACGATCAGGCGTCCAGCGCGGCCCAGCTTCCGTTCGGCGCTCGCAATCACCGAGCGCACCTGGGCGTCATCAAGCGGCTTGCCCTTCTGGTAGCGAACATTCTTGAGAATTTGCGGCAACGGTTCGAAGCGGTGGCAAAGCTCCGACACCGGCTTATCGCCGCGCTTGACTACCGCCAACACTTGCAACGCGGCAATCAACCCGTCGCCGGTCGTCGTGTAGTCGGAGAGAATGATGTGACCCGAAGGCTCGCCACCGACGTTGTATCCGTGCGTGCGCATGTGCTCGAGCACATAGCGGTCGCCGACGGGCGTGCGCACGAGTTCAATACCCAGGCCGCCGAGGTGACGCTCGAGTCCGAGGTTAGACATCACTGTCGCAACCACGCCGGGACGCTGAAGCCGGCCGTCTTCTTTCCAGCTTTCCGCGATGACTGCGAGCAATTGATCGCCGTCGACCACATGGCCGCGTTCATCAACGATCAGCACACGGTCGGCGTCACCATCAAGCGCGATACCGATGTCGGCGCGCATCTCCCGCACCTTGCGGCAAATCGCGGCCAGGTCGGTCGAACCGCAATCCTTGTTGATGTTGAAACCATCGGGATCAACGCCAATGGAAATAACGTCCGCGCCGAGCTCCCAGAGCGTGCCGGGCGCAACTTTATAGGCCGCGCCATTTGCGCAATCGATCACCACGCGGAGACCTTCGAACGAGACAGCCTTCGGCAAGGTCAGCTTCGCGAACTCGATGTATCGATCCTGTACGCCATCGATGCGCTTCGCGCGCCCGAGATCGTCGCTTTTGGCGAGGTGCTTGCCGAGATCGGAATCAAGCAGACCCTCGATCTTGCCTTCCGTCTCGTCGCTGAGCTTGTAGCCGTCCGGTCCGAAAAGCTTGATCCCGTTGTCGTCGAACGGATTGTGCGACGCCGAGATCATGACGCCGAGGTCGGCGCGCATCGAGCGCGCGAGCATCCCTATCGCCGGCGTGGGAATCGGACCGGTGAGCAGGACGTCCATGCCGACTGACGTGAAGCCGGCGACCAAAGCCGTCTCGATCATGTAGCCCGAGAGGCGTGTGTCCTTGCCGATCAGGACGCGATGCTTGTGATCGCCATTTCTGAAGATCAGCCCGGCGGCCTGACCGACTTTCAACGCAAGCTCCGGGGTAATCACCCGGTTGGCCCGGCCGCGAATTCCGTCGGTGCCAAAATAACGACGCGCCATACAACTGATCCTTGACGCCAACTAAGGTTTGATCCCCCCGGCCGGCCGGATGTCGCGATCGGCCAGTCGCTTTAGTGGGCGCATAATAATGTCAGCCCGACCAATTTGCCTCAAAAATCGTGGCCGATCCTTGCTGCGCGCATTAACCTTAAAAGCCACCAAAACCACCTATTTCGCCGCAAGCCGCCGCCGTGCTACCCGATCTGGAACGATTGAACGACCGGGCCACTTCCCATGAAGCCTATTACCTGCATCGAAGACCTGCGTTGCCTTGCCCGGCGCAAGGTTCCCAAGGCTTTCTTCGAGTACGCCGACGGCGGTTCCTATAACGAAGAGACACTTCGCGCGAATCGCGCCGATCTTGAGAGAATCAAACTGCGTCAGCGTGTTATGGTCGATGTTTCGAAGCGGAGCCTCACCACTATCATCATCGGCCAGAAAGTCAGCGCGCCAATTGCGTTGGCGCCGGTCGGGCTTTGCGGCATGCAGCATGGCGACGGCGAGATTCTCTCCGCGCAGGCGGCGGAAGAGGCCAATATCCCGTTCACTCTGTCGACCATGTCGATCAATTCGATCGAGCAGGTGGCGGAAGCAACTAAAAAGCCGTTCTGGTTTCAGCTTTACGTTATTCGCGATCGTGGCTTCTCCCGCGACATCCTCGCGCGTGCCGTCGCCGCCAAGTGCAATGCGCTCGTGCTCACCGTCGATCTTCAGGTGCTCGGCCAGCGCCATCGCGACCTTCGCAACGGCATGACGGTGCCACCTGAAATTCGCCTGAGAAATGTCATCGACATTGCCACTAAGCCCGCCTGGGCCTTCAGTATCCTGCGAAGCAAAAGCAAGAACTTCGGGAATCTCGCCGGGCATGTGAAGGGCATGGAGGACGTCACGTCGCTGGCGCAATGGACCAACGAACAATTCGATCCGGCGCTGAACTGGAAGGACGTCGAGTGGATCAAGAAAAACTGGCCGGGCAAGCTCATCGTCAAAGGCATCCTCGACGTCGAAGACGCGAAAATCGCGGTCAAGCTCGGCGCGGACGCCGTCGTTGTTTCAAACCATGGCGGACGCCAGCTCGACGGCGCGCCCTCCTCCATCTCCGCGCTTCCGGCGATCGCACAAGCCGTCGGCTCCGACACCGAAGTGCTGTTCGATGGCGGTATCCGCACCGGTGCTGATCTTTTGCGCGCGCTCGCGCTGGGAGCACGCGCCTGCATGATTGGCCGCGCCTTCGTCTACGGGCTGGGCGCGCGCGGCAAGGAAGGCGTCGCCAAGGCGATCGACATCCTCGAGAAGGAGCTCAGCGTCGCGATGGCGCTGACCGGCACCACGCGCGTCGCCGATATCGGGCCGCAGGTGCTGGTGGACAGCGAGACGAAAAAGCCGGCGCGCAGGCGCAAGGAATGACGACTAATCTTCCTTCAATCCGTAAGTTAGAGCATTTCCTGTAGCGCCGTAATATTTGAACGGCAGGAATTTACCGGTCATATTGATCTTGACCCGGTCGCCTTTGGGGTCGGGCTGCCGATCGATGGTCATGTCGAAGTCGATGGCCGACATGATGCCGTCGCCGAACTCTTCTTCGATCAACGCTTTCCACGCGGGTCCGTTGACCATCACCAGTTCGTAGAAACGGTAGATCAGCGGATCGGTCGGCGGCATCGGCGTGCCGGTGCCGCGCATGGGCACTTCATTAAGCAGCGCCTGCTCGCTCTTGCTGAGGCCGAACAGTTTGGCGGCAGCGGCGGCCATCGGCTTGGTCATTTTCTGCTGACCGAGCACGCCACCCGTGATCATCACCGGCGACATACCGCCGATCTGCTCGCAGATGTATTTCCACGTCCATCCCTTCTCGCGCTTGATGTCGAGAAGCTTTTCGGTGAGATCAGCCCGGTTCATGATGTTTCCTCCTCTGCAAGGGGTCAGTGCGCGGCGGCCTGCGGGCCGCGGTTCGCTTTGGCGGATGGATCCTGGGCTCTAGCAATCATAGGCTCCGGCAGCCCAGGGCGCACCACAGCCACGTTTCGCGGATCATATGCCCGCGTCTCCTCGATGAAGGTGCGACTGCGGCTGACCAGAAAATCGATAATGTGATTGCGCGTTGCGTAATAGAGCGGATGCTTGTGGAATTCGTTGCGGGTTCGCTCCCTCGGCAAGGGGTTTTCCACGATCTCCGCTAGCACCGCACCCGGTCCGCTGGTCATCAGCATGATCCTGTCGGCGAGATAGATGGCCTCGTCCACGTCATGCGTGATCATGAACACGGTCTGCCCGGTCTCCTGGCAGACGCGACGAACCTCATCCTGCAGCGTTCCGCGCGTCAGTGCGTCGAGCGCGGAGAACGGCTCATCCATCAGCATGATTTTCGGCTCGATCGAAAGCGCGCGCGCAATGCCGACGCGCTGCTTCATGCCGCCGGAAAGCTCGGCGGGCCGTTTGTGCTCCGCGCCGGTGAGCCCAACGAGACCGATGAATTTCTGCGCGTGCGCCGCCACCTGCGCCGCCGACCAGCGGCGCCACTTTGATGACACGGCATAGGCGACGTTGCCGATGACCGTGCGCCAGGGCAGTAACGCATGGCTCTGGAAGATCACCGCCCGGTCGAGGCTCGGGCCTTCGATCGCCTGCCCGTCCACGATCACCGTTCCGTCCGATGGCGCATCAAGCCCGGCGAGAATGTTCAGCACCGTCGTCTTGCCACAACCGGAATGGCCGATCATGCAGACAAATTCGCCGCGCGCCATCGAGAGCCACAGGTCTTCGAACACTGTCGTCGCGCCGCCGCCAGGCGCGGGAAATCGCCGCGCAATGCCCTCGATGGAAATGAACCGGTCCGACATGGCTCACTCGGGAAAGGTGACGAGGCGCGTGAGCCGCGCAAGGATGAAATCGAGCAACATGCCGACAAGGCCGATCACCAGGATCGCCGTGATCACATTGGTGATCGACAGATTGTTCCATTCGTTCCAGACGAAGTAGCCGATGCCCGTGCCGCCGACCAGCATTTCGGCGGCGACAATGACCAGCCAGGCGATTCCGATCGAGATGCGCATGCCGGTCAGGATCGTCGGTGCCGCCGCCGGAAGGATGATCGTAAACGCGCGCCGAAAAGTTCCGACTTCAAGCGTCTTTGCGACGTTCAGCCATTCGCGCCGCACGGAGGCGACGCCGAAGGCGGTATTGATCATCGTCGGCCACAGCGAACAGATGAAGATAACGAAGATCGCCGAACGGCTCGAGTCCTTGATCGTGTAGAGCGCAAGCGGCATCCAGGCGAGCGGCGAGATTGGCTTGAGCACCTGAATGAACGGATCGAGCGCCTTGCTCATCAATGGCGACATGCCGATCAGGAAGCCGACCGGTATCGCTACCAGCATCGCGAGCAGATATCCGATCAGCACCCGCGCTATCGAATACGCAAGTTGAATGCCGACACCTTTGTCGTTCGGTCCGTTATTATAAAACGGCCGGCGCAGGTGCTCCCACAGCTTTGCCCCGACATCGATCGGTCCCGGCATCACCGATTTGCCCTGGGTCGCGGTCGCGCCCATTAGCTTGGCGTATTCGGGATCCATGTGCTGCACCGTTCCCGAACCGCGCGTGGCCAGATGCCACGCCAGCAGGAACGTGAACAACAGCGCGAATGAAACGACGGCCGCGCGCCCGGTCAGCGATGCCGTCTTCATTCAGACAACCTTCTTGATCTTGAAGCCCTTGAGGTAGTCCTCAGGTTTAGCCGGATCGAACGTCTTGCCCATGACCGCAAAGGTTTTCGATGTCGTGTTGGGCGGGGTAAGCCCCACATCTTTCATCAGCTTGGCGGTGTCGGTCGCAAGGAAAACCTCCTGCGCGACCTGGGCGTAGTCGACGTCACCCTTGATCTGCCCCCAGCGTTTCATCTGCGTCATGATCCAGACCGCAAACGACTGCCAGGGGAACGGATCGAAATCGATTCGATCGGGCACGGTCTTCACATTGCCGAGACCATCGGCGTAAGTGCCTGTCAGAACCTGTTCGACCACGATAACCGGCTGGTTGAGATAGTTGGCAGGCGCGATCGCTTCGGCGATTTGCTTGCGGTTTTCCGGCTTATGGGCGAAGGCGGTCGCATCGATGATCGCCTTGAGCAGCGCGGCATACGTGTTCGGGCTCTCCGTGACGAATTCCTTCGACGCCGCGAAGGCGCAGCACGGATGTCTGTCCCAGATCTCCTTTGACAGCATGTGAATGAAACCGACGCCGTCATAGACGGCGCGCTGATTGACCGGATCTGGCGCAAGGAAGCCGTCGATATTGTCGGCCCGGAGATTGGCCACCATTTCAGGTGGCGGCACCGCGCGGATCTGAATGTCCTGATCGGGATCGATGCCGTGTTCGGCAACGTAGTAGCGCAGCAGATAGTTATGCATGGAGTAGTCGAACGGCACGGCGAACTTCATGCCCTTCCAGTCTTTCGGATCCCGCTTGTCCTTGTGCTTGATCGCCAGCGTGATCGCCTGACCGTTGATGTTCTCGACCGCCGGCATCGTGTAGGGGATCGACTTCGAGCCCACACCCATCGTGATGGCGAGCGGCATCGGCGAGAGCATGTGCGCGGCGTCATATTCCTTGTTGATCGTCTTGTCGCGAATGACCGCCCAACCCGCGGTCTTGATGACCTCGACGTTCAGGCCCTGCTTCTCATAGAAGCCCATGGGCTTCGCCATGATGATCGGCGTTGCGCAGGTGATCGGAATAAAGCCGACCTTGAGATCTTTTTTCTCGAGCGGGCCGGCAGCGGCGAAAACTTCGGTCGCGGCCTTCAGTGGAAAGAACTGCGACAGCGCGGCGAGCGCGGTCGATGCACCGAGCGACTGCAGGAAAGCGCGGCGGCCCTTGTCGGCCGGAAACATGGCGCGCATGACCGCCGAGGCAACGACGTGCTGATAGCGTTTGTCCTCACTCTCGACGGCCGCGCACTGCAATTGTCTTGCGGCGTCGCGTTCGTGCTCCGCCTGACTGGCATGGCGACCGCACGCGCAGCCGCTGCCATTCAGAGAACGCGAGGCGTCGAATGGGTTATCGAATGTGGACATAGCTACGCCCTCCGTTGGACCGGACTCGGACCCGGCAATTAGCGTTTAGTTTGCAATCGACGTGCCAAGCCGCTGACCGGCCAGTGCCAAATCAGGCGGCAGGTTTGCGCGGTTGGTACACCGTTATTCCGTGCTGAGCAGAATGTGACGTCGCGAAATTGCTCTATTGTTGGGCAAACGCTTCAATCTTCGGCAGCGTGGCTGTCTGGAGTTTGCGCCGAGCGCAAACGGGTATATTTACGGCTCGTCATGCAAGACGCGGCACACGCACTGACAAAACAGTTTCTTGCCTGGGTGGCGGAGGCGCCGCGCAGCTATGCGGACGCTGACGCCTGGCGCCGGAGTTGTCCTCACCTGTCGGTCTGGGAGGATGCCATCGCTAATGGACTGATCCAGTTCAAGAACGGCAGCACGATGAAGGATTCGCAGATTCTGCTGACTGGTCGAGGCCGCTCTTTTCTCAAAATGAGTTGATCACGTCTCTGCGACGGCTAGGAAATTAAGGCTGTTGTGGGGGGTTTGGCACATGATTTGTCTGTTCAGGACTCGTCATGAATCGACCCGCCGATCCTCGACTCGTCTGGCTGGCCAGCGTGCTGGCGGCAGCAGTCTTCATCCTTTACGTCACGCACATCTAGGCTTGGGGTTCTTTCGCCGCGCATGACCCCATTCCCTTGTGGCTTGACGGAGATGGCGGACTTGGCCACACTAGAACAAACCATGAACAAAGTTATCACCGAGCCGAATAACTTTGCATCTTCAAAGATTTATCGATGGACGAGCAGCTTCGCCAGCGCCTTCTGACCTTGCAGAAGATCCCCGGAATGGTGGGTCGCCCTGGCCTTCTGCCTCTCGGCATTCCCGCCATCGACAAAGTGCTCGGGGGCGGATTGACGCGCGGTGCCCTGCACGAAATCGCAGCGGCCGGTGAAATCCATCTCCCCGCGGCGGCCGGATTTGCCTTGGGGCTGGCTGTTTCCGCTCCCTTACCTCGTCTGTTCTGGATCACGGAAGACATGGGCCTCACCGAAAGCGGCGCGCCGCATGGTGCCGGCATCGATGCCTTTGGCTTCGCGCCCGAACGGCTGGTGACGGTTTCGACCGCACACCGGCGCGACCTGCTGTGGGCAATGGAAGAGGCACTGCGCTGTCGCGCCGTCGGTGCGGTGATCGGAGAAATGCGGGCCGGCGAGATCGGCACGGTGGCGGTGCGACGACTTTCGCTTGCGGCCGCGGAGAGCGGCACGCTGGCACTCCTGTTGCGCGCCACACCGCCGCACGATGCATCCACTGCCGCCACCCGTTGGATTGTCGGAACCGCCTCTTCCATTTTGGAACGCGGGCAGAGCGAGCGGGAAATGAGATCGCGCTTTACCGCACACCTCGTCCGCAATCGTCACGGCCCGGCCGGATCCTGGATTCTTGAATGGAGTGACAACGATGAGCGACTCATCCTCGCCACGCATGCTCAGCCTATGGCTGCGCCGGCTTTCAACCGATCGCATCGCCAGGTCGCGTAATTCATCTGCGCCGCTTGTCGTCACCGGCAGACGCGGCAATGCCGAAATCTTTGTTGCCGTTGATGACGCAGCCGAGCGACTTGGCCTGTCGCCGGGTATTGCATTGGCACAAGCCCGCGCGATGCACCCCGGCATCGATACAATGCCCGAAGACGCCGAAGCAGATGCCACCCTGCTCGAGTCCGTTGCCGACTGGTGTCTGCGTTACACGCCACTGGTGGCCTGCGATGCACCCGACGGCCTGCTGCTCGACATCAGTGGCTGCGCACATCTTTACGGGGGCGAACGCGAACTCGTGGCTGATCTCAGCGGTCGGCTGGAAAATGCCGGCTTTGGCTATTCGCTTGCCGTTGCCGGCACCATTGGCGCTGCCTGGGCCGCCGCGCATTACGGCAAACCGGCAAGCCACGCTTGCGGTGAGGAACGTGCAATCCTCGAGTCATTGCCTTTGTCCGCATTGCGATTGCAGACGGTGACGGTTGCCGGCCTTGCCCGCGTCGGCCTGAAACAGATCGGCGATATCATCGATCTGCCGCGCGCGCCGCTGACCGCACGTTTCGGGTCTGACGTGCTGCGTCAGCTCGATCGTGCCTTGGGCCATGAGCACGAACCGCTGAACCCACGGCTGCCGGTGGCACCTTATGTGGCTGAACAGCGTTTTGCCGAACCGATCGCACGCGAGGAAGATGTTCTAGCAATTACCAGGCGGCTGGCGCGACGATTGCAATTCGCGCTGGAACGGCGAGGCGATGGTGCCCGCCGTATCGAGCTGGCTCTGTTCCGCACCGACGGCGTGGTCCGCCGCATCGCCACCGGTACTTCCCGACCTTTGCGCGATCCGGATGATATCCGTGAGCTGTTCGTGGAGCGGCTTGCCGCTCTGGCAGATGCATTCGATCCCGGCTTCGGCTTCGACATGGCAAGATTGTCGGTTGTTGTCGCCGAGCCCTGTCCGCCCGAACAAATCGGCATAGGCGGCAGTGAGGATGCATCCAAGCTCTGTCGTTTTGTCGATCGTTTGAGCGCCCGGCTGGGGCCGCGCCGCGTCCACCGGCTGGTCGCTCAGGACAGTCATATTCCTGAACTGGCCGAAGCCGTTCTTCCCGCGCAAGCCGTCAACGGCGATGCCGGCTGGGCCGGGTTTCGACAATACCGCAAGGAAACAAAACTGCCGCCGCGTCCGCTCAGGCTGCTGGCGCGGCCGGAGCTGATCGAAGCTGTAGCCGAAGTCCCCGACGGCCCGCCGCTGCGTTTCCGATGGCGGCGGGCCTTGCATGAGGTGATCGCGGCCGAAGGCCCCGAGCGCATCGAGGGTGCCTGGTGGAGCGAGCACGGCGGGCCGGCGCGCGATTATTTCCGCGTCGAGGACAAGAGCGGCCTGCGTTTCTGGTTGTTCCGCTCCGGACTCTATCGCGACCTCGCACAGGGCGCCGGCGCGCCAACATGGTTCCTGCATGGGACATTCGCATGAGGATCAAGCCACCGACGAAAGCTGGAAAGTCTGTATTCGTATGCGTTATCTCGAATTCGCCGTTGCCTCAAATTTCTCTTTCCTTCGCGGAGCTTCGCATCCCGAAGAACTGATGGTGCAGGCTGTGCATGTCGGTCTCGGCGGGCTCGGCCTATGCGACCGCAATTCCGTTGCTGGCGTGGTGCGCGCACATTTGGCAAAGCGCGAACGGAACCTGCCGCTGCGTTATCATCCCGGTGCGCGGCTCGTATTCGCCGACGGCACGCCCGATATCCTCGCCTATCCACGCAATCGCGCCGGTTGGGGAAGGCTCACGCGCCTGCTGACTCTCGGCAATCTGCGAACCGAAAAAGGCGCCTGCACTCTTTATCTCGAAGACCTTTTGGCACACGCCTTCGGGCTCGAGCTGATCGCGATGTCAGGAAACGCCTCGTTGCTCGCGCGCCTGCGTGAAATCGCGCCACATCGCGTTCGCCTTGCCGCCTCCATGCTTTACCGCGGTCGAGACCGGGCGCGCCTCATACGGTTGAAAGACCATGCGCGCACCGCTGGCGTACCGCTGATCACAGTCAATGATGTGCTTTATCACCATCCCGACCGTCGGCCGCTCGCTGACGTACTCACCTGCATCCGCGAGAAGACCACCATCGATCGTGCCGGGCGCAAGCTCGCCATAAATGCCGAGCGTCATCTGAAACCACCGGAAGAAATGATGCGGCTGTTCCGCGATGCGCCGGAAGCGGTCGAAGAAACACTGGCGCTCAGCGATGAACTTTCATTCTCGCTCGACGAGCTGCGCTACGAATATCCCGATGAACAAGTGAATGGCTTCGACAACGCCCAGGATGCGCTCGCACATTTCACCTATGAAGGCGCGGCCCGCCGCTATCCGCAGGGCATTCCCGACAAGGAGCGCGCCAATCTCGAGCACGAACTCCAGCTGATCGCGCAACTGCAATATGCGCCTTATTTCCTCACCGTCTACGACATCGTCAACTTCGCTCGTTCAAAGAACATTCTCTGTCAGGGTCGCGGCTCGGCTGCCAATTCCGCCGTCTGTTTTTGTCTTGGTGTGACCGAAGTCGATCCCGAACGCGCCGATCTCCTGTTCGAGCGCTTCATCTCGCCCGAACGGCGCGAACCGCCCGACATCGACATCGATTTCGAGCACGAACGACGCGAAGAGGTCATTCAATACATCTACGGCAAATACGGGCGCGAGCGCGCCGGCATCGCCGCAACTGTGATTTCCTATCGCGGTCGTTCGGCGATCCGCGAGGTCGGCAAGGCCTTCGGCCTTTCTGAGGACACGATCGGCGCACTGTCATCTTCAATCTGGGGTGGCGCCGGCGGTTCAGTGTCAAAAGACGCGGTCACCCGTACCGGCCTTGATCCGCAAAGCCGGCGCATGCGCCAGATTCTTTCGCTCGCGCAGGAAATCAATGGCTTCCCACGCCATCTTTCCCAGCATGTCGGTGGCTTTGTCATTACCCGAAGCCGGCTCGACGAAGTCATACCGATCGGCAATGCGGCGATGGATGAACGCACCTTCGTCGAATGGGACAAGGACGATCTCGAGGCCCTTGGCATTCTGAAAATCGACGTCCTCGGCCTCGGCATGCTGTCTTGCCTGCGCAAGGCGCTCGATCTGGTGGATGAGCACTATGGCGAACGATACACGCTTGCCACCATTGAACCTGAGGAGCCCGCCGTTTACCGCATGTTGTCCCGCGCGGATTCGCTCGGCGTGTTCCAGGTGGAAAGCCGTGCGCAGATGACCATGCTGCCGCGGCTCGCCCCGAGAAATTTCTATGACCTCGTGATCGAAGTGGCGATCGTGCGACCCGGTCCGATCCAGGGCGACATGGTACACCCTTATTTACGCCGCCGGCGCGGACAGGAGCCGGTCACCTATCCGTCGAAGGCGCTGGAAGCGGTCTTATCGAAAACCCTGGGGGTGCCTCTGTTTCAGGAACAGGCGATGAAAATCGCCATTGTGGCCGCCGGCTTCACGCCATCAGAGGCCGATCGGCTGCGCCGCGCCATGGCAACCTTCAAGCGCGTCGGCACCATTGGCACTTTTCAGCGCAAGATGATCGACGGCATGCTTGTCAATGGTTACGAACGCGAATTCGCGGAGCGCTGCTTCCAGCAGATCGAAGGCTTCGGCGAATATGGCTTTCCGGAAAGTCACGCGGCGAGCTTCGCGCTTCTGGTCTACGCTTCGGCCTGGCTCAAATGCCGTTATCCGGACGTTTTTGCCGCCGCACTTCTGAACGCGCAGCCAATGGGTTTTTACGCACAGGCACAGATCGTGCGCGATGCGCGCGAACACGGCGTCGAAGTACGGCCACCCGACGTCAATCATTCGTCCTGGGATTCGACGCTCGAACCAGGCCCGCATGCGGCCGGTCGTTTGCACACGCTGCATCATGAAATGCGGGACGATATCCGGACAACGCACGCGGTGCGTCTCGGCCTGCGCGAGATCAAGGGACTGAGCGAGAAAGACGGAAAATTGATCGTTGAACGGCGATCATCGCAAATTTCCGTCGCCTACGACTCCATGCGCGATGTGTGGTTACGCACAGGGCTTTCTCCGTGCGTTCTGGAAAGGCTGGCCGATGCTGACGCTTTCGGCTCGCTCGGCCTTGCTCGCCGCGAAGCGCTGTGGGCAGCCAAGGCGCTCGGCCGGGTCGGCGACCGTGATGACGATCAGCCGCTGTTCACCAGCCGCGGCAACACATCGGCCCGTATTGTTTCGCAGGAGCCCGATGTCCGCCTGCCACCGATGCCGATCGGCGAGGAAGTCATCAACGATTACCGTTTCCTGCACCTGTCGCTGCGCGCGCACCCGGCGCAATTCCTGCGGACCGACCTCGATGTCCGCGGTATCAAGCAGAATGACAGCTTACGCCGGATCCCTTCCGGCATGCGTACACGCATTTCGGGGCTTGTCACATGTCGGCAGAGACCCGGTTCGGCCAATGGCGTCGTGTTCATGACGATCGAAGATGAAACAGCGGTCGCCAACGTCATTGTATGGCCGAAGGTGTTCGAGCGCTGGCGGCCGATCGTCCTCGGCGCGCGCTATGTAACGGTTTTCGGTGTTGTGCAGGAAGAATGCGGCGTCATCCATGTCGTTGCCGACCAGCTGGAGGATCTGACACATTTTCTGGCGCGACTGGCAGACCACGGCGCAGACATTGACGGGCTGGCGCGTTGCGATGAGGTACGCCGCCCTATCGAAGAGCAGCGCGAGGCGCGGATTGCAGGTGGCCGGCACAATCGTCTCGTCCGGCTCATGCGCGAGATACCGGAGCTTGCTGGGGATCTCGATGTCTCCGCACGCGGTTCGGCACATGCGCCGGCGCGGCGTGCACGCATCAGCTGAAACGATTTCTGGCGCTACATCGGCGGCGCCACACCACGTCCAACATTGACCCGAACCGTCAACAGGGTGCCATCGGCCTGCCGCGTTGCCGCCGGGACATAGATGCTGGCGCCGGGCTTCAACTCTTCTCTCGTGCCGGGCACGTAGCTCACGATAACCGTTTGAGCCGTGACATCGATTTTCTTGGAACCGTCCTTGTAGTTGAGCGTCAGCGTCGTACCTTCTTCGTTCGCTACAGTTCCACTCGTCGTCGTTTTTGCCAGGCCATTGACCGTCCCATTCGTCATGGTGCTTTGCGGCCTGTAATCATACGGCCTGTCGCCTTCTCCGGTCCCACGCATTTCCTCCGGAAAGATATGAACCTCGACCGCTTTCCAGGTGCCATCCGGCTGCGGCATGGCCGTCGACCCAACGAATGAATTCGGCTTGATATCGGCAAGCGATGCCTTCACTAGCGCGACAACCTTGCCCTCGTCGGCCAGCTTTATCTTCAACGTGTCACCCTCACGCGATTTGACGGTCATCACCGTACCGTCAATCTGCTCGACCGTGCCCCGCACACGCATCGCCTTGTCCTGTGCAAACGCCACAGTGGAAGCCAACAGAACGGCGCAGGTCGCGCCAATCATAGTCAAAGTTCTCACGGGCCTTCTCCCTAAACCTGCGCCGCTCGAAGTGGCGGCGCAGTAACTGTGATGAAACGATATCGACGTGCCTCACATTGCGGGCGTCAAGCTGCGGCCGACATAGAGCGTCTTGGCAAGAACCGAGCCGTCCGGCTGTTTGTCGGATGCCATGATGATGATCTGCGCACCCGGCTTGAGTTCATCCTTGTTGCCCGGCGCGACCGCCGTGATCGCCGTCGTTGGCGTGACGATGATTTTCTTTTCGCCTTCCTTGAACTTCACCATGACCGCTTGACCATCCCTTTCGGCCACGCTGCTTTCGACATAGGCGTTCGTCATCGTGCTTCCGGGCTTTGCGTCCCAATTGAAATGCCGATCGGCGACGAGGCCGCGCTGCGCGGGCAGGAAGATGTGAACCGAAAACGCCTCGATACTTCCGTCCGGCCGCGGCATGCCGGCGACACCGATGAAACTGTCGTTCTTGATGTCGGCAAGAGATGCTTTGACAAGTGCGGCCACGCGCGCATCGTCCGCAACTTTGACGTCCAGCATCGAACCATCGCGGGTCTTCAGCGAGAGCGTGCTGCCATCGGTTTTTTCGATCTGACCGCGGATACGGACAGGCTGTTGCGCAAAAACAGCTGTCGTGAAGAGCAAGGCAATTGCGACGGCACCGAGCGCACGCCAAGTCATATTCAGGTTGTACATTATAAACCTCCCGCTACCCGGGCCGGTGCTAAAGGCCGGCCTCAATCAGGCGGTAACCCCGGCACACTCGCCTTATTCCGAGCGGCGGCACACTCACGTTTTCTTGAGGAGGTCGGCCTCGACCAGGGCGCGCAGCTCCGGCGTCACCTCAGGCTTAATTCCGAACCAGAGCTGAAAACCGCGCACCGCCTGGTGCAACAACATGCCAAGTCCATCGGCGGTTCGAAGCCCGCGCGCGCGTGCCGATGCCAGCAATCCCGTTACCAGCGGCGCATAGACAATGTCGGCCACCACCAGCGACGCCGGGCAACGCAGATTGAGTTCCAGCGGGGGCTGACCGACCATGCCCAATGTCGTCGTATTGACCAGAAGGCCGGCGCCGCCCAGCAGTCCTGTTGTTTCTTCCCAACCTGCGACTTGCACAGCCGCGCCGAACTTCTTGCGCAGGGCCAGCGCCTTTTCCTTCGTTCGGTTGATCACGTAGATACGGCCGACTTCACGCGTCACCAGAGCGTAGACAACCGCTCGCGCTCCGCCACCTGCCCCTAGCACCACCGCGGTCGAAAGACCGCGATCCCATCCGGGGGTCAACGCATCGAGGTTTGCGAGAAAGCCTTCGACATCGGTATTGGTCGAACGAAGCCTGCCGTCCTTGTACCAGAGCGCGTTGGCGGCGCCGACCGCGCGCGCCCGTTCGTCCGGTTCGGTCAATTTCAGCGCCATCTCCTTGTGCGGCACCGTGATATTGGCACCGACGTACCCGTGGTCGTGCAGGTGAGTAACGAACTCGGGGAATTTTTCGGGCGGCACGGCCTCACGCCGATACTCGGCGTCGAGATTATGCTGCTTGATCCAGTAGTTGTGGATTAACGGGGAGCGCGAATGACCAGCGGGCCAGGCAATGACGCAAACCGCTTTCTGTTCTTTGCCCATTACTCGACTTCGTTATGTTGCGGCGTCCGGTGCATGTAGTCCGGACCGCGGGGCGCGTCAACGCTTGTCGATTTGTCTACTTCCGTGACATTTTTCTTGGGTTGCCGCTACCTTCCGGTCGCGGTAGCGCCCGTTGGAACGATCATGAAAGCTATCTTCCTCGACTGCAACGACCAATTGGCACCCGTCTGGGCCAGAGTTACTCGTCCCGACGATCCGCCGATCGATGTTAACCGCAAGTTATTCGCGCGCGACGAGCTGCCAGAAATTATCGGCGGCTATGACATCGCAATCGATGACCATTCATACATGCCGACGCCGCTAGTGGCGCAATGTCCCGGGCTCAAGCACATCATTTTCCTTGGCACTGGGCCGGCCAGCTACATGAATGTCCGCGAACTCAACGAGCGCGACATCAAGGTCCACATCATCAAGGGTTACGGTGACACCGCGGTCGCCGAGCACACCATCGCGCTGCTCTTGACGTGCGCACGCGATCTCGCGCGCATGGATCGCGAGGTCCGCCGCGGGATCTGGACACCACATGAAGGCGTACAGCTTCTTGGCAAGACCTTGGGGGTGATCGGATTAGGCGGCATTGGCCGCGAGGTCGCACGCATCGGCAAAGGCATGGGAATGAATGTCATCGGCTGGAATCGAACCAAGCATTCCGAGATTGACGTGCCAATTGTCGATATCGACACGTTGCTCGCGCGCGCTGACGTCGTCTCAATGAATTTGACTCTCGGTGACGAGACGCGCGGCTTTCTGTCCGCCGAACGGATCGCGCGGATGAAGAAGGGGGTCATCTATGTCAATACTGCGCGCGGCGCGCTGGCCGATGAGGCCGCACTGATCGCCGCGCTGAAAAGCGGTCACATCAGGCACGCGGGACTTGATGTGTTTCATAACGAGCCGCTTCCCACGGATCATCCGCTGGCGAAGCTCGAGAACGTGACGCTCTCGGCGCACGCGGCATTCCGCACGCCGGAGGCGTCCGAAACGCTGCTGCGTCGTGCGATCGATATCGTCAAGCGCATCACCGCCTGAACTCTGCGACACGCGAGCACGTTGCCCGCATTGACCTGCCCGCGTTCCCGGTCACAATAAGAAAAAACGCGACCCGAAAAGCCTCGGGCAAAGCGACGTGATAAGAGCCGTGACAAGAGCGGGGAGCACAGGTGAAACCTGCGCCATTTGCGTACAAAAAGGTGCGGACGCTGAAGGAAGCCGTGACGCTTCTGGCCAAGCACAAGGACAACGCGCGGCTGCTCGCGGGTGGGCAAAGCCTGATCGCGACCCTTAACATGCGCCTTTCGGCGCCGTCCTTGCTGATCGACATCAACGGGATCAAGGGGCTCGACGGCATCGCCAAGAAGGGCAAATTTGTTGAGGTCGGCGCGCTTGCGCGTCATGCCCAGGTTGAGAGGTCCGACGTTATCTCCCGCTACGCCCCGCTGATTGCGCTCGCGATGCCGCATATCGGGCATGCTGCGATCCGAAACAGGGGCAGCTTTGGCGGCTCCATCGCATTTGCCGATCCGGCCGCTGAGTTGCCGGCCTGCTTGCTGGCGATGGGCGGCGAGGTCGACATCGCCAGCGCAAGGGGCAAGCGCAAGGTGAAGGCCGACGCTTTCTTCAAGGGCCTGTTTGAGACCGCGCTGCGACCCAACGAAATCGTAACGGCCATTCGTATTCCGGTGGCCGACAAGAATACGCGCGTCGGCTTTGCCGAGCTCGCGCGCCGGCACGGCGACTATGCAATTGTCGGACTGGCTGCCAGCGCGCGCACAAACGGCAAGGGTCTCGCCGATGTGCGGCTCGCCTATTTTGGTGTCGGCGACACGCCGATCCGCGTGAAAAAAGCCGAGGCGGCGCTCGCCGATGGAAACGTTGACGCCGCCGTCAACGCACTGGATCTCGATCCGCACGACGACGTGCAGGCGACCGCCAAGGTGAAGAAGCATCTCGCGGGCGTGTTGCTTCGTCGCGTGGCCGCACAGCTTCTGGAGGCGCGGCCATGAACGATCGCACTCTCGAAATTTCACTAACGGTCAACGGCGCGCGGGTTCAGGAGCGCGTTGAGGCGAGGAAGACGTTGGTCGATTTCCTGCGCGAAGACCTCGCGCTCACCGGCAGCCACGTCGGATGCGAGCACGGCGTCTGCGGCGCCTGCACGGTGCGTGTGAACGGCGAGATTGTGCGCGGTTGCCTGATGCTGGCCGTGCAATGCGATGGCGCCGCGGTGGACACGATCGAAGGTCTGTCGGATTCGGGTGAAGTGTCGGATCTGCAGGCTGCCTTCGAGCAACGCAATGCGTTGCAATGCGGATATTGCACGCCCGGAATGATCACCACCGCACAGAATCTGCTCAAGCGCTCAAAGAAGGTCCCGAGCCGTGATGAAATTCGCGAGCATCTGTCGGGCAACTACTGCCGCTGCACCGGCTATCAGGCGATCGTCGACGCTGTTGAAGCAGTTGCCCAGGCGCGCGCGGGAGCCAAGAAATGAAAATCACCGAAGACTCCCCATCTGTATTGACGGCGCTCGACCGGCCCAACTCCTACATCGGCCGTTCGGTGCCGCGACCAAACCTGCAGCGATTAACGCAAGGGCGCGGCCAGTACATCAGTGACATTGCATTGCCGCGCATGGCGCATGTCGCCTTTGTGCGCTCACCACACCCGCACGCACGTATCGTGAAGATCTCGGCCGACGCCGCGAAAAAGGCACCCGGCGTGATCGGCGTAGTGACCGGCGCCGAACTTGCCAAGGTCATGACTCCCTGGGTGGGTGTCCTCACACATCTAAAGGGCCTTAAATCCGCACCGCAATCTCCGATCGCAGTCGAGCGCGCCTGCTGGCAAGGCGAAGCTGTTTGCGCCGTTGTCGCCCGCACGCGAGCCGAGGCCGAGGATGCCTGCGAGCTGGTCGAAGTCCGCTATGAGCCATTGCCCGCAGTCACTGATCCGGAAGTGGCGCTCGACGCCAAGACGCCGGTGATCCACGCCGCGCTCGGCGACAATCTCTGCTTCGAAAGGAAGCTCGACGTCGGAGCGGTCGACAAAGCCTTCGCTGAATCCGATGCGGTCGTGGAAACGACGTTCCGTTTCGGTCGCCATACCGGTGTGACCAACGAACCGCGCTCGGTCGTTGCCGACTGGAACGAAGGCGAGCAGCGCATGACCGTCTATCACGGCACCCAGGCGCCGCACATGATGCAGAATTTGTTCGCCAAGCATCTCGGGATTGCCGAGCATCAGGTGCGTGTTCTGACCAAGGACGTCGGGGGCTCGTTCGGCATCAAGGTGCACACCTACGCCGACGAGATGGCGACAGTCGCGCTGTCAAAGCTTCTCAAACGGCCGGTGAAATTCGTCGCCGATCGCATCGAAAGCTTCGTGACTGACATTCATGCCCGCGACCACCGCATCAAGGCCAAGATCGGCGTGAGCAAGGACGGCATCATCACGGCCTTCGAGATCGACGATCTGACCGGAATTGGCCCCTACTCCGTCTATCCTCGCACCAGCGGTATCGAGGCCAACCAGGTCGTCAACCTCATCGGTGGTCCGTACAAGTGTCCGAACTATCGCGCGCAGGCGCGTGTGGTCTTTCAGAACAAGAACGTCATGTGTCAATACCGCGCCGTCGGTCATCCGATCGCGGTCGCGGTGACCGAAGGCCTTGTCGAGCTTGCCGCGGCCAAGATCGGCATGGACCCGCTCGAATTGCGCCGCCGCAATCTCATCCCCGACGATGCGTATCCGACACAGTCCGCTTCGGGTCTGAAGTTCGAGCTGCTGTCGCACCACGAGGCGCTTGCGCATCTTGATTCGATGATGAACTACGCCGGCCTGCGCGCCGAACAGAAGAAGCTGCGCGAAAAAGGCATCTATCGCGGGATAGGCTTTGCGAGTTTCATCGAAGTGACCAATCCATCGGCGGCTTTTTACGGTGTGGGGGGCGCACGCATCACCTCGATGGACGGCGCCACCGTGAAACTTGACGCGCAAGGCGCGATCATCGTGCACACCGGCGTGACCGAGCAGGGTCAGGGCGCCGAAGCCGTGGTCGCGCAATGCGTAGCGTCGTCGTTCGGCGTGCCGATTGGAAAAGTGCGCGTCATCACCGGCGATACCGACAACACGCCATATGGCGGCGGCACCTGGGCCTCACGGGCGGCCGGCATCGGCGGCGAGGCGGCGTGGCAAGCCGGAAAGGCGCTACGCGCGAACGTCCTCGCGGTCGCGGCGAGTATCCTTCAGGCCAAGCCAGACGATCTCGATATCCGCAACGGGCTTGTCGTGGACAAGGACAGAGGCACCGAACGCCTGCCGCTCGACGAACTGGCGCGCGTTGCCTATTTTCGGCCGGACACACTGCCGCCCGGCTTCCAGGCGGAGCTGATGGCAACGCGGCATTACGTGCCGCGCGCATGGCCGTTCGCATTCACCAACGGCATTCAGGGGAGCTACCTCGAAGTCGATACCGACACCGGATTCGTGAAGCTGCTCAAGCATTGGTGCGTGGAAGATTGCGGCACCATCATCAATCCGCAGCTGGTCGACGAGCAAATCCGCGGCGGCGTCGTACAGGGTATCGGCGCAGCACTGTTCGAACACTGCCTCTATGACGAGCGTGGCCAAATGCTCAACGGCAATATGGCGGACTATCTCGTGCCGATGGCGATGGAAATGCCCGACATCGAGTGCGGGCACGTCGTTTCACCCACCGCGGACAGCGAGCTCGGTGCCAAAGGCGCCGGCGAAGCGGGAACCGCAGGTGCACCCGCATCCGTGATGAACGCGATCAACGATGCGCTGCGCCCGCTCGGGGCGCAGCCTCTCACCGATATGCCGTCCACACCGGATAAGATTCTCCGGGCTCTGGGAAAAGTGTGAACCGAACTAGAACTTGATCATGTCGCTTCGGGTGAGCGTGGTCTTCGCCGAAACAAAAGGCGCATTCATGAACGTGAAGACCGTGGAATACTCGGCGTAGGGATCGACCGCGGACATGCCGTCGACCGGAATGATCACATTCATGCCGCGGAACGCAGCTCCGCTTGCCGTATAGAGCACGGCACCATTCGATGAGGTGCCGACAGCGATCACGGTCGTGATGCCCTTATCCTTCAGGATCTTTTCCAGATCGGTGTTACGGAATTTATCAGGCCCGGAAAGCACGTGCGGCTCGTCCGCCAGCGGTGCCACATCTTTGATGACGTCGGCTGGGGTGCTGTTGGCAATGATCGAATAGACGACAGGCACCTTGTGCGCGCGCGCCTCGGCAAGCAGCTTCTTCATTGCGGGGATTGTATCGAGACAGCGCGGCCGCTGACCGCAATTCTGATTCATGAAGTCGAGCATCAACAGCGCCGTGGTCTTGGGATCCACCGTCACCGCCTTGAGCTCCGGCGCTTTGGGAGTTTTCACGTTTGCCCACTCATCGACAATATTGGCGGCATGTGTGGGCGCCGCGAGCGTCATCAGCACGGCAACCGCGGCGAATAGATTGCGTTTCATGAATATTCTCCCCGAGTGACTTGGTACGCGCCCCGCGGGCCGGGATGATGCGCAGCCGTGACGGGCTCTGTCAAAATCCCGATGACGCACCCGGCTTGATGAAACACCGACGCTCTGTGCAATATTGCATTCGGTAGCTGCGGCAAGTTAGACGCCGCGAAAAGATAAAAGTCGGAAGGAAGCTCCGCATGGACATCAAGGTCGGCAAAGAAGCGGTCGCCGAAGCCACGGAAAAACTGAAGAACTGGGGGCGATGGGGCAAGGAAGACCAGATCGGCACCCTCAACCATGTCACCCCCGAAGATATCGTGAAAGCTGCGAGCCTGATCCGATCGGGCAAGGTGTTTGCGCTGGGCATTCCGCTCGATCGCACGGGACCCCAGACCGGCCTGTTCGGCGGGCGCTTCAATCCGATCCATCAGATGCTGGCGACCGGGACCGACGCCATCTCCGGTCAACAGGACTGGAACAAGATCCGCTACGCCGATGACACGCTGACCCTTTGCGTACAAGGCGCCACGCACTGGGACGCGCTTGGTCATATTTTCTATGAGGACAAGGCCTACAACGGTTACGACGCAAAACTGATTGACTCGCGCGGACTTTCGGTCCTCGGCATCGAGCATTCCAAGAACAAGATGGTCGGACGTGGCGTATTGCTCGATATCGCGCGTTTTCGTGGCGTGAAATGGATGCAGGACGGCGAAAGCATTTCCAATGACGAACTCGATCAGTGCGCGAAGCAACAGAATGTGACCATTGGACGTGGCGATTTTATCATCGTCCGCACCGGGCAGATGGAACGCTGCCTCGCCGAAAAGGAATGGGGCGGCTACGCGGGCGGCGACGCACCAGGCGTCAAGTTCGAGAACTGTTACTGGTGCCAGGAGAAGCAGGTCGCCGCGATCTGCACAGACACCTGGGGCGTGGAAGTCCGGCCCAATGAAACCACCGAAGCCAATCAGCCCTGGCATTGGGTGGTTATCCCGGCCATGGGTCTGTGCATGGGCGAAATCTTCTATCTCAAAGAGCTTGCCGAGGACTGCAAACAGGACGGCATCTATGAGTTCTTCTTCTGCGGCCCGCCTTTGATCATCACGGGTGGAACGGGATCGCCAATCAATCCGCAGGCCATCAAGTAACGCATACTTAACAAAGCAGGCGCTACCCCCGGGCTTGACCCGAGGGGCCATGAGGCGTTTCAACTTGGCGAAACGCATATGGATGGCCAGGCTCGGCCATGAAAGCGTGGTACGCCGCTGCGACAACCCGGAGGATGAAACCATGCCCCGCTGGCTCAAACGCGGAATGGATGCTGGCGCGATCAAGGCTGCTGATGCCAAAGTTCGCGAAATCGTCGAAAGCATCCTCGCGCAGGTCGATGAGCGGAAGGACGCGGCCATTCGCGAGCTGTCGGAGAAATTCGACAAATGGTCGCCGAGGGATTTTCGCCTCACGCCACAGGAGATCGAACGCGCCATAGCGCAGGTCCCCAAACGCGACCTCGATGACATCAAGTTTGCGCAGGCGCAGGTACGCAACTTCGCTCAGAAGCAGCGCGAAACGATGCACGACCTCGAGGTCGAGACGTTGCCCGGCGTCGTGCTCGGCCATCGTCATATCCCGGTGAATTCGATCGGCTGTTACGTGCCGGGCGGGCGCTATCCGATGGTTGCATCGGCGCACATGTCGATCGTCACTGCGAAGGTCGCCGGCGTGAACCGGATCATCGCCTGTGCGCCACCCTTCAAAGGGGGACCGCACCCGGCCATCGTCGCGGCAATGCATTTCGGCGGCGCCGACGACATCTATGTGCTCGGTGGCGTGCAGGCCGTCGCGGCCATGGCGCTCGGCACGGAGACGATCGAGCCGGTCGACATGATCGTGGGCCCTGGAAACGCGTATGTGGCAGAAGCCAAGCGGCAGTTGTTCGGCCGCGTCGGAATCGATCTCCTCGCCGGGCCGACCGAGACCCTGATCATCGCCGATGACAGCGTGGACGGAGAAATCTGTGCGACCGACCTGCTTGGTCAGGCCGAGCACGGTCCCACTTCGCCCGCTGTCCTGATTACCAATTCCGAGAAGCTTGCACGCGATACGATGAAAGAAGTCGAGCGACTTCTGTCGATCCTTCCCACCGCGGACGCGGCCGGCCAGGCATGGAAGGATTTCGGCGAAGTGATCGTTTGCGATAACGAAGCCGAGATGATTGCCGAAGCGGACCGTGTCGCGTCGGAACACGTGCAGGTCATGACCCGCGACCCGGATGTGTTCCTCAATGGCATGAAGAACTATGGCTCGCTGTTCCTCGGGCCGCGCACGAACGTCGCATACGGCGACAAGGTGATCGGCACCAATCATACGTTGCCGACGAAAAAGGCGGCGCGGTACACCGGCGGCCTTTGGGTCGGCAAGTTCATGAAGACCTGCACCTACCAGAAAGTGCTAACCGACGAGGCCAGCGCCATGATCGGCGAATATTGCTCGCGACTTTGCGTGCTGGAAGGGTTCCTCGGTCATGCCGAGCAGGCCAATATTCGCGTGCGCCGCTATGGAGGCCGCAACGTGCCCTACGCGCAGGCCGCGGAATAAGGCCTTCAATGGTCGAGCTTACGTCTACCCCCTCATTCCGGCTCGACGGCAAGCGCGCGCTGGTGACTGGTGCCGGGCGCGGCATCGGGCTTGCGGCAGCCTCCGCCTTGGCCGATGCCGGCGCGCACGTCACTTTAGCCGCACGAACATCGAAAGAAATTGAAGAAGCGGCCGACGCAATCCGCTCGCGTGGCCAGCAGGCCGCGCCGCTTGCGCTCGACGTCCGTGATCTCGAGTCCGTGCAGAAGACGATTGCCGGCCAGCAACCGTTCGACATCCTCGTGAACAATGCCGGCACCAACAAACCGGCACCTTTCGTCGACGTGAAAGTCGAGGATTTCGATTTCATGATGTCGCTGAATGTGCGCGCCGCCTATTTCGTGGCGCAGGCAGTGGCGCGGCGGCTGATCGAGGCCAAACGCGGCGGCTCCATCATCAACATGTCATCGCAAATGGGGCATGTCGGCGGCCCGACACGCACCGTCTATTGCGCGACCAAGCATGCGATGGAAGGCTTTACCAAGGCGATGGCAATCGAGCTTGCCCCGCACAAGATCCGCGTCAACACGCTGGCACCAACTTTCATCGAAACTCCGATGACGCGGCCGTTCTTCCAGAACGAAGCTTTCCGCACCGACACGCTCAAGCGCATCAAGCTCGGTCGCCTCGGCCAGCTCGAAGACTTGACGGGCGCGATTGTCTTTCTTGCCGGCGATGCCGCCGCCCTGATGACCGGCACGTCGCTGGTCGTGGACGGCGGCTGGACGGCGGAATAGCTAGAGCTTCGGCAGGTCCGCGAAATATTCCGGGTGCTCTTTCTCGACCGCGGCCATGAACTGCGGCCGGAATAGGCTCGGCACGTCGAGCCGCGGCGAGCCCTTGAGCGTGTTGGTGAGCACCTCGTCCTCGGCGTTCTCGAAGGCACGCAATACGTTCGGCGACATGCGAGGGTCGAAGCTGATGTGCTTGATCGCTTTCTTGCCGATGGCAATGTCGGTCCCCGGTACCCACTTGGCGAAAATCTCCACCGCTTCGTCGCGGTTGTTACGAGTAAAGTGTGAGGACTGCGCCAATCCCGCAGCGATGCTCTTGATGACGTCCGGCTTCGTCTCGACCGTCGGCCCGTGCGCGACCGCAACCATCACGTAAGACATGTGGTGCCCGCCGCGCAGGACGAGATATGAATCGGGCACCTGGGTGAGCGCCTGTGTCACATAAGGCTCCCAGGTGACGATTGCGTCCACCTTGCCCTCAGCGAGCGCCGGCGCGAGACCAAACTGCGACCAGATGTTCTCGACCGTAAGATCCTCATATTTCATCTTGGCGCGGCGCAGCACCATCTTGAAGAATTCGTCGGATGTCTGCCCGCGCGCGAGGCCGATCTTCTTGCCCTTGAAATCGGTGACCTTGCCCGGCTCGATGCCCCTGCCCTTTTTGGTGACGATGGCGAGCGGATCGTCACAGTTGTCGCGGGTGGCATCGTTCATGATGAGCCCGATCACCTTGAAGGGCTCACCGGCATGCACGGCCTTGAGGTAGGTGGTCGTGCTCATGTCCCCGACCTGAGCCTCACCCCTGTGCAGGGCGTTCACCATGTCGGTGCCGGTATCCACCACCTTGAAGCTGGCGTCGACTCCGTGCTGCTTGAAGTAACCTTTCTCCGCGCCGATGAACATCGGCAGATGGCCAAAATTGTTGGCAATCACCACGTCGAGTTTGGGTAGCGCCATTTTTTCCCTCCCGCACCGGCTGCGCCAGATATTGCTTATATTCAAACGCCGCGTTTGACCGATTGCAATCGGATCCTCAGCACTTGTGGGTTCACGCAGTTCGGAGGCACGCGCCCACCCAGCAACGCCTCAATATTGTCGACTACGATATTCGCCATCTGCTCGCGTACCTCGACGGTCGCACTGCCGAGATGCGGCGAGAGCACGACGTTCTTCAGCTTCTTCAGCTCTGCGTGCACCTTCGGCTCGTGCTCGAACACATCGAGCCCCACGCCGGCGATCTTTTTTGACTTGAGTGCGCGCACCAGAGCCGCCTCGTCGATGATCGGGCCGCGCGCCGTGTTGATGATGAAGGCTGTCTTCTTCATCAGGTCGATCTCGGGCGCGCCGATCTGATGGCGCGTTTGCGCATTCAGCGGCGAATGCAAGGAAACGAAATCAGACTCGCGCAGGAGTTCATCGAGCGGCACGAAGGTGAGCCCGGCGTCGCGTTCCTCGCTTTCGGGCTTGCGGCGGGGGGTCCAATAGAGCACGCGCATGGAGAAGCCGTGCGCACGGCGCGCCACCGCTTTCCCAATCAAGCCACCGCCGCCGATGAGACCGATCGTTCTGCCGTGCACGATGGACCCGAGCAGGTGCCGTGACTGACCGCCTGGAAACCGTCCGGCACGCACGAGCCGGTCACCCTCCATCATGCGACGCGCGACCGATAGCATCAGGCCAAAGTTGAGATCGGCGGTCGCCTCCGTCGTCACCGGCGGGACCACGGTGACCGGAATGCCGCGTTTGGTTGCTTCGGCGACGTCAACGTTGGATGGCGAGATCGATTGCGAAGCGATGTGACGCAGCTTCGGATTGGCGGCGATGAGAGCCCGGTCGATCTTGTCGTGCAGAAGGCAGAACAGGATGTCTGCCTTGCGAACGGCCGCGGCCAGAGTGCGATGAGGAATAATCCGGTTGTCGTCGGGAAAAATTTTGACGCTGCCAAGCGCACGCAAGCGCTTTACCGCGCTCTCTGCAATCGGCTGCGTGACAAAGACGCGCGGTCGGGCACTCACCTGAGCCACCGCACGATACCGGCGACGCCGTCGACGGCACATTGTGCGCCGTCCGGAATCTTGGTCGTGGCTTCAAGCACGCCCAGCACCATCGGAATGCCTCGCTCGCGCGCGAGCGAAGCCAGATGCGACGTTGAACCGCCGAGTTCGGCGACAACTCCCGAAACGCGCGGCAGGATCGGACTGAGCGCAGGCCCCGCGACACGGGTCACGAGTACGTCACCGGGCGCGACGCGCGACAACTCACATTCGCAATTTACCACTACGGCGCGTCCAGAGCCCCAGCCGATGCCGGCGGGATGGCCGTTCAGGCCGGGGTGCTGCAACCAGATCTCGTCCGGCACGATCGCCGGCTCCATATGCAGCGGTCGCGACTGCAAGAGCCTGAAGCCGTTCTCGTCCATCGCCCATTCGATTTCCACGGGACCGCCAGCGAGGTCTTCGCATTTTCGCAACAGACGGCCGAGGGTTACGGCCTCTCCAGGCGACAGGCATGGTTCACTGACAAGGTTTTTAGGCACGAGCTCTGGCGCGGAGACCCCGTGAGCGCAGGTGTCGCGATGGCCTTTGCGACCGGCCTCGACCGTGCGCAGGAATCCCGCCTTGCTGAGCACTATGCGATCGGGCACGACCTCGCCCTGCGCGATGGCAGAGCCAAGACCCCAGGTCGCAGAAATCATCATTTGCCCGTCGGCCGTCTCGCTCAGCCCGCCGCCGGAAACGCGCGCGGAAATCAACGACTGGATCAAGACGCCCATCGCGGTGTCCGCGGGTGAAAGCTCGTGATTGTCCATGTAACGGCGTGCATGCGACATCCAGAGGGCCGCCCAGCAGGCACGCACTGCTGTCAGGAATTCGGTTTCATCCGACAGACCGAGGAAGCTTTCAAATTGACCGGCGAAGTTGGCGCCCTTGCGGTCTTCGATCAGCGCGGATGAGCGGACGACGCCGAGCGGCGCGCTCTCACGCTGCTTTCGCCACGCCCTGAGCAAGGGCTCGAGAATCTCCGGCGCGATCGGACGTTGATACAGAGCCAGTCTGATCTGGATCGAAATCCGGCGCGACGCCGGCCCGTCGCCTTCGCTGTATTGCCGCAGCAGGTCCTCGATGCCGAGATAGCGCAGCTGATGCCGATAGGCGTGGGCCGTCAGCGCAAAACCGCCGGGCGTCGGCAAGCCTGCTTGCGTCAAGCCTGCAAGATTCGCCGCTTTCGGCCCGACCCTTTCGGGTTCGGTGGCAAGAGGATCATCAAGGTGAAGGATGAAGGCTGTCATCACAATTGCCTTGCGCTTCTTCGACGACCGGGCTTGTCCCGACCGTCTCGCTTCGGAGGGCAGAACCGTGCTCGAGATTCCCGGGTCTCGCCTTCGGCTCGCCTGGGGTGATTTCGGCTAATCGGCCGAAATCACTTCACATGATCTCCGTAACCCGGCAGCGGATCGACAACCGTGATCTGCTTCACGGGGAAATTCGACACGATCTCGATGTCGTTCTTCTTCACGATCAGCATTTCCTCGATGCGAACGCCGTAGCGGAAGCGTTTCCCGTGCTGCGTCTCGAGCGCAAATGTCATGCCTTCCTGAATGTCGACCGGATGATCGAGCGACCAGATGCGTGAGATCACCGGAGGATCGTACTGCGCGAGGCCGAGGCCGTGGCCCCACAGGTTGGCGGCGGCCTGGTCTTCGTCCTCGTAGCCCCAGGTCTCCATCGCCGAAGGCCATTTCAGTGCGATGTCGCGTGTCGTTGCACCGACCTTCACCGCGCCGATCGAGTCATAGAGCCATTCGAGCGCGGTCGCGTACGTGTCCTTCTGCTCTTTGGTCGGCTCCTTGCCGACACAGTACGTTCGGTAATAGCAGGACTTGTAACCGTTCCACGTGAGCGCGGCCAAATCCATGAACACGATGTCGCCGGGCTGGATGATGCGGTCGGAGAAGTTGCGCCAGTTCGGCCACGTATTCGGGCCGGAAGACACGATGACGTCCTCGACGTCTTCCATGCCGGGAATGTTGTAGAGATATTCCATCAGATGCGCGGTCACCTGGTTTTCGGTGATGCCGGGGCGCAAGAACTTCATGCATTCCCAGTGGGTGGCATCGCCGATCGCGCCGACGATCCGGAAACATTCTTGCTCGTCCGGGCTCTTGACCGCACGCGCCTCCATCATCGGGGTCATGCCGTCGACCCAGTTGATGTTGTTCTCCTTGAAGATGTTAATCATGTTGATGTCGATGAAGTCGACGCCGAGCTTTTGCCCAGCGACGCCATTGTCCTTCATCGCTTGCAGCACGGCCTTGGTGAATTTGTTCACTTGCTGGGTCGAAGCCGGGCCGGCGGCGCCTTTGATCCACGCAAATGAATGGCGCACGTTCTCTTTGGGGATCCATGGCGAGTGCCGCTCGATCTGAAAGCCGAGATCGCCCTGCTCGAACAGAATCGGGCGCCCGTCACCGCACAACATCGCGTAGCGCAGACCTGGCTTCAGCCTGTTCCAGCCGGGTGTGAGCGTGCCAGTGATGTAGCGGACATTTTCGTCGTACATGCAAAGCATGGCGCCGACGCCGTGCTTCTTCATCATCGTGCGCGCGCGTTCGATGCGATACTCGCGGAGCCGATCCCAGTTGACCCGCTGCTGCCAATCCAAGCCGGCTATGCCGAAATTTGCACCCATGGTGGTCCCTCCCGACCCGGACGCGTTGGCGCGCCCATTGCTGATTGGCCGAAATCCTAAGCCGGTTGGTACCTAAAGCCGAAATAATATATTCTGCGTTCAGCCATCACCTTTTCTAATACCCCCGAGGCAATCATGGTAACGATCCCGCTGCGGCAAATCCGCGCCGTCATTGCGGTGTGCGAGGAAGGTTCGTTCACGCGTGCGGCCCAGCGAGAAAATGCGACGCAGTCCGGGATCTCCCAGCATGTCGCAGCCGTCGAGCGCGCGCTGAAGGTCAAACTGTTCGAACGCACGGCGGGCGGTGTCACCCCAACACCGGCGGGGCTGCGATACTACAAGCGCTGCGTCGAAGCCGTCGGCACGCTTGAGCACGCCGCTGAGGAAGCGCGCTCACTTGCCGGCGAAGTCACCGGCGAACTTCGTATCGGATTGATGCCGACCTTCACGCGGGCGGTGCTCGCACCCGTGCTCGATGATTTCGTTCCCCGATGTCCCGAAGTGCGGCTGCACATCGTCGAGGGCTACAGCGCCCTCCTGACCGAAATGGTTCTCGACGATGCGCTCGACTTCGCGGTGGTACCCGCGTTTGAAGGCACATTAGGCCTGAAGTCGCGGATGCTCGTACGCGACCGTGAGATGATGATTTCCGGTCCAAAGGCAGGCTTCAAGTCGCTGGCACCGCTACGCCTGGCGCAGTGCCGGCAGCTCAAGATTGTCGTTCCGGGTCCTGACAACATCCGTCGGCGGAACCTCGAGACCTATTTTCAGGCGCACGGCGTCGAGATCGCCGCGGTGCTGGAGATGGACGCGATGATTGCGACGCTGGAATTCGTTGCCCGTTCCGATTGGGTGACGATTTTGCCGAGCGTGATCTCCGTCAACGACATCAGCCGCGGCGAACTGATCGTCAGCCCGATTGCCGATCCTGAACTGCACGCGGAGTTCGTGGTGATTCAGCCGCGACGGCGTACCCTGTCAACGCAGGCCCGCCTTTTCCTCGAGCGCTTCGAGCAGGAAGTCTCCCATATTCACGGCGTGTGGGATCGCACGATCGCGGGCAACAAGCGACTTAAGGCATTGGCCTGAACATCCGCTTCAGCGGTTATTTGCGGACGCGACCCTTTATTGCGTTAGCAAATGCGCTGTGCGTGATGCGGCCTTCCGCATCGGCCTGAATCTTTGCGCGCAGACGCATTTTAACGGTTTCCGCTTCGCTGCGCGACAGCGCTTCAACGGCCGCGCGAACTGAGCCAGAGCCCGTACTTGAGGTCCAGAAGTCATCAAAATCGGTAAACGTGCGTTGCACCTTGATCTGGCGTGTCTCGAGCGCTTCCATCCCGGCGTCGCTCCACAGCTTGCGCAGAGAATCCATGCGCGAGGCTTCAACGCTTGGCGGGCCCTGGGTCTCTTTCCCCAACGCACGCACTTCCGCAAGGATTGGAGTCATCGGATACCCTCCGCTCTGCATGTCCCACGCGTAAGTGGCGACCACGCCTCCAGGACGGACCACGCGGGCCATCTCGGCAACGCCTTTTGCCGGTTGGGGCACAAAGAAGATGACGAGCGCCATGGTGGCGGCATCAAATCTTTCGTCGGGGAATGGAAGTGCCATCGCGTCGCCTTGGCGGAATTCCGCAATTTTCGCGGCGTGTCGCTTGCGCGCGAACTCGATCTGTTGAGGTGACGGATCAATTCCCTGGACTTCAGCGGGGCGGCAACGTTCGACCAACAATTCGGTGAATGCCCCGTTTCCGCAGCCAACGTCCACACATTTCAGGCCGGTGGGCAGGTTCAGCCAGTCGAGGAAATCTTCGCCGATATGTCGGCTCCAGATTCCCATCATGCGCTCGTAAGCGGCGCCGTCGTCAAAACGAACGATCTTGTCGGCCATAGCGTGTCATCTAGGTAAGGACCATCGCGGCAGCCTGAGCCTCTGGAACCACGTCGTGGTCGTAGAGCTTCTTACGGAACGCGGCGTGCGCAGCGATCTCGGCATCGCGGACCGCGAGGTCGGCGTAAGCTGAGTCGTAGCGCATACCGTTTTCGCGCGCGCCACGCTGAACCTGCGCGACACGCTCACGGCGCAGACGCTCATAGGCGGTAAGCGCGGCCCGCACAGTTGTGCGATCCGCGCGCGCGAGGATCGTCGCGAGCGCCATTCCGTCTTCTATGGACTGGTTGGCGCCTTGCCCGAGATGAGGAAGCATTGGATGCGCCGCGTCCCCCAGAAGCGTCAGCCGACCACGCGTCCAGGTCGGGAGCGGCTCGCGATCGTACAGAGCCCATCGAAATGTCATCTCCACCTGCTGCAGAAGCGACTCGATGCGCGGGTCCCAACCGGCAAATTCGCGGCGAAGCACATTGGGATCTCCGGGTGACGACCACGATTCCTTCATTTGCTGGTCTGCCGGAACAAACCCGACGTAGTTGACGAGCTGCCCTGCGCGCACCGGGAAAGTGAGGAAGTGTTTGCCTTTGCCGAGCCACATCAGCCACGAGTCCGTCGGCCAATCTGGAATGCGTTCGAGCGGCAGAACGCCACGATAGGCGACGGACCCGGAGAAAACCGGATTCGACGGTGGAAAAACGTAGGGCCGCAGCTCGGAATGGATGCCGTCCGCAGCAACAATGACATCGGCTTCGGCAACCGCGCCATTTGAAAAAGAGACTCGCGCCACGTCATCGCGTTGTTCAAACCCTGTACAGCGATGCCCGGTGTGAACCACATTGTCAGGCAGAGCCTCCGCGAGGAGTTCGACGAGATCGGCGCGGTGCATTCCGAACGTTGCATTCCAGCCTGAGGAATCCGTGACCTGCACAGGTGCAATCGGACTGCCATCGTGCCGAAAATAGCGGGACCCAGGACCTACCCGAGCTCCCCATTTCTCCACTGCCGGGCCAAGCCCTACTCGTTCAAGCTGGCGCACGCTGTTGGGAGTCAAAAAAACGCCGGCGCCCACTTCGCCAAGCGCGGGCGCCTGCTCGTAGACAGACACCTGAAATTCCTGCGCGATGAGAGCATTCGCCGCGAACAGGCCGCCGATGCCACCACCTACAATCGCAATGTTGGGCCGCGAGACGCCCATCGCCAACTCCTGCACGCCGGACACGTTGTATCCTCACATAAACTGAAGCAGTCTTGCCATCACAAAGACGCCGGTCAGGCGCGGCTGTATTGGGAGGATTTTTTGAATGCGCAACCTGCCGACACAACCTTTGTCATTCATCGGCAAAAGCCTGCTGGCTCTCATCCTGGGGTCTTCAGCCCTTTGCGGCGCGGCCGGCGCCGAAGACTATCCGGATCGCGCCGTGAAGATCATCGTGCCGTTCCCTGCCGGCGGGACAGCCGACGCGGTTCCTCGAATTGTCGGCGATTGGCTTTCCCGCAAATGGGGCCAACCGGTCGTCATCGAGAACCGCACCGGCGCGGCCGGAAACATCGGAGCCGAGGCCGCCTATCGGTCGCCTTCCGACGGCTATACGCTGATGTCGGCGCCGCCGCCGCCACTCGTCATCAATCAAAATCTGTATCCGAAACTCGGTTACGATCCGACCAAATTCGAACCGATCATCGTGATGGCACAGGTGCCGAATGCACTGATCGTCAACCCGAACACCATCAAAGCCACCAATCTCGCTGAGCTGATCGACTATCTGCGCCAAAATCCCGGCAGGGTCACCTCCGCGACGCAGGGCAATGGAACGACATCTCATCTCACGTCCGAACTTTTTCAGTTGATGGCAAAGGTCACGCTGCGGCATGTGCCCTATCGCGGCTCGGCGCCCGCACTGCAGGGATTGCTCGCCGGCGATGTTGATCTGATGTTCGACAATCTCGGTGTCTCATTGCCTCTAGTCGAGGCCGGCAAACTCAAGCTGCTTGCGGTTGCATCGGCGACCCGCATGCCGAGCCTGCCGAACGTGCCGACGATTGCCGAACTGCTCCCCGGTTTCCAAGCGGTCGCCTGGTACGGGATCGTGGCGCCACCCAATACGCCCAAGGCCATCATCGAGAAGATCAATGCCGACGCGAACGAAGCCCTACGTCAGCCCGAGGTGCAGGATAGTCTGAAAAAGCTGTCCGCCGAGATTTTCGGCGGCTCGGTCGAGAAAACCTCGAAGTACATGCGCGAGGAGGTCGACCGCTGGGGCAATGTGATCAAAGCCGCCGACATCAAGCTGCAGTGACGCTCTAAACGGTCATCCAGGCGCCGTTGGCATCAACCGATTTGAAGACCGCTTCGAGTGCGGCGACCGTTTGAAAAATGCCGTCGGGTGAAATCGGGAATTTGCCCTGCCCCAGCACGGCTTTCGCGAAATAATCGAGATTGCGCCCGAGATGATTGTCGGCCGGAAGATCAAACGCCTCGGGCTCCTTGCCGGCATGGCGGACAATTGCACGCGTCTCGCTCACACTTGTTGCCCAGCAATTCTCGCCGAAAATCGCGATACGCCACGCGAACGGCGTCTTCATCGTCGTGGTCAGCGTTCCTGTTGCGCCGTTCTCGAATTCAACAAGCGCGGATGTCGTGTCGCCCGTGTCGAGCTTGAGCGCGCGCGCCTTCGACAAGGCACTGACGCGCTTCATCGGCCCAACCATGTCACGAAAGCAATCGAGCACGTGGATGCCCATGCCGGTCATGCCGCCGGCGCGGCTTTCCTCCTTGCGAAGGCGCCAGCTGTCGGCCGGATAGTTCGCCAGCCAGTCATGGCTGTAGTTGCCTTCCGCATGCATGATCGTGCCGAAGGCACCCTTCTCCTTGAGTTCGGCGAGAAGGCGCATCGATGGCATCAGCCGGAAATGATGGCCGACAGCGATCACGATGCCGGCGCGGCGGCAGGCATCGAGCGCGGCCTGCGCATCGGATTTGGTGAGCGCGAATGGCTTTTCGCAATAAATATGCTTGCCGGCAGCCGCAATGGCTTCGACCTGCGCACGATGTTTGGTGTGCGGCGTCGCGAGGATCACCGCCTGGATTGATTTGTCGGTCAGGACCTCATCGAGAGAGGTCTCCAGCGCGATCTGATGTTCGGCGGCAAAGTCATGCACTGTTTCCGGCTCAAGCGTGACGCCGCGCATGAAACGCAACGGCGCGCCGAAGTCGTGCGCCGATTTAACCAGTGTTTTGCCCCACCAACCCAGGCCAACGATTGCGGTATTCAGCATTTGCGGGCGTTGCGTTTATACCGCCGCCGGCGCGCCGGGCTGCTTGAGCGGGTGAGCGCGCGCGAATGCATCGATCTTTGCGCAATTCGCGGCGATGCGGGCGAAGGTCGGAAATGGCGCGAGATCGACTTTGAAGAAATTGGCGCCCGCCGCCTGGCTGGCAACGCAGACATCGGCCATCGTGACCTGCTCGCGGTGGCAATAAGTTCCGGTTTCCTTCGAGCCCGCGAGGTTCTGCTCGAGCGCCGTCAAAGCCAGCTTGTGCCAGTGCTGGGCCCATTTGATGACGCCCTCTTCGTCGACCTTGAATTCATGCGCGAGATATTCGCGCACCCGCGGCACGATCAGCGGGTGGGAATCGCATGCGACAATCTGCGAAAGACCGCGAACGCGCGCGCGCCCGCGTGCATCACGAGGCAGCAGCGGCGGGTTGGGATGCGTCTCATCGAGATATTCGATGATTGCCAGAGATTCGAAAAGAACGGGCCCATCGCCGTCGACCAGCGCAGGAATCGCCATCATCGGATTGACGGCGCGGAATTTTGCCTCGCGTTGCTCGCCCTTTATCAGATTGATATCGATGATCTCATCGGGCTTTATACCTTTAAGATTGAGCGCGATGCGCACGCGGTAGGTCGCCAGCGAGCGCCAGAACGAAAACAGTTTCACGGCATCCCTCCCATTTTGCGGTTGCGGCCGGATTTGCCTCGGCCGTTCTACGATTTTTTCCGACCGGCCCAATAGACCGACATGCGCGACCCGTCCCCGTCGCCGAATCCGTGCGCGGTCGCATCCTCGAAACCGCTGAGCGCGGCTTTGGTGACACGCATGTCGGCGCCACGCGCTTCTCCGGTTTCAACCATCGTGCGCAGGTCTTTCACGCCATTGGCGATTCTGAACGTCGTCGGTCCCGGATCACGGCCCTCGAACATCGTCACGATCATGTCTGCGCGATTTTTCATGGCGGGATTGGCGCCATTGGTATCAACGAAAAGATCGAGCAGCCGCTTGGGCTCCCAGCCCGCCGCGCTCGCGATGGCGAAGGCTTCGCCGTAGGCCTGCCAGGCCACCATCAGCGGCAGGTTGATCGCAAGTTTCATCGACGAGCCGGTCCCGACAGGGCCGCAATGCTCGAGCCGCCGGCAGAGCTGATTGAGTACGGGTTTGGCTCGTTCGGCGTCGCCGGGCTCGGCGCCCATCAGGCCGAGCAGTTTCCCCTGCCGTGCCGGCGCGGTCGATCCGCCGACCGGACATTCGACAAATGCCGCACCCTTCGCGCGCACCTTGGGAGCGAGGCCGGTCGGTACCCTTGGAGAAACTGTACTCATTTCAATGAACAGCTTGCCTTTCACATCGCCCGCGAGGAGGCCGTTCGGCCCGTTGTACACGGCGTCGATCGCGGCTCCGTCGGTGAGCATCGTGATCGTCGCCTCGACGGCACTTGCAAGATCGGTCGGCGTCGCTGCCACTTTCGCGCCCGCGTCGGCGAGCGCTTTGGTCTTGCCGGGCGAACGATTCCACACCGTCACCTCGTGCCCGACTTCCATGAGGCGTGCTGCAACCGCCGCGCCCATCACTCCAAGACCTGCAACACCAACTCGCATACGTCCTCCTCCGGTGCTTTCGGCGCAGACGATAGGCGATCACGGACGCGCTTGAAAGCGCCTCGCGCGCCTGCGCGACTCGACAGCCCTGGCCTCAACGCATAAGACGGAACGGGACCACATTGATGCGTTCGGATCGGGAGACAGTGAATGGCAAGAAAGACCAAAGTTACGGTCGGTGTGATCGGCCTCGGTATCATGGGTGGTTCGTTCGCGAAGAATCTGGTCGCCGCCGGCTGGCGCGTGATCGGTTATGACATCAGCGCCGCCAAATGCCGGGAGGCCCAAGGTGCCGGCGTCGAGCTTGCGAATAGCGCCGCCGAAGTGGCGGCCGCGGCGCCGATCATCCTGACGAGCCTGCCCAAACCGCAAGCGCTTATGGATACCGCGCGAGAAATCGCCGCCGCCAAGCTCAAGGGCAAGGTCGTGGCGGAAATGAGCACCTTCACAATTTCAGATAAGGAAAAAGCGGAGCGCGTGCTGCGCAAGGCCGGTCACATCATGATCGACTGCCCGGTCAGCGGCACCGGCTCGCAGGCCAAGAACCGGGATCTCGTGTTCTATGCCAGCGGCGACGCCAAGGCGATTGCGCGGCTGCGCCCCGTGCTGATGGGCTTTGGCAGGCACACGTTCAATGTCGGTCAATTCGGCAATGGCAGCCGCATGAAATACGTGGCCAATCTTCTGGTCGCCATCAACAACGTCGCCTCTGCGGAAGCCATGGTGCTGGGCATGAAAGCCGGCCTCGATCCGCGGATGATCGTCGACCTCATCACCGCAGGCGCCGGCAATTCGCGCGTCTTCGAACTGCGCGCACCGATGATGGCGAAAGGGCGTTACGACGACGTGACCATGAAAATTTCCGTGTGGGACAAGGACATGCGCGTCATTGGCGACTACGCGCGCAAGATCCGCGTTCCAACACCCATCTTCAACGCCACCAAAGGCATTTACCTGAAGGCCATGAAGAGCGGCCTCGGCAACCGCGACACCGCCGCGGTCTGCGCGGTGCTCGAAAAGATGGCGAAGGTAAAGCGACGCAAGCGCGCCGCGTAATATCTCCTCTTACGCCAATCATGGATGGCCGGGCTTGTCCCCGCCATCGGCGTTTTGCAAGATCGCCGCCCACAGATAACGCCCGCAACATAGCGCGGGCATGAAGAGGCAGTCGGAGGGCGTGATGGCGTCGTTGCAGCAGAGAACAGAAGTCCGTGACGGCATGCGGATCGATTTTGACGTGCCGATTACAATGGATGACGGCGTTGTGCTGCGCGCCGACGTGTTTCGCCCGCTGCACGAGGGAAAATTTCCGGTCATCCTGAGTTACGGTCCCTACGCCAAAAATCTCGCGTTTCAGGACGGCTATCCGAGCGCATGGCAGCGCATGGCGGAAAAACATCCCGACGTCACCGCTGGATCGAGCAATCTCTATCAGAGCTGGGAAGTGGTCGACCCGGAGAAATGGGTGCCGCACAACTACGCCTGCGTGCGCGTGGACTCGCGCGGCGCCGGCTGCTCGCCCGGTTTTATCGATCATTTCTCGCCGCGCGAGACGAAAGACTTCTACGATTGCATCGAATGGGCGGGCGTGCAGCCCTGGTCGAACGGCAAGGTCGGCCTCAACGGCATCTCCTATTACGGCATCAACCAGTGGCACGTCGCATCGCTGCAGCCGCCGCATCTTGCCGCCATGTGCATCTGGGAAGGCGCCGCTGACTGGTATCGCGACATGACGCATCACGGCGGCATTCTCTCGACGTTCTGGGAAAACTGGTACGACATGCAGGTGAAGACCGTGCAGTACGGTGCCGGCGAACGCGGCAAACGGAGCCGCGTGACCAGCGATTTCGTGTGCGGACCGGAAACGCTGTCGGAGAACGAACTCGCGAGAAACCGTACCGACTTCGGCGCCCAGATCGTGGCGCATCCGATGGACGACGACTACCATAAGGCGCGTTCACCTAAGTGGGACAAGGTGACGACGCCGCTATTCTCGGCGGCGAATTGGGGCGGCCAGGGATTGCACCCGCGCGGGAATTTCGAAGGCTTCGTCCGCGCCGCCGCCAAGCACAAATGGCTCGAAGCGCACGGCATCGAACACTGGACGCACTTCTACACCGATTATGGGCGCGAACAGCAGTTGCGCTTCTTCGATCATTTCCTGCACGGCAAGAAACAAGGCTGGTCGAAGCAACCCAAGGTGCTGCTGCAGGTTCGTCACATCGACAAATTCGAGCCGCGCGCCGAGAGCGAATGGCCGCTCAAACGCACTCGGTGGACCAAGTTCTATCTCGATCCGGCGTCTATGACGTTGACGACAAAAAAGCCGTCCGGCAACGCGCAACTCAAGTTTCCAGCTATGGGTGACGGGCTCATGTTCCTCACGCCACCGCTGGCAAAGGAAACGGAGATCACGGGGCCGTCGGCGCTCAAGCTTTTTGCATCGTCGTCGACGCCCGATGCAGATCTTTTCATCGTGCTGCGCATTTTCACCGGCGATCTCAAGGAAATCGTGTTTCAAGGCGCGATCGATCCGCACACGCCGGTTGCGCAAGGGTGGCTGCGCGCCTCGCACCGAAAGCTCGACAAGAAACTGTCCAAGCCCTACCGCCCCTATCACACCCATGATGAAAAGCAGCTGCTCAAAAAAGGACAGACGGTTGAACTCGACATCGAGATCTGGCCGACATCGATCGTGGTCCCGGCCGGCTATCGCGTGGGCCTGTCAATTCGCGGCAAGGACTACGAGTATGGCGGGGCGAGTGGCGGCCGGCTGTCGAACTTCAAAAATGAACTGAAGGGTTGCGGCCCCTTCCTGCACGACGACCCCCGCGATCGTCCGCCCGCCATTTTTAACGGCACCACCAGCCTGCATTTTGGCCGCGGCAAGGCACCTTATCTGCTGCTGCCTATTATTCCGCCGAAAAAGCAAGCAGGCGGCCAAAAGTAACGACGCCGTGCAGACACCGGCACACGCAACCACAAATCAAAACTGCGGCCATTTAGGGTGTTTATTCCCTGCGAACCTCATGTAAGCTCCGCGCAACCTTCGACATAAAAGAAGGAGAAAAAAGGGGGGAAATGAACACGCAATTCTGGCTCGTCCAGGCCTTCAACGGCGTGTCCTATGGCGCGCTGTTGTTTCTTGTCGGCAGCGGACTGTCGCTGATCTTCGGCGTCATGCGCATCGTCAACCTGTCGCATGGCTCGTATTTCCTTCTCGGCGGGTACATCGCCCTGTCGGTCATTCACGCGACGGGATCGTGGGCGCTGTCATTGCCGGTCGCGGCGTTCGCCGTCGCATTGCTCGGCCTCGTGATGGAGCGCCTGTTTCTGCGCTCGCAAGGATTCGAAAGCTTTCGCAACGGCGCGATCGCGATCGGTCTCGGCGTGCTCGCCGCGCTGGCGGCGGTGCGCGGTCATTTCATCGGCGCCGGATGGACTCCATTCATCCTCGTTACGGCGATTGTCGCCCTGGCGTTCTTTTTCATTCTCACGCGCGTCTCGATTGTCCCCATCGAGACCGACGTTCTGCGACAGGTGCTGCTCACTGTCGGCTTCGCCTTCCTGTTCCAGCAGGGCGCACTCGATATCTGGGGCGGCAACAACATGGACATCAATCCGCCGAGCGCGCTCACGCAGAGCATCGTCGTCGGCGGCATCTATCTTCCGCTCTACCGCGTTTTCATGATCACCATGGCGATCGTGATCGGCATCGCGCTTTGGCTCGCGATGGAGAAGACAAGAATGGGCGCGGCCGTGCGCGCCACCGTCGACGATGCGCAGATGGCGCGCGGCGTCGGCATCGATACGAACCGCATTTCGATGTTCATCTTCGCGCTCGGCGCTTTCCTCGCCGCGCTCGGCGGCGTGATCGGCGGCGCATTTCTCGGCATCTATCCCGGTCTCGACTTTGAAATGCTGCCGCTCGCGTTCGCGGTCGTCATCATCGGCGGCATGGGCAGCCTTGGCGGCGCGGCGATCGGCGCACTTGCCGTCGGCCTTGCGGACAATTTCGGCAAGGCCCTGTTCCCCGAAGTCTCCTACTTCACGCTTTACGCGCCGATGGTGCTGATCCTCGCGATCAAGCCGACCGGCCTGTTCGGACGCGATTGAGAAACATGGGAAGCCAACGCACAAAGATCATCATTGTCGCCCTGTGCCTGGCGGCACTCGCGTTGATCGTCCCTCACTCCGGTTCGTTCGTCGTTCTGCTGGCAACGCGGGCGATGGCCTTCGCCATTCTTGCCATGAGCGTCGACCTTCTGCTCGGCTACACCGGCCTGTCATCGATGGGGCAAGCGGCCTACTTCGGCGTCGGCGCTTATCTGACGGCGGTGCTGGCGACGAAAATGCACTTCGGGCTCGGCTGGGATTTCTGGCTGGTCGTCATCATGGGGATATTGCTTGGCGCGGCACTGGCAGCGGTGTTCGGACTGTTCGCGATCCGCGCCGGCGGCGTCTACTTCCTGATGATCACGCTCGCACTCGGACAGTGCGTCTGGGGTCTCGCCTATCGCTGGAATTCGCTCACCGGCGGCGACAACGGCATCAACATGACTGGCCGCCCGAATTTCGGCCTCGACCTGACCAATGAGGTCACGTTCTTCTATCTGGTGTTCGCGTTCTTCGTCGTGTCGATGGTGCTGATGTATGTGCTGGTGCGCTCTCCATTCGGGCAAAGCCTTGCCGGCATCCGCGAGCGCGAATTGCGCATGCAAATCCTCGGCTACAATACCTGGCTGCACAAATACATCGTCTTCATCATCGCCGGCGGCTTCGGCGGACTTTCCGGCGTGCTGTGGGCGCATACCAATGGCCACGTGAGCCCGGAAACCGTGGTACTCACGACGTCCGTCGACTCACTGCTGATGGTCGTTCTTGGGGGCGCAGGAACGCTGGTCGGCGCCACGATCGGTACCGCCATCGTGTTCGGTCTGCGCGAATATCTCAGCACGCTGGTTCCGTGGTGGCAGTACGTGCTCGGGGGCGTCTACGTGCTTACAATACTTTATCTGCCAATGGGATTGATGGGTTTGCTCACACGCGCACGGCAAGGTCTCAAGCCCGAAAGCAAAGACGAAGGTGTGAAGAAACTCGCTACGAATCCTTCCTGACCCGCATCAGGAACGACAACACGGGAGGAATAACAATGACGACAAGTCTCCACAAAGTGCTGATGGGCAGTTGTCTTGCCCTCGGCCTCGGATTGGCCGCCCCTGCCAGCTCCGAAGAACTGCGCATCGGCTACATCTCGCCGGTGACGGGCATCTTCGCGCAGGTCGGCAAGGACATGGTCGACGGCTTCCAGATGTACCTTGACGAACACGGCGGCAAGCTCGGCGGCATGGATGTGAAATTCATCGTCGAGGACGATCAGGGCAAGCCCGACGCCGGCGTCACCAAAGCCAAGAAGCTGATCCTGCAAGACAAGGTGCACATGTTCATCGGCGGGTTGCTCGCTTCAACCGGCTATGCCCTGGCGCCGATCAGCACGTCGGAAAAGACGCTGTACATCTCTTCGGTCTCCTCGGCCGACGACCTGACGCAGCGCCAGCTCAGCAAGTATCCGTACTTCGTGCGCACGAGCTGGACCTCATCCCTCCCGCACCAGCCGCTGGGACAATGGGCCTGCGACAATGGCTTCAAGAAAGTCATCGTAATCGCCGCCGACTATGCATTCGGCTACGAAACGGCCGGCGGATTCCAGAAAGTGTTCGAGGATTGCGGCGGCAAGGTCGTGCAGAAAATCTGGCCGCCGCTCGGCACCAAGGATTTCGGGCCTTACATCCCGACCTTCAAGGCCGACGCGGACGCGATCTTCACCACCATGGTCGGACCCATGGCTTTGCAGTTCCCAAAACAGCTGCGCGGCGCCGGCATCAACAAACCGATCCTCGGCAGCGGCGTCAGCTATGACGAGTTCGTTCTGCCGTTCATGGGCGATGAAGTGATCGGCGACGTGTCGGCACTGCACTATAGCGCCGCGATCGATACGCCGAGAAACCAGGAGTTCGTCAAAGCCTACCGCGCCAAGTACGGCAAGGTGCCGGGCTACTATTCGGAAAATAACTACACCACTGCGATGTGGCTCGACGAGGCGATCAAGAAGGCGGGCGGCAAATATCCTGGTCCGGAGGAGTTCATCAAGATCATGGCGAGCATCAAGCTCGATGCGCCCCGTGGACCGGTCGAGCTCGACGAAAACCGCAATCCGATCGAGAACGTCTACATCAAGAAGGTCGAGAAGAAGAAGATGTTCGGTTACGACAAGGACGAGCTCTGGAACACCGTGATCAAGACCTATCCGAAGGTCAGCCAGTTCTGGACCTACGGGAAGGACAAGTTCCTGGCGCAGCCGGTCTATGACCGCGACTTCCCGCCCTGCAAGAACTGCGAGTAACGTGAAACCGCCGGAGCTCCAAAAGGGCTCCGGCATATTTTCAGGACATTCGAGGCACGCGTGAGCACCAACACTCAGGCCAACGGCGGCGAGATCCCGGTGCTCGAGCTCAGGGGACTGTGCAAGAGCTTTGGCGGTCTACAGGCCACGCGTAATGTCACGTTCACGATCAGACCCGGCGACCGAAAAGCCATCATCGGTCCAAATGGCGCCGGCAAGACCACGCTGTTCCATCTGATCACCGGCATTTACCCGGTCACATCCGGACACGTGCTGCTGTTCGGCCAGGATGTCACCAAATGGCCGAGCCACCGGCGCACGGCGATGGGCATGGCGCGCACATTCCAGATCACCAGCCTGTTTCCGGGCCTTACAGTTCTCGACAACGTTCTCTTGGCGATCGAGGGTCTGCGCCCCTCAAAGTTCGTTATGTGGCGCCTTCTGTCCTCCTACAAGGACGTCTACGAGAAGGCCTATCACCTGCTCGAACAGGCGGCCTTCCTCGATCGCAAGGATGTCGAAGTCAGGAACCTGTCGCACGGCGAGCAACGCCAGCTTGAAATCGTCCTCGGCCTTGCCAGCGATCCGAAAATCCTGTTGCTCGACGAACCGGCCGCCGGGCTTTCGTCGGGCGAATCGACTGAAATGACCGAATTTCTGATGAAGCTCGATCCGAAGCTCGCGATCCTGCTGATCGAACACGACATGGACGTGGTGTTCGACGTTGCCGACGAAATATCGGTTCTGCACTTCGGTGAGATCCTGGAATCAGGCTCGCCCGAGGACATAAAACAAAGCCGCCGCGTGCAGGAAATCTACCTGGGGACCGAGTAACGCCATGGCCATTCTCGACGTCCAGGACGTTCACACTTACTACGGCGAAGCCTACGTGCTGCAGGGCCTCTCGCTGCAGCTCGAACAAGGGCAGATTCTCGGGCTGCTTGGACGCAACGGGGTCGGCAAGACGACGCTGGTGAATTCGATTGTCGGCTTCAACCCGCCGCGCCGCGGCAAGGTCGTGTTCAAAGGCGAAGACATCACGCACAAGGCGTCGTTTGAAACAGTGCGCGGCGGAATGGGACTCGTGCCACAGGGCCGTCGCGTGTTCCCGACACTCGGCGTTGAGGAAAATCTCCTGGTTGCCGAACGCAGCCCCGAACGGCACAAGTGGAATCTCGAGCGCGTCTACAAATTATTTCCGCGACTGCACGAGCGCCGCTTCCAGCGGGCGAAGACATTGTCCGGCGGCGAACAGCAAATGCTGGCGATCGGCCGCGCGTTGATGACCAACCCTGACTGTCTGATCATGGACGAGCCATCCGAGGGGCTCGCGCCGATCATCATCCAGGGCCTTTGGGAAGCGATCGGCACCCTGAAGAAGGAAGGCCTCTCCATCCTGCTTGTGGAGCAGAATGCGAATCTTGCACTCAAGCTCGTCGATTACGTGCATGTAATGAGCAAGGGCCAGGTGGTTTATTCGGCCAGACCCGAAGAGCTGCGCGCCAACGACGAGATCAAGTCGAGCTATCTCGGCATCTAGCGCCCCCGCGCCGCGGAGTTGCCTGCCCACCATGGCGGCAACGACACATTGCCCACAGGCTTTACTTCACCGAACGGCTTGCCGATGATGGCTGCAAGTTGGTGAGCCATGGTGGGGAGTGGGCGCTCCGACTGACATCGCTTGCTGCAAATAAGGCCCGATCGACTGATTACATGGGTCGGCAAGGCCAATTATAATGGGAGGAAATAAATGTCTGACAAAGTCACGCGTCGTAAATTTATCGCGGGAACAGCGGCAGGCGCCGCCGCGGCCGCGTTCAATTTCCCGATGCCTGCCATCGCCCAGGCTGCGCCGTTCAAGCTGGGTCTGCTCACGGTCAAGACCGGTCCGCTCGCTCAAGGCGGCATCCAGATGGAACAGGGCATCGTCACGTACCTGAAAGAGAAGAACTACACGTTCGGGGGCCGCAAGGTCGAATTCATCTCTGCGGACACCGGCGGCAACCCCGCAGGCACAAAGACGAAAGCGCAGGAACTGATCGAGCGCGACAAAGTCGACACAATCGTCGGGCCGTTGGCGGCCTTCGAACTGCTCGCCATCACCGACTACATCGCGCAGCAGAAGACGCCGTGCATGAGCCTCGCGGCGGCCGAGGACATGACGCAGCGCCGCCCGAACCCGTATTTCCTGCGCGCATCGGCAACCTCTTCTCAGGCCATGCATCCGATGGCGGATTTCGCCGCCAAAGAATTGAAACTCAAGCGCATGATCACGGCCTCCGAAGATTTTGCCTTCGGCTACGAACAGATGGGCGGCTTCCAGCAGACCTTCGAGGATGCCGGCGGCCGGATCCTCAACAAGCTGTGGCCGCCGATCGTGACACCGGACTACACGCCCTATCTGGCGCAGATTCAGGATTGCGATGGCGTGTGCCAGGGATTTGCTGGATCGAACCCGCTGCGCTTCCTGAAGCAATATGCCGCGGCAGGTCTGAAATATCCCGTTGTGGCCGGCGAAACCGGCGGCGACGACGCGCTCCTGCGCTCGTTCGGCGACGAGGCAATCGGCCTCTACAGCTGCTGCCCTTACACGCTCGACCTCGAGACCGACACCAACAAACGTTTCGTTGCCGCCATGAACAAGGACTACGGCGTCGATCCGGGCTTCTATTGCGCTGGACTGTACGTCAACGGCATGGTCATCGACGCCGGCCTGCAGAAGACGGGCGGCAAGTCGGACGACAAGGCGGAACTGATGAAGGCGCTCAGATCTGTCGCGCTCACCGACACGCCGCGCGGCCAGATCAAGTTCGACAATTACGGCAACGTAATCGGCGACTTCTACGTACGGCATCTTGAGAAGGCGAACGGGAAACTCATCAACAAGACGGTGAAGACCTACAAGAACGTAAGTCAGTTCTGGACTTACGACGAGAAGAAGTTCCTCGAGCAACCGGTCTATTCGCGAAACTATCCACCGCTCAAGTCGTAATTGCCGGCAGCCGCGGGCGCCCTGCGGCGCCGGCGGATTATTTTAACTCGTCGAGCGCGAGGAAAATTGCGGAATGACTTTTTGGCTGGTGCTGACGGCCAACAGCATTACCTTCGGCGGTCTGCTGTTCCTGCTGTCGGCGGGCTTCTCCCTCATCTTTGGGCTGATGCGTATCCCGAATCTGACGCACGGCTCGCTGTTCATGCTCGGCGCCTATATCGGCGCGACTTTCGTCATCGGCATGTTCGGCGTGAAGCTGAACTTCTGGCTGGCCGCCGTTCTCGCAACGCTGACCGTCGCATTCCTCGGCGCCTTGGCCGAACGGTTCCTACTGCGGCGCCTGCCGGGTGATCAGCTGGCACAGGTGTTGGTGACGCTCGGCCTGTCCTTCATGGCGGCGGATTTTTGCCTCATCGTCTGGGGCGGCGATCCACTCTCAGTCGCGACACCTCCGGAATTGGCTGGTTTCGCGCGTCTCGGCGTCCTTGTTTTTCCGAACTACCGGCTCGCGATCATCGTCATCGCGGCAATCGTGGCAATCGCTCTTTGGCTTCTCCTCGAACGCACCCGGCTTGGCGCCATGATCCGCGCCGGAGTGGATGATCCCGACATGGCGCGTGTCGTCGGCATCCGCGTGTCGCAGTTGTTCACAATCGTCTTTGCCCTCGGCGCGGGTCTTGCAGCTTTCGCCGGCATCATCGGCGGGCCGATCCTGTCGGTCTATCCCGGGCTCGATCAGGACATGCTGCCGCTCGCGCTGGTCGTGGTCATTCTCGGCGGCACCGGCAGTCTGCTCGGCTCCTTTGTCGGCAGTATCATCGTGGGCTTCATTTACAATTTCGGTCAGGCGCTCCTGCCGGAGCTTGCATATTTCGTTCTCTTCCTTCCGATGCTGCTCGTCCTGCTGCTGCGGCCGCAGGGCCTTTTCGGCAGGCATGTGCCATGAGCGGGCGTTATTTCGCTCTCGGCATTGCCGTCGTCGCGCTCGCGACGCTGCCGTATTGGATGACTGGGGTCTACTACATCAATGTCGCCAGCCAGATCCTGTTTTACGCAGTCTTCGCTCTCGGGCTGAACGTGCTCGTTGGTTACGCCGGACTGGTTTCGCTCGGTCACGCGGGCCTCTTCGGCGTCACTGCTTACGCAATCGGCTACATGTTGCAGCTCGGTTATGGTCATCCGATTGCGATTCTCGTTGCCCTCATTGTCAGCGTCTTCGCGATGGCGGTCTATGCAGCGCTATCGCTGCGCTCGACGGGGATCGGTTTCATCATGATCACCCTGGCATTGGGCGAAATCCTCTGGGGCCTTGCCTATCGCTGGATCAGCCTGACCGGAGGCGACAACGGCCTGAGTCTGCAGACGCGCCCCGAGCCTTTCGGCTACTCGCTCTCGGACGCGAATGCATTTTACTACGCCACTCTCGTTGTCTTTTTCCTGTCGCTTGCCGCCATAACGATTTTCGTGCGCTCGCCGCTCGGCGCTGCACTGAAAGGGACGCGCGATCAGCCACGCCGTATGAATGCGCTCGGCTACCACGTCTGGGCCATCCGTTTCATTGCATGCCTGTTCTCGGGATTGCTTACCGCGGTTTCCGCGATTCTGTTTGTCTATTACACGCAATTCATCAGCCCGCAGACGCTGGCCCTTACCTCCTCTGCTGAAGTCCTGCTGATGGTGATTTCCGGCGGCGCCGGCACACTGCTTGGACCGATCGTCGGCGCGGGGCTGGTGGTCGTCGTCAAGACGGTGGTGAGCGGTTTCATCGAGCGATGGAATTTCCTCCTCGGCGCTATTTTCGTCGCGATTGTCATCCTGATGCCGGAAGGACTTGTGCCGGGCAGCGTGCGCCTGTGGCGGCTGGCATGGCGAAAGCGCGAGCGCGCAACGAAGGTGGTGTCCGGTGGCGCTGAGGCAAAGCCATGAGCGCCCTCACCATCAAGGGACTTTGCAAGTCGTTCGGCGGTCTGCACGTGACGACCAATGTCGATCTGAACGTCGCGCCCGGAGAGCGCCGGCTGATCATTGGCCCCAACGGGGCGGGCAAGACAACGTTGTTCAACCTTATTACCGGGGAGCTGACTCCCGATTCCGGATCGATCGAGCTGTTCGGCCAGGACATCACGCATGTACCGAGCCGGCGCCGCACCCATCTCGGCATGGCGCGCACCTATCAAATCATCACCTTGTTTGCGCGCGACACCATCATTCACAACGTCACGCTTGCGCTGCTGGGCCTGTCGCCTTCACGGTGGAATCCGTTGATCGACCTCAGGCGCCAGGGCCACTTCGTTGAGAACGCGCAAAAAGCCCTGGAGCAAGTCGGCCTCGGGCACATCGCCAACCGGCCGCTTGCGCAGACGTCGTACGGCGAGCGCCGCCGAGTCGAGATTGCAATGGCTCTGACGCAGAACCCGAAGGTGCTTCTACTCGATGAGCCTTTCGCCGGTCTGTCGATCGACGAGCGGCGCGACGTGCACCAGCTATTGCTGGCCATCCCACGCGACGTCACCATCGTGATGATCGAACACAATATGGATGTGGCGCTGGAATTCGCAGAACGCATTACGCTGCTGCATTTCGGCGAGGTCATCGTCGAGGGTAATCGGGCTGAGGTTGTTGCCGATCCGCGCACCCGGGAGGTGTATCTTGGTCACTAGCGCGCTCAGCCTCAGCCATATCGATGCCTTCTATGGCGACAGCCACGTGCTCGGCGATGTCTCGTTCGAGCTCGGCGAGGCCCGCATGCTCGGCCTGCTCGGTCGCAACGGCGCCGGAAAATCGACCTGCATGAATGTGACGATGGGCCTGCTGCCGCCGCGGCGCGGCGAGGTCACGGTTTTCGGCGAGCCGGTCGGCGGCAAATCGCCCGAAATGATTGCCGCGCGGGGCGTCGCGCTGGTGCCGCAGGGCCGCCGCATCTTCAAAAGCCTGACGGTGCGGGAAAATCTGGTGGTCGCCGCCCGCAAGCCGGACCCAGGCAGCAAGCACGCGCCCTGGACCGTCGACACCGTGTTCGGGATGTTTCCGCGCCTCAACGAGCGCCGTAACCAGATCGCCGCACATCTGTCCGGTGGCGAGCAGCAGATGCTCGCGATCGGGCGTGCCTTGATGGGCAATCCACGCGTCCTGCTGATGGACGAGCCGTCGGAAGGGCTGGCCCCGCAGATCGTCGCCGAGGTGATGGCGACGATCCGCAAATTGAAGGAAAGCGGCTTGTCGATCGTGCTGGTCGAGCAGAACCCGAAGCTGGTGTTCGACGTCGCCGACGACATCGTCATTCTCAATACCGGACGAGTCGCCGTCGTCTCCACGCCTGCGAAACTGGAAAAGGACGGCGTCGATTTGCGTCAGCATCTCGGAGTCTTCTGAGGCGACGCGTTGAAAAACAGGAAAACCCGGGTAACTGGATCACCCCCATTCGCGGGCGAAGATTAACGAAAGGCTGGAAATGGCTGACATCTGGAACAAATACGCGGACACCGCAGCACGCAAACACGGCAAGCCGGGGCGCGACGTGCGGCCGAAGAGCATCACCATCGACGCTCACACGCACATTGCCGTGCCGCGTGCCGGCGAATTCATCAAGCCGCATCTCGATGTCAGCACCATTCCGCTTGCGCATTTTTCGTCCGCCGAAACCAAGGCGATCAACGCCAAGCAGGAAGCGGACATCCGCGCCTGCATGACCGGCTATGACGAGCGGTTCGCCATCATGGACAAGATGGGCGTCGACGTGCAGCTGGTCATGCCGCCGCCACCGCAGTGCTATCACACGGTCGCGCTCGAATATGCGGTGCCGGCCGCGCGCATGATCAACCAAGGCGTCGCGGAATTCGTCTCGCGCCATAAGGATCGTTTCATTCCGTGCGGCACCGTGCCGATGCAGGATGGCAACGAAGCAGCGAAAGAACTCGAGCACTGCATGAAGACGCTCGGTTTCAAGGGCGTCGAAATTCTGACCAATGTCGCGGGCAGGGAATTATCCGATCCCGGCTTTGCGCCGTTCTGGAAAAAGGCCGAGGAACTCGGCGCGCTGGTGGTCATCCATCCGAACGGATTCACCGAAGGCCAGCGGCTCTCGCGTTTCTACTTCAACAACGTCATCGGCAATCCGTTCGAGACGACGCTTGCCCTGCACTATCTCATTTTTGACGGCGTGCTTGAGCGTCATCCCAATCTGAAGATCTTCGCCATGCATGGCGGCGGCTATCTCGGCGCCTATTCCGGACGCATCGACCATGCCTGGGGCGCACGCTCGGACAGTCACGCCAATCTGCCAAAACCGCCAACCAGCTATCTGAAGAAGGTCTATGTCGACACCGTCGTCTTTACCCCGGTACAGCTGACGGCGCTGGTCGATGCCTTCGGGGTCGACCACGTCATCATGGGCACTGACTATCCCTTCGACATGCTGGAAAACGATCCGATCGGCCACGTCGCCTCTGTCGACAGCTTTGACGAGAAAACGCGCGCCGCGCTTGTCGGCGGCAACGCGAAAAAGATGCTGGGGATGTGAACGCCCTATACGTAGAGAAAATCCAGCACCGCCGTCTCGGCGATGACGGCCGCGTCGGTGCTGTGGCGGCCGGCGCGTGCCTGCTCTTCCGCGGTGCGGGTCGCCTGCAGATAGGCACCGAGGTGCCGCGCACGTTCTATGATGCGGCAGTTCTGTGAAAACCGCATCGCCTGGTAACGCCTGAGCGCGCTCTCGACGTCCTGCTCTTCCTGAAGCGCCTGGGCCAGCGCCGCCGCGTCGTCGGCAGCCTTGGAAACGCCGGCGGCCACGTGCGGCCTTGCGACAAAGGCCGCATCGCCGACGATTGCGACACGGCCGACCGCCATGCGCGGCGATTCCAGATCGTAGATCGGCTGCAGGATCAATTCTTCGATGAGCCGCACGACCTGCCGGAATTGCGGAGCGACCAGCCGTTCGGCGTCGGTACGCATTTCGGCGATCGCCTCGCGACGGATCAGGGGGGGCGGTATCGATATTGCGTGCGTCACCCCTCGCTCGTCTGTGAGTAGCCACTGGAGTTTGGTCGCCTCGTCGGCGGGCCTGTACCAGACGACATTGTAGCGGCGGTAACCGGGGCGCAGATCGTTGTCAGGGCCTGCCACCGGATAGCCAAGAAATTGTTCACCCGGGGGAAGGCCGAAAGACATGTATTCGAACAGTTCACGATGCACATCTGCGGGAAATACCCGTTCCGGGATCAGCGCGCGCCAGGCGCTATAGCCTGCGTAGCGAGGCGTCACGTTCGGCAGGCACTGCTGGCGCACGGTTGACCGGATGCCGTCCGCCCCGATCAGCAACTCGGCTTGAACAATTTCTCCATCGGAAAAATGCGCCCGCACAGAATGCGAATCCTGGGTAAACCGGGTCAGGCCGCGGCCGCGATGATAATGCTGCGGCGGAAACGCGTCGCGCAGCAGGCGATAGACGCGCTCCCAGGCGGTCAGCACCTGCGGGCATTCGATTTCATGCGTCAACTGCCCCTGCGCGTCGATGATCTTGCGCGTCGTGACGTGGACGCCGAGATCCTCAGTAGCAAGACCAAGCGCGCGCAACCGCTCGATCAGTTCGTATTGCGCCACGATGCCAGCGCCGCGTCCCGACAGCTCGCTGTCCACCCTTTCGAAAATGTCGACGTTCCACCCGGCCCGGCGCAGCAAAAGCCCGCTGAGCAAGCCGCTCATCGAACCGCCGATGATTATTGCGCGTTTTCCGTGGGCCCCGGCCAACTGTCCAGCCTCGATCTTTCGGTTTACCCAATTATTCTATATATAAAAGCCAACAGCTTTGGAGGAATCCCAATGGCACTGACCATGCTCGACAAGCAAGCCGAGAAAAAGGACGAGACGCAGTGGCCGGCAGACATTGCCGCCGAGTTCGAGCGTGAGAGCAAGAATCCGAACCCATGCGTCGGATCGACGCTGCTGTCGGAAAACGAACGCACGCGCGTATGGATCATTCGCCTGGCGCCCGGTGAACGCATCGGCTTTCATCGCCATGTCCTCGATTATTTCTGGACCTCAGTGTCTGGCGGCCGCGGTCGTCAGCATGTGCACGATGGCACGACGGTCGAATACACCTATCAGCCGGGCGAAACGCGGCACGAGAGCTACGGAAAAGATGAATTCAAGGTCCACGATCTCGAAAATCTCGGCGACCGCGAAATGGTTTTCATGACCGTGGAGTTCAAGGACAGCGCCAACAAGCCGATGACCTTGCCGGCTGGCGTACGGCCGCAATCCGCCGCCGCCTGACGTCCACGATTTCTGTTACGCCCGCCGGTAGGCAGCAACCCACGGCGGGCGTTTTATTTGTCGCGCTTGCAAAGGTTCGGCTGATCGTTCAATAGGCTAGCCAAGCGACGAGCCTTCCTGCACACTGCCGCGAAATCCATGGCAGCGGGGCTGCTGCTGTGGGATAACAAAAACGCAAAGCTTCAGAGGGGAGTAACGCCGGCAATTCGATGGCTGATAGCGGCCGCGCATCGTTCGGACGAACTGTCTGGCAATGCATAGCGGCGGCGAGCCGGTTTTATGCTCGTATGGATATTTCCTTCGATCTGCTGATGAACGCGATTGTCGCGGGGCTTTTGCTCGGCGGGTTCTACGCGGCTGTTACAGCAGGCGTTTCGATTTCCTTCGGCATGCTCGATATCGTCAATATCGCGCATCCAGGTTTCATTATTCTCGGGTCCTATATCGCCTACATCATCAATATCTCCTTCGGGATCGACCCGATCGTGGTCAGCATTCTGACGTTGCCGGCATTCTATTTGCTCGGCACATTCATTTATCAGGTCTATTATCTGTCGTTTGAAAAGCGCGGACAGGAATCTCTGCGCGGCCTCGCCTTTTTTTTCGGCTTGTTGTTCGTGACCGAGGTAATGCTGATCCTCGTTTTCGGCGTCGACTATCGCTACGTCGAGGCAAGTTACATCGGACCCAGCCTGCATCTCGGCAATATCGACTTTCCGTTGCGCATGCTGGTGCCGTGCATCACGGCGCTTGTTCTGTTCGGCTTGCTGCATCTGTTCGTGACACGCACCTTCACCGGGCGCGCCATCATGGCGGTCTCGCAGGATCAGCTTGCGCTGCAGTTGATGGCGGCTGATCCGATCCGCATCAAACGCATTGCCTTTGGTATCTCCATCGCGACGGCGGCGATTGCCGGTGCGCTGTTAATCATCATTCAACCTGTGGAGCCTTCGGTCGGCCGCGAATATATCGGTCGGGTGTTTGCAATCTGCGTGCTTGGCGGCCTGGGCAGCCTCCCCGGTACATTGGTCGCAGCGATGCTACTGGGCGTCATGGAAAGCATTACCTCGACCTTCTACGGGCCTTCCTGGGCGCCAGCGGTGTCATTCGGATTCCTCTTACTCACGCTCGCCTTCCGGCCGGCGGGATTGTTCGGACGATAAGTCGTGAGCACAACGCGTTTTACATTGGTCTGCGTCCTGGTTGGTCTGGTGGTCTACATTTTCGGCCACCTGCTCGGCATCGGATATCTGTTCTTCGCGGGTTACACAATCCTGCAATTCATCGCTTTGGCATCAGCCTGGAACATCCTCGGCGGCTACTGCGGATACGTGAATTTCGGCTCGGCGGCATTCTTCGCGCTTGGCGCTTATTCCACCGTGTTTTTCTACAAGTTCAATCCGCTGCCGATCCCGCTCCTGATCATCATCGCTGCGGTGGTGTCGGGCATTGTCGGCCTCGGCATGGGTTACCTGACGTTGCGGTTACGCGGCGCCTTCTTCGCCATCGCAACGCTGGCAATGGCGGTCGTCCTGCAGACCCTGGTGGTCAATTGGTCCTACGTCGGCGGTTCGCGCGGCGCCTATATCGTACGCACGGACACGATCGATATCGGCGGTTACACGATCGAATACATCGAGTATCTGTTCCTGCTGATGATGGCGGTTGCCATTCTCTCAATCGTCATCTCGCGCACGATCGCGCGCACGCAGCTCGGCTTCGGCTTTGCCACCATCCGCGACGACGAACTGGCGGCGGAAGCCTCCGGCGTGCCGACGTTGCGGCTCAAATTGATCGCTACCACGATATCCGGCGCATTGATGGGCATGGCAGGGGCGCCATTCCCATACTACATCGGCTATCTGCAGCCGGCTTCGGCCTTCGGGCTTGAATATGGAGTCAACTCTATCGCCATGCCGATCATCGGCGGAACGACGAGCTGGGTCGGTCCCCTGATCGGGGCCATTCTGCTCGGCTCGTTGCAACAGATCGCCACGGTGACAATTTCTTCGGCCGTGAACCTGCTGATCGTCGGCCTCCTGCTTGTCGGATTCGTCGTGATCGCACCCAACGGTCTTGTTGGCCTTGTGCAGGATCGCCTTCGCACGCGGAGGAGCGGCAAATGAGCCCGCTTCTGCACGTCAGCAATATCAGCAAGCGCTTCGGCGGCTTCGTTGCGCTCGATGGCATCGAGCTTGAAGTGCAGCCAGGCGAGCGTCTCGGGCTGATCGGCCCGAATGGCTCGGGAAAAAGCACCCTGGTGAACTGCATTTGCGGCGCGCTGCAGAACGAGCAGGGCAGCGTGCATTTCGACGGCCATGCCTTGGATGGGCTGGCCGCCCATCAACGCACGCATCGCGGGCTGGCACGAAGCTTCCAGCTCCCCCGCCCGTTCGTGAGCCTCAACCTCGCCGATAACTTGCGCGTGCCGATGCTTTACACGGTCCACAAGCGCTCCGGTCCGCTGCACGGCGACAGTATCGACGCCCGCTGCGTCGAACTCCTGCGGCTGGTCGGGCTCGACCATAAAGCGCGCCATATGCCGCGCGACCTAACGCAGGTCGAAATGCGCAAGCTCGAGCTCGCGCGAGCTGTCGCCGCCGAGCCCAAATTGCTGATCGCCGACGAATCGATGGCCGGTCTGTCGCACTCCGAAATCGAGGACATCCTCGCGCTTCTGATGCAGCTCAATGAGCGCGGCATCACGATCATCCTCATCGAGCACATCATGAGCGCGGTCATGAGCTTCTCGCAGCGCCTTGTCGTGCTGGTCAGCGGCAAGAAAATCGCCGACGGCAAGCCTGAAAACGTCGTAAAGAATCCCGAGGTCGTGAGGGCGTATCTTGGCCAGTAGCCTGACAATTCAGAGCGTGCACGCCGCCTACGGCTCGGTCCGCGTGATCGAAGATGTTTCGATCGCGGTTAGGCCGGGGGAAACGGTTGCCCTGCTTGGCACCAACGGCAATGGCAAAAGCACGCTGATGAAGTGCGTGATGGGCATCGTGCGTCCGAAAGACGGAAGCATCGTCGCGGAGATCGACGGCGAAAAGCACGAACTTGTCGGCCGGACCACCGAACAGATCGTCGACCTTGGAATCGCACTCGTGCCGGAGGGGCGCCGGCTATTTCCCAAGCTGACAGTCGAGGAAAACCTCCTGTTGGGCGCGTTTCGGCCCAAGGCCCGATCCGACATCAAATCCAATATGGACTTCTGCTTTGAGTCCTTCCCTCGTCTCGCGGAGCGCCGCACTCAGTTGGCGGGCTCGATGAGCGGCGGCGAGCAGCAGATGCTGGCGCTTGCGCGCGCGCTGATGCTGAAGCCGCGGATCCTTCTGGTGGACGAGCCGTCAGTCGGACTGGCGCCGCAACTTGTCGCGCGCACGATCGACGCTATCAAGCTGCTCAAGGAGCACTATCAACTCACGGTGCTGATGGCCGAGCAGAATTTCACGCAAGCCATTCGCATCGCCGACCGTGGTTACGTCATCGTGCACGGAAAGATTGCCTTCGAAGGCCGCTCAGCCGATGAGTTGAACAACAACGATCTGGTGCGCAAGCTCTATTTGGGCATGTAGCGTAAAGTCTGGTCACGAAAATAAAACGGCGCGGGATCTCTCCCGCGCCGTTCTCGTTTCAACGAGAATTATTGTGCCGCCTTCTCGTACGGATAGATCACGTCGCCGGTCTTGAGATCGGCAGGTGTGAGCACCGTCTGATAACTCATGCCCTTCCAGGTCTCGAGCCCGGCACCTTCTTTGATGTCGTGATACTGCACCTGCATCATGCTGGACTTCGTCCACTCGCCGCCTGGCCCATACGACCAATCACCCATGATGGTTTTGTGGGTGTTCTTGCGCAGCCAGTCGGCGATCTTGTTGTCCTCGATGCTCTTGGAGCCGGTAATCGCTTCGCCGAGCAGATTAGCATAGGCATAACCCCAGCCGCCGAGATAGTACCCGAGCGGGTCGACGCCTTCGGTGCCAGCTTTCGCCTGATACTTTTTGAAGAATTCCACGGCGGGCTTCATCATCTTGTCGGACGGGACCCATGTCTCATAGTTGATGATTCCATTGAGCTTCGATCCGAGCTTCTGCTTGAAGACCGTCGCTTGCAGACCAACCATCGCGCCGCCGATGATTTTCGGCTTGTAGTTCAGTTCGCGTACTGCCTGCACGATACCGACGGAACCGAGCGGGTAAGAGCAGACAATCACGATATCAGGATTGGATGCCTGCACCGCACGAATAATCGGCGTGTAGTCGGTCGTGTTGGGCGGGTACTTTTTGTCGTACACGATCTTCATATTGAACTTCTTCGCGTTCTCCCTCGCGCCATCGCAAGCGTTGTTGGAGAACTCGGCGTCTTCGACCACCAGCCCGATCGTTGATGGTTTCGGATTCTGCTGCTGGGCGACCTGGAAGACGCCCTCGGTAAACGACGGCTTGGTCTGAGGGCCCGTCGGCAGCACCGAGAAATACTTCGGATACTTAAACTCGTGGTTGACGTCGAGAGCGAACAGACTGATGTAGGTCTTGCCCTTTTGCATTACGACGGGCAGTGCCGGAGCATTCATGTTGGTCGCATAGCCGCCGAGCACGAGGTCGACTTTGTCGACGTCGAGCAGCTTGGTGTAGATGCCGGGAACCGTCGAAGGATTGCTCTGATCATCATAGAAGATCAACTTCACTGGACGTCCGAGCAAGCCGCCCTTTTCGTTGGTTTCTTCTTCCCAGATTTTCATGCCCAGAAGCGCTTGCTTGCCGTTGGCGGCGAGCGGCCCGGTCAGCGACATTCCGAAGCCGATCTTGATCGGCTCCTTGTTTTGCGCCGTTGCGCTACTGACGAACATCGCGCCGGCCGCGACGGCAAGAGCTGTTCCCGCGAACAGCGCCAATGTCCGGGACTTGAGGTTTTGCAGCATATTTTTCCTCCCATAAAACCTCGTTTTATTTTCGATGGCCTGATAATGACAGCGCCCGATGCAATGGTCCACCGGGCGCGGCGGAAAGTCCCGAAAGATTGGACCAATGGCCGGCGGCTGCCGCTAAAACGCGCTACAGCAAAGCAATTTTTGCTGTGCCGTACATTAACGCCAGACCGTGGGCGAAGGTGGGAAGGCTTATTGCCTCGCCTTCTCGAATGGATAAATCACGTCAGCTGACTTGTATTCGGTCGGCGTAATGATGGCCAAGGTGTCCACATTCTTGAATTGGTCGACGCCATTGCCCTTGATCCCGCGGAATTGCGCCTGAAAGACCCGTGACTTCGCCCATTCACCGTTCTTGCCGAACGATATGTCGCCGACAATGGTTTTGAACGCGCTCTTGCGCAGATGGTTGGCAAGCTTGGCATCGTCGACGCTTTTGGTCGCCGTGATCGCCTGCCCAAGCACGTCGAGATAGGCGTAACTGAACGGCGCCATATAGTAGCCGAGCGGATCAACGCCCGCTTTCGCCGCACGGTCCTGATACTTCTGCATGAAATTGGCCGTCCCCTCGAACATCAGAGACTTGGCAGGCAGCCAGAAGTCATAGTTCATATAGCCGTTAAGCGCAGAGCCGAGCTTGGTCTTGAACACGGTCGACTGCAGTCCAACCATAGCGCCGCCAATCATCTTCGGATTGAGCTTGGCTTCGTTCGCGGCAAGGACCATTCCCACCGAGTCGAGCGGATAAGAACAGATCACCACGAGATCGGCGTTGGTAGCCTGAATGGCTCGCACAATCGGCGCGAAGTCGGTGGTGGAAGGCGGATAGCTCTTGTCGTAGACGATCTTCAAGCCAGCTTTTTGCGCATTCTCGCGCGCGCCGTCTGACGCGTTCTTAGAGAACTCGGCGTCGGCGGCAACGATTGCAACCGTTGTTGGCTTGGGATTCTGCGCCATCGCCGTATCGAAAAAGCCCTTGGTGAAGGATGTCTTCGGTTCGGGCCCCGAGGGGATCATGGCGAAGTAGCGGTCGTAATTGAAATCCGAGTTCACGCCTAGACCGTACAGACCGAGAAACACTTTCTTGCGCTGCACGACCACCGGCATCGCAGGCGCCAGCATATTGGTGCCGTAGCCGCCGACGATGACGTCGACTTTGTCGACATCGAGCAGTTTGCTGTAAATGCCGGGCACCGTCGACGGGTTACTCTGGTCGTCGTAGTGAACGAGCTGCACGGGTCGTCCGAGAAGACCGCCCTTGGCGTTGGTTTCCTCGACCCATATTTCCATCGCGAGCAGCGCGGATTTGCCGTTGGGCCCGAGCGGACCGGTTTCCGCAATGCCAAAACCGATCTTGATCGGTTGCTTGTCCTGCGCCGCCACCGGCGCGATCACGCCAAACATGGCGACCGCCCCGATCAGGCCAGCAAATGCTGCCGCTTTAAGATTTCGGAACATGGCTAGCCTCCCGAACGGATTACGATTTTGAAAATTTCTAGCCCAATCGCCATGCCCACACCAGTCGTATGGACGGCGTGATGGGATGCTCACACGCCTTCGACCATGATGGTTTCGACCTCGCCGGCGCCGCTACGCCGGAAGGCGGCGGCTGCATCGTATTCCGGCGATCTGAAGCAGGCGACGCCCTGCTCGAGGGTCGGAAATTCGATCACGATGAAACGATGGAATTTGTCAGGGCCCTCCATGATCTCGAAACGTCCACCCCGCGCCAAAACCTTGCCGCCGAACTTCGCGATAATGGCGGGAACCAGATCGGTGTATTTTTTGTATTCGACAGGATCGTTGATCTTCGAACGCGCAACCCAGTAAGCGGGCATCGGCCTCTCCTCGTCGTCATGACCGGGCTTGTCCCCGCCATCCACGTCTTGAATGATGAGACAGTAAAGACATGGATGCCCGGGACAAGCCCGGGCATGACGGAGGCTAGGTAACATGGCTCGCAAGATAGTCGACATTTCCGTGCCGCTCGAAAACGACGTGGCAGCCGATCCGCCGGGCTATGGACCGAAGATCGAATATCTCGATCACGAGGCCACCGCCGACGACATTCTCAAGTTTTTTCCCGGCCTGAAAAAGCAAGACCTCCCCGACGGGGAAGGCTGGGGAATCGAATGGATTCGTTTGACGACACATTGCACGACCCATCTCGACGCGCCGTGGCATTTCGCTTCAACGATGGACCACGGCAAGCGCGCGATCACCATCGACGAGGTGCCGCTCGACTGGTGCTTCCAGCCAGGAGTGAAGCTCGACTTCCGGCATTTTCCCGACGGCTATGTCGCAAGCGCAAAGGATGTTGAAGCCGAACTCAAGCGCATCGGCCACACGCTTTCTCCGCTCGAGATTGTCGTTGTGAACACGAGCGCTGGCGCCGCTTACGGCCGTCCCGATTATGTCTCCAAGGGCTGCGGCATGGGACGCGAGGCAACACTTTACCTGCTGGAACGCGGCGTACGCGTGACGGGGACCGACGGGTGGAGCTGGGACGCACCTTTCATCCACACGATGCGGAAATATGTCGAGACAGGGAACGCTGCGCTCATCTGGGAAGGCCATCGCGCCGGACGAGAGATCGGCTATTGCCATATTGAAAAGCTGCACAATCTCGAAACGCTACCATTCAAAGGCTTCACCGTGAGTTGCTTTCCGGTAAAGGTGCGCGCCGGTTCCGCTGGTTGGACAAGGGCGGTTGCGATCATTGACGCTTGATTGCTTACTGAACCGGGCGATAGCATCCCGCCCCAACAAAGGCCGACTTAAAAAACCTCGGCAAAGTAAGTGTTTCCAGGGAGGATTCACGTGGACCGACGTCGATTTGTTGCCGGGAGCGCCGCCACAGTCGCGGCTTTCACCCTGCGCCCCGCTTTTGCTGAAGATCCCTATCCGTCTCGCGCCATAACTTTTATTAATCCGTTCCCACCAGGCGGCGCCGCCGACGTCGTCGGCCGGCCATTGGCCGCCGTGCTCGAACCGATTCTGAAACAGCCTTGCGTCATCGAAACGAAAGCCGGCGCCGCGGGACAGGTCGGAGGCCAGGTTGCCGCCACCGCCAAGCCCGACGGATACACACTTCTCATTCACATCGTGTCGATCTCGGGCTTCGCTGAAGTCGACAAATTGTTCGACCGCCAGCCCAAATTCACGCGCGCCGATTTCATCCCGATTGCGCGGCTCACATCAGGGCCGATGGTTCTCGTCGTCAACGACCAGACGCCGTACAAGTCGATCAAGGAACTGGTCGACGACGCCAAGGCAAATCCGGACAAGCTTATCTTCAGCTCATCCGGCCTTTACGGCGCGCTGCATCTGCCGGCCGCGCTTTTCATGAAGGCCGCAGGCATTCAGATGAAACACCTGCCGACAAATGGCGGCGGCCCTGCCCTCACTGCCCTTCTCGGCAACAACGCCCAGATGCTGGTGTCTTCGATCGCGGCCGCGAGCGGTCAGATCAAAGCCGGCAAGTTGCGCGCGCTCGCCTGTTTCAGCCGGCAACGCGCGGCGTCTCTGCCTGACGTGCCGACGTTGAAAGAATTGGGTTACGACGTCGAATTTTCCTTGTGGGTGGGTGTTTTTGCACCAAAGAATACGCCCACAACAGCCGTCAAAGTGGTGAGCGACGCAATTCGGCAAGCCGTCGCGGGCGAGCAGTTCAAGACCGCCATCGCCAATATTGGCGACGAAGTCGCCTACCTCGACCCGGCGGCTTTTGCGAAATTCTGGGAGGAGGACGCAAAGCGGGTCGAATCGGCCGTGCACGCGATCGGCCGCGTTCAGGGTTAGCAGGACCGGTATCGCCCCGTTTGCCAGAGTCCGGAGAAATATGATGGACCGCCGTAGTTTCGTGGTCGGCACGACTGCCCTCGTGGCCACCGGCCCCGTGTTCGCGCAGGAAAGCTTCCCCTCGCATGCAATCACGATCGTGAATGCATTTCCGCCCGGAGGCATCAACGACATCGTGACCCGTCCGCTCGCGAGCATGATGGAGCCGATCCTGAAGCAGCCTGTCGTCGTCGAAACGAAAGCCGGTGCCGCCGGCCAAGTGGGCGCGCAGGTCGTCGCCAGCGCAAAAGCGGACGGATACACGCTGCTCTCGCACAACACCGGCATTTCCGGGTACGCCGAGGTCGACAAATTGTTCGGGCGCCAGATAAAGACGTCGCGTTCCGATTTCATCCCGCTGGCGCGGATTGTCGCCGATCCGGTCGTTCTTCTGGTCAACGACCAGCAGCCTTACAAAACCGCCAAGGAATTCATCGAGGACGTCAAAAAGCGCCCGGATACGCTGGTGTTCAGCTCGGGCGGCCTCTATGGCGCCACTCACTTGCCGCTTGCATTGCTCGATAAGGCCGCCGGCGGAGTGAAAGTACGTCATCTGCCCACGAACGGCGGCGGTCCGGCCATTACCGCGATCCTTGGCAACAACGCGCAGTGCACGACTCAATCGGTTTCCGCGACGCTTCCGCATATCAAAGCCGGCAAGCTGCGGCCCCTGGCCGTGTTCAGTGCGACCCGCTCGAAGGAATTGCCCGACGTTCCGACGCTCAAAGAGCTCGGCTACGATACCGAATACTATCTGTGGGTCGGCATCTTCGCGCCGAAGGGAACGCCGGAACCGGTTGTGCTGACTTTGCGCGACGCCATCAAAAAAGCCGCGCATTCCGAACAATTCAAGACCTCGCTTGCAAACGCGGGCCAGGAGCTCGATTACCTCGACGGCCCTGATTTCCAGAAATTCTGGGACATCGACGGTAAGCGAACCGACGACGCCGTCAATTCAATCGGTCGGGTTCAGGGGTAAGCAAGTCCGTATGCCGGGGGCGGCAAGAGCAGGGGGAGCAAAATGGATCGCCGCAGTTTTGTAGTGGGTACGGTCGCATCTGCCGCCACGATGGCGAGTGGCCCGGCGCGCGCGCAAGATGCCTATCCCACGCGGGCCATCACGATGATCAGCCCATTTCCGCCTGGAGGCGTGAGCGACACGATCACACGTCCGCTCGACGCCGCGCTCGAAGCAGTGTTCAAGCAACCGGTGGTCCTTGAAAACAAGGCCGGGGCGGCCGGCGCCGTCGGCGCGCAATTTGCGGCCTCCGCCAAACCGGACGGTTACACTCTGCTGTCACACATCGTGTCGATTTCCGGTTTCGCGGCAGTCGACAGGCTTTTCGATCGGCAGCCGAAGTTCACCAATGTCGATTTTATTCCACTCGCACGCATCGTCGCCGACCCCATCGTGCTGATCGCCAGCAAGGATGCACCGTACAAAACCCTGAAGGATCTCGTCGCCGACGCCAAGGCTAATCCGAACAAGCTGATTTACAGTTCGTCGGGGCTGTATGGGGCGTCGCACATTCCAACAGTGCTGTTTGCAAAATCGGCCGGCAATCTGGAGATGCGCCATCTGCCGACCAACGGCGGCGGGCCCGCGGTGACAGCCGTGCTCGGCGGCAATGTGAACTTCTTCATGTCGCCGACTTCGATCGCATTGCCGCACATCCGCGCCGACAAAGTGCAGCCGCTCGCCGTATCGAGCGCAAAGCGCACAAAGTCGCTGCCGGACGTCCCGACCTTCAAGGAACTGGGCTACGATCTGGAATACTATTTCTGGGTCGGCATTTTCGCGCCGAAGGGAACGCCAACCCCGATCGTCAATGTCCTGCGCGAGGGGCTCAACAAGGCCGCGCACAGCAAGCAATTCCTCGACACGCTCGAAAATCTGGGTCAGGAATTGGCGTATATGGACCAGCCCGAGTTTGCTGCATTCTGGGCCGTCGACTCCAAACGTCAGGAAGATGCCATAAACGCCATCGGCCGCGTGCAAGGATGACATCTGTCATCGTCGGAGCTTCGACGCAGCCGGGCTTCAGTTTTTCGCCAACCGTCAGGGAACTCTCATGACTTTGCGCGCCGATCATGTCGCGGGCGCCTTTTTCGTCGGCTTCGGCCTGTTGGTGCTGGCGCTTAGCACCGATTTGCCGACCGGCACTTTGTCCCTGCCGGGCTCGGGCTTCATGCCCAAGATCGTCGCCGCCCTAACGATCTTTTTCGGGGCGGCGCTGGCACTGCGAGCGGGCGAAAGCAAACCTTTCGCGACCGTGTCCTGGGATGACGTCAGACATGCCGGCATGGTTGTGGCCATCACCGCGGCGGCGGTGGCGCTGCTCGAGCGGCTCGGCTTCGTCACCACGAATGTCTTGCTCATCTTCGCCTTGCTCGTCGTCATCGAACGGCGCCGGCTGCTCCCGGCGGCGGCCTATAGTATCGGTGTGGTTGCCATCACTTACGCGCTGTTTGTATTCGCGCTGAAGACGCCACTGCAGACCGGACCGTTCGGATTTTAGGATCACCGTGGAAAGCACCCTTCTCAGCCTCGCTCACGGTTTTTCGGTCGCACTTGCGCCGGCGAATGCGTGGTACGCATTTCTCGGTTGTCTCGTGGGTACCCTCGTTGGCGTGCTCCCGGGCATCGGCCCCCTCGCCGGCATTTCTATCCTGCTGCCGGTAACCTTCGGCCTGAACGCCACGCAAGCGATCATCATGCTCGCGGGCATCTACTACGGCTCGCAATATGGCGGCTCGACCACTTCGATCCTGATGCGGATCCCGGGCGAAGCATCGTCGGTGATGACCTGCATCGACGGCTACGCCATGGCTAAGAAAGGCCGCGCCGGCGCGGCGCTCTGCATTGCGGCAGTTGGCTCATGGATCGGCGGAACGTTCGGCGTGCTTGTGCTCACGGTCGTCGCGCCGCCACTCGCGACGATCGCGCTCCGTTTCGGACCTCCGGAATACACGGCGCTGCTTGTCCTCGGGCTGATCTTCCTCGCCTACATGTCGTCGTCTTCACTGATCCGGACATTGCTGATGGCATGCCTCGGGCTGCTCCTCGGCATGATCGGCATCGACAACATGACGGGCCACTTCCGCTACAGTTTCGATCTGGCCGAACTCGGCGACGGGATTGGCATCGTGCCTGTCGCGGTCGGGCTGTTTGGGCTCGGCGAAATTCTTTCGACGCCGAGTGCCGGCGCCGTGAAGGACATCATTAGTCCGCGCGTGCGTGACCTCTTGCCGACCCGCAAGGAGTGGAATGAGGCCGCGATGCCGATCGCGCGCGGGACGTTGCTTGGGTTCATCATCGGCATCATTCCGGGCTCGGCGCATATCATTTCCAGCTTTCTCTCCTACGCGGTCGAGCGGCGGGTGGCGAAACATCCCGAAGAATTCGGCAAAGGTGCGGTCGCGGGCGTGGCTGGGCCGGAAACCGCCAACAATGCCGCTTCCACCGGCGCCTTCGTGCCGTTGCTGGCACTCGGCATTCCGACCAGTCCGATCACCGCGGTGCTGATCGGAGCTTTGATGATTCACGGCGTTTCGGTGGGACCGACGCTGGTCAACGAACATCCCGACGTATTCTGGGGCTTCGTTGCCTCGATGTATGTCGGCAATCTCATGCTGCTTGTGCTCAACCTGCCGCTTGTTGGGCTGTTCGTGACCGTGCTGCGGATTCCCTATGCGTATCTTTATCCCCTGATCATCATGTTCTGCATCATCGGCGTCTACGAGGTGAACAATTCAATCGTCGATGTCTGGATCATGCTGATCATGGGCGTTGTCGGCTACGCGCTGCGCAAGTTCGACTTCGATCCCGCCCCGCTCGTGCTGGGTCTAGTGATCGCGCCCATTCTTGAACAGAGCCTCCGGCAGTCGCTGATCATGTCGAACGGCAACTACCTGATCTTCTTCAGCCGGCCGATCTCACTCAGTCTCATGATTTTCAGCATCGGCCTGCTCGTGCTGGCGGCCTATTCATTCGCGCTCAAGCGCGCGGACTGGCGCACCAAGCTGGCTGAAGCGGAGGCCGGCGAGACGGAGACCTAAGCGGCTTCCTTCCGTGCGTACAGTGACATCGCAATCAGGGCCGCGCCGCCGAAGATCATGTTGATGCCGACCAGCAGGCCGAGCGCCCAGGCTGCGGTGCTCGGCAGACCGGCGAAGATCATCAGCGCAAGCGCCAGATCGATGATGCCGCTCACCAGCATCCAGCCCCATCGGCCGGACAGTTCGCGTTTGTGATCGAACGCGAACATGATCGTTGCCGCGCCCTCGATAAGAAAGAACGCGATCAGAAGCAATGTGAGCGAGAACGCACCGGTCAGGGGCGAAGCCAGCAGCATGCCACCGACGACAAGGGCGAGAATGGCGGATATCAACGACCACCAGAAGCCCGGTGCATGTCGCAACCAGTATGTCGTGAAGAGTCCGACGACACCGCTGACGAGAAACAGCCAGCCGAACAGGATGGTGACCGCCAGCGTCGCTAACGGTGGCAGCACGACCGCGGTTGCCCCCAGAACCAGCAGGACAACGCCTTCGACAAGAAAGAGAACCCAGTGCTCGCGCAACGCGGCCTTGGCCGCGCGTTGAATGTCCTGAAGGCCAGATTGTTGGGCGGTCATGGAAATGCTCCAGAGCTGGATCCACGGCCCGGGTACAATACTCTCGCCGGTCGCCCCGGTACAGCAGCCGGCAGCCGGTCACGCCCAGAGACGTTCGCGGTCCAGACCTTTGTAGAGGTCGGCGACGTACTCGCCGTAGCCGTTGAACAGGAGCGTCGGCCGCCGCTCGCCGGTGCCGATGATCTCTTCACTCGCCTGGCTCCAGCGCGGATGCGGCACCTGCGGATTCACATTGGCCCAGAAGCCATATTCCGAAGGTTGCAATGCTTCCCACATTCCCTTCGGACGCTTGTCGGTGAAACTGAAACGCACGATCGACTTGATCGACTTGAAACCGTACTTCCACGGCAAGGCGAGCCGTAACGGCGCGCCGTGTTGTCGTGCGAGCGGGTGTCCATAGGCGCCGGTGACAAGGAAAGCGAGTTCGTTGGTCGCTTCCGCCATCGTCACGCCTTCGATATAGGGCCAGGGATACCAAGGCTGCCGCTGACCGGGCGCCATCTTCGGATCCAGGAACGTTTCCATTCGCACATATTGCGCGGACCCGAGCGGGCGCGCGAATTCGACCAGCTTGGCGAAGGGGAATCCGGTCCAGGCAATCGCCATGCCCCACGCTTCGACACAGCGGTGGCGGTAGGTGCGCTCTTCCAGCGTCAGCTTGCGCATCAGATCGTCGATGCCGACCTCTATCGGCTTTTCCACCATGCCGTCGATCTTCACCGTCCAGGGCCGGATCGTCAGCGCCTGCGCGGCAGAGGCGATCGTTTTCGCGGTGCCGAACTCGTAGAAATTATTGTAGTTGCCGTTGACCTTCTCGTCAGTGATCGGCCGATCGAGAGTGTATTTCTCATTGCGCCTGGCAGGATAAAGATCAGCGCTTGGATCCGGCAAGTTGGCAACGTCGGTCAGACGCTGAGCGTTCGCCGCATAGGGCGCCAACGCGAGCGCACTGGCGGCTCCGGTCAGCACAGTCCGGCGGCTGAAGGCCAGATGCTCCGGCGTGGCAAGACGATCGGGGATTTCCCAACCGCGGCGGCGAATGACGTTCATGGCGCAGGCTCCCAGAATCCTCGCCCCAGACGTACGAGGCGCGGCGTTCACTGGCAAGTCACGGTTACGGGAAAGTCAAAAGCCTGTCTCAGGAAAACAAACAGGCGGGCATGATTTTGTCCGCTGCTCGTGTGATTGGGCTTTTGCCGGTCCGAATTGGTGATGCGCCCGCGTCCGCGCGCATCACACAAGTGTGAGCGCGGCCTACTCGGCCGCGCGCCTGGCCGCGACGATCTGATCGGCCGTCCGGCCGGTAAGCTCAGCCATATGATCGAATTTGAAGATGAAGGAGCCAACGCCAGCGGTGGCCGAACGCACTTCGATAATCAGGTCACCGATTTCGGATTCCGGCATCTGCGCCCGCACGGTATCCCAGCCATCCCAACCTTCGCGGGTATCGAAGCCCAATATCTGGCCCCGACGTCCCGACAGGATAGCATTCATCTTCGCAGTCGCTTCGCTCGGGCAGACGATTTCGACTTCATGGATCGGCTCAAGCAGGACAGGTTGGCATTGCGGCAGCCCTTCCACGATCCCTATACGACCCGCGGTGCGGAACGCCTGATCTGAAGAATCCACCGTGTGGTAGGAGCCGTCGATCAGCGCTACCGAAAGATCGACCACCGGAAAACCAAGCGGACCGTGCTTGAGGGCATCGAGGACACCTTCCTCGACCGCCGGGATATAGTTTCTCGGAACGACCCCGCCGGTGATACGGTCTTCGAACTTGAAGCCCGTTCCGCGCGGCAGTGGCTTGATCTCCAGCACCACATCACCGAACTGGCCGTGACCACCCGATTGTTTCTTGTGCCTTCCCCGCTGGGTGATCGGCTTGCGAATGGTTTCGCGATAGCCCACCGAGGGCGGCCGCGTCGACACCGGCACCAGGAAGCGATCGGCGAGCCGTTCCGAGGCGACGCGCAAATGCATTTCGCCTTGGCCCCATATGACGACTTCGTGATTCTCCGCATTGTGTATGACCGTCAGCGAGGGATCTTCCTCGGTGAGCTTGGTGAAAGCGGGGCCGAGCTTGACGTCGTCCTTGCGCTCTTTCGCCTGCACCGCGGTGGCCAGCACAGGCGCAAAAGGCTTCACCTGTGTGAGCGCGGCTGGCGCCTGCTTGCCCGATGACAAGGTGTCGCCGGTCTTTGCACTGTCGAGCTTGCCGAATGCGATCGTCTCGCCCGCGGTGGCCTGTGGCCGCTTCTCGAAATGCTGACCCATGAGCTTGAAGACCCCCGAAACGCGCGCGCTGTCGCCGCCCGGCGTCATCAGGGTCGTCCCGTCGCCGGCCTGGCCGGCGAGCAGCCGCACGACTGACATCTTGCCGCCATGGGTCGTGTGGAATGTCTTGAGCACGAGTGCCGTTGCCTCGTTGCCAGCCTTCACTCCCAGACGCTGCGACGTTTCGGCAACGCCCGGCGATTCGTGCCGCAGCGCCTTCAGGAGGCGCAACACACCGTTGCTGCGCGTGGCGACACCAAGAAGAACCGGGCAAACGATGCGTTCGCGCAGTTCTTTCGCAAGGTCGTCAAATACTTTGTCACGCGGCGGCTCGATATCCTCGAGCAGTTGCTCCATCAACTGATCGTCGTGGTCGGCCAGCGTCTCAAGCATTTTGAAACGCGCCTCTTTCTTGCGATCGACGTTTTCGTCCTTCAGCTCGATGATTTCCGACGCCGCGTACTCCTTGTAGACAAAGGCGCGCTCGAGCGCGAGATCGACGAAACCGGAGATGATGTCTCCGTTCCAGATCGGAATTTGCCGCAGCAGCAGTGGTACGCGCGAGGCGGGCTGCAGAAGTTTGATCGTTTCGCGCACGCGCTTGTCGGCCTTGTCGATCTTGTTGAGGAAAACGAAGCGCGGAATGTTCTGGTCTTCCAGTTCGCGCAGGATCAGCTGCAGCTGCGGCACCTTCTTTTCGTCCGCCTCGCAGACAACGACGGCGGCGTCAACGGCCGGCAACACACTGCGCATGTCCTGGATGAATTCGATCGAGCCCGGGCAATCGACGAAGGTGTAGTTATCGCCCATGAAGTTGGTGGTGGCGAAAGTGGCCTCCACGCTCATCTTGTGATGCCGCGCTTCCTGACCGGAGTCGCCGATCGTGGTGCCTGCATCTACGGTGCCCTGGCGCTGAACAGCACCGGTTCGGGCGAGAATTGCTTCTAAAAGAGTAGTCTTGCCGCTTTGGAAGGGGCCCACCAGCGCGATGCACCGGGGACCCAAGCTCCTCGTGCCATTGGGACCATTGTCGTTTTGTCCCATAATTACCTCCCTTGCCGGCCGGGAGGTCGGACCTGGTTTCCCGGCCCTGTCACAATATCGTCTCAGGACCCGGGGAGGCTGGCAAGAGAGAGATTCGTCGCTGCGGAAAAATCCCTACCTGACGAAACGCGAATCAACGACAGCGCGTGCGCTGACGGTCTTGTCGACCCGGCCGTACAAGGCCTGCATAGAGTTTCAAGGAGAGTTTGGTGGTGGGCTAATTAATCCGTCAACGTAGTTGCCCTAAGAGTGCTATAGCAAATACCGGGATGTTGATCGGTCGCAATCTTAGGAAAGCAATATCCCAAACATGGGCCTTCATTGCATTTCGATGGGTTGCGATCTGGTTTTTGGTTGGTGCATGCGTCGCACCGAAACAATCGCGCCGCCCGTTCGATTCATATCTTGGGGGCGGCCGAAAAGGCTGCTCTGGCGATCGCGCGTAACTGAGCTATTGTCCTTAGCCGCTACACAACTCTTCGATCCTGGGTTCGACAATCGGGTCGACCGCCGAGACGCAACCATTGTACTCTTCCGCCGGAAGCATCCAATGCATCGGGAGATCGAGCGGATAAGAAGGGTCGTGATCGGTCTCGGCGTCACCGTCTATAGCATCGCGATATTTCTGGCACTGGACGCCGGCTATTCAAGCTTGCTGCACGATGAAGCTCATTCCTCCCGGTATCCTCACCCTGCCTATCATCATGCCCTCTTACCCAATTTCGATGGCTACGATAATTGGGGTGATTTCCGCTACAAGGTCTACACGAACAGCCTTGGGTTCCGCGACGCGGCCATGCGTGTTGTCTCGGCATCACCTTCGGGTCGCAGAGTGCTTCTTCTCGGCGATTCGTTTACCGAGGGGATTGGTGTCGCGTTCGAGGATACATTTGCCGGCAAGCTCTTCTCGGCCGGGCTACGCCTTCCTAACAAGATCGAGTTTCTCAATGCAGGGGCCGTATCCTATTCGCCGACGTTGTACCTTCGGAAAATTCGATACCTCCTCGAACAGGGGCTTCGTTTCGACGAGGTAGTCGTCTTCTCCGATGTCTCAGACGTCTACGACGAAGCCACGAAATATTTTTGTCATGACGATGATGCCCAGTATCAGAAATACTGCGATCCTGCCGAGCGCGCCTTCTTCCAATCACTGTGCGACCTGTCGGCTATGCCTAGCTGCCGCGCAGGAGAAAGCCTGGCCTATCCGCGGTCGTCGCTGGCGGCCTTCCTCACTCGCCACTTCGTCGTAACCGATCGAATACGCCAACTAGCCAAGTTTCGAATTCAACAGTGGCTTGGAAATCGCAAGAAGGAGATGCTGGCGCCGACAAAGGAAACCGCCTGGTTGTTTCCCGGCACCGAGCTAGAGCGCGAGTACGCCCCGCTCGGGATCCAGGGCGGAATCTCGCGCTCGATTGAAAAAATGCGGTCTCTTGCCGACCTCTTGCACCAGCGTGCCATTCCGCTCACTATCGTGACCTATCCCTGGCCTGTGCAGCTTGCAATGAACGATCACAATAGCCGGCAAACGGCACTGTGGCGCGACTTCTGTGTGGACACATGTAAGTTCATTGATTTGTTTCCAATTTTTTCGGCCGAAGTCAAAACCCATTCCGACTGGTACGAACGTCTATTCCTGCCCGGTGATTTGCACTACTCGGCAGAAGGTAATGAACTCATGTTTCAAGCACTCTCAAAATACTTCCTGCGATAATTTCGAGGTCGAGCGCCTAGGCAGTCTTGAGGCCGAAATGCTTGGCAATGCCGCTTCGGTTGAGAGGAGCGAAGATCATTAGACGAAATTTGCGAAGGGGTATTGCGTCGAAGGTCCGGCAACGACAAAGGTGCCCAAAACGAGGCTGCTGGCTGCGCTACTTCAAATTGCCGCAGAACCGTTGGATGCGGCGGCAGGCTTCTTCGAGGTCTTCGGTCCGCGTCGCATAGGAAATCCGAAATGCCGGGCCGAGCCCGAACGCGGTGCCCTGCACCACGGCTACACCTTCAGCTTCCAGGAGTTCGGTGACGAAATCCTCGTCGGTCGCGAGCTTCTTTCCGCTCGGCGCCGTCTTGCCCATGGTGCCTGCGCAGGACGGATAGACATAGAAAGCACCTTCCGGCGTCGGGCATTTGATGCCGTTCGCCTGATTGAGCATCGACACCACGAGGTCGCGGCGCTCCTTGAAGATCTTGTTGTGCTTGGCGATGAAATCCTGCGGCCCGTTCAATGCTTCGACCGCGGCCCATTGCGACACCGCCGCGGGGTTCGACGTCGATTGCGACTGGATCATCGCCATCGCCTTGATCAACGGCTCGGGGCCGCCGGCATAGCCGATGCGCCAGCCGGTCATGCAATAGGCTTTCGAACATCCGTTGATGGTGAGCGTACGCGGATAGAGCGACGGCTCGACCTGCGCCGGCGTCGTGAATACGAAGTCGTCGTAGACAAGGTGCTCGTACATATCGTCGGTCATCACGTGGATGTGCGGGTGCTTCACCAGCACGTTCGTGAGCGTCTTTAATTCGGCACGCGTGTAGGCGGCTCCTGTCGGGTTCGACGGCGAGTTCAAGAGCACCCATTTCGTCTTCAGCGTGATCGCGCGCTCGAGTTGCTGCGCCGTCATCTTGAAGCCGTTCGACATGCTGGTGACGACCTCGACCGGTTCGCCGCCGGCGAGCAGCACCATGTCTGGATAGCTCACCCAGTACGGCGCCGGGATTATCACCTCGTCGCCGGGATTGAGAGTCGCGACGAAGGCGTTGTACAGCACCTGCTTGCCGCCGGTGCCGACGGTGATCTGGCCCGGCTTGTAGTCGAGGCCGTTCTCGCGCTTGAACTTCTTGACGATCGCGTCCTTGAGCTCCGCGATCCCGTCCACGTTCGTGTACTTGGACGCCTTGCCGCTCTCGATCGCCTTGACCGCCGCCTGCTTGATATTGTCGGGCGTGTCGAAATCCGGCTCGCCGGCGCCCAGACCGATGACGTTGCGGCCGGCCAGTTTGAGCGCGCGCGCCTTGTCCGTGACGGCGATGGTCGCCGACGGTTTGACGCGCTTGAGCTGGTCCGCAAGAAAAGCCATCGAAACTCTCCAATATGCTGCAGTGCTCCAGGTCAGCGCCTTGTCGTAATGCCGGCGCGCGAGTCCAGCAAGTGGCGATTTGGTCAAGAAATACGATCAATCCGATCGGTCAAGGCGATCAATCCGCCGTGGGCGGCGGAAACGCCCATGCCGCAGGGCCAAACCGAGGAGGAGATCGCGCTGTTGCGCGCGGAAGCCGCGAATGTCCTCAACCAGAACCACCAGGAAGTCTGGCGCGAGAAGACCGGGCACCGCGGACCGCGCTTGCCGCGCACACCTTCAGCTAGGTGTTCAATCTGCTGGCGCGGCATCCGCGCCTGGTCGAGCCGCTGCGCAGCGGTTCGGCGAAGTGGGCGCGTGACGACGGCATGCCCAAGCCGCGGGCAATGAATATCGCCGTGTTTCTCGATGCGGTGATGGCGATCAACGGGCCGCTGTTTCTCATTCGGAAGAGCCACAGGACGGATGTGCTCAACGCCGGTCACGACAAGTTGATCACGTCGTAGCTCTGGACTCTCGACAACGAGACGGTGACGCGCCTTGTGGATTAGGCCGCCGCCGACGACGTCGCCGACGGTGTCGACCGGACCGACCGAACCGACCGTGTCGGCATCGAAGCCCTCACCGGCCAACCCGGCTCGGTGCTGATGTTTCACCGCAATTTGGTTACCCGCGCAAAATTGTCTATCTGACGATGTGTGCGGTTTCCAACCACATTACAAATTCACACGTCCTGAATGGATCGCGCATCGCGACTTCACGCCGATCAAACAGGTTGGCGACGATGCACTCTACGAATACGCGCACGTCCACAGGGTTGCCGCGGAATAGAATTCCGTATTTTCGCACTGCGGAAGGCTAAGTATTGCTCGCTGCACTGCAGTGAGTGCATTTTAATTTTTTCGTTACGTCATTTTGAATTGCGGCCTTGTATTTGCCGGACTTTGTTCGTCCTAATCTATCGGCCCAGCGGCGTTCGGGGGCGAACATATTTCGACGGCCGTCACTCCCATGAGAGAACTCTCCATCCGATGTACACGCTCTATTCGATGCAACGCTCCGGTAACAGCTATAAGGTCCGCCTTGCGCTGGCGCGCCTGGGCATTCCTTACAAACTCGTGGAGATTGACATCCTCAAAGGCGAAAGCCGCACGCCGGAATTCCTTACCAAGAATCCGAATGGACAGGTGCCATTGCTTGAGGTCGCGCCTAATCGTCACCTCGCGGAGTCGAACGCAATTCTTTGGTATGTCGCCGGCGGCTCGACTCTGGCGCCGGAAGATCGAATTGCGCGAGCCGAGGCATTGCAGTGGATGTTCTTCGAACAGCACAGCCTGGAGCCGAACATCGGCGCAGCCTATTTCTGGCTCGCGCTAATCAAGGGCGGCCGCGAATTGCAAAGCCACGCGCTCGAAGACTGGATGGAAAACGGCTATCGCGCACTCGGTGTCATGGAAACCCACCTGACTCGGCATCGGTTTTTCGTGGCAGACCATTTCACGATCGCCGATATCGCGCTGTACGCGTATACTCACGTCGCCGATCAGGCGGATTTTGACCTCAGCCGGTTTCCAGCAATCCGCGCCTGGCTCGCGCGCGTCGCGGACGAGCCCGGCTATATCCCTATGGACTGGCAACCGGAGCTCGCCGCAGCGCAATAGCGTCGGAATGCCGAGGCTTTTGCACTTTCGCCACGAAAACGCCCCGCTTGGTAACCGGCTCCGCCCCAATCGGGTCGAACCCTTGCCGCCTTCCCGCGTTTACCTATGGCTTATTGTCGAATCGCGCTTTTCAGGTTTGCCATGCGCATTACGTCTGCAGGCTTCGCTCCCCCGGCCAACCGTCAACTCGGTACCGAGCATCGAAGCGTCGCGATAGCTGAGGTTGTCGCGAGCGTCGCCCTTATTTTATCCACGCTTATTGCCGTTACCGTAATCTCGGTCGGCGTCGCGCGGGCGGACGTGGTGAGCGGCGTGATTGACAATGAAGGCGGGGTGTTCGCCATTGCCCTGTTGCTGGGCCTGTTGTTCATCGGAATGGGCGGCGTCACGATCATCTCGCTGCCACACCAGTCACGTCACAGAAAAACTCACAGCTAGACCGCCCTATCGGAACTGCCGGCGATACCGCACAGTTGAAGGCGGCAGGAGACTAGCATGCGGCTTGTTGTGGCGTTGATCGTATTCCTGAATGTCAGCCACGCTCGCGCTGCCGATCCGGTGTTCCCCAGCTCCGCCGGCAACCTGAAAATCCAAACCGTCGCCAGCGGACTCGTGAATCCATGGTCGCTCGCATTTTTGCCTGACGGCCGAATGTTGGTGACCGAGCGGCCGGGGCGTATGCGCATTGTCGCGATGGACGGTCGGCTTTCGCCACCGATCGGGAACGTGCCGAAAGTCTACGCCGTGAGCCAAGCCGGACTGATGGACGTCCTCCTCGCTCGCGATTTTGCGCAGTCGCACACGATTTTTGTCTGTTACGCCGAAGCTGCCGAGGGCGGTGGACGTATCGCTCTTTTGCGCGGACGTTTGACCGACGATGAATTGCCGCGACTCGACGAGGCAAAAGTCATCTTTCGACAGGTAGGACCGGTCTCGCGCGGCCTCAATATCGGTTGCCGCATGGTGCAGGCGCCGGACGGCAATCTGTTCGTCACGCTCGGCGACCACTTCGGACCGAAAGAGCTTGCGCAAAGACTCGACAACCATATTGGCAAGATTGTGCGCATCACGGCGGACGGCGCGCCGCCCACCGACAATCCATTTGTCGGCACCGCGAGAGCGTTGCCGGAAATCTGGGCCTACGGTCTGCGCAACGCGCAAGGTCTTGCCTTCAATCCGACCGATGGAAAATTGTGGGAGCAGGAGCACGGGCCCATGGGCGGCGACGAGATCAACATCATTGCGAAAGGCAAGAACTACGGCTGGCCGCGCGTGAGTTTTGGCGTCAACTACGATGGCACTCCAGTGGGCACCGGCAAGTCTGAGATAGACGGCGTCACCAGCCCGATTTGGCATTGGACGCCTTCGATCGCTCCGTCTGGCATGGCTTTTTACACAGGCGACCTTATTCCCGGCTGGACAGGCAGCTTGCTGAATGGCGCGCTGAAGTTCGAACTGCTGTCGCGGCTCGAGCTGACGGGTGACAAGGTCGTGAAAGAGGAGCGTCTTCTGCAGAACCTGCGCGAGCGCATTCGCGACGTGCGGCAGGGGCCAGATGGTGCCGTCTATCTGCTCACCGACAGCGCATCCGGACGCATCCTGCGCGTCGCCCCGGCGAAATGATTCGGGGAAACTGTCATCACGTTTTGAAGACGAAGAATGCGCCGGCGACAATCAACGCGAAACCGAAGCCCTGGCTGAGAGTGATCGGTTGCTGCAAATACAAATAAGAGAACCCGGCGAACACCACGAACGTGATCACCTCCTGCATCGTTTTCAGTTGTGCTGGGTTATAGACCGCGCTGCCGTAGCGATTCGCCGGCACCGCGAGGCAATATTCGACGAAGGCCAAGCCCCAACTGATAAAGATCACATAAATGATCGGCACCTCTTTGTAGCGAAGATGCCAATACCAGGCGGCCGTCATGAATACGTTCGAACCTAGGAGCAATACAATCGGCCTCATATAAGGAGACAAAAATGGCATGGGTTTCCTTTGCTTGAGCCGAATCGGGCGGGGCCGTCAGTTATAACCGCCCCAAAGCACAGAAGTTCTTCGGCGTCACCGGGCCGTCATAGCCCTTCGGTAACATTACGCTGCTTCTGTCTTATGCTGTGTTCCCCTCCTCGCGATCCCGACGGCTTGCTCCTCGGGATCGCAAATTTTCTCCTGGCAAAAGACCTGTGTTAGGCTGGCCAAGTCGGGGGCTCGCGCGCGCAGCGGCGGGGAGTATTACAATGAGCACTTGACTCACTTCAGTGTTCATAACTTTGCTGTTTGCGTCTTTCGCGTATAGTCAAAACCGACCGCGTGGTCGGCAGCCGCCCGGGCCGGCAAGATCGGTTATGTGCTGGTGGACTCCGTCGCTCCGATCGGCAACGACCAGCCCTGCTATCGTCAAGGACTCGAGTGGGTGGAAGATCGGTGGTGATATCGGCGGTGGCGACACACAATAGTCACGAATTTTGAATTCAAGCGCCATAACGGCGGGTTGCCCGTCTGCGCCAATCGAGTATTCTGCTCTAGGCCCACAATTTGTTCCGGAAGGGGGCTCAATTGTTTACAGCACGCCTTGCCGCGGCCGTGACAGCACCGCTGCTGATCGCCGGTGCAGTCTTAGCCTCAGCCGTACCAACACAGGCCAAAAGTGCCTGCGAGGACGCCGACGTCGCGGTCCTGTCTTCGCCGGTTGCGCCGTGGAAAGGCGCACCTTTGCGAGTCGTCTTTGCCGCCGAGCATGCGATTCAAGGCGAACTCTCATTGATTGCGCCGGATGGAAGCGTTGCGGCGAAATCGCGCCAGCGCTATGGCGGGCCGCCATATTTCTGGTTTGTCGAGGTGCAGTCCCCCGCCGCTGGGACATGGCGCGCGACCCTCGCGGGCAGCGACTGTACGCGTGAGATAGCTGTGCGCGGCGACGAGCCGCCGCGGCCAGGCGCGACGGCGGGCACTATCTGGCCTCTTCGCAATACATGGAATCGTGCGACTGAAAATCTGTTTTCTGCGTGGGTGGAGAAGCTTTTCGATGCACCGCTCGACGCGGCGCCGTCGTGGGCCGCCTTGCATGAGGTGCTGCGCGATCGATCGAGAAACATGCTGTTCAATCATCTTGGTCTCGGTGAAGATGAGATGAAGATCGTTCTGCGTCCCGATTGCGCCGATCTCCCGTACTTTTTGCGCGCGTATTTCGCGTTCAAAATGGGATTGCCATTCGGCTACTCGAAGTGCTCGCGCGGCGGGGGCGGAAAGCCGCCAAAGTGCTTCGGCTGGGCGAGCATCCAGACCGCCGAGGGCGCAAAGCGGCCGGGACTTGCGGCGACGTTCGGGGACTATATGCGCGTCGTTGCCGACGGCGTTCACTCCGGAACCGGACGGACACCAGCCAGCGACGACAACACTGATTATTATCCGGTGCCGCTGAAGCAGGAAACGCTGCGCCCCGGAACTGTGTACGCGGATCCGTACGGCCACATCCTGATGCTGGTGCGTCGCGTGCCGCAGACTGCTGATGCAGCGGGCGTTTTCCTCGCGGTCGACGGGCAACCCGACGGGACAGTCGCACGAAAACGCTTTTGGCGCGGCAACTTCCTGTTTGCGCAAGATCCGGCGCTCGGAAGCCCTGGGTTCAAGCGCTTTCGGCCGATCGTGCTCGAGAACGGCGCATTGCGGCGGCTGACCAATGCCGAAATCGCAAAAAATCCTCAGTACGCCGACTATTCGCTCGACCAGACCCGGCTCGGCATTGAAGCCTTTTACGACCGGATGGACGACGTAATGTCCCCGGCCCCGCTTGATCCTCTGCGGGCGATGAAGGAGGCCATCACGGCGCTCGAAGAACAGGTGAAGGCGCGGGTGACATCTGTTGAGAACGGGCGAAAGTTCCAGAACAGCGGACGCGGCGATGCCGAGATGCCCGAAGGTGCGACCATCTTCGAGACGACTGGAGCATGGGAGGATTTCGCGACACCAGCGCGCGATCTGCGTCTGCTGATCGCGATTGACGTGGTGCGTGGATTCCCAGACCGCGTGGCGCGGCGACCGGAGCGATTCGCGATGCCTAAGGATAAAAGTGCGGCGGACGTGAAAGCCGAACTGGAAAGCGTTCTCGCCTCGGAGTTAGCGTCACGCAAGTTTTCCTATACACGGACCGACGGCTCCCAATGGACACTCGCACTGAAAGATGTCGTCACCCGCACGCGCGCCCTTGAGATGGCGTACAATGTGAATGACTGCGTCGAGCTACGGTGGGGGGCGCCGGAAAAGAGTGAGGAAGCTTCGACCTGCAGGCGACACGCACCTTCAGCACAACGCGCAAAAATGACGCAGTACCGCACGTGGTTCCAGGAGCGGCGGCGTCCCCCGAGGGCGTAGCAGGTTGGACCGAGCGCACGGCGAAAAGCAGTATCAGCCGTATCGCAATTTCATTGCGAGGATTGGTGCCATCAAGGCAAGCGTCGCAGCGTTCGATCCGATCAGCGGCCAATCGCCAATCGCGATTCCGTAAATCAGCCAGAGCAGGATACCGAGGGTGAAGGCGCTTGTTGCTGGCAGTGACAATGCGCGGGTCTCTTTCTCGCGCACGGTCTTAAGCACCTGCGGCAACCAGCACAAAGTGGTGAGCAGCGCGCCCGCAACACCCACAAAATCAATGATCCAGGAAAATGCCATGCGTCTGCCATAGGCATGATTCGGCTTCTGCCGTATGACATTCTTGCGTTTAACCCCATCCACGCGCAGGCTCGCCGCGTGACTTCGACCGAAGCTGCCCCCCGCCGCCTCTCCTGCGCCCGCTGCGGCACCGCATTCGACTGCGAACTTGGTGGAGACTGCTGGTGCGCAGCCGAACCTTTCCGGTTTAAGGCGGGCGTGAGCCCTGACGAGGACTGCCTTTGTCCCGCGTGCCTGCGCCAGGCCGCAGAGGCACTGGCCCGAAAGGCCCCTCCTCGTCTATAGAGAACGGCCGCACTCCGCGGCCCTTCAAACGAGACAATTCTTATGATCGACCTTTACGCGCTGACCAGTCCGAACGTGCAGAAGATATTCATCATGCTCGAGGAATGCGGGCTGCCGTACAACGTCAAGCCAGTGGACGTGTGGGCCGGCGAGCAATTCACGCCCGAGTTTGCCAAGATCAATCCGCTGCTGAAAGTGCCTGCAATCGTCGACAGTGACGGCCCGGGAGGAGCGCCCTACACTGTGATCGAATCGGGCGCGATCCTCCTCTATCTCGCTGAGAAAACCGGCAAGTTCATGCCGCACGATCCGGTCGCGCGGTATGACACGCTGCAGTGGCTGATCCTGCAGGTTGCCAATGTCGGCCCCATGGGCGGGCAGCACGTGCACTTCAGCAAATTTGCCGGGCCCGGCCACGATTACAGCGCGAGCCGTTATCGCACACAAATTCTCAAGCTATTCGATCTCTACGAAGCGCGGTTGTCGCGACAACCCTATGTGGCTGGCGCCGACTACACGATTGCCGACATCGCGGCTTGGCCTTGGTTACGCAATTTTGAATTGCTGACCATCGACCCGGCCAAGTTTCCCAAGATCAAATCATGGGTGGACAAGATCGCCGGACGCGACGCGGTCAAGCGTGCGCTGGCTCAGGTTGGAGCGCTCAAGTCTGTGCGCGACAAGGCTACTGATGATCAGAAAGACCGATTCTTCGGACGCGGAAAGTACGCGCGTGCGTAGGCTGGTTGCCCGCTCAGCATTGCCACGCTCCGGTCACGATGCGAACCTAGCTTGACTTCGAATCGAAGCCTGCAGAAACGGCACAGCGCGATGCCAACGGCATCGCGCGTGGCGTTTTGAGTGTTTCAATGTTCCGATTTTTTGAGAAAGCCCTGACGCCCACCGCGGCGCCGGATGGTGGTGAACCGCCGCCCGGCCTGGCCGCGTTCTATTGGCATTTCGCCCGCCAGGCAAAAATGCTGTTCATCGGGCTTTTTGCGATCGGCTTTGTTGTTGCGTTGCTGGATGTACTGATCCCGGTATTCATCGGCAAGGTCGTCACGCTGGTGACGGAAAGCAAGCCGGAAGAATTGCTCGCCACGGCCTGGCCGTGGCTGGTCGGCATGGCGTTGGTGCTGCTGGTGCTGCGTCCCGCTGCCTTTACAACCCAACATCTGCTGATGAACCAGGCGATCGCGGCAAATGTCTCGAACCGCATTCGCTGGCAGAACCATTGGCATGTATCTCGTCAGTCCTGGGCGTTTTTCCAGAACGATTTTGCGGGTCGCATCGCGACGCGCGTGATGCAGACTGGTCCCGCGATCCGCGAAAGCCTTGTTTCGCTCCTTACGGCTGTCTGGTTCATCCTGATCTACGGCACTTCGTCTCTAATCCTGCTCGCTTCTGCCGACCTCTGGCTGGCGCTACCGGTCCTCGTCTGGTTCGCAGGCTATATCGCGATGCTGCGCTATTTCGTGCCGCGGATGCAGAACAAGTCGAAGGTGATGTCGGAAGCGCGCTCGATGTTGACCGGGCGCATTGTCGACACCTACACGAATATCGTCACGGTGAAGCTGTTTGCGCGAGCGCGAGAAGAAGACGCCTACGTGCGCGAGGCAATCGACACCCACACCGGCCGCTTCCATGAATCGCTCCGGCTCAACACCCTGTTCGCGCTTACGCTTATCTTTCTCAACGCATTTCTGATCACGGGTACTGGCGCATTCGCCATTGTCCTCTGGCGCTACGGCCATGTCAGCGTTGGAACGGTCGCTATGGCGCTGCCCATGACGACGCAGATCATCAGCGCCTCTCATTGGGTGGCGTGGCAGGTAACCGACATTTTCGAGAATATCGGCGTCGTTCAGGAAGGCATGATGACGATCGCGCGGCCGATTGCGCTCAGCGATCCTCCGGAAGCGGGAACGCTTACGGTCACGCGTGGCCACATTCGTTTCGAGGACATTCGCTTCGGTTACGGCCGCGAAAGCGGCCTCATCGACGGGCTAACCCTCGATGTCATGCCCGGTGAGAAAATCGGGTTGGTGGGCCGCTCCGGCGCGGGCAAGTCGACACTCGTCAATCTGCTGTTGCGTTTCTTCGATCTAGAGGGCGGACGAATCCTCATCGACAATCAGAAGATCGCCACGGTCTCGCAGGAGAGTCTGCGTACACAGATCTCGATGGTCACGCAGGATACATCGCTGCTGCATCGTTCGATCCGTGACAATATTCGTTACGGGCGCGCCAATGCGAGCGAGGCCGACATCATTGCGGCCTCCAAAATGGCGCACGCGCACGAATTCATCGCGGAACTGGAAGACTGGAAAGGACGCCGCGGCTATGACGCACACGTCGGTGAACGTGGCGTGAAACTTTCGGGTGGTCAGCGCCAGCGGGTCGCGATCGCGCGCGTGATCCTGAAAGATGCGCCCATTCTCGTGCTGGATGAGGCGACCTCCGCGCTCGACAGCGAGGTCGAAGCCGCCATTCAATCCAGTCTCGGCACGCTGATGGAGCGGCGCACCGTGATTGCGATCGCGCATCGCCTATCTACCATTGCGCAGATGGACAGGCTTGTGGTGCTCGATCACGGCCGCATCGTGGAACAGGGTTCGCATGACGAATTGCTGCGCCGTGACGGGCACTACGCCGCGCTGTGGCGGCGTCAGTCCGGCGGCTTCATCAACGCCACGCAAGAGGCTGCGAAGTAGCGCTGTCATCGTATTGTCATGAGCACCGGTCCCACTCGCTTCGTGATTAGCGAGAGAGGACACCGCCATGGACACCCTCGATTTGGCCGATGCCACCCCAGCCATCGGCATTGTCTGGGCGTACCGTTTCAGAGCCGATGGCGCTGCCGAGCCGATTCCGCAAGACAAAATTGAAGCCATGCTCGCCGAGCACGGCACCGGCTGGATCTGGCTGCACCTCGGGCTGGCCGACACGCGTTGCCGTAACTGGATCGCGCGACGCGCCCCAATCTCGGATCTCGCACGCGAAGTCCTTGCGGGCCCTGACCGGCACCTGCGCCTCGATATCCTGGGCCACGAGATTGTCGGCGTGGTGCCGGATCTGCATCAGGAATTCGCACAACCCGGTGAAAACCTCGTGCGGCTGCGTTTCGTCATGACTGAACGCATGTTGATAACCGCCCGCCAGCGTCCAGCACATTCGATCGAAAGCAATCGGCGGGCGATCGAAAGCGGAAAGCGCTTTCCGACCGCAATATCGTTTCTCGATGCCGTTATCGATCAGTTCGCTGATGCTATTGCGCACATGGCTGAAACGCTTGGAGACGAACTTGATCGCGCCGAAGATCACGTTTTGCACGAGGAGCCGGACGACGAACGCCAACGGATCGGGCGCGTCCGCCTACAGTCGGTGCGCGTACACAGGCAGCTCGCCCAACTTCGCGGCATGTTTCATCGCCTTGAGCCGAGGCTTGCGGTTCACGATGCGCAGGTAGCCAGTGCTATCGGCGCCCTGGCACAAAAGCTCGATGCGATAGACCATGAGGTTGGCTCGTTGCATGAGCGCTCGCGCCTGTTGCTTGATGAACTCGACGCTAAGATGATGGCCGTAACGAACCGGCGGCTATTTACGCTTTCGATTCTGACGGCATGTCTACTGCCACCAACACTGGTCACGGGCTTCTTCGGCATGAACACCAAGGACATGCCATTCCAAAACACCGAGGGTGGCACATGGTTGGCGGCTTTGGTCGCACTCGCCGCCGGCCTCGGGTGCTATTGGGCCTTACGCCGGTTGCGTGCGTTCTGAGGTGCCCGCGTAACTGTCTGCCCTTTGCAGTAGGCGGCCGATCACCCATAATGACGCGGCCGAACAAACCGAAAGCTTCCGACCATGATTCTTGAGATTGCACAGATCGATGTAAAACCCGGCATGGAGGCCGAGTTCGAAGCCGGCGTGAAGAAAGCGACGCCGATTTTCAAGCGCGCCAAGGGCTGCAAATTTATGACGTTGCAACGATCGCACGAGATGCCACAGCGCTACCGGCTGTTCGTGCAATGGGAGACACTGGAAAATCATACCAAGGACTTTCGCGAGTCACCCGATTTTCACGAGTGGCGAAAACTGGTCGGCCACTGCTTCTCGACGCCGCCGAATGTCGAACACGTCACCGAGGTGATGCGCGGGTTCTGACGTGAATCGCATCCCGACCACCCACACCGGTAGCCTGCCGCGTACGCCGAAAGTTGTGCAGCTTCTGCTCGCTGAGGACAAGCATCCCGGTGCGCGTAGTGGCGAATTGAAGCAGGCCGTACGCGAGGCAGTCGAATACGTCGTGGCCAAACAGGTGGAGTGCGGCCTCAACATCATCAATGACGGCGAACAGGGACGTAAAGACTACACCGTCCATGTGATGCAGCGCCTCACGGGCTATGACGGCCCGAGTGCTTCGCCGATGGGTACGGGCGACGAAGAATTTCCCGAGCTCGCACAGCTATTGAAACCGCTTGCGTCGCCATTTCAGCATCGGCCCGCGTGCAGCGGCCCAGTCGACTGGAAAGATTGGCCAGCGGCGCAGGCCGACATCGACCTTGCCAAACGGGCGTTACAAGGGGTGCCGGCCGAGGATATTTTCATGACCTCACCATCGCCCGGCCAGATCGCGCGCTACCTCAAGAATCGCTACTACAAGAACGATGAGGAATATATTTTCGCGTTGGCTGATGTCATGCGGCGCGAGTACAAAGCGATCATCGACGCGGGATTCATCCTCGTTGTCGCAGGTGTCGACTGCGGCTTCGGCACCTTTGCCGACGCTTGCAGGTCGACACGAAAATCGTATGGCTTAAACTTCAATTGCTGAGCGAAGGCGCGCGCCGCGCCTCAAAGCAATTGTGGACAAAGGCGGCCTGATTTTTCTCAACGCAAAATATCCCTGTCGCAGTTGAACGTGCATCGTTGCCAACTGCGATCGATAATGTTCTGGACGTCGTCGCTCCACGACGATCTTCGTCCAGCGCGGCGATCAGCCGAGATGTCGTAGGCGAATGGCGAGCGGACCTCGCGCCACGGAGTTACGGTCGCCTGCGGGTCCTGGGCTAGTGACGTCGTACGATTCTGTCGCTTCTTCGCGACGTGCTGATTCTTGGCCGCATGCGATTTGGATGCGCTGGATATGTGTTTACGGACTTTGGGCTGCGACGACACCCCGTTCGTTGTGGGCTCATCCTGCCATGCGAGCAAGGCCTCTTTCGGCGCCGCGCTGTCGTCAGCTTGTACGGATAGCGCCGACGGGGTGGGCTTCACAGTCTCGCTGAGATCAATCGTGCTCGGACGCCAGGTCAATCGCACGGGAGCGCGCGCTATTGCCTGCTCGGTCCCGCTGCGCAGTTCGGCGATGATTGTCATCGGACCGACAAAATCGGACGGCGGCGTCACAAAGGTGCTTTGCAGACCGTCGGTGGTGCCGGACTGATCGTCCAGTGCAATTCGCCAGCGACCCTCCCCTGCACCGGCCCCGGAACTCAGTTTCGTGCCGGCAGCAAGACCGCTGAACGTGATCGTCGTGCCGGGCGCGGCGTTGATTACCTTGATTGCGAGCGGCAGCGCCGCATTCGACTCTCCGATCGCGTCGGCGACGGCAAGCGAAGGTGTCGCAACCTCTTTAACCGGCGGCGGTGTTACAGCCTCTTTGGCTGACGGCGTCACGACCTCTTTCGGAGTTTCGACGAGCGCGACATTTACGGTTTGCGGCGGAGCGAGCGCTGACGTCTCCGCACGCTTTGCTGACGGCAATCCGTTTCGCAATTGCTCGAAATTGATGACATCAAGTCGCCCGAGGGCCAGCACAACGCAGACTGCGGTCCAAAGCACAACGCCGGCCGCGATGGCAAGCGCCGTCACACGCATGTTGCCGTTCCCATACCGTGCCGAATGCTTGCGAACTTTCGGCAAAGCATCTGCGACCGGATTGGACACCGAGCGCCCGCGTTCATCTGCCAAGACATTTGCGAAGACTTCATCGCCATGATGCGACGTCCGGTCGGGATAGGCATGCGGAACCGGAAACTCAGTCGACCTCAGCGAGGGCTGAATCGACGGCGCCACAACCTCACCCCGGCGCCACTTGGGTGGCGCATAAAATTTCGGATCTTCCGGACTCACTTCGACCTGCCGGATCGGAGTACTCATACGCTACTCCCCACTAACCCACGACAACGGTTTGTTGCTACCGAGCCATCAGGCTCCCATCCAAGTCCGTCCACAGGGGGGAAAACGTTCCCGATTTTCGGAGTGCACCCGGAGGTAATTTAGCACCTTGCCAGGCGCATGTCGTTATAGGGCCTGAGAAAAGCGGCCCCAGTATGACCCCTATTTCCCGAACAGACGCGCCGGGGTCTCGACGAGAATACAGCGCCGCATCTGCTCATCCGGGATCCACTGGCAGAACAGATCGAAAAGGTGCCCATCGTCCGGCATGATTTCGCCCGGAATTGACGGATGCGGCCAATCCGTTCCCCACATCAGCCGCTGCGGGTTGGCACGAAGCAATGCCTCGTGATACGGCCTCACATCCGGATAGTCAGGATATCGATCGGACAGTCGGTAGGGTGCTGACAATTTCACATGGACATAGCCTTCACCGACGAGCCTAAGTAGCGCTTGAAAACCTCTATCCTGCGCCCCTTGCCCGGCGGGAATGTGAAGCATGTGATCGACGATCACCGGCATCTCTCGCGCGATCTCTCGAAAGGTGACGGCTAAGTCCTCCATCAGCCGCCAGTCACAGAACACCTGCATGACCCAGCCAAGTTCACGCATCGCGGTGCGAAATATCTCGAAGACCTCGAGCCCGACACCGCGCACATAGGCCGGACGGCCGGCTTCCGAGAAGATGTGAAACCGCAGTCCCCGCATGCCGAGCCGGTGCCAGTCCCGCAACGTCGAAGGCTGGACCCGCGCATCGATTATCGCCACGCCACGCAGCCGCCGCGGATAGCGCGCCAACGCATCGAGCAGTGCCCGATTGTCGAAGCCGTGCGCGTTGCCTTGAACCAATAAGCCATAAGTGAATCCAAGATGATCGAGGAGCGCCATGTAACGTTCGACCGGCGCATCGGGCGGTGTGTAGCCGCGACCAGCCGTATAAGGGAATTTGCTAGGTGGTCCGAAAATGTGGGCATGCGCATCCCAGGCATTCGGCGGCGGCCGCTCACGTGGCGCTGAGGGCTGCGCGACCGGGCCGGCGATGCGCGCCGGTTCTTGCGGAGTCTCGCGAGACGAACTCATCCGAGCCGAATATTCGCTTCCTTCACCACTTTGCTCCATAGGGCCATCTGATCCTGCACAAAGGCAGCGAATTCCTGCGGCGTGGTTGTACGGCTGACGATATTTAGTTGTTCGAAGCGGCTGACGACGTTCGGATCGCGAAGAGCTGCATTGAGACTTGAATTGAGGGTCTTGACGATCGTCGTCGGCGTGCCGTGCGGCACGAAGACCCCGTTCCACTCATAAGCTTCAAAGCCAGACAGCGTGTCGGATACCGGCGGGATATCGGGCAGACTGGCCAACCTGCCCTTTCCGGTGTGGGCGATCGCCTTCACTTTGCCGCCCTGGATAAGTCCAACCACCGAAGAGCCATTGGCGAAAAAAAACTTCACCTGTCCCGACATGACATCGTTGAGCGCGAGACTGCCGCCGCGATAGGGAACGTGACTAATTTTGATACCCGTCCGATGGCGGAACATTTCCAGCGAAAGATGCTGCAGCGTACCGTTTCCTGACGACGCCATGTCGATGCCATCCGGTGCGGCTTTAGCCAGCGCTATGACATCCGCGACGGTCTTGACCGGCACGGAGGGTGTCACCACCAGAATGTTAGGTACGAGTGATACTAGAGCGACCGGATCGAAATCCTTGCTGTAGTCGAACGGCAAGTTTGAATAGAGGTAGGAATTTATGGAGAACGCCGTCGCGTCGTGCAGCACAGTGTAGCCATCGGGATCGGCCTTCGCGACGACAGCCTCGCCGATTGTTCCACCGGCACCACCCCGATTCTCGATCACGAATTGCTGGCCAACCATTTCGCCGAGTTTGGCGAACACGATGCGAGCGGTTGTGTCCGCACCACCCGCCGGCGGATACGGCACCATCACGCGCACAGGCCGGTTCGGCCAGATGGCCTGGGCCCAGGCGTTGGGCGCAAACGGCGCGGCCGCAAATCCCGCGAGCAGCAGACGTCGTGTGAGATTGGTCCCCGGCATCGATTCCTCCCCAATTTTGTTCAGATTTTGCGGCCAGTGTAACACCGCATCGACCCTGCGACAGACCGAAACACAACCCTTTTCGCGGTCGCTTCTGCGGGTCAAAATCGAACGACCGCATTGTGGGTTCGTTTACGATCGAGTTCACAACTCAGGATACTTAATCCTCCGTAAACATCGGATGGTTAGTGGCGCCGAAATGCGAGGGGGCCCCACTGTGATCAATATCGAGGAGTACCGGCGCGGCAGATATGGCAGCCCACGCGCTGGTCGTCGCCGCTTGCAACGGCTCCCGCAGCGGTTGGCGCATTCGTCATCGGCGGATTTGCGGTTCTGAATCGGGACAAGATCCCCGGACCGAACCAATGGATCTCCTTGCTGAGCGCGCCAGCGGAGACGGACAGCAAGCTTTCCTTCTCGGGCGACAGGGTCGGCCGATCGGAAATGGCGTCACTGCTGAAGATCTGTGTAACGAAGGATGCAGTTCTCGAGGCCGATTCTGACCGCGAGACTGATCCGGCGAACTGTTTCAATCTCTGGTCTCAGCTCGCCATACTAGAGCTGCAACGGATGCACCGCGCGGCCATGGAGCTGTTGAACTCGCGGCGAAATGTGGCGCTATTGCCGATTGTGGTTATCGGTCGAATTCCATCGCTTCCCGCGCGAATACATCCTCTTTCCCCGTCGCGGGACTCGCCCCATATTTGGGCAATGGCCAAATCTCCTGACAAACCGAAAATGGATCCCGCGCGGCCGACGCGCGCCAAGGCCGCTCGTCCCGACGACAAGCCGACCCCGGATACGCTCGCCAATCTGCTCAATCCGGGCATCGGGCGTGGCACTGCGGGCCTGGGTTCCGGCACAGGATTGCAGCCGCCCCCGGACAATTCGTGGGACCGCCGCCGCGACTTTTCCGATGCTCACAAGGCGCGCAAGTCAACCCTCAAGGAATTTAACGAAGCGCCGCAACGCGACTATACGGCCTCGCCAATAACGGGGCTTGATCCGCAGCTTGCGCAAGAGCTTGGCATTGGCGACGACGATGCGCCACCGGCGCCGGCCTTGAAAAAGGAAGACTCGAAATACCGGCTGCCGCGTGCCGATCTGCCGACCCAACCGGGTGGCTTTGGCGGCCTGGCAAGTCAGCAATCGCTCGAACAATTGCTGCGCGAGGGTCGCCCTGAATTCACCGCCACGCCGTGGACGCCGCACCGTCCGCCGCGACCGGAAAAATCGGAAGGCGGAAAGAAACTCGTCATTGCTTCCGATTTCGAGCCGAAAGGTGATCAGCCACAGGCAATCGCCGAGCTCGTCGAAGGCGTGAAGCGCGCTGACCGCACCCAAGTGCTTCTCGGCGTCACCGGATCCGGCAAGACATTCACGATGGCCAAGGTAATCGAGGCCACGCAACGTCCCGCACTCATCCTGGCACCCAACAAAACATTGGCCGCTCAGCTCTACGGTGAATTCAAGTCGTTCTTTCCGGAAAATGCGGTCGAGTATTTCGTTAGCTACTACGACTACTACCAGCCGGAAGCTTACGTTCCGCGCACCGACACTTACATCGAAAAAGAATCCACGATCAACGAGCAGATCGACCGCATGCGCCATTCGGCAACGCGCGCCTTGCTCGAGCGCGACGACGTCGTCATCGTCGCATCGGTTTCCTGCATCTACGGTATCGGATCGGTCGAAACATATTCGGCGATGACCTTCGCCCTCAAACAGAGTGATAAGATCAACCAGCGGCAATTGCTCGCCGATCTCGTCGCGCTGCAATACAAGCGCACGCAAGGCGATTTTTTTCGCGGTTCGTTTCGTGTGCGCGGTGACACCGTCGATATCTTCCCTGCGCACTATGAGGATCGCGCCTGGCGCATCCATCTGTTCGGCGAGGAGATCGAGAAAATCGAGGAAATGGACCCGCTGACCGGGCAAAAGACGGATGAATTAGAGTTCGTAAAAATCTACGCGAATTCACACTATGTCACGCCGCGCCCCACACTTATTCAGGCCATCGCCGGCATCAAAAATGAGCTGCGCCACAGGCTCGAACAGCTCAATGGCGCCGGACGCTTGCTTGAGGCGCAGCGCCTCGAGCAGCGCACGATTTTCGACCTCGAGATGATGGAAGCGACGGGAAGTTGCGCGGGAATCGAGAACTATTCGCGCTACCTCACCGGCCGCAGGCCTGGCGAGCCCCCGCCCACGCTGTTTGAATACGTACCCGACAACGCGCTGGTTTTCGTGGACGAAAGTCACGTCACAATTCCGCAGCTCGGGGGCATGTATCGCGGCGACTTCCGTCGGAAGGCGACGCTTGCCGAATACGGTTTCCGCCTCCCCTCCTGCATGGACAACCGTCCGCTGCGTTTCGAGGAATGGGACGCCATGCGTCCGCAAACACTGGGGGTGTCCGCAACGCCAGGCGCTTGGGAAATGGAAGAAGCGCGCGGCGTTTTCGTCGAGCAGGTGATCCGCCCTACCGGCTTGATCGATCCGCCCGTCGAGGTGCGGCCCGCCCGGACACAGGTTGACGATCTCGTCGGCGAAGTCCGGCAAGTGGCGGCGAAGGGTTTTCGTTCCCTTGTTACGGTGCTGACAAAGCGCATGGCGGAGGACCTGACGGAATATTTGCACGAGCAGGGCATCCGCGTACGCTACATGCACAGTGACATCGATACGCTGGAACGCATCGAGATCATCCGTGACCTGCGGCTCGGTGCTTTTGATGCTCTTGTTGGCATCAACCTGCTGCGCGAAGGCCTCGATATTCCCGAATGTGCGCTGGTTGCCATTCTCGATGCGGATAAAGAAGGATTCCTCCGCAGCGAGACCAGTCTGATCCAGACGATCGGTCGCGCCGCGCGTAACGTTGACGGCAAGGTTGTGCTCTATGCCGATGCTCTGACGGGGTCGATGCAGCGCGCGATCGAGGAAACCAACCGCCGTCGCGAGAAGCAGGAGGACTACAACAAGGCGAACGGCATCACGCCGGAAAGCGTACGCAAGGGCATCGCCGATATTCTTGACAGTGTGTACGAGCGCGACCACGTGCTGATCGCAACCGGCGCCGCCGGTGCCGGCGAGTTCGCCGAGGCCGCGACCATCGGCCATAATCTCGAAGCAGTCATCGCCGATCTCGAGACCCGCATGCGTGAAGCCGCCGCCGATCTCGACTTCGAGCAGGCGGCACGCTTTCGCGACGAGATCAAACGTTTGCGAGCGACAGAGCTTGCGGTGCTCGACAATCCAACGGCGCGCGATGTCGTGATCGCGCAGGAGCCAAGGCTGCGAAAAGGACTCAACAGGCCGCACAAGCCACATCTTGACGAGATGGGCATCGCGCAGTCGCACGAGGTAAAACCGGCACGAGAGGATTCACCGCGCTCAAAGCTCGGAAAGCCGGGGATGCGCGGCGGTTTCCGCAGCAACAAACGGCGCTAGCGGCCACCAGTTTTCGTCAATAGCGATGGCGATGCCGGCCACGCGTAGGCAAGCGCGGACGGGCGGTCATCCCAGGGATAGCTGTAGATGTACCCATCCCAGGCGTCGAGGCAGTAGTAGTAGTCGGTCGCGCTAGCTTGAGTAACGCCACGCGGTTCTGAAATGCCGCAACCCGGGCCGGGGTGGGGAAATTTCTTTGCCACCCTAGCTCAACCCCGTGAGCTTTTCCGCGACCGCCACCTCCGCGCGCCCATGCCGGTGCCGACAGAAAGCGTTCCGACAAGGCGGCGACCACAATGGCGATGGCGCATTTGGTGAGCAACTGTATTCCAGTCAGCGCTGCTCTCAACAAGCGAACGTGTACCAAATGCCTGCGCGTGGGTGCCCGCTGGTAAATTAAAACGCCGGGCTTGGTTAAGCCCGGCGTTACCGTTTATCATTAATAGTTCTCGTACGCTCGATATCTCAGATTAACATTTGCGCTTTCGCAATTTACCGTCAGACGGATTCGCCGGCTCCTTCCAGTACGGCGTACTGAGTCATATCGGCGGTCGCACGCTCCCAGCCGGATCCGGTAAATCCGGCGACCACGTTGATGCGCACGATTTGCACAAGACGGTCCCTAAGCTTCACGGTACCAACGGTCTGGTTTCGAATGTAGGCGACGGCGGCAATGCCGCAGGCATGCCAGTCGCGCGCGGCGGCATTTACGACTCGCATTGCTTTTTCGGGTGCAGTCCCCTTACCACGTAAGCTGACGAACTCTTTCGCCTGTTGCGGCGTGTTGCAGAGAACACCTACACCGACCGCCGCTTCCCCGTTTTCGGGAGCGGGCCCCTCGGCCGCGAGCACCTCACCGCAAAAAAGCATGGCGGCTGCTGCCGCCATCCAAAGAAATCGCATCGCCGCCTCCGGTTCCATATTCATTTAAAGAACAACGTGTCGGCCTCGACGAGGGTTCATGGTCACGCACGCGATTGTGAAACCTGTTTTGATGCCGTTGCGTATTTCGAATTTTTCAGGCAAATAGCCGCCGCCCCCTGGGCGACCACCAATAGAAATCCGGTCTTCGGAAAGCGTGGCATGCAGCCTGTAGTCGTCAAGTTCCGCAATCTCTTTACTGCGCGCGTCGTGTTGTTTACCGCCTGTGCGCTGGCACTCGGCGGTTGCGAGACCGACGCCACCAGCCCCACAGCAGGAGACGCGCCCAGAGCCGTCACTGCGGCCAGGCCTGACGCAGAACCGTCTCGGAGTCAGCCGGCGCCGGTCGCAAATTCCACGCCAATGACGCACTCGCGCGCTGCACGAGAATGCTGGATGCGGACCGAAAAAGGCAGCGCGCACGAAAATCTCGATAAGCGCGCCGAACTCGTGAACAAGTGCATCGACGAAAAGCTGAAGGCGGCTGGTGTATCCTCGCCCCGAAGCTAAGGACCTCCAGAAAGCCGTAAGACATCCTCTTGCGCCTGGCCGCGCGTCAGCTAGCATTCGTCATTGCTCGACTTCAGGGAGGTCGTTATGGCGAAAGGTCAGATGCGTTCGACGAAGGAAAAAAAGAAGCCAAAGGCCGATAAGGACAAACCCAAGCAGCTGTCGGCATACAAGTTGTCGCAGATGCAGGGCTCGTCCGCCAGCGCTTATGGCAGTCCGCCGGGAAAGAAATCCTGAGAGTTACTTACGGCCGACGGTATCCGCTTTCGAATCTGACGGAAGCTCCTGTGCTTGCTTTGCCATTTCCAGGCAGGTGAGCAACTCCACGTAACTCGGTGCGCGATCAAGTGCGACGAAGCCGGCGCACTGGCTCTTTTGTGCCGCGTTCTATCGGGCCCAATCCTGCTCGAGCTTGCTGCGCGCGTCGCGTTCGTCCCGCTCGCAAGCTGCCGAGTCCCGGCCCGGCAACACCGCCGCCGCGGCCGCCGGCCGGCAGGTCCGCTCGAGGTCGAATTTCGGTATGGAGTCGGCCGCCAGAACAAGATGCGATGCGGTCAAAACGATCGGCAATAAAGCGGGCTGATCCCCACGCGAGCGGGCCTTCTGGTTTCAAAGCGGCCCGTTTGAACCCTTTCGTCGCTCCGACCGACCAAGAGATGTAACGATCGGAGGGCATGTCGTGCTTAAGCTCTTTCTTCGCAGATTTATTACCTTTGTCGGAATCATCCTGCCCGGCATCTCGCCCTCGCGTTGCTTATGGCGCCGCCGGCACATGCAGAGCCGCTACAGCCGCCGAGATGCGATCGCAGCCTTGCCGATGCAACAATGAACAGGGCAAGTTCGGCACAACGTTGAAATAATCGATTCCATTCGGCGGTCGTTTGGGCCGTCACCTTGCAGGACACATATTCGGTCACCGACACGCGTGGTCACCGACGGCGGGACCCGGTGATATTGCTTTCATGGCTCTGCCGCCTGGCTCCGCACCCCTGGCGTCTCAGGTGTACGGCAATGAGAGAAGCGTCAAATTCAATATCCTCCCAACCGGTATGATGCTCGGCGCCGGCCTGGCCAGCGCCAGCAACGACCCAGTTACGTACAACACGCTGAGCGCCGAGCAAAAGCTTTACGGGCCACTCCAGGTTACCACCGCCGTTAAGGATGTCGGCCAGACCACCAGCAGTAAAAGCATCAGCACCGGTTTTAAGGTCCATTGGGTAGGCCCTTTGGGGCCCTAAATCCTGAAAAAGTCGTGCATAACTTGTGCGGCGCGACCAGTTCCGCCGGCAGGCCCTGCTCTGCCCCACGGCCGCCCAAGTCGCATGCGGCAATCCACCTGCAAAGGGGACCCGCGCAATTTGCATTGCGCCTTGTAGGAGTTGACCATGAGCAGGAGTGATCGGCTTGGCGCAGTTCCAGAAAAGCCCGGGCCGGAGATATATGCTCCCAACCGGAAACCGGCGGAAAAATTGAGCGATGCCGAACAAGCGGCGGCGACGTTCGAGGGCGAAATTCGCGAATTCGTCCGACGCGACGTAGCGTTTATGCGTCGTCAAAAGCCAGAAAGCGAACCACCGTCCGAACCGGTGTCTGACAATCTGAATGGACTTATTCGGCGCGTTTCCGGCGCATCTATGGAAGAAATCGACCGAGTCATCCTCGAACTGCAAGGCGTTCGCGAGATGCTGCGTAGCGAAGGCGAGCGGGTCGGCCGGGAAATTGCCGGCTATGCCAGTCTGAGTCAGGCTGCGATGACGGCCATGAAGGTTATCGGTGATAGCCTCACGCAGTGGAAAAACGGATCCAGGAATTCGGATTAGTTGCTGATAGCCAATGGTGTGAGTTGAGAAAGCGGTTTCACAATCCAGATCGTGCGATTAGAAATCTTGTCCGGAAAACGGACCACGACCAGATCGGCGCTTTGCGTTCAGATCAGCTGGCGGCTGCGACTTTGTTCTTGGCACCTTTGCGCGGCAGCGGATAATCGGCGCTCTCATAAAGCTGCCGAATCCCGTTTCCATCGAAACGCTTCTCTTCGACTTCAAGATATGCGCCCAGCAACAATTCCGGCGGCAATTCCTCAATGGCGAAGCGAATGGCTTCGGCCGCAGTCGGAAAGCGCTTATAGCCAATCGGCCGGCGCGACTTCCGGCTCCGGCTAGGAAACAGTTCGGACGGGGCACGATAGTTGATCATCGACATAATCAAAGGCTCCTCACCGTATAATATGGCCCTTGTGACGCCGAAAATCCAGCACCTCGGCGAGTGCATATCTGCCCTGTTGGCCCACGGTAAACGTTGGGTTCGCAAAAAACATGGCCCGGCGCGCGCGGCGCCGGGCCAAATCCCAGCCGGTGGGACGCTTTAATCAGCCACTTCTGCGACGACCTCGCTGGTTGCAGGGTCGATCAACACAACGCGGTTGTTTACCACCATGTATTTGTAGGCCCTGATGGCCGGCACCTCGACTGCAACTTCTTGCGGCACCGCATAGAGTTGCGCGCTCTCAGGTATTCGCGCGCCGACGCGGTATTCAATGGTCGGCTGCGCCGGCGCAACGCGTTCGCGCACGATCGTGCGATAGATCGTTTGCCGCTGGACCGGTGTCAGCTGCAGGGGTTCAGTGGCCACAACCGCCCGCGATTGCACGGGCTCACGCGTGATGACCGTGGTCTGAGCGCCGGCCGCTCCCGCGCTTGCAAGTATCGCGGTCACGATAGCGGCATGGCGAAAATGTGTCATAAGTTCCTCCTCACGATTTGCGCTCAGAAGAGAAAACGCCAGGCCGTCCGGGACGGTTCCTCCGGCGACAAAAGGCGTTTTGCCCATTCCGTCACTGCACGTGTGGCGGGTCGTCCATCAGCCTCAGTTTTGCCTGTAGAGCCGCGATGCGGCGTTCGGCTTCAGTGCGGGTCAAGTTCAGGCGAAACGCATCCGGCTCGTACGCATCAAACGCGAGCTGGCGAAGCTGGATGGCCTGGTCGCCCGTCATCACACCAATAGATTTCGTTTTCTTTTCCATACACCACAATCGCTCGGTGCCGGATCGGTTCCTGTGCCCCCATCGGGCCACGCATTGCATCGTCCCGCAAGGTTTTCACCGACCCTCGGTACAATGCGGAACTAAAGTCGGACGAAATCAATGACCTTATCGCAGATTCGATGTCGTTCTGTGTTTGCCCTGTGCGGGCCATGATCGACGCCCATGACCCCATTATGGTAACGGCTCCGGAGAGGCGTTCCTCCTGGGACCTAATCTCGACTTCCTGCCAGCCGCGGTGGTGGGAAAGGTCAAGGCGCTCGAGCATTGAAGTCAGGATGCCCGCGCCGTTAGTGCAGGCCGCAAGACAAGGGTGATCGGCAACGTAACAAGGACGACGGCGGCGATGACCGTGAGTGCCGCCGGGATGCCGATCGCATCGCCCAGCAACCCATAGATTGCTGGCGAAACGGCGCCAGCACCGATCGTCCCCGTATAGAAGATGCTGAAAGCGCGCTGGCGCCAAGCCGGTTCGACAAGATCGGGCACCGAACCGTACAGGACAGAAGATGTGCCATTGAGCGCAATCCCGACAACCGGCAACAACATCAAGGCGGGTCCGAGTGACAACGGCAGCAGGCTCACAATGCTCAATGCCGTTACGGTTTCAGTCAGCCAAACCGTCGCCACCGCGCCGATGCGAGCGCCAATAAATGCACAGACAAGCTTGCCCATGGCCCCGCCGACAAAAACGAGCGTCAGCGCCAAACCGACAAATTGGACGCTGGCTCCCTTGGCGGTGAGTACGAACGGCAGGAAGGTAAGGAAGGCCATGCGTGTCGCGCTATCGATCACACCGACCGACAAGAGCAGGGGAAATGCAAATGGTCTCACGGCACCGGTCGTTCTTTGGGCATGATCGTCCTTTCGCGAAGATACTTGAGCGTCGCTGAATCTCGGCATCGCTACAAAGATCGCGAGCGCTGCAACCGCACCGAGAGCACCGAGGATCATCACCGCCTGGCGCCAGGGCAGCACGATGAGCATCAAGGCCGCGGCAGCCGGAAAGATCATTTTGCCGATGTCACCGGCGAAATTGTATGTACCGAGCGCCTTCAGCGAGCGGGTGCCCGCGAAGGCATGCGCAATAAGCGATGACGCGAGGGGATGCTGGGTACTTGCGCCAAGGCCGCCAATGAACAGCGCCACGACGAGGCCAGCGACTCCGCTGCTGAGACCGGCAAATATGTAGCCAAGTCCTGCGAGCGCGGTGCCGAGCGCAAGCACCGTCGCGGCGCCGAAACGTTCAGCTACAAAACCCGCCGGAATTTGCAAGCCCGCGAGCGTGCCGGAAAAGACCGTTCTCATCAGACCGAGCGCCGCAAAACCGAGGCCGAATTCGCCCTGCCAGATCGACAACATCACGTAGACGAGATCGGTGTACCCGTCATGCAGCGCATGCGCACCGCAGGCAACGCCGAGAGCACGCCGCTCTGCGGTCTTCGCCGAAGCAGGATCCGGCGCCGTCGAGTCATCCGTGGTCGCGCTCATACGTGCCAGCTTAACAGAAAGAATATCGTCAGGTGGCAAAGCGGACATGCATCACGTCGCCGTCCGCAACGACGTAATCTTTGCCTTCCAGCCGCATCTTCCCGGCGTCGCGCGCGCCCGCTTCTCCTCCGCAGGCAACGTAGTCGTCATAGGCAATGGTTTCGGACCTGATGAAGCCGCGTTCGAAGTCAGTGTGAATGACGCCTGCCGCCTGATGCGCCTTGGTACCGTGGGTGATAGTCCACGCGCGCGCTTCCTTCGGACCGACCGTGAAGTAGGTTACAAGGTGCAAAAGCGCGTAGCCGGCGCGCACGAGACGGTCGAGCCCAGTCTCCTTTAGTCCGACAGCCTCAAGATATTCCGCGCGTTCTTCCGATGGCAGCGTCGCGATCTCCGATTCGATCTTGGCAGAGATCACAACCGCAGCTGCACCTTCAGACTTCGCCCGCTCTTCGACCTTGCCGGAGAAATCATTTCCAGTCGCAGCGGACGCTTCGTCCACATTGCACGCATAGAGTACCGGCGCAGATGTCAGCAAACCCAGAGAGTGAAACAACTTTTCTTCCTCAGCCTTGCGCTCGACCAGACGCGCCGGTTTCCCGTCACGCAGGAGAACGAGGGTGCGGTTGACAAGTTCAAGAGTTTCCTTAGCAAGCTTGGCATCTTCACCGCTGCCTTTCGCTTTTTTCTCTAAATTGTCGATGCGCTTTTCCAGGCTATCGAGATCGGCCAGCATCAGCTCGGTTTCGATCGTCTCGATGTCGGCAATGGGATCGATCTTGCCTTCCACGTGCGTGACATCCCTGTCCTCAAAACAGCGCACCACATGCACGATCGCATCGACCTCGCGAATGGTGGCGAGAAACTGGTTGCCGAGACCTTCGCCCTTGGATGCGCCCCGCACGAGCCCGGCAATATCGACGAATGTGATGCGCGTCGGAATGATCTGCGCCGACTTGCCAAGCACCGCAAGTTTGTCAAGCCGCGCGTCCGGCACTGCAATCTCGCCGACGTTCGGCTCGATCGTGCAGAATGGATAGTTGGCGGCCTGTGCGGCCGCAGTCTGTGTCAAAGCATTGAAGAGTGTCGACTTGCCCACATTTGGCAGGCCGACAATGCCGCATTTAAATCCCATGATCTTATTGTCTCTATGTCAGTATTCTTATTTGGAGTCGGACAATTCATCGTCCGCTTCGTCGGCGAAGCCCTTTGCTTCCATGGCGAGATGGACCTTGTTTTGAAACGATGAATCCCTCCCCTCGACGAGAAGCGGAGCGTTGTCGGCCACCACATCGCACAAGGCCTCGACCCACGCCCATTCGCTTTTCGCGAAGTCGCCGAGCACGTGCATCGGGACCAACTCCTTGATGTCCGGCTTACCGATGCCGATGCGCACGCGCTTGTACTCGTTGCCGATGTGGGCGGTTATCGAGCGCAAACCATTATGGCCTGCAACACCCCCGCCAACCTTCACCCTGACTTTCGCCGGCGACAGATCGACTTCGTCATGAAACACCACGATGCTGCCGGCATCGAGCTTATAGAAATTCGCCGCCTCTCCGACTGCTCTGCCTGACTCATTCATATATGTGCCGGGCAAAAGCAGAAGGATACGCTCCTTCGCAATATTGCCTTCCACTGCAACGCCTTGAAACCGTCGCCGCCACGGCGAGAGTTCATGGCGGCGCGCAATCGCCTGCACCGCCATGAACCCGATGTTATGGCGGTTGCCGACATGCTTGGGACCGGGATTGCCGAGGCCGACGAAAAGCAGCATGGCGTGAACGGCGCTCGCCTAGAGTTTGCCGATTACGCAAACGCTGACAGTGAGACCCGAACGAGGCCTCACTTCTTCTCTGGCTTCGCTGCCGCGGCGGCGGTAGGTGCGGCACCACCAGCAGGAGCCGCGCCAGGCGCCGCGCCAGGCGCTGCAGCTGGGGCAGCTCCTGGAGCCGCGCCTTCGGCAGTGGGTGCAGCGCCGGTTGCCGCGGCGGCTGCGGCGGCTGCCGCTGCTGCTGCGGCCGCTTCGGCGGCGGCCTTCATTTCTTCCGCATAGCCAGACGGCGGCACGACGGTCACGAGCGTCATGTCGGGGCGTCCGATCACGCGGATATTCTTTGGAAGCGTTACGTCGGTCAGGTGTTTCGAGTGATTGATGTCTAGGCTGGAAATATCGACGTCGATCGATTCCGGAATCGCATCCGCCGGGCACACCACTTCGACAGTGTGCGTGACGATGTTCACCGCGCCACCGCGTTTCACGCCCGGTGCCTGATCTGCATTGAGCACGTGCACAGGAATGTGCACGCGAATGGAGGCGCCTTCCGACACCCGCAGAAAGTCGACATGCATCGGCAGGTCCTTGATCGCGTCGAGCTGGAAGTCGCGCGGAATGACCCGATGCTTGGTGCCGTCCACATCGATGTTGTAGAGCGTGGTGAGGAAGCGCCCGGCGTAGATGCGCTGGCGCAGTTCATCATGATCGACCAGGACCATGAGCGGGGGCTTGTTCTCTCCGTAAATCACGCCCGGCACTTTGCCGGTGCGACGCGCAGCCCGAGCGGCCCCCTTGCCGCCTTTCGGACGTGCCGTCGCTTTCATTTCATGGACGGTCGCCATTGTAATCCCTCATCTAAGTCGATGGAAAAAGGCGGCTTTTTCGCCGCCTGCGCACGCGGCAAGCCTCCAGGGGTGCCGGGGACCGCGAACGGGGCGGGTTATAGCGGCAGCTCTCCAAAAGGGCAAGAAAACCGCGCTGACCCGTAATCAGGGGGTCTTTTCGGACGAACCCTTAGCCTTCTTGCTGGGCTTTTCCGCCTTGGCTTCCAGAGCCGCGATCCGTGCCTTCAGGGCCTCATTCTCTTCCCGCGCCAGACGCGCCATATCCTTGACCGCCTCGAACTCCTCACGTTTGACCACGTCGAGATCGCGCAAAATCCTTTCAGCCTGACTGCGCAACAGGGTGTCAAATTCGCGGCGCACCCCCTGCGCCACGCCTGCCGCATCGTTCATCAAGCGCGCCATCTCGTCGAAAAAGCGGTTGCTGGTCTGGGTCATATTTCGCCTCCGGCACCGGATTGCTTCACAATGGCGATCCGGCCGTGCCGCCGCAAGACCTGACGTGCTAGCACTTCTCGGCGGGGCGAACGTTCCACAGAAGCGGATCTCGCAATGCCTGTACTTGTCATCCCCTATCCGACCTTCGACCCGGTGCTGGTCCAGCTCGGGCCCTTCGCCATCCGCTGGTACGCCCTCGCCTATATCTTCGGCATCCTGATCGGCTGGGGTTACGCGCGCCTACTAATCCGCTCGACAAAATTGTGGGGGCGCAAGGCACCGATGTCGGTGAACGACTTCGATGATTTCGTTCTGTGGGTGACGATGGGCATCATCTTGGGTGGCCGTATTGGTTACGTGCTCTTTTACAATCTCCCCTACTTCGTCGAGCATCCACTCGAAATCGTGCAGCTGTGGAATGGCGGCATGTCGTTTCATGGTGGGTTCATCGGCTGCGTGCTCGCGGTCTTGTTGTTTGGATACACGCGCGGCATCTCCGTTCTTTCGCTTGGCGATCTCACCTGCGCAGCCGGTCCCATTGGCTTGTTCCTGGGCCGACTCGCCAATTTCATAAACGGAGAGTTGTGGGGCCGTCCCACGGACGTGCCCTGGGCCATGATATTTCCGAATGGCGGGCCGTTGCCGCGACACCCCAGTCAACTTTATGAGGCCGGGCTCGAAGGTTTGTTGCTGTTTACCGTCCTAGCGCTTCTCGTACGCGCTGGCGCGCTGAAGCGACCCGGCCTGATCATCGGATGCTTTGCTGTCGGCTATGCCCTCGCTCGCACGTTCTGTGAGTTCTTCCGCGAACCGGATGCCCAGCTTGGATTTCTTTGGGGCGGAGCAACCATGGGCCAGTTGCTGTCCGTGCCGCTGTTCCTCGCCGGTCTTTGCTTTATTTTCTATGCGCTGAAGCACCCATCGCTTCGGAGACTCTAGTGGAGGAAAACTCAGCGCTGGAAGTTGAGATCCGCCGCCGCATCGAGCTGGGCGGGCCGATGCCTGTCGCCGAGTACATGACACTGTGTCTGCTCGACCCCACACACGGCTACTACACAACTCACGACCCGTTCGGCGCGCGAGGTGATTTCATCACTGCGCCCGAGGTCAACCAGATGTTCGGCGAACTGATCGGTATCTGGGCGTCTGCCGTATGGAAACAGATGGGTGCGCCCGAGAACGTGCGTTTGATCGAGCTCGGCCCGGGTCGCGGCACGATGATGAAAGACGCATTGCGGTCAGCGCAAATCGTGCCGGAGTTTCGCGCAGCAATCGTGTTGCACCTGGTCGAGATCAGTCCTGCTTTGCGAGCGCAGCAGGAAAAGACACTGGAAGGCGCAGGGATTCCAGTCACCTGGCACCGCTCGCTGGTTGATGTGCCGAAAGGGCCCGCGATCATCTTCGCAAACGAATTTTTCGATGCTTTGCCGATCAACCAGGCGGTAAAAACCGAGCGCGGCTGGCATGAACGGCGAATCCAGATTGATCCATCAGGACAGCTGGCATTCACGACCGCGCCGGAGCCGATGCCATTCTTCCAGAACTTGCTGCCGCCGACATTGCGTGCGCCGCGCACAGGTGCCGTTTTCGAATGGCGCGCCGACACCGCGGGCATCGAGGTTGGCCGGTGCGTTGCGGACAACCAAGGCGCCGCGCTGGTGATCGACTACGGTCACTCTGAGACCGCGCTCGGTGAAACTTTGCAGGCCGTTGGTCAGCACGCCTACGCCGATCCGCTCACATATCCGGGTCATATCGACCTGACCGCACATGTAGACTTCCAGTCGTTGACGCGCGCCGTCGAAGCCATGGGTACGGTTGGGTATGGGCCGGTCGAACAGTCGCAATTCCTGCGGCGACTGGGTATCGAACGCCGGGCCGCCGCACTGAAGGCAAACGCCCCACGGCCTGCCGAGATTGACCGGGCGCTCGAGCGTTTGATCGGCCGTAACCGGGATGCGATGGGCGAACTGTTCAAGGTCACCGCCTTCGCCCATCCATCAGTGGGCGTGCCTCCCGGATTTGAGACCTAATCGCTGGCCGCGCGATCTTGCAGGTCCTATCTATTCAGTCGATGCACAGGTATCGGAACGAAATGCTCCAAGCCGCCACACTTGCCACTCTCGAGCGCATTCGCCACGCGTTTTTCACGCGCTCCGGCGGTGTGTCGGAGGGTGTTTATGCTTCGCTCAATGGCGGCGTCGGTTCTCGCGATACGCCGGACAAAGTGGCCGAAAACCGCGCACGCATGGCGGCGGTACTCGGAGTGACCCCCGATCGCTTGCTCACCGCGTATCAAATTCACTCCCCGAACGTTGTGGTCGCTGATGAGCCATGGACTCCCGAAAATCGGCCGCGAGCCGATGCCATTGTCACGCGCGTTCCGCGATTGGCGATCGGCGTATCAACAGCCGACTGTGGACCATTGCTTTTCGCCGACAGTGCCGCTGGAGTGATCGGAGCCGCGCACGCAGGATGGCGCGGCGCGCTTACAGGCGTGATTGAAGCAACGATCGCCGCGATGGAGCGACTGGGCGCCGACCGCGATCGCGTCAGCGTCGCACTCGGACCAACCATTCGCCAGCAAAGCTATGAAGTCGGTCCAGAGTTCGTCGAGCGGTTCCTGACGGCCGAGCGGACGAATGCAAGCTTCTTTGCACCGTCGCAACGAAATGGCCACGCGATGTTCGATCTCACGGGCTATATCGCGCAACGCGTCCGACAGGCCGGCATTACGCGGTTCGAAGACCTCGGCTTGTGCACATATGCCGAGCCAGCGCGCTTCTTCAGCTATCGGCGCACTACACTGCACGCCGAGCCCGACTATGGTCGGCATGTCAATGCCATTGTGCTTGCCGAGTGATGTTTTGCGACTGGACTCCCCCGCGCGCTTCCCGTTAGGCTTTGCCCAGGCCGAAGAGACCAAGTACAAGGATCAGGCCGGGCGGGGTAGTCGATGGAGTGGGGTTCGGGTCGCCGCACGACCGGCGAGCTGCGGCGCGTTGGGTGCCTCGGCAGTTTATTGACCGTCCTCTGCGCATTGGCGCTAGCCGGATGCAATCCCGATAACCAGAGCCTGTCGGCGGCTCAACCACGCGGCGCAACTGTCGCCTTTGATTCCCTCGACGGATTGCCGCCTGGACAATTCCAAAAACTGGTCGGCGATCTCAACGAAGAGGCACAGTCCCGCCGTCTCGCGGTGATTTCACGCGAACAGACTTCCGCCTATCGCGTGCGGGGCTATCTCGCCGTCAAGGTGACAAAGCGGCGAACCACGGTCGCGTGGGTTTGGGACGTGTTCGACCAGAGCGAACAACGGGTGCTGCGCGTCAGCGGGGAGGAAACCGCGAAAACCCGAAACCGCGATGCCTGGGCTGCCGCAGATGACGCAATGCTGCGCCGGATCGCCAGCACCAGTGTGGAGCAACTGGCCGCCTTCCTGACCTCGCCCGAGGTGGCGCCGGGAACGGCGCCTTCCATGGTGGAGCCACAGGTGGCTATGGCGCCGCCCGCCGAGTCCTCACCTGAAGCAGCCGGCATATTCCGTGTATCCCGGCCCGATCCCATACAGCCGTCCGTAACCGACCCGGCACCCCTGCCCGCGGCGACGTCGGAACAAGAAGCGGTGACGCTCACAGCGTCCGCCCACTAGGCTCCGTTCAGCATCGCTTAGACCGATGAGCATATTGCCGGGCCGTGCCCGCCTTGATATGACCACGCCGCCTGTGGCGCGGGAGTAAGGGCGAGGAGTGAAGATGTCGGGCAAGAACGGAGCGATCAAGCTCGTCGCCGGCAATTCCAATCCTGCCTTGGCGCAGGGAATCTCGAACTACCTGAAACTTCCGTTGGCGAAGGCGGTCGTCCGCCGTTTCGCCGACATGGAGATCTTCGTCGAGATTCAGGAGAATGTGCGCGGCGCGGACGTGTTCGTAATTCAATCGACCTCGTTCCCTACAAACGACCACTTGATGGAATTGTTGATCATCATCGACGCGCTGCGGCGCTCTTCCGCGCGGCGCATTACAGCCGTCATTCCCTATTTCGGCTACGCCCGTCAGGATCGCAAACCAGGCCCGCGGACGCCGATCTCGGCAAAGCTGGTCGCCAATCTGATCACCCGTGCCGGCACTGACCGTGTCATGACGCTCGACCTGCATGCGGGGCAGATTCAGGGCTTTTTCGATATTCCGACCGACAATCTCTACGCGTCGCCGGTCATGGTCCGCGACATTCGCGACCGCTTCAAACTCGACAATGTCATGGTGGTGTCACCCGATGTCGGCGGTGTCGTGCGCGCGCGGGGACTGGCGAAACGCATCAATGCCCCGCTTGCCATCATCGACAAGCGACGCGAACGCGCTGGCGAGTCCGAGGTCATGAATGTGATCGGCGACGTCAGCGGTTACACGTGCGTCCTTGTGGATGACATTGTCGATTCGGGCGGCACTCTCGTGAACGCGGCAGACGCTCTGCTCGAGAACAAGGCCAAAGCCGTGTACGCCTACATCAGCCATGGAGTCTTGTCTGGTGGTGCTGCCAAGCGCATCGCAGGTTCGCGATTGAAGGAGCTGGTGATTACCGACTCCATCCAGCCGACAAAGGAAATCCTGGCCGCTGGTAACATTCGCATACTCGAAATCGCGTCACTGATCGGTGAAGCGATCGGGCGCACAGCTGCCGAAGAGTCAGTTTCGAGCCTGTTTGACTGAAGGCGCCCGCGACGCCTGAGGGCCGTACCGGCCATCGCTGTCCGCTCCTTACCCCCTCAAGTTATCCACCAAAGAGTGACTCCACCGCAGCATTCGTTGTGGAGAGTCAGTCCCGCACGGTTGCCTATGACTCGCAAATCACGGCTCATGACACTTGACGATGTCTTTGGCGGGCGGAATCAGCCGGGTTATAGTCGAATCGCTTGGTGATTCGTTTTTGCCGTCAAGGCAGCCCGTAAAATCCTGCGTCAAGGTGCGGACCGAGCCCCCATCCCGGGTCTTCCGCGATGTGCGGTGGCGTGCGTTTCCTCTCGCTCCATTCAGCAAAGCGGAGACGTAATGTCCCTGACAAATTACGCGGAAGAGCCCCGCATCAATCCCCTCGACGTCGTGGAGCGCCTGGCCACAGGCAACGACTGGTCATTCGAGCGCGCTAGTGACGACGAAATTACCATTTTGGTCACTGGGCGTTGGACCGACTATCAGCTCTCCTATACGTGGATGAGTGATATCGAAGCCCTGCATCTGGCTTGTGCGTTTGATCTGCGGGTGCCGGAACGAAGAAGGGCCGACGTCCAGGCATTGATTTCCCTCATAAACGAGAGGCTTTGGGTCGGGCACTTCGATCATTGGAATTCGGAAGGCGTCATGATGTTTCGCCATGCGCTGATCCTGGCGGGGGGAACCGAGGCCTCGGGCAAGCAATGCGAGGCGTTGCTTGGCACCGCGCTTGAGGCTTGCGAACGCTACTTTACTGCTTTTCAATTCGTGGTCTGGGCCGGCAAGGGTGCGCGCGAGGCGCTCGATGCCGCCATGTTCGAAACCTCGGGCGAGGCGTAAGGCCGCTGATCGGCCATGGCCATCCGTAATGTCAGACGACTAGGTGAATTTCGCGGCACCCTCGTTCTTGTCGGCGCGGGCAAGATGGGCAGCGCGATGCTTGATGGCTGGCTCGGGCGCGGGCTCGATCCAAAGAAGATAACCGTCATCGAGCCGCAACCGGTCAAAGCGGTGAAGGCACTGGCGCGCCGCGGAGTTAAACTCAACCCGAAGAACAGAATCGGCGTAGCCAGCGCGATCGTGATCGCCGTAAAGCCGCAAAGCGCGCCAGAGGCCTTGCCCCCGCTCGCCCGCTATATCGACAAAGCGACGCTCGTGCTGTCCATCATGGCCGGTCGGACGATCGGTTTCCTCGAAAAATCGTTACCGGCCGGAACGGCAATCGTTCGCGCAATGCCGAACACCCCCGCTGCGATCGGTCGGGGCATCAGCGTCGCGGTGGCCAACGCGAAGATTTCGAAGCGTCACCGCAAGCAGGCGTCGGATCTCCTCGCGGCGATCGGCAAGGTCGAATGGGTTCTCGACGAAGCGCTCATGGACGCGGTGACGGCGCTGTCCGGGTCGGGACCCGCCTACATATTTCTGTTGGCAGAATGCATGGCTCGCGCAGGCGTTGCCGCCGGCTTGCCGCCGGACCTGGCGACTCGCCTCGCTTGTGAAACTGTTGCCGGCTCGGCAGAACTGTTGCACCGATCGGATATAGACGCGGCGACGCTGCGGCAGAATGTAACATCCCCAGGCGGCACAACCGCGGCCGCCCTCGAAGTTCTTATGGGTCCCGGGGGTTTCGACCAACTTCTGACGCAGGCCATTGACGCCGCCACCCGGCGCTCGCGGGATCTCGCGGGCTAGTTCCCGCCCTAGCACGGTCGTCATTGGGGCCTTACATTTAATGTGTAGTGAACGCCATGGGAGGTCGTCATGGCCCGCAAATCCAAGCGCCGTCGCAGGGCTGCCCCACCGCAGCGTCCGGTAGCTGCATCCAGCGATCGTGAGAAAGTCATCGCCGCACTCATGGCGCTCCTTGCCGAAAGGCGCTTTGAACAAATCGGCCTTGCGGAGGTCGCCGGCCAGGCCGGGCTCAAGCTTTCGCAATTGCGCGCTGAATTTGGCTCGACGCTTGCCATCCTCGCTGCGCACATAAAGGAAATCGATCGTGCTGTCCTCGCGGGCGGTGATGTGGATATAGCCGAAGAACCGGCGCGCGAACGTCTTTTCGACGTGCTAATGCGGCGGCTGGAAGTCCTCGCTCCGTACAAGGAAGCAATTCGCTCGATCATGCGCTCGGCCCGACGAAGCCCCGGGCTCGCCGTTGCTCTCAACGCGATGGCTGTTCGATCGCAGCATTGGATGCTCGAGGCGGCCGGCATACGCGCGTCCGGTCCGTGGAGCGCGCTGAGGGCGCAAGGAGCTGCGCTCATGTTCGCACGGGTCCTGTCCGTCTGGGTGGATGACGAGGAGCAAGGGCTCGACCGGACGATGGCGGCGCTCGATCGCGGCCTCAACAGCGCTGAGCGTTGGGCCGGATTTCTCGACGATCTTTGCGCCCTGCCCTGTATGTTCCGCGGGCCTAGACGACGCCGCCGGGCACGTGGTGAGGAAGCAGAAGCTGCCTAGACCGGCACGCGTACCGTCGCTCGCAGACCTCCGAGCGGACTTTCGCCCAGCGTAATCTCGCCGCCATGCGAACGCGCGATATCGCGCGCGATCGCCAGCCCGAGACCGGTCCCACCCTCATCCTGATTGCGCGCGTCATCAAGCCGCAGAAACGGTTTGAATACTTCCTCACGCAAGTTCGCGGGGATGCCAGGACCGTCATCATCGACCGTAACAGTGAGATACCGATGATCGCGGTGACCGACGATTGCAATCGACGATGCAAAGCGCGCCGCGTTCGATACAAGATTGCTGAGGCAGCGTTTGAAAGCCGCAGGGCGAACGGTAACGATTGGCGGCCCGTGAAAAACGACACTTGTCCTGTGTCCGTGGCGCTCGGCGTCGACCTGCAACTCTTCCAGAAATTCCGCCATATCTGTCTGAGCCGAAGTCTCGCCGCTGTCGCCGCGCGCAAAAGCGAGATAGGCCTCCAGCATTCGGGCCATCTCGTCGGTATCCTTCTTCATCGCGTCGACTTCCGGCGAGTCTTTGATCAGAGCCAATTCGAGCTTGAAGCGCGTAAGCACTGTCCGCAGATCGTGCGACACGCCCGCCAGCATCGCCGTACGCTGTTCCATCGCGCGTTCAATGCGCGTCTTCATCTCGATAAACGCAGCGGCCGCGCGCCGCACCTCGCGCGCGCCACGCGGTCGGAAGTTTGGCGCTTCTCGGCCCTTACCGAAACTTTCCGCAGCATCAGCAAGTCGGAGGATGGGCTTGATCTGATTGCGCAGGAAAATGATCGCAACGATCAGCAGCACTGTCGAAGTACCGACCATCCACAGCAGAAAGATTTCGGAATTGGAGACGTAAGCGGCGCTTCGACGCGCGAACACGCGCATGACCGTGTTGTCGAGCTGGACACGGATTTCGAGCACAGCCGACTTACCGACGGTGTCGATCCAGTAAGGGCGCCCGATCTGTTTGCGAAGCTCGTCGGAAAGTGCCTGATCCAGCAGTGAAAAGAATGGCTTGGGACCGGGCGGTGGCAGGTCGACCGACGGCAGAAAATCGACCACGAGACCGAGGCGTTCCTGCGCAATACGCCGGATCTGGGTCTGGTCGGCATCCTGCGGATAGCCGCGATAGATGTCGATCAGCGCCGCGATATCTTGCACGACACTGGCGGACAGACGCTGGGTGACAACGTTCCAGTGCCGCTCCATGAATACGAAGGCAATCACCGACTGCAAGATCACCATCGGTGCGATGATGATCAGTAGCGCGCGGGCATAAAGCCCTTTCGGCATGCCGCCGTTGATCCAACGACTGACTCGCCGCCAGCCGTCAGCGACCTGGCCAAGCGCACTATGGATCTTCCGTATAGGCGGAATGGAATCGTACCACTCCCAGGCTTCGCGAAGACGCGTAAGCGCTGTACGAACACCATTCGTGATGTCGAGGCTGGTCATGAAGTGATCACCAGCCGGTAACCGATACCACGCACGGTCTGCACAAAAAGCGGATTTGCGGGGTTGCGCTCGATCTTGCGCCGCAGACGATTGACCTGCACATCCACCGCACGCTCGCTTACCGATCCGCCATTGCCTGCGAGCGACAGACGCGGCACAGTTTCGCCTGGAGCCTGCGAAAGAATCCGCAGCATTTCGCGCTCGCGGTCGGTCAGCCGGATGATCTCCTCCCCTTTCCTCAATTCGCCACGGGCGAGATGATAGACAAACGGCCCAAAGCGAACCGATTCGACCGGTGGTGATGCCGCGGGTTGCGCACGTTTGAGAATATTGGCGATACGCAGCGACAATTCACGCGGCTCGAACGGCTTCGAAAGATAGTCGTCAGCACCGATCTCCAGACCCTTGATGCGGCTTTCGGCAGCGTCGCGCGCCGTCAGCATGAGAATTGGAACGGTTGAGTCACCGCGAATTGCCTTGGCGAGATCGAAACCGGATTCGCCCGGCATCATCACATCCAGGATAAGCAAATCGAAGCTCAGGCCCTTCAGTTTCGCGCGGGCGTCCGCAGCGGTTTCCGCGGTCGTTACCCGATAGCCTTCACCGGCCAGAAACCGAGAAAGCAGGTCACGAATTCGCCGGTCATCATCGACCACGAGAAGATGCGGCGCATCATCGAGAAGTGCGGCGGGCAGCGTCATCGCCAAGATTTCTTCCCTCCTGCGCTCAGTCCCGAGTTTTCGACGCTCGATCGGCCCGCGCAATCAATCGGAGCACACCATCACGGTTGTCGACATCGATCATCGAAGTCAGAAAGCGGCGAGCGGCCTCGTGCGCGTTGGGACCGAGTTCACCGAATGCCCGACTAATTCTCTGGGTTTGTAGAGTCGCGAGCTTGAGAGCGAGGGTTTCGCCTTTCCCGGTCACGAATAGCAGACGCTGTCGGCGATCTTCCGCGCCCTCTTTCTGCGAGACGTACCCTTGATCAATCAGTTGTTTGAGCACCCGACCCAACGATTGCTTTGTGATGTTGAGAATCTCAAGCAAGTCGGCAACCTTTATTCCCGGATTGCGGTTGACGAAGTGGAGCACGCGATGGTGCGCGCGACCGAAGCCCAACTTGAGGAGCACTTCGTCCGGATCGCCGACGAAATCGCGGTAGGCAAAAAACAAAAGCTCGATGATGTCCCAAATGGGCTCGGTTGAAGCGCCGGTCCCGCTGGACCGCTGCGCCACGCTGTTCTCGGCCGTTGCTGTCTTGGCACTCAAATTTATGTCAGCCATGTTGACATATTTTGGATTTATGTTACAAAAACGGTGTTGCAGACGAAAGGATAGTACCGAAACGGTCCTTTTCCTGTCGGCGGCGAGCTGGAGGGAGCCGATAGGTCCGTTTCGGCCCTTTTCATACCGGGTATTGCCCCGCGACGTAAAGTGTTGGCGTCCACATGAAAATGCGCCATCACGACCGGCAAGCCCGCTACGGCGATGGAGGTAAGTATGGCTACTCAATCCTATGATCGCCTCGAAGGCGTCATTTGGTACGACGGAAAGCTCGTGCCGTGGAACGAAGCCAACCTCCATGTGCTGAGCCATGGGCTCCACTATGCCAGCTGTGTGTTCGAGGGCGAGCGCGCGTATGCTGGCAAGATATTCAAGAGCACAGAGCATTCCGAGCGCTTGAAGCGCTCGGCCAACATCCTCGACTTCGAGATTCCCTACTGTGTCGCCGAAATCGACGCCGCCAAAAAGCTTGTCGTCGACAAGAATGGCAAGAAGGAAGCATACGTGCGTCCCGTCGCTTGGCGAGGATCGGAAATGATGGGAGTTTCGGCACAAAGCAATACCATCCACCTGGCGATCGCGAGCTGGGAATGGCCGAGCTACTTTGATCCTGAGCAGCGGCTCAAGGGAATCAGACTCGATCTCGCCGAATACCGCAGGCCCGATCCAACGACTGCGCCATGCCGCGCCAAGGCGGCGGGTCTATACATGATTTGCACCATCTCCAAACATAGGGCCGAGCGCAAAGGCTACGCCGACGCAATGATGCTGGACTGGGAGGGTCGCGTCGCGGAGTGCACCGGCGCCAACATCTTTTTCGTCAGAGACGGCAAGATTCACACACCTATCGCCGATTGCTTCCTCGATGGCATTACCAGACAGACCGTCATAGGTCTTGCGCGCAAGCGTGGTCTTGAAGTGATCGAGCGCCGGATCATGCCCGACGAGCTGACGGAGTTTTCCGAGTGCTTTATCACCGGTTCTGCAGCGGAAGTGACCGCGGTGGCGGAGATTGCTCACTGGAATTTCAATCCCGGTGGCATCACCAAAACGCTGATGGATGACTACACAGCCGAAGTGAAGCCGAAAGCGGCGGCCGCCTGAGTTTTTATTTCAGAGAGCAGCCGCACGCGGCTCCTGCGGCCGCACCAGCGTAACGTACCGAACGCCGCTGGCCGATACGAACGCGTCCATCCGTTCATCGAGCACACGACGCCGGCTTTGCGAAGCATGCCGAAGCAGAAGTACGCCGCTTTTGTCGAACGCAACAAAGCCCGTGTGGAAATAGTCCAGGTTCGGTCGCCGGCTTACGAAGCCGACGATATCGCCGCGTTCCAATTTGCCGCTACTCGCAAGAAAATTGGTGCTGGGGATAACGGTCATCGTGAACTGCCGCCTTCCGAGCCCAGGTTCGGAATCGACTGTCTTGTTTATGTCGACCGCACCGTCCAGCCGGACCCAGCGACACATATTGTTTTCGACATTGTGCTGGCACCATTCGAAGAAATAGTGATTGCGCTCGCGCCAGGCTACGGCGCCATTGTGATAGCGAACATTCCTAAGGACTGAATCGAACTGGCTGCGATTGCTCGCAATCGCAGCAGCAAGGACGGTTTCGCAAAACGTGACACAATCGAACGCGTCGTCGCGCACAACGAATTTTTCCGGTCGTGTCGGACCGCCTATCAAAGTGTAGCCGAGGTAAGGCGTGCCGCGCAGCGCGCCGGAGATGAGGTCGATTCTCTGGGAAATCGTACCTTTTCCGCGGGCGTCCTCGATGAGTTGGCCGATGCGGATTTCTGACCCAGCGGCCCCCGCAATTGGCGCTCCCACAAAGGCGGCAACGCCAAGCAGGCGCAGGAGCGACCGGCGGTTTACAGTGACGTCAGTTCGCAATTGATGCCGGCTCCGTCAGTCCTTGACCACGACCAGCCGATCCACACCGGATTCGGCACCCCAAACTTCCCCCGGGCGGCCTAGCAGTTGCCGCACGGATGCCCCGCGTTTGTCGCTTGGAAAGCTCTCGAATGTCTCTGTGGTCGGGTCAAACCGGTGAATCGCATTCGCCACGAAATCGGTGACCCAGACTTTGTCATTGTTGTCGACATACACCGCGTAGCAGCCACCCTTGCTCTTCGGCAGATTCCACACCTTCCAGCTCTTGTTCATCGGATCGTAACGGCCGATCTCACCGCTGTTCCAGAAGCTCACCCATAGAAGACCTTTGGAGTCGGACCATATGCGGCGGGGACCCACACCAGGCTTCGGTGGTGCCACCATCAACGCGTCGCCGCTAACCGTGTCGATCTTGGCAATGTGGTCGCCCGCAAGCGAGGCATACCAAACCTCGCCGTTCGGCGTGGTCGTGATGCCATAGGGGCCGGATCCCTTTGGCGACTTCCAAGCCTCGACCTTGCCGCTAGCGGGATCGACGCGACCATACACGCCGTTTTGGCCGGTGAACCAGAGGATGCCTTTGCGGTCGAAGGTCGCGGTATTGAGATTGGCGCTGGGAAATTCTTTGGGTAGCGGAAATAATTTCACAAGCTTGGTCATCGGATCGAAACGTACAATCGCATTCTGTCCGCCTTCGGTGATCCACGCTGCACGGTCGGGACCAACGATCACGCCGTGCGGCGCTGCGCCCGATCCGAGCGATACTTGTGTAACTTTGCCGGTTTTCGGATCGAGAATACCAAGTGCGCCCTGGCTTTGCGCCGTGTACCAGACGTTTCCATCGGGCGCAGGCGCGACATCGTGCGGATGCGCGCCATTCGGTACGTCAAAGTACTTGACCTGAGCAGCCCGCGCAGACTGAACGCCGAACGCGACAACGGCGATTGCGACAATGACGACCGGAACCATATTGCACTCCCGCAGTCAGACGCGTGAACTCATTCCGCCGCTTCGCGTCCTCGTCGTGGCGCTTTCCATCGCGCGGCGGCATCATCGTCGGCAGCCGTGGCATCGACCCAGGTTTTGCCGCTCGTCGTTTCGACTTGCTTCCAGAAAGGTGCACGCGTTTTCAGGTAGTCCATAAGGAACTCCGCCGCAGCGAACGCCGCTTCACGATGGCTCGACGTGGTTACCACGAGGACTATATCTTCGCCCGGCACGATGCGCCCGTGTCGATGAACAACGGTTACACCCAGCAGCGGCCAACGGTCGAGAGCCTCCGCGACGTGTCGTTCGATCTCCACTTCCGCCATCCCGGGATAGTACTCGAGCGTGAGCGCGGCGATCGGCTCGCCGCGCTCGGATCCCCTGCAGATTCCCGTAAATGTCACGACCGCGCCTACATCAACCCGGCCGCGCGTGAGCTCCGCCGCTTCTGCGGCGGCGTCGAACGGCTCGCGTTGCAAGCGTACGGTCGCTTTCATGCGCTCAATGTAGCGCGCTCGCACAGACGAGGCTATCCACCCGTCATGGGCGGAAAAAACGCGATTTCGCCGGCACCTTTGATCGCGGCATCGGACCGTACATGACGGTGATCGATGGCAGCCCGGATTACATTCGGATTTTCGAAAGCGTGGGCATATTCTTCCCCGCGGGACGCAAGCCAGGCCATCAGCTCGCCGACCGTTCGCACACCCGGCGGCATTTCTATCAATTCTTCCGGCTTGCCAATTCGCTCACGGACCCACGCAAAATAACGCAGCCGCGTGCTCATTCGTCGACCATGTATTGCAAGCCCGCGCGCATGTAATCCCAACCTGTATAGAGCGTGAGAATCGCAGACAGCCACAATAATAGGATGCCAATCTCGGTTACGACGGGAATATTGATCTTGGTGATGGTCGACAGTACGCGATCACCTGCTTCCCCCGCGATCAGAAAACCAACCGCAACCATCTGCCCGGTGGTCTTCCATTTAGCCAATCGGGTCACCGGCACGCCGACACGCAGCTCGGCAAGATACTCTCGCAAGCCCGACACGAGAATTTCACGACAAAGTATGACCACCGCGGCGAGCAGGCTCCATCCCCGAATTGTCTCCTCCGCCGCCAGCATCAGCAGGCAGGATGCGACCAATAACTTGTCGGCAATCGGATCAAGCATCCGACCCAGCGAAGACTGCTGACCCCATGTGCGGGCAAGATAGCCGTCGAGAATGTCGGTCACGCCGGCCAAAATGAAGATCGCCAGAGCGACCCATCGCAGCCACAATGGCCCATCAAAAATGCTTTGCCAGAACATCAATCCCGCCACCACCGGAACGGCGGCGATGCGTGCATAGGTAAGCAGATTGGGCAGCGCGAGAGGCCGCGCTGGCAACGGGCGGGAACTGATGGCATTCATGCCGGAAAGGAACACCCGTGACACGATCAGGTCAACGGGTGGATCCAATCAAATCCCCGCTGATTGTGTATGGCTTCAAGGATTATTGAATTGGTGGCTTGGGCAGACGGCTTTCCCCCGGCTCCATCACGAAAGTCTGATCTAATGAATACCACTCGCCTTTCACGTCGTTCGCCGGAGCCGCGCCATTGTGACGCACATAATTGCCCACCAATGCGCACGTGACCCCGAATTGCACATCTGTGTTCAGCTTCTCGTCATCATTGACATAGATCTGCGAGATGAGGGTCTTGAAACCCTCCTTGAAGATCAGGAAGTGCAGGTGGGCCGGCCGATAATTGTGACGCCCGGTGGCGCGAACAAGATCGCCGACAGGCCCGTCTACCGGAATCGGGTAGCCGGCCGGCTTGACGCTGCGGAAGCTGAAACGCCCTTCGTTGTCTGTCATGAATTTGCCACGCAAATTCATCGGTGCCTGCTTGGGATCTTGCTGCTCATAAAATCCTTCCGGTGACGAGTGCCAGACGTCGACCTCGGCGCCCGAAATCGGCTTTCCGTTCTGGTCCTTGAGCAGGCCATTGACAAAGAGGGTGAGCCCCGGCGTCGGCGAGCGTACGATCGATCCGCCATTTTCGGTGCGCGGCGAATTCATCCGCCAGAAAGGCCCAAGCAAGTTGGCAGTTGTCTCGGTCTGTCCGTTGTTGCCGTTGTTCAGAAGACAGATCAAAGTCGAAAAACCAAGTGAGCCTGACATGAGGACGGCTTCGTTGTGCTTTTCGTCGGTTTTCTGACCGAGCCGGACGACAAATTGAACCGCTTTCTCGAACTCTTCTTCCGTGAGGTGAACGTCCCGCGCAAATGCATGCAAGTGCTCAACGAGAGCGATGAGAATTTCCCGCAACCGAGGCGGTTGCGTGTTCTTAAAAGCCTCCGTCACCGCTTTGGTGACGTCTTCCTGCCGCTGAATAATCATGAGTACTTCCCGTTCATTGCGCTGCCGACTCGTGGAAGAACTCATATATCTTTCGGGCAGTCTCCGCATTAATTCCCGGAACCTGGGCGAGATCGGGCAAGCTTGCCCGCTCGATCGCTTTCACAGTGCCAAAATGCCGGAGCAAAGCGCGTTTTCGCGTAGGTCCGATGCCCGGAATTTCCTGTAGTCCGGCCTCGCGGATGTCCTTTTTGCGGCGCGCGCGATGAGAGCCGATTGCAAAGCGGTGGGCTTCGTCCCGCAACCTCTCGATGAAATAAAGTAAAGGGTCGCGCGGTGGTAACTTAAATGGGTCACGGCCCGCCACGAAAAACGTCTCCCGCCCAGCGTCTCGGTCAGGCCCCTTGGCAATCGCAATCAGGGGAACATCGGTGACGCTGAGTGAGGCCAATATTTCTTGCGCAACCTTGAGCTGGCCTTGACCGCCGTCGATCAGCACCAAGTCCGGCCAAGGTGAGTCCTCGTGATCTTCGTCCGTGCCTGTCGCCGTACGCGGACTTTCTTCGAGCAGGCGTTTGAACCGCCGCTGCAACACCTCTCGCATCATGCCGTAGTCGTCACCAGGCGCCAGGTCGGTCGACCGAATATTGAACTTTCGGTATTGGTTCTTGCGAAATCCTTCCGGCCCGGCGACGATCATGGCGCCTACAGCACTACTGCCGCTGATGTGGCTGTTGTCATAGACTTCTATGCGGCGCGGTTTTCGAGGCAGCGAGAAAACGTCTGTCATTGCACCAAGCAACTTCTGTTGCGAGGACGTATCGGCAAGCTTGCGCGCGAGCGCCTCTCGCGCATTCGCCAGCGCATGTTGTACCAGTTCCTTACGCTCGCCTCGATTCGGCTTGCTCACCTCCACTTTGCGTCCGCTTTTGGCGCTTAGTGCTTCGCCGAGCAAGACACGCTCGCCGAATTCGTGCGAGACAAGAATAAGACGTGGCGGAGGCTTGTCGTCATAAAACTGCGCAAGAAAGGCGCTGAGCACTTCATCCGACGCGATCGCACGGTCGGCCTTTGGAAAATATGCTCGATTGCCCCAATTCTGACCGGTTCGGAAAAAAAAGACTTCGACACACGAGTAACCGCCGGCCTGGTGGACAGCAAACACATCGGCTTCCTCGATACTGCGGGGATTAATTCCCTGGTGCGATTGAATCGCAGAGAGGGCAGACAATCGGTCGCGATAAATGGCAGCTCGCTCGAAATCGAGAGTCGTCGATGCTTTGTCCATTTCGTCAGCCAGTTGCGTTTGCACGGATTGGCTTCGACCGGAGAGAAATTCGTTGGCTTCTTTCACCAGTTCGCTATAGCCGGCAAAATCGATCTCTCGTGTGCAAGGAGCCGAACAGCGTTTGATCTGGTAGAGCAGACATGGCCGTGTTCGTGCTTCGAAATATGAATCCGAACAGGATCGCAGCAAAAACGCGCGCTCGAGCGCGTTGATTGTGCGGTTGACGGCGCCGGCTGAAGCGAATGGCCCATAATAGCGCCCCTGCCTTGTACGCGCGCCGCGATGCTTCAAGATTTGCGGCGCCCAATGATCCGACGTGATCAGGATGTATGGAAAGGATTTGTCATCACGGAGCAGCACATTGAATCGTGGCCGCAGACGTTTGATCAGGTTGGCCTCGAGCAATAGCGCTTCGGTCTCGGTTTTTGTGGTCACGAACTCCAGTGTTGTCGTCGCCGCTATCATACGGGTGATGCGACTGTCGTGCCCGGTTGGCCGCACGTAAGCTGCCACCCTTTTCTTGATGTTCTTGGCCTTGCCAACGTAGAGCACGTCACCCTGAGCACCGATCATTCGGTATACGCCGGGAGCGGACGGAGCCACTTTGGCGAAACGCAAGATTGCAGCGCGGCCAGCCGCCAGTGAACCGGTCGGCGCGCTTACAAGGTCAATTTCCGGCAAGGAGGATTCTTCGTCTTCTTCCCGAAGCTCGCTGGCCGGATCGATATCTTTGTTGATGCCGTTCATAGGAAGAAGATAGTGGGCGGTTAGGATTTGCGCACTCTCCTAACTGAAGCCGCGCCCGTGACAATTACAGTGCGTGCATCGTTCTCTCAGCCATGCCTGGCATGGCCGCATAGTAAATGAGGGCCGAGGGGGCATGGTAAATGACAATCTCACGGCGAACTTGGCCGGCCTTGAGGAAAGCAAAACGCTCGTGGGCTGGTTGGACAGCGAAGGTCGAGTACCTGTACATAGATTTCGGCAGCCGGTTTGTCACCAGCGTCGACAATGGGCTGCAGTCAAGCTATCTGCGCTTTGGTGTAAACTATCACTTCTGAGCTAGTCGCATAACACGCGATGTAGGAACCCCGGATATTCGTCCGGGGTTTTTCTTTTTCAGAAAAGTCGACATCCAAGAGCAGCTCGGATTTTCGCCGAACGTCTCACATTGCTCGCGAAAGCAAATGTCCGCGCGACGGCGTCACCGAACTCGCGGTGCGCGCGAATGGATTCAATCAGCCGGTAACGACTAAGTTTACCGCTTTCGGTCCCTTGCCCTTTTTGTCGGGCTCGACGTCAAAACTGATCCGCTGTCCTTCGTTCAGACCCTTAAGTCCAGCTTGCTCTACCGCTGTGATATGAACGAATACGTCACGTCCACCGTCGTCCGGTTTAATGAAGCCGTAGCCTCGTTCACCGTTAAAGAACTTCACAACACCCGTTTGCGCCATCGGGAATCTCCCCAACTGCTTCGCCGCCGGCCCCACGCACGACGGCTCGGCTGGACATTCACAGTCGGGGAAAGCGTCAGCCAAAGGCCTCAGTCACTCCGCCGGCCCCCACAGGAGGCGGAACGTCACTGCCAACTCGGAACTACACACCAACTGGAAGCCTGTGGAAAGAGGTTCCGACATCAAAGCGCCGCCTGGGGCCCCTGGTTGCCAAGCCGGTCGACCCGGAAACTGCCTTTGTCATCCCGACCAAGGATCGTAGCCAGGGCCGGCAAGAGCGTGGAAAGCTCGCTTTCCAGCGTCCAAGGTGGATTGACCACGGTCATTCCGGCACCATGGAGCCGGGTCGGATCGCCGAGTGAGGAGACTAAAACCTCGGCTCGGAGCACCTTGGGTAACGCTAATCGGCGCAGCCGCTTTGCCAGCGCGTCAGCCTCGCGCCGCCCCTTGATTGGATACCAGAGAGCATAAATGCCCGTTGTCCACTTTCGATAAGCGGTCTCCAAGCCCTTGGTTAGTCGTTGGAAATCGTCCTCGGCTTCGAAGGGTGGGTCGATAAGGACCACCCCACGCCGCTCTTTCGGGGGGACGAAGGCGTTCAACGCAACCCAACCGTCAATGGACAGCGTCTTGATGCGGGCGTCGCCGCGCAAATTTCGGCTGAGTGCGACCGCAACCGCCGGCACCAGCTCGCAGGCAAGCAACCGGTCCTGAGGACGCAACCACGCACGCGCGAGTGCCGCTGAGCCGGGATAAGTGCGGAGCTGGCCACGTTCGTTCACAGCGCGCACGACGTCGAGATAAGGCGAAAGAAGGGTGGCAACCGTCTGCGGAATTTGAGCATCCATGAGTTTGCCGATACCGCTCTGCCATTCACTGGCGCGCATCGCTTTTTCATTTGCGAGGTCGTAGAGGCCGGCTCCGGCGTGAGTATCGATCACACGAAATGCGGCCGGCTTGCCAAGCAAATAGTGCAAGATCCGGCAGAACACCGCGTGCTTAAACACATCGGCGAAATTACCGGCGTGAAATTCGTGCTGATAGTTCATAGTTCAATCGAAGCGCCTGGCTTAGGTGACAGCGCTCTGGGCGCTTCAGCCGCGCACCGCGGGCATTCTGGCTCTGTCGAGACGACAAGCACGTCGGCGAGTCTCGGTGCAATCACGAAACGATAAATCTTTTCCGAGACAGATGCGTACTTCGGTAAGCCATGTCCGGTCGCAGAAAACCAAAATCCCGCGCGGCGACAAGCCAGGATTCGCTTTTAGGAATGCGTCAGCCACTTCGCGAGGCGTGACCGAAGTTGAACTTTCGAGCTCGACATATTCGGGCGGAATTTTAACCGCCGCCCGCGCCTTACGCACTCCGTCAAAATAAGCCCGCTGGGAAAGACCGGAGCAGGTTCCGTGCTGGTCCCACTCGTGGAAAATAAGTCGTGGACTCGGCATCAAGTCGAGCATGCTGCCGACAATGTTGCGATCGAGGCGTGGAGGTGGAACCTGGCAGTACGATGGGAACCCACGGTCATACTGCGGCCAAAGCCCGTGCACCACGAACGAGAACGGCCGACCGTCACATTGCCGCTCGCGCGAGCGATTGCGCGCGCGATCCTGCCTTGCCTCGCAGTAGGACGGCGACCAGGACAGGGCCAAAATGTAATAATCGAATTGGCCGGGCTCACCTTGTCGACGCTCTTGGGCCACGGCGGTTATCGCGAGAAACAACGTGAAGCTGAAAGCAACCGCTGCCACGCGAGCCAGTCGATAACGGCGATGACGATTCATCACGCACCTGCACCCACGAGAACAAATCGGAAATTGACTTGGCTCAACGGTTCCGTGGACAGGATACCGTTCCGTAAGAACACCTCAAGAACAAAATGGGATAAACCGTGACCGCTAGCGAATGGATTGCCTAAGGGCGCGCCATCTTGCACGCCGGATTGTACGCCCAGTTGCGGTCGAGACCGACGACGCACCACTCGACACCCCAAGACATCCCGATCATGCCGGTGTCCTCACCGATCGAGTAATTCACCGTGTGGTTTCGGCCGTCGCTTACAGCGGCGACAGCTGTACAGTAACGGCGCGGTATCGTCTCAGGAGCCCACGGGCGATATGCGATTTCCCGTACTCGGTCGAAGCCGACGATCTGCAGCTCGGAATTCCAGAACCGACCCTCCTTCTGGGCGAAACGGGAAGCGATCCAGCCCAAGGCGGCATCACACGGTGGCAGCACTCCGTCGTAGCGCGGACCGATCAGGTAAATGCTTTTTTCAAGCCAACTGGCCGCTGAAGCCGGGGTGCCTGCGCTCAGCGCGACACACGTAGCGACCGTGATGGCCCGCAGAAAACGTGATCCAGGCAACATGAAAAGCTCCCCAAGCTATGCGCTATCCTAGCATGGCTTTCGCCCGTCGAGCCCCCTCCTAACATAACTTTTTGCCGGACTGTGGCCTGCGTGCCCTATACCGACCTGCCCTTCCAGTCGCCCAAAACGGCCTGAACCAGCGCAAGCACTGCCACCGCCGCGGTATCGGCGCGCAGGATGCGCGGGCCAAGGCCAATCCGCACCACTTTTGGCCGCTTGAGCAGGGCCGCCCGCTCCTCCTCGGCAAAACCCCCTTCAGGACCGACGAGAACCGCGAGGCGCCCGCCCAAGGCGGGATGAGTTGCAGCCAGGGTGACGATTGGGTCGGCGACGTCGGCGGATTCGTCGCAGAACACCAAAAGCCGGTCAGGATCGTGGACAAGGCGCTCAAGCGGCAACGGATCGGCAACGCTCGGCACCTGCAGAACGCCGCATTGCTCGGCAGCCTCGATCACATTGGCCCGCATGCGCTCGAGGTTGACCCGCGCAACCCGCGTGTGCCGGGTGATCACCGGCTGGAGGAGCGACGCCCCCATCTCCACCGCCTTCTGCACCATATAATCGAGGCGCGCATGCTTGAGCGGCGCAAACAGAAAGTGCAGGTCGGCGGGCGCAGGTTGGGTGCGAAGCTGCGCACCGGTCGTGGCTGACAAAGTCCGCCTTTGCGCCGTCGACAGGCTCGCCCGCCATTCGCCATCGCGCCCGTTGAACAACAACACTGCGTCACCTTGTCCGAGCCGCAACACGTTTCGCAGATAGTTCGTCTGGTTCTGGTCAAAGACGACATCCGCCCCGGCGGCCAATGGCGCGTCGACATACAGACGGGGGGTGTGGAAGTCGTAGCGCGGCATGGCTAGAGACGACGACCAGTGGGGCGGCGTCCACCTGCCCGCGCACAGCCCCCTAACGCCCCCACTTCGCCGAACATCTTGCCGCCTTCCCGACGCATTCGCGTTGCTATAAGCCCTTCAGGTGTGATTCAGCTGATATACTGTAGCCAGCCAGGAGAGGTCAGTTCATGCGGTTGAGCGGAGCATTGCTAGCCCTGTGCATAGTTCCACTGTGCGCCAGTGGGGCCAATGCGCAAGCTCCACCTCCCTGGCCGACATCGCCGCAACAGGCGCCCGCTGTCCCGTTGGCACCGGCCGCGCCTCAACCAGGCGGGTTCTCCTCTCCTCAAGCGGGCGGGTTCTCTCCTCCGCAACAGCAGCAACAGCAGGAGATGCCGCCCTGCGTGCAGGAGTTCTTCAAGCTGCGCGACGACGCCGAAAAGAAGGCGCTCGCGATCAAGGCTGCGAACGACCGCAAGGCGCCACCGAAGGAAGCCTGCGCGCTCTTCACCGCGCTCGCCGCCTCTCAGACCAAGATGCTCAAGTTCGTAAACGAGAACGGCCAGTGGTGCGGCATCCCGCCAAACATCGCCGAGCAGATCAAGCAGGGCAGCGCCAAGGTCACCGAGATCCGCACAAGAGTGTGTCAGGTGGCCGCAGCGCCGCAGCGCCAACAGGGCCCGAGCTTGAGCGACGCGCTCAACGCTCCAGTTCCGGATTCCAACAACATCAAAACCGGACGCGGCACGTTTGACACTCTGACCGGCAGTCCGCTCGGAAACAAATGAGCGATAGTTCCGGACGCGTCGCCGATGCGACCGGAAACTGGGTCGACGGTCTCGCGCCACCCTTCAGTCGTCCGTATCTCCGCCTTGCGCGACTCGATCGGCCGATCGGTTCATGGCTTCTCTTGGTGCCGTGCTGGTGGTCCGTAGGCCTTGCGGGCATGCGCGAGGGCCACCTCCCCAATGCGTGGCACATCGTCCTGTTCTTCATCGGCGCCTTTGCAATGCGCGGCGCCGGCTGTACCTGGAACGATCTCGTGGACCGCAATCTCGACGAGCTCGTCGAACGAACGCGGTCGCGGCCCATTCCATCGAAACAGGTCACGGTCGCGCAGGCGACCATATTCATGCTTGCCCAGGCCCTTGTTGGATTCCTGGTGTTGATCCAGTTCAACCGTTTTACGGTTTTCACGGGCCTCGCCTCGCTCCTTGTGGTCGTCATCTATCCTTTCATGAAACGCATTACCTATTGGCCGCAGATCTTCCTCGGACTCGCGTTTTCCTGGGGCGCGCTCATGGGCTGGCCGGCTGAGTTCGCCCGCCTCGATTGGCCCGCGCTTGTGCTGTATGCCGGATCGATCTGCTGGGTCATCGGCTACGATACGATATACGCGCATCAGGACCGCGAGGACGACCTGCTGATCGGAATCAAATCCACCGCTTTGTTGTTCGGCGAGCGCACGCCATCCATGCTCGCGGTCTTCTACGCGTGCGCAGTCGTGCTGATTGCAGCTGCCGGCTTCATTGCCGGTGGCGGAGTTGTTTTTGCCCTCGGCCTGATAGCTTTCGCCGGACACCTCGCCTGGCAAGTGACGCGGTTGGATATAGACGACCCGGCACACTGCCTGAAGCTGTTCAAATCCAATCGCGATGCCGGCTTGATCCTGTTTGGGGCGATGCTCGTCGACGCGGCGGTCTAGCGCACGAGCGTCGGCGCGGACGCAGGAGCGATCGCACCTGTTATGTCGTTGCCGCGCGTCGGACCACGACGGCTTTGCATGTTGATCAGGATATCATCGAGGCCATCCTCACCGGGGATCGCCGTCGGAAAACTCGTCGTCCGCGTGTTGGTGCGGGCGACGCCGGTATAGGCAGGTCCACGCTGCCGGCTCGCGTAGGCTGCACGCGCCTTTGCCGCCGCGACTTCACCGGTTATCGCCTCCGGCCGACAGGGCCGATCGCCGCTGGCCCGGCGCATCAGATCGACGTGGATATGATTGTAGTGAGCGGCGTTGTAACCGGGCGCCAGAACGGTCGAAAAATGATTGCAGGCCGCAAGATGAACGTCGCGCAGGAACCCCTGCTCTTCCGGCGTGCCGTGCCACCCGTTCTGTACGGTGATCCGACGCCCGTCGGAAAACGTGAAAGCGGCGATATCGAGCGCATTGCCGAATGCATGTTCGGAAATGCCCGAACCCCCGGCGCCGACCATGCCCCGACACGAATAGGCGGAGATCTGTTTGATCTCGGTGACCGGCTCGCCGAACCAGCGCATCGCCGCCGGCTGCACACCATCGCTTACCCAGCGATCGAGCGCCGAGACGATCGGACACGCCAGCGTCGCGGGTGGCGTGAGCGTTGCCGGCACCACCGTCGCGACCATCGGCCTGCGTGCGGGACCGAGGGGCGGCAAGCTGCGCTGCGGAGCCTGATAGACCGGCGCCTGATACGAGTGCTGCTGCGATTGATTGGCCGGCGTCTCGTAAGCGCGTTGTGGTGGCTGATACGCTGGAGCGCCGTAAGTACGCGGCGTGTAAGTGGTCGGTGCACGATCGCGCGGCAACTCGGCATCGTCAGGAACATCGTCGGGTATTGGAAGCGTACTCTGCGGCACGCCACGCGTTGCGGCGGGCGCGACACCAGGCGCGCTGAGGGAAACCGGCTGCCCGGTGGGCGCGGCATACCCGTTACTTTCCGCCGGTGGCGGCCCGGGCACCCAACGCATTCGTGGCGCCGGCGCCGTTTGAACGGACGGGATCGGCGCAGGCGGCGCGTATTGCGGCTCATTGATCGGCCAGCGCGGCATCTGTGCCGAGCCGTTTGGAATCGATCCGGGCGGGCGCGGATCGTCGGCATAGCCGACAAGAGAACTGCTTTCGCCCAATGTTGCGACTTTGAGCGGGAAATCGACCCCGCACATGCCGGGCCCTTCGATGGGATCGACACGCGCCACGCTTGTGCTGATCTTGACGGAGCCGGATTTCATGCAGGCAACCTCGGCGTCGTGACGCCAGGGCGCGCGCTCACCTGACAGGAAGCCGCGACCGCAGCCGACCAGGGCCAGCAATGCGCCGGCGCCAACAATGTACAGGCCAAACCTACCCTTCATGGCTCGCAAAAATGCGAGCGTTTCCTTTAACGAGGCTTCAACGCTAGCCGCCGACGATTTCGTTAAGGATAAGGAAGCCTTAGTTCTTAATTGTATTCATTAAGGAATTTTCAACCATGTCGCGCCCATGTCGCATCCACACTCAGAAGATGCTTTTCCGCTGCCGCCAGTTCGCCAGCGTCATCAGCGCGGGGGAATAGGTGCCCGTAGACGTCCGACGTCATGACGATGCTGGAATGTCCGAGCCGCTCCTGTACGGTTTTCATCGGCAGCTCTAGCCCGCAGTCACATTTGCGATTGATGCACCAGGAGGCATAGAAGTGGCGCAAGGCATGAAGACCAGGATACTTGGCTGTTCCCTTACTGTTGACGACGCCGGCCGCAACTTGGACCGGGCACAGGATGCGTCTAATGATGTTGACGTGCGCTTCGAGATGCCCTTCCCCGTTCGGAAAGACCAGGCCCAAATCGCCCCTGGGACATGCAAGCCTCCACTCTTTCAGCGCGTTCGCCACCAGCGGGCCGAGTGGGATCGTGCGATCACCCGACTCCGATTTGGGCTTGCCAATCT
>DATLJR010000129.1:0-72954 GCA_035538755.1 Pseudolabrys sp.
CATCTCCCAGTACAGGGCATTTGCCGAAGCTGGGGCACTTTTGGCCTTCGGACCAAACACCGCGGCAATGTATGGCCAAGCGGCCCACTACGTGGATCGCATCTTGAAGGGCGCCAACGCGGGCGATCTGCCTGTGGAACAGGCAACCAAATTCGATCTGGTCGTCAACTTGAAAACCGCAAAGACGCTAGGTGTGACGATTCCGCCATCGCTCCTCGCTCGCGCCGATAAGGTGATCGAGTAACTGCAATGCAAATGAGTTGGTGCAGTGCACCTGTCCGCTTTTGAACCAAAGCAAACATTAACCCGGCGTGAGGCCACGAAAAACCTTTGCGCGAGGACTCGAAAATGCATGAACCCGCCCTTGTCTGACATTCCCTTTCTGAATTTCAATGTCTCGCGTTCTATCGAAAACCGGCGAGCGCCCGCTTCAGGTCCGATAGGGTTGTGTTCCAGGACAGTGTCGCCACGACGGCGGGGTTGCAGCCGTTCGATCCTGCGGTTACCTGACCGGTTCCTGTAATCAGAAAGCAGCTCTGTTTCGACAGTGTGGTCGCGACATAGCGCAGATCGAACGTCAGTGCCTTATAGATGTAGGAAAATCCCATATTCCAATACGTGTAGTCTGGCAGCTTTTGTGCGGTGGTCGTCGCCGTCGCGTTGGTGGTGCCGAAGCTCTGGCGGCCGAGTTCGCCAAGGATCGCCAGGCCTGAATCGAATGTGTACTTGGCGGCGATCGAGTCGTAATTTTCCCATGCGCCAGTGCGGCTGTAGTTGGGCGCGTAGTACGCGTTAACGCTAACCATTAGCTTAGGGCTCAGTGCGTAGCTCGGCGCCACATAATATTCCGGATATGAAATATCGATGCTGCTTCCCGGATAGCTATAGTAGGCGACGCCAGTCTCGATCGTGAGCGGCCCAAATACCGGACGGATACCGGCGTAATCAGTCATCTGGAGTTGGGAGACCATCGGTACATGCACGGACGCCGCATTTACGGCAGCGAAAAAAATATTATAAGTCGCTTCGAAATTCGTTGAGATGCTCGGCTTGTGATCGGACAACGTGTAGCCGCGGAAATTGTAGTCGCTGGCGATCGACGCGATGATTTTGATATCGAAAGTAGGCGCTGTGTCTGTTCGCAGCGCCGGCCTCGCGGGGATGGACAGCGCCGGTGGCGTCGCGCCATTCTCTTGCTGAGCCTTGGCCTGCGGCGGAAGCGTACTGATCGTCGCGATGGCAAGCCCGCCCGTGGTCATAAGACGGGCGAGGCTTCGCGCTAGCTCGCATGCATGATCGCCGCTGTAAATCCCATCCCTCACCGCTGGCTCTTTTTATCAATGCCACTGTTTATCGTGTTAACTAGCATCTCTCGAGTATGTAGTGGCTGCCGAACGTACGCCACTGTCGTATTTTCGAGATACCAACGCCTTGGCGAGTATCCGAAAGAACGCGTTCAGTGTCGCTTTCGCAGGCAAAGCGGACATGCCCTTTTGCACTGCATATGTCCGCTTCTGACCATAAGCGGACATTCGCTCTGTCAGCTAGTGGATCTTACCAGCCACGGGCCTTTTTGACCCGGTGATGGGACATCCCCGTCGGTTTTCCGGCTGTCGTCTTTTCAGCGGTTTGCAGTACGCGTGGCCACGTCCCATTGGCAGCGGCTGCAGGAGGTGCTGGTAATTCCGGCACCGACTCCGGCATCTCACCGGTCGGTACGACGTGTACCACGTGATAGCCGTGCTCCTTCAGTTCGTTGAGCAGGCTCGGTAGAGCCAACGCGGTCGCAGGGTGAATGTCGTGCAACAACAGGATGCCGCGGCCATTGGCATCTAGCCGTTTCATGGCACGTTGCACGATCTGCTTTGGAGTAATTCTCCTAAACCAGTCGTCAGCGACAACGTCAGTACTCCAGGTCACCAGTGAATGTGACGCTAAGAATTTGTCGATAGCGTCGGAACGCGCCAAGCTGGGAATTCGGAAGAATGGCGCAACCGCCTTGGGATCACCAATCGCCTCTTCAACGGCTGCGATGCCACCATCGACCTCGTACTGTACCTTGGGTACCGCCAGGCGTTTTAAGGCAATTGGATGATCGAGGGTATGGGTGCCAACAGTATGCCCTTCATTATATATTCGTCGCACCAAATAGGGATAGGTCTGCGCCATCCGGCCAATGAGGAAATAGTTTGCCTCGACGCAATATGATGCCAGGATTTTTAGAATGATGTCGGTGTATGGCGGGAGAGGGCCATCGTCGAAAGTGATCACGACCTCGTGGTCATTGAGCGGCAGCGTCTGCTTGTACTGCATGCTGCCAACGTGGCTGAACTCGTCCGGACCGATTGCAAGTACACGGCTCGTGCCTAGCGCGTCAGAATTGCCGGGACATTCCGCAGCGTGGGCTGGAATGCTGGGGCCGACGACCATTAAGAAGCAAAGAACGGCCTTGCCTTTATTCATGATGCTAAAGCAACTCGGTGATCGTGGAACTAGCAGGGCGGTCTAACGTTCGCTATTGCAGCGCGAACTCTCTTAGGGGCGGATTGAGCGTTGTGCGGTTGTTGCCGTAAATGAAATAGTTGTCGTCCAATAGGTCGGGTCGCGATAGTACCCAAATAACTCGTCAAGTATCTCTTGTGATACGCCGCCCTCGCTTTGCAGCTTGTCTGCGATCTCGCGGATGCCGCAATCCCACCATTCCGCAAACTGCGAGCCGCCGTTATAGAGAATGGCGTGTCCTTCGGATCTGATGTCGAGCAAGCCTTCCTGCTGCAGCCACGCGGGGATATTGCGCCCGACGTAATAGTCGATTTGATGGCTCGCTGCCCATTGAATGAATTGTTCCCAAAAATGTTTTTGCGAGGCCGGCTCAACGGTCCAGGTCGGATAAAAGTCAGGTTCCTGCACAAAAATAAAGCCGCCCGGCTTGAGCCAGCGCACCATCTTGCTCACGACCGTGCGCCGTTCCGGAAGATGATGCAGGAGCGCACGAATTGCAACGAGGTCAAACGGCGCATCGGGTGCTTCATCGTGCACAACGTCAAATTTGCGAACTTCCAGGTTGCCGCTCGAAATGCCTCCCATTAGGTCGGTATGGATGTCGCTGGCGATAACATGTCCAGCGGGTCCGACGCGCTGCGCAAGCCACTGTGAAAGCGATCCATTGCCCGCGCCAATCTCCAAGCAGCGCCAACCGTTGGTAATTCCTGTCCGCAATAAGTGAGACTCGCTCGACGGGTCGAGCAAATTCGACATCAGGCGCAACCGGTCAGCCTCGCCCTTTAAGTCATGTTGCCAGACATACTTGGACATGACTGCCTCAGTAAGAAGAGCCCGACCCTGGAAGAGTATGCGATAAGGTCACGTCCGCGAAAGGGCCCGATAACAGACCTCGCATGGCGTTGAGGCGTTTCGTTTAATCAATGCACTAAGAAATTTAGGCGCCTGCATTGACATATTTGGAAATGAACCGATTTGTCTGGACAAATCATACTAATCACTTGAGCGATTGGAAGTATTCTTGCGCCGACTTGAACCGATTTGCACTAATATGAAACGCCTTGCCGGCTGACCCTTAATCAGCGGGTCCAAGGTTCGAGGTGCTTGTGCGCCCACCAATTATCTCAAAGACTTAGATCGAAAATCCGAAGAAACGAAGCGCGCACGTACCGGCTTCGCCGTCATAAGGGGCGAGAGCGAAGACTAAGCGATGGCGAGGTTCTTGATCGTCCTAATCTACTTGGTGGCGCTGGCCGCCCTATGGTTCGCGTTCTTCACGTCTCCGATTCAATTCCAGGTCCCGTAGCCGTCGCGTTACTGGTCCTTCGGCAATGGATGGAGACGACGTGTAGGAGAGCTTGGTGCAGGCATCGCGCTCATGGTGTCGAGCAAGCCGCGAGTAGGTCTTCGACATTGTCCAGAACATCGAAGAAAACAAAGGATCCCTCTCGCGCTCAGCCTTGGCGCGAAAGTCAGCGGCCTTTACTCGGTACTCGTCGCTAACCGTCATCTCGTCGGACGCAATACACACCGCGAGGTGCAAATATTAGCGCAGCAAACATGTCAGTAAAAATACAAGCAGCTTAGCGGGATACCACCAGCACTCACCGTATTACCGATCCTGCCAACCTTGCACCCCCCAATTGAGGTCACGCTTCCTTTTTGCTTTCGGTGCTTTTAGCGCCTTAGCGCAACCAATCGTTCCCGCCCGCAACTATGTTCGCTTTGAAGTGCCCGCGTGATGTCCTGCGGAAAGACATGGGCGGCGGCTTACCCAAGGCGGGCGACCACTTCCGAATAGTTCGGATACGTGTCCAAGATACCGGCCTTCCGCGCAAACGCATTCATGCCGTCGACGAATTCCGGCGAAATCCCGGTGGAGTAAAATGGCAGATCGCGTTCGATGAGCCTAGCGATAAGAGCCGCCTCGCTCGCCGGGAAAACCTTGTGGCCGACCTTCTCGGCCAGTGACACATCGGCCTTCAGCGCCAAGTGCGTCGCTTCCATCGCCTTCACCATTTTCGCGGCGACGTCGCTTTTCTCGGCGAGAAAGCGGTCGGTTACGGCCAGCGACGCCATCGTGTAATTGAAGCACTCCTTTGGCCCGTCGCCGCGCCGGATGTCGAGCACGACCTTGCCAGCCCCGTTACGTACAGCGACCTCGGTGCCCATGCCGTTGGCCCAGAAACCGTCGATGAGCCGGTCTTCCAGCGCCTTCGCAGCCATCAAACCGAAATTGACGCTGCTGCTCCCAGTATGGGGAACGGGGGCGACCGTGACATTGTCGCGCACCGCATCGATGCCGGCTGCGACGAGAAGCTGCTTTAACCCGAGATCGACCCACGGTGCCGCGCCGATCTTGCGTCCTTTGACGACATTGATATCGCCGCGAGTGCAATTGATGTCCGACCGCATGACCAGGAACCAGTACATCCCCTGCGCCTGTGCGCACAAAAGCTTCGCACCCTCCCAGCGCGAGAACGCCGCGAGCGCCGAATGCGCCGAACCGGCGACGCAATCGACCCTTGCATCACGCAGATCGGCGTAAGCCTTGTTGACCGGGAAAACGAGCTCGATCGAAGCGTCGATGCCCTGCTCCGCGAACTTGCCAAGCTCGACCGCAGCGACCGCCGGAAAGTAGGAGTTCGAAATCAGATCGGGAACCGCGATTTTCATGGTCACCCGGCTTCGTTAGGCGGTAAAATCCTTGCGGCGGACACTCTCCAGCAGCGACGTGCGCATCAGGAAGGTGCGATGCGCGGCCGGATCGGTCGCTTTACGGCGCAACGCCTCGAAGTTGGCCTCGCGTTTCGCGGGGTCTTTTTCTTCGAGACGCCTCTTGTTGCCAATCGTTTGCTGCTGAACATATTCGATATTTATGGGCCGGCGAATGGCGTCGTAGCGCGAAAGATCGCTTTCCGGCCGCTCGCCGAGTGAAACGGCGGACAGAAGCGATGCAAGCTGCGTCGCGTCATGCACGCCGCAATTCAGGCCGAGACCGCCGATCGGATTGTTTACGTGCGCCGAATCGCCGGCAAGAAAGACACGACCCTTGCGGAAGCTCGCAGCCACGCGCTGATGTACGCGATAGATATTGCGGTGGAAGATCTCGTAGGCGCCTTTCTTCGGGAAGAATTTCTGCAGACGTGCTTCAGTCGCGTCCGGATTGAGGATCTCGTCGTCGGTCTGCCCTGGAATGGCCGGGAACACCGCGCGCCAGCGGCCCTTGTGATCGTCGCCCGCGACCTTGAACAGGTTCGCCCATTCGTCGGGGTCTGAAAAATAGGCGCGGTACGCAACGCCATGTTCGCTGGCAAAATCGAACGGCGTGGTGAGCACGAGGAAGCGTTCGGGAAACGTATAGCCCTCGAACTCGATGTCGAGCGCCTTGCGGACCGTCGAGCGGCCGCCGTCCGCGCCGACGAGATAGCTGCCGGTCACTGTCTTGCTGCCCGACGCAGTTTCGACGGTGATGTCGACGCGGTCGTCATGCGGCGCGATGGCGTTGACGGAAGCACTGAACGTCACTTCCGCGTGCGGAAACATCTTGAGCCGCTCAAGACCCATCTTGGCGATCTTGTGCTGCTCGCACTGCACGACAAATGGATACGGCGTGTCGTTCTTGAGGATAGCGTGGTCGAATTCGGCGACTACGCTGCGGGTCGGCCGATCCCAGAACTGAAATGTCCGCGCGACCAGGCCCTGCCCGACGACATCATCGAGGATGCCCAGAGCCGCGATCATCTCGAGCGTTGCGGGATGCAACGTCGATGCACGCGGCGCTTCGTTGACCGCATCGGCCGCCTCGAACAGCCACACCGCCACACCGCGCTGGGCGAGCGCCAGCGCGGTGATGATGCCGACGGGGCCACCTCCGGCAATCAGGATGGGACGGGCGCTCATGCCGGTCCTCTACTGTTGCTTGACGCCGGCGGCGGCGACGGCTTCCGCCCAGACCGAAATGTCCCTCTCGAGCATCGCCCGATATTCGGCCGGCGTGTCGCCAAGCGGATCGGCGCCGTAGTTAACGAGCTGCTCGCGGAATTTCGGCTCCTTGACCGCCTTTGCGATCTCGCTGGAGAGCTTATCGACGATTTCCTTCGGCGTGCCCGCGGGTGCCATCAGGCCGTTCCATGTTAGCACTTTGTATTTGGGATAGCCGGATTCCGCGACGGTCGGCACTTCCGTGGCAAGGATCGAGCGCTGCTCGCTCGACACCGCCAGCATCCGCACGTTGCCCGCCTTGGCTTGCGGCAAGGCGTCCGACAAGTTGGAGAACATTGCTTGCACGTGGCCGGCGACGACGTCGCCCAGTGCCGGCGCATTACCCTTGTAGGGAACGTGCACCATGTCGAGACCGGCCTGCTTGAGGAACAGCACCATCGACAGATGGTTCAGGCTGCCGACGCCGGCCGAGCCGTAGGACATCTCACCATTGCGCGCGCGCGCGTATTCGACGAACTCCTTCAGCGAGTGGATCGGCAGATCCTTGTTCACGACCAGCGCAAACGGATTGGTGCCAATGTTGCTAATCGGCGCAAAGTCCTTCAGCGAGTCATAGCGTACTTTCTGGATCACTGGCACGACCGCCATCACCGGCAACGCGGCCAGGAACAACATGTAGCCGTCGGGCTGCGCCTTCGCGACGAGCTCGGCAGCGATGGCGCCGCCGGCGCCGGGACGATTTTCGACGACGAAAGCCTTTCCCAAAGATTCGCTGAGATGCTGCGCCGCCATGCGTGCAAAGCCGTCGGTGTTCCCGCCGGCGGCAAACGGCACGATGATTGTCACCGGCCTTTCCGGCCAAGTGCCTTGCGCAGGCGCCTGGGATGCAGGGAAAACGGCGCCGAAGGTCACGACCAGAATGGCACCGAAGCTGGAGAATGCTCGCAGTATACGCATTCTGAATGATCCTGGCCTAGTACGTTAGGGAATTTCAGGAGACGCTTTTCTCGTAGTAGTGGACCTCATAGAGCATGCATCCTCCCACTGACTTGAACGGTCCGTGCACAGCACCCGGCGGACGGCAGGCATAGGTTGGAGCCGAGAAACTCTTCCCGCCATTGCCCTGCGCATCGTTCCCGACGATGAGATCGCCGGAGAGCAGGTAAACTTCTTCCCAATGATCGTGGACGAAAGGCGCCGTGGTGTATTCACCCGGGACGAAGCGCAGGAGGCGCGTACGGCTGCCGCACTTGCGCGTCTCGTCGAGATCGCTCGCGAGGATCTTCTGCTGGACGCCGGCCGGATAGCCGGCGGCGAGGCCCAGCCCTCGTTGAGGTCGACGCCGAAGAATTCCAGATGCGGCTTGGTCATGAGCTACCCGTTACAAAAAATTGGTGACATTGAAGAAACACACATTTCATCACGAATAACAAAGGTTTTTGCAGATGCGTCCCGTCGGATCCTCCCGACGAGCGCTCGAATGTCTGCCTTTACGGTCGCTATTGAGGTAAAGCAGACGTGACTTGTGGCGCCGCGAATGTCCGCTTTTGACCCAAAGCGGACATTCATACGCTCCATGTTAAGTCAACAATGCTGGCCTAGCGGCATCATTGAACATAGCTACTTAACAGCGATTTTATGCGTTGACGCTGATGTCAATCGGTACGATGCCCTGTCCTAGTCGCCGGGGCAGCAATGAGGCGTCGAGATTTCATCAAAGTTGTTGTGGGTTCCGCTGCCGCGTGGCCGCTCGCGGCGCGCGCGCAGGAAACTCGGCACATCGGGGTACTTATGAATGTCGGGCCGGAGCATCCAGAAGGCCAGCCGTACATCGCGGCGTTCCGGCAAGCCCTGCAACCATTGGGTTGGACCGAAGGCCGCAACATACGAATTGACATCCGCTGGGGCGAAAATGATGTCGATCGCGATCGTAAATACGCAGCCGAATTGGTCGCCCTCGCGCCGGATGTCATCCTCGCCGCTGGCACACTCAGCGTGACGGCGTTGCAGCGTGCCAGCCGTACGTTGCCGATTGTGTTCGTGGCGGTCTCCGATCCAGTCGGCGCCGGTCTCGTCGCACGGCTCGACAGACCGGGTGGCAGCACGACAGGCTTTATGATCTTTGAATACTGTCTAAGCGGGAAATGGTTGGAGCTTCTCAAACAGATCGCTCCAAACGTTCGGCGGGCGGGGATCATTCGGGATGCCGCTAATCCGGCGGGCATTGCTCAGTTCGGCGCCATCCGGACCACAGGATCGTCGCTTGGGGTCGATGTGAGTCCGATTGATATTCGCGATGCCGCCGACATCGAACACGCCATCGCAGATTTTGCCCGCTCGCCAAATGCGGGTTTGGTCGTGACGCCAAGCGCTAGTTCGTCGGCACACATCGCTCAAATCGTCACACATGCGGCGCGTTACAAACTGCCGGCAGTCTACGGCGAACGCTTTGTCGCTGCGCTCGGGGGGTTGATCTCATACGGTCCCGAAAATATCGACCAGTTTCGACATGCTGCCGACTACGTCGATCGCATCCTCAAGGGCGAGAAGCCGGCCGACATGCCGGTTCAAGCGCCGACCAAGTACGAGCTTGTGATAAACCTCAAAACGGCCAAGGCACTTGGCCTCGCAATTCCGCCAGCGGTGCTCGCTCGCGCTGACGAGGTAATCGAATAAGTTGCACTCAACCAAGAGTGCCGGAGGCGTTGCCAATGAAACGACGCGATTTTCTTGGCGTTTTCGCCAGCTGCGTAGCGTGGCACGCCGTAGCACGGGCACAACAAGAAACGAGGCCATTGATAGGTTTCCTAAGTAGCCGATCACCCGAGGAGTCAAAGCCGCATTTAGCAGGATTTTTGCGAGGTCTTGCGACATTCGGATATATCGATGGCAACATATCGCTGGGCCGACGGGCACTATGATCAGCTCAGGAAATTGGCCGCGGAATTGGTAGCGTTAAACCCTTCCATTATTGTCGCCGCCGGAGGCTCGCCTTCAGCACGCGCCGCAAAGTCCGTTACGCAATCTATTCCGATTACATATGTTGCAGGTGACTCTGTTAGCGAAGGGATCGTTACCAGTCTTAACCAGCCCGGTGCGAACATCACGGGCGTTGATCTGATGAGCGGTGAGCTCACGGGCAAACGGCTCGAATTATTGTCGCAGTTGCTTCCGGCCGGTGGTGTTATTGGCTTTCTCACCAACACCAAAGGCGTTCAGAGCAGTTTGCGATCGGATGATTTTAAACTCGGAGCCGCTGGCATGGGGCGAGAGCCTTTGATCGTCGGCGCCAGCACCGATGCGGAAATAAATGCCGCTTTCTCACAACTAGTCCAGAAACGAGCTGTCGGCCTTGTCGTCGAAAACGATCCTTTTTTCGATTCCCAACGCCAGTATCTCATACAATTGACGGCGCAGCACTCAATTCCCGCGATCTATCACATAAGGGAATTTCCGGTTGCGGGAGGACTGATGAGCTATGGAGCCAATTTGGCTGACGCCTATAGCCAAATGGGAGTTCAAACCGGACGAATTCTCAATGGTGCGAACATCGCCGATCTGCCCGTCATCCGCGCGACGAAGTTTGAGTTAGCTCTCAACCTAAGTACAGCAAAAAAACTCGGTCTCACCGTTCCGCCGCCTGTGCTGGCTATCGCTGACGAGCTCTTAGACTGAGCCTACTTAGCCCTCCAATGTCCGCTCGGGTAAAGGCCGCAGAAGAGTATTTCAAATGTCCGTCATACGAATCTGCATGGTGGAATGACATGGAGAGAATTCACCGTCTTCTGTCAAAGGCTAGTGTTCCAGACGATAGACACAGACCGGTGATAGCCGAAGCGAAGAAAAAGGCGTTTGCCATGTTTGCGCGTTGTTGCGAAGTCTTTATCCAAACTGAGAGTAGAAATACGAGATATTTATCCAGCAGACCGGCTAGAGCTTATGTCATGTCCTCGCCGGAAGATCTCATCATATTGGGGCTGACGCTGGAAAATTGGCTGCTTCTTGCAGGACTGACGTCGATTGTTGCGATAGCCGTGTTGTCATCAAAACTGTAATTCACTGAACATTCTCGCGCGGCTCAATCGCACGACCAAATACAACTGTGCTGAAAAAGAAAGAACCGCAATCTCTGCGGCTCTTTCTCGTAGAGCGACTCTGAACCAGACTAGCGCGCGCATGAAGATCACTCGTTCCATGAACGGACGTTCAGGGAGAGGAGCGTCCGCTGGCACCGATCACCATTGATATTTGAGTTCGTGAACACAGCCGCTTTCAGAGCGCGTGACTTCAACTGAACGCGCCGATTTGAATTTTGTCGTGTTCCGTCCGAGGCGCGTATCATTTTGCGTAAATGCCATATCAAAATAATCAAGACTCCGTGACGTCACGCAGGGCTAGCAACGCGCGGTGTTTCTTGTCCCAGACAAACAATTCAAGGGAGGGTCAAATGCGCAGGCTTCTGATGGTCCTAGCAGTTGCACTGATACCCTCGTTGGCCGCCGCTCACGGTCACGGAGGCGGTGGTGGAGGTCACATCGGAGGTGGTTGGGGCGGCCACAGTGCCGCTGGAATTGCTGGGGGCGCCCGGATGGGCGCCGGGCATATGGCTGCCTGGAACGGTGGCCGCATGGCTGCCTGGGCTGGTCGTCCGGGCAATTGGAACCGCTTTCATCACGGCCACTTCGTGCATCGCCATGGCCGGGTTTTCTTCGTTGGCGGGCCTTGGTGGGGTGGTTACGGCTACTACGATAGTGGTTGTTGGCAATGGGTCCCGACCCGATGGGGTCCGCAACGGATCTGGGTCTGCGGCAGCTACTATTAGGTACGATTTCTGCCAGAAGCTGTTGATGCCCGCTGAGCGTGATCGGCGGGCATCGGCGCGTAGCTTTAGGCCATGTCTCACGCGAAGTAGTCGCTTGTCGCGGTTTGGTCGACAGGAGGGTGTGCTGCTCTCATGCCTTTGAAGAGCGGCGTGAGCACAACTGCGACAACGAGATTTAGGATCACCGTGTAGAGCGCGATGTAGCCGGGAAACGAGTGCCCAAGGAGCGCGAGCGGATAAGTTGGAGACAAGTCCACTGCGATCGCCATGGCAGTACCCGTGATGATCCCGACCGCCCAACCGACAAGCAAAGCCCAATCATCAAACCAGCGCGTATAAACACCCAGCATGATCGACGGCAGGGTCTGAATGATCCAGATGCCGCCCAACAGCTGTAGAAAGATGGCAAATTTCGTCGGAATAAAAATGATGAACACCAGGGCGCCGAACTTGACAATCAAGGAGACCCATTTCGCCATCTGCGCTTCTTGCTTGTCAGTCGGACTTTTATTGATGAACTCGCGATGAATGTTGCGAGTGTAGAGGTTGGCGGCAGCGATCGACATGATGGCTGCCGGAACGAGGGCGCCAATCCCGATTGCAGCAAAAGCGACACCGACGAACCACGAGGGGAAGCTGTGAAGAATGAGGGCCGGCACGGCGAAGTTATTGCCAAACTCTTTAAAGCCGGCTGCGAATTCGGGAAGTTTGTCCAGCCCGGCGGCAAGGGCAAAAAAACCAATTAGGGCTAGCAATCCGAGCAAAAATGAATAGCCAGGCAGCAATGCAGCATTGCGGCGGATTGCGTGGCCGCCGCTTGCGCTCAGAATGCCTGTCAGCGAATGCGGATACAGGAAGAGGGCTAGAGCCGAGCCGAGCGCGAGCGTTGCATAAGCGCTGTAGGCCCCAGTCGTGTTGGGCCCAGGAGTTGCAAGCAAGAGCTTTGATTCAGGAATGGCCGAAAAGATTTTTGCAAACCCGCCCAGCTGGATAGGAACGGCGATAATCACAGCGAAGGCGGTGATGTAGATTAGGATATCCTTCACAATTGCGATCGAAGCAGGTGCTCGCAATCCGCTCGAATAAGTGAAGGCCGCCAGGATGATGAAAGCTATGATGAGCGGCAAGTCGCTCGCGAGTCCTGTTCCGGAAATTCCAAGCGCGCCGACAACGACCTGAATACCAACGAGCTGAAGCGCAATATACGGCATGGTCGCAACGATGCCGGTGACGGTAATCGCGAGAGCAAGCCAGCGATTGCCAAAGCGGCCGCGCACGAAATCGCCTGCTGTGATGTAGCCGTGCTTGTGGCAGACGTGCCAGAGCCGAGGAAAAACCAAAAAAAGGATTGGATAGATGACGATTGTGTACGGTACCGCAAAGAAGGCGACAGCACCCGCGCCGAATGCGAGCGCTGGGACTGCGATGAAAGTGTAGGCCGTATAAAGATCGCCCCCGATGAGAAACCACGTGATGACGGTCCCGAAACGCCTGCCGCCCAGTCCCCATTCGTGCAAGAGGTCGAGATCCCCTTTCCGCCAATTTGCGGCGGCGAAGCCCAGCCATGTGATCAGGGCAAACAGCAGTACAAAGACGGCAAATGCGATCCAGTTTATGTCGTGCATGGGATCATCTTCCCAGCTTGGCTGCTAAGATCCCGCTGAGGTGTGCTTGGCTTCCGTTGCGAAGTAAACGATGGCCGTCAAAATTGCGGCGATGATTACCCACAGAAGCTGGTACCAGTAGAAGAATGGAATTCCGCCAAGGGAAGGCTCAACCCTGTTGTACAGTGGGGGCCACAAGACAAAAACGTATTGGATGACGAAGAGCAGGTACCACCAGCTCCACGCGCTCTGATGATGCGGTCTGTTCACCTGTGGCCTCCGTGGTCAGCAGCGTCGGAGTATAGTTCTAGGCGAGATAATTCTGGACCCGCAGAACGAGCGCGCTTGACGACACAATCGCCCTCGAATGCAAAAGTTCCATACGCAGGCGGGTATCGCCTGTCGTCAGTTTACACGAGCTTGGCATCCAGCGTGATCTGTGCGTTGAGCACCTTGGAAACCGGGCAGTTCTTCTCGGCCTCGCCGGCCATTTTCGCAAATGCCGCCGCATCCAAATTCGGCACGTTGGCGTGCAACGTCAGGGCAGATCGCGTGATACGAAATCCCTGTCCCTCAGGTTCGAGGCTGACGGCCGCTTCGGTGCTCAGTTCGGTCGGCGTGAAGCCTGCGCCTTGCAGCTGGAAGGCGAGCGCCATCGTAAAGCATCCGGCATGCGCGGCCGCGATAAGCTCCTCAGGATTCGTGCCTTTCTCGTTTTCAAAGCGGGTTCGGAAAGAATAGGGGGTGTCGGAGAGCACCCCTGAATCGACCGAAAGATTTCCTTTGCCGTCGCGGCCCGTGCCGCGCCAAACGGCTTTTGCCTTGCGGATCATCGAACTCTCCCTTGTGCTAACTTGACGTCTCTCAGTCGATCCTTCCGGTGAAAAATGACCGATCGTGAACGAGCCAGGCAATATCTTGAAGACTACGCCGCAGGTCAGATCTATCGCTCCGCCCGTATGACAATAGACAAGGATCAGATCATTGCCTTCGCCGGGCAATTTGATCCGCAACCCTATCATCTGGATGAAGAAGCCGCCCACAAATCGGTTTTCGGCGGCCTGGCGGCGAGCGGCTGGCATACCGCTGCGCTCAGCATGCGATTGCTCGTCGACAGCGAATTCAGGCCGGCGCACGGTATCCTGGGAGTGGGTGTTGATGAGCTGCGCTGGCTACGTCCGGTTCGCCCGGGCGACAGTCTATATGTAGAAACCGAAGTGCTGGAAGTGCGGCCGTCTAAGTCGGAGGCCGACCGGGGCCTGATCCGGGTGCGCACGACGACGTTCAATCAAAGCGGCGAGCAGGTGCAAATGTATGTCGGCAACCTTCTCGTTCCGCGCCGGCCAGCCGCCGGCTAAATGTGCCGCCACGTAAGGGCGCTACGCTTCAGTGCCAGAATATCTGGTACGCTGCGAAAATAGTTTCAATAAGAATCAGCGCGATGATTATTCGCTCGAGCCGCAACGACCGTTCGGTATCGATAATATCCGCCAGAGCCTTTGCCGTATCGGAGATGACAGTCAGTTTACGGGTCAGAAGGTCGGCTCGCTCTTTGAGCTCATATTCATCCTCAAGCCTGGCGTAAAACCTCTCGAGGTCCGGCCGGTCCCAAAGCACGTCGGGCTTTTCCGCGACCGCAACCAGGCCCGATACGCGCTGCTGGACGAGCAGCGCATTTCCGATGTGCTTCAGGATCGATCGGCGTCCGCCCGGCGTCCGGCCGTGCTCAGCCAATTCGCGGGCCAGTGGTTCGGTGGAGTCGAAGACGGCGCTGACGTTCCGTTCGTCGTGCGCCAAAATCAGATTCGTCGCCAGTGCATCCGCGATGATGAGCACATGCTCAGGCAGCAACGCCTTCAGCGCAATGACACCGCTTGGCGTGACCTGTTCATCTTTTTCCGGGGCAACTTCGATCTGGGCAGTTTCTACTTCGGATCGCGCAAATCGCCCGCTGATACGTCCGTCAAGGCTTCGAATGATTTCATCTTCTTGCGCGGACGTCATTCCGACGAGAACGGCAACTCCATACCGAAAAAGGACAACAAAAGCGCCGGTTTCTATTCGAAAGGCCATAGGCGTCGTCGACAAGACGTTGTGCCGCTCAAGGCCCGCCGTATCGAGACGGTCACCGAGTAGCAGAGCTCTGGCAGTGACAAGACGATTGCCATTGCCAGAGGTTCCGGACTCCAGGGGAGATGCCGGCGGAGAAGCGATCTCGGGTTCAAGTGACATCGATCTGAACGCTGCCTGACTGTTTTGTGAGCTTTCGCGCAAGCACCCCGGCCCGAAACAAGCCTGCCACGCTTCCGGTTCTGTTGAAACAGCCCGCGGCAGCTACGGCTTTAATCTCGCGAATTCTTTATCGGGAACTGGGGGCTGCCTTATTTGGTCGGCAATTCTCTTATACTGCTTAACTGCGGCCGACCTCGCGCGGATCAAGTGCGTCGCGCAGACCATCACCGACCAGATTAAAGGACAGGACTGTCACGAAAATTGCCAATCCTGGCCACACTGCCATCCAGGGTGCGTTGACAAGGAAGCGCTGTGCCGAATTGAGCATGCTGCCCCAGGACGGTTCTGGCGGCTGTTGCCCGAGACCCAGAAATGAGAGGGCAGCTTCGGCGATAATCGCAGCCGCGATCGACAGGGTGGCCTGCACCAACAGCGCCGGCATGATATTCGGTAGGATATGGACGAAAACGATGCGCCAGCGTGGGTTGCCGACCGCGCGCGCGGCCTCGACATAATCTTCCATCTTGACCGCTAGCACCTGACCACGCGTCAGACGGACGAAAATCGGTGTCGCCGTAACGCCGATGGCGATCATGGCATTGCCGAGGCTCGGCCCGAGAAACGCCGCGAGCGCGATCGCCAAGATAAGGAAGGGGCAGGCGAGCATTGCATCGGTCATGCGGCCGATCAGAGAATCAAGAAAGCCGCCGAGATAACCGGCCGCCAGGCCGAGGGGTACGCCAATCGAGAGGGCGATGCCGACGGAAATGATGCCGGCCAGAAGCGATGCACGTGCGCCATAGATGACGCGCACCAGGATATCGCGGCCAAGATCGTCGGTCCCGAACCAGTGGGACGCTGATGATGGTTGACGCACGAGTGTCCAACTTTGCGCGACCGGGTCGTAGGGGCTCAGCAAAGGCGCAAAGATAGCCAGCGCGATAAAGAACGCAACAATGGCCAGCCCTAAGACCGCGCTTTTGCGACGGAAAAGGCGGCGCATAGCGCGACGAAGCAGCGTCTCTGGCACGTCCTTTGCCGGGATCAGTTTCGTATTGACGGTGATGTCGGCCATATTACGTACGCAGTCGCGGATTGACGAGGACGTAAGCGATGTCGGCGAGCAGATTGAGCACGATGTAGACGGTCGCCGTGACTAGAACCACGCCTTGTACCACCGCATAATCGCGGTTGAAGACCGCGTCGATGATCAGCTTGCCGAATCCCGGAATCGTGAAAATCTGTTCGGTCAGCACCGCGCCCGACAGGAGCGTCCCGAATTCAAGCGCACCGAGCGTGATGACCGGGGTCAGTGCGTTGCGCATGGCGTGCTTGAGAATGACGGTGCGTTCGTACAGACCTTTGGCGCGCGCCGTGCGCACGTAATCGCTTTCGAGTACCTGCAACATGGCACTGCGGGTGTGACGCATCAGGATTGCCGCGATCGCGTTGCCGAGGACGAAAGCCGGCATGATCGTCGAGGCGAGACTGGCGCGCCAATCCTCGGTGAGGGGCACATAGCCCGACGCCGGCAGCCAGCCCAGTTTCACTGAAAACAGGAAGATCAACATGATCCCGAGCCAGAAGTTTGGCGTCGAGATACCCCAAAGCGCGAAGGCGTTGGCCGCGTAGTCCCAGATGGTGTTTTTCTTGATGGCGGAGATGATGCCCGCGGAAATGCCGATCACGAGCGCAATCACGATGGCCATCGAGCCAAGCTGAATTGTCACCGGCAGCTTTTGCAGAATGAGGTCGAGAACAGGAACGTGAATTCGCATCGACTCTCCGAGGTTGCCGGAGAGTACGCCCTTAACCCAGTAGAGATATTGGACGGGAATCGGCCGATCGAGGTGATACTGATGGCGAATCTGCTCGATCACAGCCGGGTCGCGCTCTTCGCCGGCCATGATCAGGGCGGGGTCGCCCGGCAACAGCTGCTGCAGCGAGAAGATGATCACCGACACGAAGAACAAGGTCGGGATCAGCTGCAGCAGACGTTTGCCAAGGAGATTCAACATGGCGGACGCCGTTTCGCCGACTGGGTAGCCTCGCTCACTTGAGCGAAAGCCCGACGACGCGCACGAGGCCATCGGGCATCTGCTTGTAGCCGTCTAATTTCGTCGTGTGCGCGATGAGAATACGGCGGTGATAAAGGTAGATCTTGGGAACGTCCTCAAGAATGGTCTTTGTCAGTTTTTCATAGATCGCCTTGCGCGCAACGAGCTCGGACGGCACGCGCGCCTCGTCGAGCAGTTTGTCGACGTCCGCGTTGCAGTAGCCCATCGAGTTCTGCGGCGCGTTGCACTTAAAGAATATGTACGTATTGCCGTCGGGGTCGGTGCGTCCACTCCATGCCAGCAAGTACGCCTGGTAATTGCCTTGCTCGGCCTGCTTGAGCGAGGTGGCAAATTCGGTGACGCGGATCTTCATGTTGATCCCGATCTCGCCTGCCATCGCCTGGATGACTTCGGCCACAGCCTGGGTCTCGGCCCCCTTGGGCACCATGAAATCGACATCAAATGGCGTCGAGACGCCGGCTTCTTTCATAAGCGTGTTGGCCTTTGCGACATCGCGTTTCGGGACCGGATAGGCCTGCTGATAATAAGGATTCTCGGGGCTGACCCACTGATTGCCGGGCTTGAACTCTCCGTTGAACACTACCTGGTTTAAGGCATCGCGATCGATCGCGAGCTCCAAAGCCTGGCGGACCTTGGCTGATTGGCCGAGTGGGTTCTTCGCTTGACCGCCGTTGCCGACATTGATGTCGAGCCCCTGATAGCCGAGCTCGAGTGCGGTTGCGAGTTTAAGCGCCTTGTCTTCGCGTACGCTCTTGATGTCGGTCGCCAGCACTCGCTCAATCAGGTCAAGCGCGCCGGATTTAAGATTAGCGAGACGGACGGTCGAATCAACGATCGGCAGGAAGACAACGCGATCGATGTGGACGTTGTCCTTGTTCCAATAGTCGGTGAACTTCTCGAACACGATGCGGTCCTGCTGCACGCGTTCGACAAATTTGTACGGGCCCGCGCATACCGGGCGCAGGCCGAATTTGTCGCCGGCTTCCTTTGCAGCTTTTGGCGACACCATCATGCCGGCGCGGTCGGTGAACTGAGCGATCAACGGCGAGTAGGGGGCTTTCAGCACGACGTTGATCGTGAGTGGATCGACGACGTCGACGTGATCGACGGCGGCGAGTTCCGGTTTTCTGAAAGAACCGGTCATCGATGTGTGACGATCGATGGAGAATTTGGCCGCTTCGGCGTTGAACGGCTCGCCATCATGAAATTTGACGCCGGGTCGAAGTTTGATCGTGACGGTCTTACCGTCGGCAGAGGTCGAATGCGACAGTGCAAGTTGTGGCACCACATTCAGATTTTGGTCGATGTCGAACAGCTTGTCGCAGAACGACGCAAAGACGATACGTCCGACATAGGTCCGCGCGAGCGTGGGGTCGAGCACATCCGGGTCTTCGGCCAGCCCGATGCGCAGTGTCGTCTGGGCCGTGGCCAGCCCGCAGGTCAATACGAAGTACACAGCCGCTGCCGCGGCCCAACGAATGCCTCTCATGATCCCCTCGCGCAGTTTTTGCCGGCAATCAGTTCGGCCGGCGACCTTCGACCTTAAGTGTATCAACACCGCCTGCCGCAGGCACACCGGCAGGGCGGGTAAATTTTGCCATTAGTGCCTCTAGCTGGGGGGTAGGGGCATCCTGTCCGGATGCTCCCACCAACGCAGGAAGCTCGTGCCAGCGATGGCAGGCGGTTGCATGCCCTTTGTGGTCGTCGATGAGCGCGGGCCGCTCAGTGCGGCATCGATCGATGGCGTAGGCGCAGCGCGGATGAAGGTGGCAGCCGGCCGGAGGTGAAAGCGGGCTTGGAACATCACCTTCCAGTAACTGACGTTGCCGCTGGGCGTGCGGTTGCGGAACCGGAATCGCGGAAAACAGCGCGCGCGTGTACGGGTGGCGTGGGTTGACGAACAATTCGTCCGAGCGGGCGCTCTCCACAATCCGACCGAGATACATCACGGCGACCCGGTCGGCTATGTGTTTGACTACCGAAAGATCGTGCGAAATAAAGATGTAAGTCAGTGACAGTCGTTTGCGCAGATCACTCAGCAAGTTCAGAACCTGCGAGCGGATCGAAACATCGAGCGCCGAGACCGGCTCATCGCACACGATTAGCTTCGGCTCGACTGCAAGTGCTCGCGCGATGGCGATCCGTTGTCGCTGCCCTCCGGAAAACTCGTGCGGGTAGCGCCGACCGTATCTTGCGTCGAGGCCGACGAGGCGCAGCAGTTCGGCAACACGATCGCGTCGGCGAGATACCGGAACGATGTCATGCAGGGCGAGCGGTTCACCGATCAACTCTTCCACTGTCATTCGTGGATTGAGTGACGAGTACGGATCTTGAAAGACGATTTGCGCCTCGCGCCGGAAGCCGCGCAATTCCTTTTCGCCGAATCCCAAGATGTCGCGGCCGGCAAACCGGATGCTGCCGGCCATTGGCTCAATCAATCGAAGGACCAGCCTGCCGACGGTCGACTTGCCGCAACCCGTTTCGCCGACGAGCGCGAGCGTGCTGCCGGCAGGCACGCTCAGGTCTATTCCGTCCACGGCTTTAACGGTTGCCGTCGGTCGTCCGAATGCCGATCGGCGGGCGATAAAATGTCGGGTCAGTCCTTCGATCTCGAGCAGGGGGGCGCTCATGCGCGCACCTCTTCGAATGGTGCCTTCACGCACCGCGACCAATGCTTTGAGCCGACGTCGACGATGGGCGGCGCGCTGCTGACACAGATGTCGCTTGCAAAGGGGCAGCGGGGCGCAAAGCGGCAACCCAGTGGAATCTCGCTCATATCGGGCAGTGAGCCTTCGATCGTCGCAAGCGTTTCCACTCGGCGATCGAGCCGAGGAATCGAGGCAAGAAGGCCAATCGTATAAGGGTGCTGTGGAGCGCGAAATAATGTGTCGACAGGTGCATGTTCCACGATTTCACCGGCGTACATGACTGCCACTTCGTCGCAAATTTCCGCGATCACTCCGAGATCGTGCGAGATCAGGACAATCGAGGCATTGGTCTTTTTCTTCAGGCTGCGGATCAAGTCCAGCACCTGCGCCTGAATGGTCACATCGAGGGCTGTGGTCGGTTCGTCGGCGATCAATAGTTGCGGATCGCAGGCGAGCGCCATGGCAACCATCGCGCGCTGGCGCATGCCACCGGAAAGTTTGTGCGGATAGTCGTCCACGCGCTGTTCGGGTGAGGGGATCCGTACGTCTCGCAATAGCTCAATGGCACGGGTACTGGCTTGCGCCCGGCTCAGCCCCCGATGGCGAATCAGGGTTTCAACGATCTGCTCGCCGATCGTGTAGGCGGGATTAAGTGACGTCATGGGCTCCTGGAAGATCATGGCAAGACGATCGCCGCGAAGGTCGCGCATCGCGGCATCGGTCAGATCCAGCAGGTTCGTGCCCTCAAAACCAACACGCCCCGAGACGTCGGTAGAGCCTTTCGGCAGAAGCCCCATGATGGCAAGAGCAGTCACGCTTTTTCCGCAACCGGATTCTCCGACGAGGCCGAGCGTTACGCCACGCGCGAGTTCGAAGTTCACGGTCTCGACGGCATGCATCGTCTGGCCGCGATCCCCGTGAAAGACCACGCGCAGGTTCGCGACCTCGACCAAGTTGGTCATCGCCGATCCCCGGTGGCAAGCTCACGCGCGATTTCCTGTTCTATAACCGATCGATCGGTCACTCCCACGGGATCGCGTCGACTTGGCAGGAAACGTCGGAAGATTGTCCAGCGCTCGCGGCTGACGCCTTCGAGTCGCGCGAGTTCGGCGAGTGGTTCCGGATGATCGTCCACCCGCAGGTCGAGGTCGGACCACTCGTCTTCGCCATAAATGAGCAAGGCGGCTGATTGTTTACCGCGTTTGTCGCCGCCTGCCGCCTCGCCAGCGCGCATCGCCGCGATCAGTCGACGCGCAAAGGGGATCGACTCGCCGGCAACAAAGGCTTCCACGGTCGCGTCGAGGACCTGAGCACCGGTAAGCATGTTGCCGGCAACCGAAAAAGTGTCGCCGGCCAAATGCCCATTCCAATCAATGCAGGCGGCACCCGTGTGCACCGCGCTGAGGCCACTTGCGTCCATGACGTGCACCTGCCGGTGATCGCGCCCAGGGTCATCAGCGACCAGGGCTTTGAGGATCACGTCCGCGGGCATCCCGGCGTGAAGGAGTTGAAGGCCTTTGCTGCCGTAAAACGGGTTGATCAACGCCTGTGTTGCGATGGCGCCCACGCCTGCGGCGATGAACGGTACCCGTGCTCCGACTGCGAAGAATTTTGTTGCGACAGCGATCCCAAAGGCGCCGGTGGCTTTGTCACGGGCAATGATCGACCAGGTCATTCCATGCGCCTTCGGAGTGCGTTATCGCCCGGCCGCATAACCCTGCATGCCGCGCGGGTTTGCCGCGGCGCGGCGATGCCGACCTTCGCGCGAAGCCGCGGTGAGTCGGCCCTCGGACCAGCCCGGACCGATCTCGACGATATGACCTCGCTTTTTGAGCTCTTCGGTGCTCCTCTTGGGTACACGGTTTTCCACAACCAGCACGCCTGGGCGAGCCGTACGCGGCCAGAATGAAATCGGGAAATGTTCCGAGTGCCACGCGGGAGCATCGATCGCTTCCTGCAGGTTCATCTTGCAATGGACGTGCCGCAGAAAGAATTGCGTCGTCCATTGGTCCTGCTGATCGCCGCCGGGCGATCCCCACACCACATAGGGTTCGCCGTCGCGCAACGCGAGCGTAGGGCTGAGCGTTGTGCGTGGACGTTTGCCGGGCGCAAGGCCGGCGGGATGCTTTTCGTCGAGCCAGAACACCTGCGCACGCGTGCCAAGTCCGAAGCCAAGTTCGGGGATGACCGGGGAAGATTGAAGCCAACCACCCGATGGCGTCGCCGATACCATATTGCCGGCGCGGTCAATGATGTCGAAATGGACCGTGTCGCCGCGCACTTCGCCCAGGCGGCCAACGGTTGGCTCGCCCGCGCCGAGCGCGCTGACGGCAAGCCGAGCGCCGGTTTCACGACGCAGCTCGACGATCGCCCCGAACCCTTCGACCGATCCGGGCCTTAATTCGAGCGAAGCCTTTTCGGTGATGAGCTTGCGACGATCGGCGTTGTAGGTATCCGACAGCAAGGTCTCGATTGGCACTTTGACAAATTCTGGATCGCCATAGAATTTTTCACGATCGGCGAAGGCCAGCTTTGCGGCCTCGACCTGCAGATGGATGAAATCCGCACTCGTCGGATGAAGATCGTCAAGGCCCATGCCTTTCAGCAGTGCCAGTTGCTGGAGCAGGACCGGTCCCTGGCTCCAGACGCCCGCCTTGCAGACGGTATAGCGGCCGTAGTCGTATGTCAGAGGAGCTTCGACATGGGCCCCCCAACTCGCCATGTCGTTTCCGGTCAAGACGCCACGGTGCCGCTCACCGCTGACATCCATGATTTCCTGGGTGCGGCAGAAGCGATCGATGGCCTCGGCGACAAAACCTTGCGACCAGACCTTCCGTGCGCGCTCGATTTGCACAACGCGGTCGACGCCCGCACTTTCGGCCTCCTTCAACACCCGCGAATAGGTCGCCGCGAGAGTCCTGTTCGTGAAGAGGGTGCCTGTCGCCGGCACGCGCCCGCCGGGAAGATAGACCGCCGCCGACGTCGGCCAATGCTCGCGAAACAGGTCTTGAACCAAGGCGATCGTTGCATTGGCGCGCTCGACCAGGGGATGACCATGTTCGGCATAACTGATGGCGGGGCTGAGCATCTCGGTAAGCGTCATGCTACCGTAGTCACGTAGCAGCACCATCCACGTGTCGAACATTCCCGGCACGCAAGCAGCAAGCAAGCCCGTCCCCGGAATGATGTCGATGCCTTCGGCACGATAGTGCGCGATCGTGGCCTTGGCCGGGGCTGGGCCCTGTCCGCAGATGACGTCCGTGCGTCCACGCTTGACGTCGTGAAGGATCACCGGGACGTCGCCGCCGGGTCCGTTGAGGTGAGGCTCGACAACTTGAAGCGTAAAGGCCGTTGCCACAGCGGCGTCGTAGGCGTTGCCGCCTTTTTCCAGCGTCGCCATGCCGACCGCTGTCGCGATCCAGTGGGTCGACGTCACGACGCCAAAAGTGCCGTCGATCTCAGGTCGGGTCGTGAATGGGTTGGGATTTATTTTGGACATACGCGGGGACAGCGTCAGGATTTCCGGCCGGCACGGCGATTGTTTGCTCTCGGACGTAAGGTAGCGAAAGAGTGTATTGGAAATGCCACCCTCGTCCACGACTATTAGGCATCGACCATCGCGTGTTAACCGAACGCGCCGACCGTTCGCCACCTCCCAACGGGGGAGTTACGCGGCGATGTACGCGCAATCGGGTGACGCCAAACGGCCCGGATTTGTTGCCCTGAACAAATCTTTGGATGGTCCCTGGCCCAGTTCCCAACTCGCCGAAACCATGCTGCAATAGGCTTGAAAATAGACCGTTTTTTGCCCCGGGGGCGGCATTGAAACGACTTGGCGGCGCAGAGGGTGGACGTAGCGGGACGCGGGTAAAAAGGCCGCCGACGGCCAAGCGCCGTCCGCAACGCAAGCCGCTCGACGGTTCCCCGGAGCCGGCTCTCCACCAACAGCTTGACCAGCGCAATCGCGAGCTGCGTGAACTGCAGGAGCAGCAGGCCGCGACCTCGAAAGTGCTCGAAGTCGTCAGTTCATCGCGAGGTGACCTTGCGCCCGTATTCCGGGTCGTCCTCGAGAATGCCGTGCGCTTTTGCGGGGCCAAATTCGGTAATCTCTGGCTGCGAGACGGCGATTTTTTTCGTATTGGCGCCATGCATGGCGCTCCTCCCGAGTACGTCGAACTTCACCGCCGCGAGCCTCTGACTCGCGCTGTACCGGGGACTGCTCTCGCTCGAGCCGCCATGACAAGGAAGGCGGTTCAGATAGCCGATGTGAGAAAGGTGAAAGGCTACGGCGGATCAGGTCTGATGCACGTGGGTCCCATCAAGCTCGCCAATGCTCGAACCGTTTTCGCAGTTCCGATGGTCAAGGACGACGAACTGATCGGCGTCATAATCGTTTATCGTCAGGAAGTTCGCCCTTTCACGGACAAGCAGATCGAGCTTGTCAAAAACTTCGCCGCGCAGGCCGCGATCGCGATTGAGAATGCGCGGCTCCTGAACGAACTCAAAAATCGTACGGACGACCTTTCGAAATCGCTCCAGCAACAGACTGCGACGGCCGACGTATTGAAGGTCATCAGCCGCTCGGCTTTCGATCTGCAGACGGTGCTCGACACCCTGGTGCAATCTGCCGCGCAACTTTGCAGTGCCGAAATGGTCAACATCTGGCGGCCGGGCGGCGGAGGTTTTCAGCTTGCGGCGGGCTATGCGGTGTCGGGCAAGAGGCGCGAGGCACGTGAGAACATAGAATACCTTGAAAGCCTGACCATCGCGCCCGGACGCGGATCGGTTGTCGGCCGCACTCTTAAAGAAGGGCGCGTGACTCAGGTCGCCGATCTGCAAAATGATTCCGAATATCATTTGCAGGGCGTGCTGAAACTTGGCAGCTATCGAACAGCCCTCGGGGTGCCGCTCTTGCGTGAAGGCACGCCCATCGGCGTATTGTTCCTTACGCGCACGAGAACCGAGCCCTTCACGCCGCAGCAAATCGCGCTGGTCGAGAGCTTTGCCGACCAGGCTGTAATCGCGATCGAGAATGTGCGGCTGTTCAATGAGACCAGTGAGGCGCTCGAGCAGCAGACCGCGACTTCCAAGATTCTTCAGGTTATCAGCAATTCACCAACCAATACTCAGCCGGTGTTCGACACGATCGTGCAGAGTGCTCTGAATCTTTTTTCAGATGCTGCGGTGAGCCTGGCTCTCGTCGACGGCGATCAGGTCAAAGCCGCTGCGATCAATGAAAATGACCCCGTGCGTGCCGAGGTGTGGAGAGGAAAATTTCCGATCCCGCTCACGCGGGACTATGTAAACAGCACCGCCATTCTTGACGCCAAGGTTGTGGACATCCCCGACGTTCGAAAACCGCCGGCGCAGTTCACCGTTGGCGCGAAAAATTTTGACGACAGCGGTTACCGGGCGGTGACGAGTGTTCCGATGATGCGCGGTGACGTGGCAATCGGCTGCCTGAGTATTATTCGCACGCGGCCGGGGCCTCTGTCAGACAAACAATTGGCACTCGTGAAAACCTTCGCCAGTCAGGCGGTTATTGCGATCGAGAACACACGATTATTCAAGGAGCTGCGCGAACGCACGGACGATCTTTCTGAATCGCTGCAGCAGCAGACGGCCACCGCGGACGTGCTGAAGGTCATCAGCCGTTCGACTTTCGACCTGCAGACGGTGCTCGATACGCTGGTCGAATCGGCGACGCGCCTATGCGAAGCAGACTACGCCTGGGTCTTCCAGCGCGAGGGCAACTATCTTCACTGGGTCGCGAGCTACGGCAACGATCCTGATACCCGCGCGATGATCCGAGACTATTTCAAGCCGCTGGATGTTCCGATGGATCGCGGCAGCGTTACCGGACGTGCAGCGCTCGAAGCGAGAGCGGTCCATGTTACGGACGTCCTCGCCGATCCCGACTACACGTGGAGCGGACCGCAAAAGATCGCCGGTTATCGTGCCGCACTCGGCGTTCCGCTCCTGCGCCAGAACGATATCGTCGGCGTCATCTTCGTCGGGAAGACCAGACCGGAACCATTTGCGGAAAAGCAGATCGAGCTGGTGACGACGTTTGCCGACCAAGCCGTCATCGCCATCGAAAATACGCGGCTGCTCTACGAATTGCGGGACTCGCTGGAGCAGCAGACGGCAACGTCCGATGTGCTCAGCGTCATCAGTTCTTCTCCCGGCGAATTGAAGCCGGTCTTTCACGCAATGCTGGAAAATGCGACGCGCATCTGTCAGGCCAAGTTCGGGACGATGTTCCTTTACGATGGAAGTGCGTTCCGATACGCGGCGGATGTGGGCGCGCCTCGCGAATATACCGATTTTCAAAGTCAGCGTGGGCCTTTCCAGACGACGCCGGGCAGTCAGCTCGATCAGGTTCTGCGCACGAAGAAGGTGACGCATACGGCCGATTACGCCGCCGAGTCCGTCGTTGGGGTTTCGGGCAGGCTCGGGGGCGCCCGCTCGAGCGTCTGTGTGCCCATGGTGAAGGACGACGCCTTGATCGGCGCCATCCTTATCTACCGGCAGGAGGTCCGGCCATTCGCTGAGAAACAGATCGCGCTACTCGAAAACTTTGCTGCGCAGGCAGTCATCGCCATTGAGAATACGCGCCTTCTTAGCGAGTTGCGGCATTCGCTTGATCAGCAGACCGCGACCGCCGACGTGCTTAAAGTCATCAGCCGCTCAGCGTTCGATGTTCAATCCGTGCTCAATACCCTGGTCGAATCGGCGGGTAGACTGTGCCAGGCGGAGAACGTGCAAATCTTTCTCCGAGACGAAGAGGAGTTTTTTCGCCTGACTGCGCACAATGGCTTCTCGCTCGAGTATCAGGAATACTTGAAGGCAAATCCGATCCGGCGGGGCCGAGGGACATTAGTCGCCCGAACGGCAGACGAACTGGCGCCAGTCCACATCCCCGATGTTCTGGCCGATGCGGAATACACCTGGCACGAAGGGCAAAAGCTTGCTGGGTTCCGCGCAATGCTCGGTGTGCCGTTGGTGCGCGAGGGAAATTGCATCGGCGTCATGTGCATGACGAAGTCAGTCCCGGAAGCATTCACCGAAAAGCAGATCGAGATCATAAGTACTTTCGCCGACCAGGCGGTGATTGCGATCGAGAACGCCAGGCTGTTCAATGAAGTGCAAGCGCGCACGGCAGCGCTAACAAAATCGCTAGAAGACTTGCGGACCGCGCAGGATCGACTCGTGCAGACGGAAAAGCTTGCCTCACTCGGTCAGCTTACCGCCGGCATTGCGCACGAAATCAAGAACCCGCTCAATTTCGTCAATAATTTCTCCGCTCTTTCCACCGAGTTGATCGATGAGATCATGGAAGCGCTGGAAGTCGTCAAGCTGGATGAAAAGACCGGCGCCCAGCTGACCGAGCTCATGGAAATGTTGCAGAGCAACCTCGAAAAGGTCGTGCAGCATGGCAAGCGTGCCGATTCGATCGTCAAGAACATGCTGCTTCATTCGCGCCAGGGGTCCGGCGAGCACCGGCCGGTCGACATCAATGCCGTTGTCGAGGAAAGCCTCAACCTCGCATATCATGGGGCCCGGGCCGAAAAGCAGGGTTTCAACATCACGCTGCAGCGGTCATTCGACCCGGCGGCAGGCGAGGCCGATCTCTTTCCACAGGAGATAACGAGGGTACTCCTCAACCTGATTTCTAACGGCTTCTATGCTGCGACAAATCGCAAGGCACAGGCTGGAGCCGGTGGCTACGAACCCACTCTGGCGGTTTCGACGAAAAACCTCGGCGACAGCGTCGAAATCAGGATTCGCGACAATGGCAACGGCATTCCGCCTGAGGTGAGGGAGCGGATGTTCAACCCTTTCTTCACCACCAAACCCGCGGGTGAGGGCACGGGACTGGGCCTCTCGATCAGCCACGATATCATCGTCAAGCAGCACGGCGGATCGATCGATGTCGACACTGCCCCCGGAGAATACACCGAATTTCGTATCGTTCTTCCACGCAAGTCAGCAATACTGGCCAAGACAGGAGCACCCGCGTGAACCTTCTCATTCTCGTTGTCGATGACGAGCCCGATGTTGAGATGCTGTTTCGGCAGCATTTTCGACGCGATCTCGGCACCGGCCGCTTTACCATGGAATTCGCGCAATCTGCTCCGGTGGCGTTGCAAAGTATCAGCAATGCGAGCGATGCTTCGCTCATATTGATCTTGTCCGATATCAACATGCCGGGAATGAGTGGGCTCGAGCTTTTACCGAAGGCCAAGGAGGCCCGGCCCGATGTACCGGTCTTCATGATCACGGCCTATGATGATGCTGAAACAAAACGAACGGCGCTCGAAAATGGCGCTGACGCGTTGCTTACGAAGTCGATTGACTTTGTATTACTTCGTAACGAGATCGACACGCGCGTTGAGCGGGCCGCATGACCACCCGGATCCTTGTTGTTGATGACGAGCCCGATCTGGAGGCGCTCGTCTTGCAGAAATTCCGGCATCAGATCCGGGACAAGACGGTGAGCTTTACGTTTGCCCACGACGGCGTTGAGGCGTTAGCGGCACTCAAGACGAATGGCGATATCGATCTGGTCGTCACAGATATCAATATGCCGAGAATGGACGGGCTGTCGTTGCTGCAGAAACTGCAGGAGAACGAAGACAACATCATGACTGTGATCGTGTCCGCCTATGGCGACATGACAAACATCCGCACCGCAATGAACCGTGGCGCATTCGATTTCGTGACCAAGCCGATCGACTTCTCCGATCTGGAGACCACGATCGCCAAGACAATTCGCCACATACGGTTTTTGCGAGAGGCGCGTGAACGGCAGGCCACTGCCGAACGCGCGTATGCTTCGCTTTCCCGGTATTTCTCGCCGAACCTTGCCCAGCGCCTGGCTGGAGACACGGACGCAGTTGATCTGGAAGGTCAACGTCGCGAAATCGCGACTTTGTTCACCGACATTGCAAGTTTCACCGCGCTGGTCGAGACGCTGGAGCCCAACGTGCTTGGGCCTCTCCTGAATGAATACCTCTCGGGCATGACCGACATCGTCTTTGCCAATGACGGAACGGTCGCCAAGATCGTCGGCGATGCCTTGCACATCCTTTTCGGTGCACCTGGCGAGCAGCCAGATCACGCCGCCCGCGCCGTCGCCTGCGCACTTGCTTTGGACGAATTTGCGCAAAGTTTCAGCGAGCGCTGGCAGAAGAAGGGCATCGCATTTGGCGTGACGCGTATCGGCGTTCACGCTGGGCCGGCGATTGTCGGAAATTTCGGCGGCGGTCGATTTTTCGACTACACCGCTTATGGCGATACGATCAACGTGGCATCGCGTCTTGAAATCGCGAACAAACAGCTTGGCACCCGTATCTGCGTCAGCGCGGCGCTAGCCGAGGGAGTCGAGAATTTTCGCGGGCGACCGATCGGCGAGCTTGTGCTGCGGGGTAGGGGCGAGGTGATCCGAGCATTCGAACCGCTACAGGAAAAGCAGTTCAACGATCCCGCGACAAAAAGCTATCTCGATGCGTACGCCTTGCTTGAGGCCGAGGATGCCGGCGCGGTTGCTGCCTTTGCGGCTCATGTGGGCAAGCAGCCAGAGGACCGCCTCGCCGCTTTCCATCTCAAGCGGCTGCTCAATGGAGCCAAAGGCTCGCGCATCGCGATGGATTAGCGGCGAATTGTCACGCGTTTATCATGCCCGCAAATCGCCAATTCTGTGACTACCATCACAGAGAATCTCAAGTCGCCGCACTACATTAAGACAATGAGCTTCGATGACTGGAGGCACCCATGTCTGTCACCGACGTGAACTGGATGAGCCGGGTCGCGATCGCTGGACGCGTCGCTGAAACGCGCCGTCAGTTCCACAGCTCGAATGAATCGACGATGCAAGGTGACTATCACCTGCCGTTCGGCAAAATCGAAGCGCGGACGGAAGCACTCAAGTGGATCTGGCATGCCTAGGGCCCGACAATGGGGCTAGACAACTGAACATCAGCGAACAAAGGACCAACGCCATGACGACAAAGACGATCCTCGATCGGAATGAAGAAGAGCTCTTCATCAACCTTGTTTCCGATGAAGCGCTCGAGATCGCAGCCGGCTCGACGAAGGAGAAAGCAAATTTCACGCTTGGAGCCTGCAGCGGCCTCTCGGTTTGTCCCGGCTGACCTTTTCAAATTCGAGATTGTGATTCAGGTGACGACGAGGTCTCCGGCGAAAGCCGGGGGCTCGATTTTTACATCACGTACCAATGCGCCCGGCCTGCACCAGCCACCCGTGCACGGTTCCCCATCCATCATCGGAGGCGAAACCCAGAAGGTGAGACTTCTTCTTCTGCAAATGTTCGAAGAAATATTTGCCGGCGTTTACGTCTTCCAACTCATCCGTGTGCAGGGCTGACCAGTTTTCCCATTCGTGAATAATCGCGCGTCTTGCAGCAAGATGGTCGTCGCTTTCGCTGACGACCGACTGATTGGTCGCTTGGTGCGCTTCGCTTGGGATCCGTTGGGCTACGTCGGCGTAAGCGATAGCTGCAATCGTCGTGTCATCGGCTCGATCTTCGATGGCCTGACGAAGAAGAGCTTTCACTTCGTCGTCATCGATAGGCTGCGACGTCAACGAATTGTCGTCAATAAAATGACTGCCCGCAGCGAGATCGCCGCCTGCGGTTGGTCTCGGGCGCAAAGGCGGCTGTCGGCTGCTTTTGGCATGATCGCCCAAAGCGTGCATACGGTCAGTAACAGACATATGTCCCAGCTCCCAGCGGAACATGGGCAGCATAGCTGATCGAATTGGGGAAAGCAGACCGCCGCCCCCAGCGTGTTCCGATGCATCGGTTCCAAGCCCCGTTATCCACAGGGGTCGTGTCAAGCTCCATCCAAGCGGAACCCGCATCGTCAGGGGAAAGCGGGGCTTGCGCGGCCCACTCTCGCGATACTTTTCAAAGTTGCAGGAACAAGGCGTGTGGGAATCCGTTGCCCAAGAGGAGAGTCACCAAACTCAACACAAGAAAAGACACAGCGTGTCTTCAAGGGAGAGGGCAATGGCAAGAGATTCGTCAGACTTCGCGCAACAAAGCAGCGAGCGCGCAATGCAGGCTGCGAACTTCGGAATGACCTGGAGCCGCGAGTTTGCGGAACAAACTTTCGGCCAGAGCAGACAGGCGGTTGATGCCTTTTTGCGGGTCAGTCGAAAGATGGCCGAGGATTTTGAAAAACAGGCTACCGTCGTCCGTGAGCACATGACGTCGCTGACACAAATGACTCTATCAAACACAATGGAGTACGGCGAGAAGCTGTCGCGCGCCAAGGAGCCGCAAGAGTTCGCACAGTGTCAAAGCGAATTTCTGGCCCGTCAGGCGCAGACTATCGCCGACCAGACCAGGGAATTCAGCCAGAAGTTTCAGAGGGCGGCACAGCTTTTCGCCAGTAACGCCTCGAATGCAATGACCGAGGCGGCGCGCAAGAGCGAAGCTGTGTTGTCAAACATCACTTCGCGTGCGGAGCAGGCCTCGAAACGACACCGTGCGGAGGTGTGATACTCACCGCCCCTGATAGGCTGGCGTGCGCAGGATTAGCCCGTCTAGGGCCTCCGTGACCTTGATCTGGCAGGAAAGTCGGGAAGTCGGTTTCACCTCAAAGGCCGCGTCGAGTTGTTCTTCTTCTTCGGCGGAAGGTGGACCAACGACCTTGAACCATTTCTCGTCAACGTGAACAAGGCAGGTGGCGCAGGTACAGCCGCCGCCGCATTCGGCGACGATGCTCGCAATGTCGTTGCGCAGCGCGGTTTCCATCACTGTCGAACCGAGCTCAGCTTCTACCGTGTGCTGCGTACCGTCGTGCTCGATGTAGGTAATCTTCGGCATTCACGCCACGCCGAGTTTCTTCTGCAGGCTGGTCGACGAAGTCGTGTACTGGAAGACCAGTTTCTTTTCCGGATACACGTAGCGGTGCGCCTTCTGCGACATCAGCGCAGCTTCGTGGAAGCCTGAGAGGATTAACTTGAGCTTGCCCGGATAGGTATTGATGTCGCCGATCGCGAAGAGACCCGGAATGTTGGACTCGAAGGCGGCCGTGTCGGTCGGAATAAGTTCATCCTCCATCTTGATACCCCAGTCCGCCACTGGTCCAAGTTTCATGGTGAGTCCGAAGAAGGGGAGCATGGCGTCGGCCTCGACGCGCGCGACGCTGCCGTCATTGCCTTTGATCGAGGCCGCGGCCAGCTTGCCGTCGGCACCCTCCAATGTCGTGACCTGGCCGATCTTCAGGTCCATGCCGCCGGCAGCGACCAATGCACGCATTTTGTTGACGCTGTCGGGCGCGCCGCGGAAGTCGTCACGCCGGTGCACCAATGTGAGCTTCTGTGCAATGGGCTGCAGATTGAGTGTCCAGTCAAGCGCGCTGTCGCCACCGCCGACGATCAGCAGGCGCTTGTCGCGAAAGGCCTCCATTTTGCGGACGGCATAAAAGACCGATTTTTCCTCGTAAGGTTCGATGCCGTTGATCGGGGGGCGCTTCGGCTGGAATGAGCCGCCGCCCGCCGCAATCACCACGCACTTCGCCTCGAAAGTCTTGCCGGCGTCGGTACGCAAGCGGAAAAGGGGATCGCCGATTTTCTCGAGCGTCGTCACCATCTCACCAAGATGGAAAGTGGGATGGAACGGCTTGATCTGCTGCATCAAGGCATCAGTCAGGCCGTGGCCGCTGATGATCGGAATGCCCGGGATATCGTAGATGGGCTTTTCGGGATAAAGCTCGGCGCATTGTCCACCGACCTTGTCGAGAATATCGACGAGGTGCGTCTTGATGTCGAGCAGACCGAGCTCGAATACGGCGAACAGGCCCACCGGCCCGGCTCCGATAATCAGAACATCGGTCTTGATGGTCTCACTCATACTTGTCATCCCGGCAGCAGCCGGCTCCTCGTTCACTATCGGTCATGGCGGCAGCCGCCATCACGCCCTCGCTTTGCCAAATGCTGGGGAAACGCCGCTGCCCGCCCGGGCGGTCATGCGCGTATCGGGAACAGCCATGATATGCAACAGTTCTGTTAAATTTTGCTCCGGCGTCTTGCCGGTCGTGGTGAGTGCAACCTCGGCCTTTGCATAGAGCGGCTCGCGGCTGCGCAGGATCGAGATCAGATCGTCCATGGCGCGGGTATTGTTGGTTATGGGCCGCATGTCACCCTGCGCCATAACCCGCTTCATATGGTCTTCTGGTTCCGCGCGAACCCAAACCGTGAAGCATGACGCGAGCAGCAATTCGAGCGTACCCGGCTCTGTGACAATGCTGCCGCTGGTCGCGATAACGAAATCCTTATGCTGACGCAGGACGTCATCGAGCGCCTCACGCTCAGCACGACGGAATGTTTCCTGGCCGAACATGTCGAAGATCTCGCTTAGAGTAGTGCCACTGCGCTTTTCGATTTCCCGATCAAGCTCGATGAAAGGGATATCCAGGCGCTCGGCGAGAAGCCGGCCGAGCGTCGACTTGCCGCCGCCGCGCAATCCGAGAAGTGCTATTCGGCGCCGCCGCGCGTCGTTCGAAGACTCAGCGAAATGCTTGAGTAGCAGTTCGCGCGCTTCGGCGAGTGCGGGTGGCGACAGCCGCTCGAGAAACTGGGACAGTAAAACGAAATCAAGTGCAGGCTCGACGCCCTCGTGCACAAGTTGCGTCACGGGCAGGCCGATAGCGCGTGCAATTCGCCGGAGCAGTACGATAGAGCCATTGCCAAGACCGGCCTCAAGCTGCGCCAGATAGCGCTCGGAAACGTCGGCGTGCTCGGCCAAGGCCTTGCGGGTCATGCCGCGCTGGTTGCGTAGCATGCGTACGCGTTCGCCAAGACGCCGCAAATACGCGTCGGTGGCACGGCTGCCGGTGGGCTTGGTCAAGGTCTTGGCCAAGGGCGCTCTGGCGGCAGTTTTGGTGCGGACATTTCTCATGGCTCTCCGTAACATGCATTATAATGCCAAAGCAATAGTGGCTCAGCGCGAGCTCGCGGAAAAGGGCCCGTTGTAGAGGCCATGTTGGCGTGATAAGTAAGATGCATAATAATGCACACGGAGCCACCTTCCAGACCGCGTCGAGCGTGGTGGAAGGCTTGGCTTTGAAGATGTGTTGCGAGGAGCGCATGTGATGGCGGCTGACACAATCGACTACCAGACCGATCCCTCGCGCTATCGCCATTGGAAAATCGAGCGCGACGGTGACATCGCCTATCTCATTATGGATGTCGATCAGACGGGCGGCCTCGGTGATTATGAGCTGAAGCTCAATTCGTATGATCTTGGCGTCGATATCGAATTGAATGACGCGGTGCAGCGCCTGCGCTTTGAGCATCCGGAAGTGCGCTGCGTCGTGATCAAGTCGGGCAAGGACAATGTATTCTGCGCCGGCGCCAACATCCGCATGCTCGGCAAGGCGACCCACGGCGCCAAGGTGAATTTCTGCAAATTCACCAACGAAACCCGTCTCGCAATCGAGGATGCTTCCGAAAATTCGAAGCAGATCTATGTCTGCGCAATCAACGGCAACGCCGCGGGCGGCGGCTACGAGCTCGCGCTCGCGGCCGACCACATCATGCTGGTCGACGATCGTCGTTCGGCGGTGGCGCTGCCGGAGACACCGCTGCTCGCAGTCCTGCCCGGTACCGGCGGGCTCACGCGTGTGACCGACAAACGCAAGGTGCGCCGTGATCGTGCCGACGTCTTCTGCTCAATCGAGGAAGGAGTGCGCGGAACGAAGGCCGTCGAATGGCGGCTGGTCGACGAGGTAGTGCCCAATTCGAAGTGGAAAGACGCCGTGGCGGCGCGTGCAAAGGAAGTGGCCACGCGTTCTGACCGACCAAAGGATGCCAAAGGCATCACGCTGACACCGCTGGAGCGCAAGATCGATCAGGACCGTGTTTCGTATTCCCACGTGGACGTGGAGATCGATCGGAGACGGGGTCTTGCAACCGTTACGGTGCGTGGCCCCTCGCAGGGCGCGCCGGCTTCTGTCGAAGCCGCGCACGCGCTGGGTGCGAAGTTCTGGCCTCTCGTCGTTGCGCGCGAGCTTGAAGATGCAATCCTGCATTTGCGCACGAATGAAGCCGCCATCGGCGTCGTCTTGTTCCGTACCGACGGCAATGCCCAGGCCGTGCTCGAGCACGACGCCTTTCTCGCGAAAGCCAATGGCGACTGGCTGATGCGCGAGATCCGTCATTATCTCAAGCGTGTTTTCAAGCGCGTGGATGTGACCGCCAAGAGCTTCATCGCGTTGATCGAGCCGGGCTCGTGCTTTGCCGGCTCTCTGGCGGAACTGGCTTTCGCTGCCGATCGCTCGCTGATGCTGATCGGTACGCGCGAAGGCGACAATCGAAAGCCGGCCGCGATTACACTGGGGCAGTCGAATTTCGGCTCCTATCCGATGGGCAACGGATTGACGCGGCTTGAAACCCGCTTTCTTGGCGAGCCGAAGACGCTCGGCGCGCTCAAAGCAAAAATCGGTACGGCGATCGAGGGCGAGGAGGCGGCCGAGCTGGGCCTTGTCACCGCCGCCTACGAGGACTTCGACTGGGACGACGAATTGCGAGTGATGCTGGAGGAACGCACGAGCTTCTCGCCCGACGCCATGACTGGCATGGAAGCGAACCTGCGATTTGCCGGGCCGGAGACGATGGAGACCAAGATCTTCGGACGACTGACCGCGTGGCAGAACTGGATCTTCCAGCGGCCGAACGCAATCGGCGATCAGGGCGCGTTGAAGCTTTACGGCAGCGGCGTATCGCCAACGTTCAATAAGGACCGGGTGTAGTGAGCGGCGTGGAGAAACGGTACACGTTCAATCAAGAAAGGATGCTGCCATGAATATTGCTCAGGTCGACTATGACGGCTTGATCCCGAACAACGTGGCGCTCGGGCAGGACGTGCGTGTGAAGCGCGCACTGGAGAAATGGCACCCCGGTTACCTCAATTGGTGGAACGACATGGGGCCCGAAGGCTTCCAGGAATCGCTTGTCTACCTGCGCACCGCGATCAGTGTCGACCCGAAGGGTTGGGCCAAGTTCGATTATGTCCGAATGCCCGAATACCGCTGGGGCGTCTTGCTTGCACCGCAAATGGAAGGTCGCAAAGTCAATTTCGGCATGCACAAGGGCGAGGATGCCTGGCAGGAAGTGCCCGGCGAGTATCGCGCGATGTTGCGTCGCCTGGTAGTGATTCAGGGCGATACTGAACCGGCTTCGGTTGAGCAGCAGCGCTTCCTCGGCAAGACCGCGCCGTCGCTTTACGACATGCGCAATCTCTTCCAGGTCAACGTCGAAGAGGGCCGCCACCTCTGGGCGATGGTCTATTTGCTGCAGAAATATTTCGGCACCGACGGGCGCGAGGAAGCGGAAGCACTATTGCAGCGCCGTTCGGGCGATCCCGACACGCCCCGAATGCTCGGCGCCTTCAATGAGAAGACGCCGGATTGGCTGTCGTTTTTCATGTTCACGTATTTCACCGATCGTGACGGAAAGATGCAGCTCGAGGCACTGGCCCAATCAGGCTTCGATCCGCTTTCGCGCACGTGCCGCTTCATGTTGACCGAGGAGGCCCACCACATGTTCGTGGGCGAGACCGGCGTCACGCGCATCATTCAGCGGACCTGCGAAGCGATGAAGGAAGCCGGCATCAGCGATCCCCACGAGATCGAAAAGGTACGCAAGCTGGGCGTCATCGATCTGCCGACCATTCAGAAAAAAGCGAACCTGCACTTCTCGCTGACGCTCGATCTCTTCGGCAACGAAATATCGACCAATGCGGCGAACGCTTTCCATGCCGGGCTGAAGGGCCGTTATCGCGAGGATCGCCTGAAGGACGACCATCAGCTCGAGAGCGGCACTTATCCAGTTCTCCGCCTGATCGATGGCAAGATCCAGAAAGAGGACTCACCGGCACTGTCGGCGCTAAACATGCGGCTGCGCGACGACTATGTGGTCGATTGCAATGCCGGGGTAGGACGCTGGAACAAGGTTATCGAGCAGATCGGCATTCCGTTTCAGATCAACTTGCCGCACGTCGCGTTCCACCGGCACATCGGTGAGTTCTCCAGTATAAAAGCGGACGTCGCGGGCAACCTGCTCAGCGACGCTGAATGGAAGAAGCGTCGTGGCGAATTCCTCCCATCGGACTCAGATCGGGATTTCATTGAAAGTCTGATGAAACCGCAGACAGAGCCGGGCGAGTTCGCCAGCTGGATCGCACCGCCCAAAGTCGGCATCGACAACAAGCCGGGCGACTTCGAATACGTGAAGATCGCGTAAGGTGGTCATCCGGGGCTTGTCCCGGGCATCCATCCCCTTGCCCAATCAGCGGCCTGCGCGGAGGTCCTCTTCCCGTAGCTTGAATCGTTGCAGCTTGCCGGTGGCTGTGCGTGGCAAAGTTGCCCGTAGTTCTATCCAGCGTGGAAACGTCCAGGTGCCCGCTTTATCCTTCACGTGAAGTTTAAGCGCATCCAACAACACTTCATCCGCCTTGAAGCCATTTCTAAGCACGATGAAGGCCTTCGGCTTGATCAGTCCGTCGGCGTCTTCCTTGCCAATGACCGCGGCCTCTTGCACAGCCTCGTGGGAGATCAGGGCCGCCTCGACGTCGAAGGGTGAAACCCACATGCCGCTGACTTTGAACATGTCGTCGGTGCGCCCGCAGTAATAGTAATAACCATCGGTGTCGCGCCGGTACTTGTCACCAGTGTGGGTCCATTCACCGGCAAAAGTGCTCCGGCTCTTGGCCCTCTGGTTCCAGTAACCTTCGCCGGCCGACGGTCCCCGCACAATCAGTTCGCCGACCTCGCCGTCGCTCAGATCCCGCCCGTGCTCGTCGATGATGCGCGCGTCGTAACCAGGCACTGGCTTGCCGGTCGAGCCGTAGCGGATATCGCTGGGGCGGTTGCTCAAGAAAGTGTTCAACATTTCGGTTGAGCCGAGCCCATCAAGCACGTTGACACCGACCACGTCGCGCCAGCGCTCGCCAAGGTGGGCGGGCAAGGCCTCGCCCGCCGAGACGCATATGCGCAGACGGTCGGAACCAGCGCCCTTTGAGATGTCGTGGTGAGAGAGGAGCGCTGTGTAGAGCGACGGCACACCGTAGAAAATCGTCGGCCGATGGCGTCGCATTGTCTCGAAGACACCCTCAGGAGAAGGACGGTGCGGCCACAGCACTGCGGTTGCGCCAACCGAAAGCGGAAAGGTCATGGCGTTGCCGAGGCCATAGGCGAAAAACAGTTTGGAGGCGGAGTGCACGACATCCTCCTCGCGAATTCCAAGGACGCCCTGACCGAACAGCCTCGCGGTGGCCATCAGGTTGGAATGGACGTGCTTGACCCCCTTTGGGTCACCGGTCGAGCCTGAGGTGTAGAGCCAGAAGGCGACTTCGTCGGACAGTGTGTCGGCAATGACTGGCGTTGTATCTGCGCCGGCGATCAGGTCCTCGAACGCTTGCATTGACCTTGGGCCATGCACGTCACCATCATCCCGTCGATCGCCGACGACCACGACATTTTTCAACCGCGGCAGCCGGTCTACGACCGGCGCGATCGACTGTGCAAGGGGCGCTGCCACCATCAGTGTTGTCGCGCGGCAATCGCCGAGGATATAGGCGTATTGCGGAAGCGGCAGATAAGTGTTGAGAGGGATCGCAATCGCACCCGCGCGAATGACGCCCCAGAATGCCACGGGGTAGTCGACAGTGTCGTTGAGCAGGAGTGCGACGCGGTGTTCGTTCTCTACGCCCAGACTGCGCAGGGCGTTGGCAAAGCGGATACTGCGCGTCTGCAGGTCGCCGTAGGTAAGTGAGCGGTCGGGATCGACGAAAGCGACTTTCGGGCCAAGACCGCGCGCCACGTTGGCGTCGATGAAATCGCTGACGGCGTTGTAGGGGCGGCGCTCGGTGAAATCGTGCTGCACGCGCCCTCTATCCGGTCAATCTTCGAAGAGGCGCGCGACAAGCCGTCGCGCCAGCACACCGGCGACACGCCGACGATAATGGCCGGGCGTGAAAGTAGTCTTCATCGGCATGACCTGATCACGTACCAGCGCATCCAAACCCCTGATGAAGCGTTCATCGAACCCGCGGCCACACAGCTCGGCGGTACTGGCAAGCAGCACCGGGCGCGGATTGGTACCGGTGAAGGCAACGCGCAGGTCGGCAAGCTTGCCGCCTTCCTTTCTCAGCGCGACCGCGACACCTGCGACGGGGTATTCGATTGAACGGCGAATGCGAATTTTGTCATAGGCCGAGCGCAGGTTAGGCGTATTCTTTGCGCGAACCGCGGTAACGATTTCGCCGGGCCGCAGCGACAGAAAATATTTGCCGTCGCCCTGTGTCTCCGTCACCGGAACGTCCTGTCGGGCGAATCCGACGTAAAGCTTCTCGAGCGGAATGGTGCGTTTCCCCGCTGTACTCGCGACATCAACTTCGGCGCCAAGTGTGAGCAAGGCTGGGGCAAGGTCGCCGGAGAAAGTCGCAAAGCACACGCCGCGGCTCTTCGGCGCAACGTGGCATATGGTGCCCGTTGTCTTCAGGCAGTGATTGTTGGCGCTGCGCCACCATTCGCTTTGATTGTAGAAAATGCAGCGTGTGTCGAGGCAGAGATTGCCGCCGACGGTCCCCATGTTGCGGTGCGTTGGACCGGCGATGTGCGCGGCGGCCTGCGCAAGCACCGGGTAGTGCTTGTTGATGGCGGGGTGCTGGGCGATTTCGCTCAGACGTATTGAGGAACCCAGTTCAATCGAACTTTCGTCTGCGTGAATCGCGTGCAATTCCCGCACGCGGTTCATGTCGATCAGGACTGGCGGGGCAACGATACCGCGGCGGATGTTCACGACAAGATCGGTGCCGCCACCAAGCGGCATCGCGTTCGGGTTCTCGGCGCGTGCCGCGATTGCCTCGGTGAGCGTTGTCGGACTGACGATCCGGAATTCCGGCAGCGCGTTCATTACCGGCCCCCGTCCGAGAGTGTGGTGTGCGCAGTTTTCACCATCACCCGTTCCCGTTTTTCTTAGACTTTTCAGCCGCCCGACGGCGCTTCTCGATGGCCTCGAAGACCCGGTCCGGCGTTACAGGCAGGTCGTTGAAGCGAACACCAATCGCGTCGGCAATGGCGTTGGTGAGAGCGGGCAGAAACGCTGCGAGCGAACCTTCGCCCGCTTCCTTCGCCCCGAAGGGGCCGTGCGGATCGTTGCTTTCTACGATGCCGACTTCGATCGGCGGGGAGTCCTGGATGGTCGGTACGCGGTAGTCGAGCATGTTCGCGGTGACCATCAACCCCTCATGATAGGCGGCTTCCTCACTCATGGCCTGGCCCATGCCCATCCAGACCGAGCCCTGCACCTGGCCTTCAACAGTCAGCCGATTGAGCGCTTTGCCACAGTCATGCGCGACCCAGACCTTGTCGACAGTGACGACCCCGGTTTCCTCATCGACACTGACTTCAACCACCTGCGCCGAGTAGCTGTAACCCATGGTGCCACCGATGGCGGAGCCGCGATATTTCTTGCCACCGTGCGATTCAGGAATGGTCGAATAATTGCCGGTGACCGTGATCGTGCCGCTGTCCTTCAGCGCTTCTGTCACCACTTCCTCGAATGTTGCTCCCTTGTCCTGGGCGCCGGCGCGATAGACTTCTCCGAGGCACTCAATGTCCTCGGGTCGCGCTTCGAGTTTGCGGGCAGCGGCGTCGACCAAAACGCTTTTGAGGTTGCGCGCGGCGTCGAGCGCCGCATTGCCAACCATGAAGGTGACCCGTGATGAATAGGAACCATTGTCCTTCGGCACCACCTCGCTGTCGCCCGTCACGACGCGCACGCGCGAAAGATCGAGTCCGAGGACTTCAGCAACCGTCTGGGCGAGAATCGTCGTCGAGCCTTGCCCGATGTCGGCTGCGCCTGACAGCACGACGATCGAGCCGTCAAAATCGAGCTTGATCTTTACCGTGGCGTGCGGCTCGCCAGTCCAGTTCACCGGTTTCGAAGCACCCGAAATATAGTGCGAGCAGGCCATTCCTAAGCCTTTGCGCACGCCATCGCCGCTTGCCGGTTTTCCTTTGCGAGCTTTCCAGCCACTTTCGCGCTCCACCCAATCAAGGCATTCCGGCAGGCCGTATGAGTTCACCATCAAATCATTATCGGTAAACGTCGGCGCGGTCAGGAGGTTGGTGCGGCGCACGGCGAACGGATCGAGCCCCAACTCAGTCGCCATCTGGTCGAGGAGGCTTTCGAAAGCAAAGCGGATGTCGACGGTCCCGTGACCGCGGAAGGCTCCACAGGGCGGCGTGTTGGTGAGCACGCGACGGCCGGTGTACTTGACATTGTGCAGGTCGTAGATCGCGTAAAGCATCGAGCCGGAATACAGAATCGTCACGACGCCATATCCCGAGTGCGCGCCGCCACGCTGGTCGCAATCGCATTCGACCGCGGTTATCCGTCCATCCTTGTTCATGCCAATTTTCAGGTGAATGTCGGTCTCAGGCCGGCCGCGATGAGTGATGAAAGTCTCCTCGCGCGTCGTTACGATGCGTACGGTAGCGTTGGCTTTGCGCGCGAGCAGCGCGGCAATCAACTCGATGTTGAGGGTTTCGGTGCGACAGCCGAAGCCGCCGCCGACATGTGGCTTGATCACGCGGATGCGCGACATGTCCATGTCGAGGATCTGCGACAACATCAGGTGCACGTAGTAGGGCACTTGCGTAGAGGCATGCACTGTCATGCGGTTGCGCACGGCGTCGTATTCAGCGACGGCGGCATGCATTTCCATCTGGTTCTGACAAACCTCGGCGCAATTATACGTGCCTTCGCGCACGAGATCGGCATTGGCGAAACCCTGAGCGGTAGAACCGAGTTCAAACAGAACGTCGCGTTCTATATTGCCGAGCTTTTTTTCGTGCAGGAGCGCGGCACCGGGTGCGAGCGCGTCCTTCGCAGTGAAGTAAGCCGGCAATTCTCTCACGGTCATCTTGATTGATCGGATGGCCTTGCGGGCGGTGACGTCATCGACGGCGGCGACGGCGGCGACGGGCTCGCCACGGTATCTCACCTTGTCACGTGCGAGCGGATGCTCACTGCGCGCAATCGGCAGGACGCCGAACGTCCGGTCGCAATCGGCGCCGGTCACGATCGCAACGACACCGGCAATCTTAAGTGCCTCCGACACGTCGACGTCGACAATCTCGCCATGCGCATAGGGGCTGCGATAGATGCAGCCAGCGAGCTGGCCCACCCCAACAATATCGGCTGTATATTTTGCGCGGCCGGACACTTTTTCCGGACCGTCGATCATCGGCACATAGGATCCGATGTTGTGCACGGGGGTGGGTCTATTCATGGCGGGATACCCTGTTTGCCGAGGGCCACCGCGAACTTCACCGCTTCGATGATTTTCACATAACCGGTGCAGCGGCAGATATTGCTGCCGAGCGCCTCGAGAATTTCCGCCTCACTCGGATCCGGATTTTTCCGCAGCAGTCCCGCTGAAGCCATGATGAAACCGGGCGTGCAATAGCCACATTGTGAACCGAGCTTCTCGTGAAAGCCGCGTTGCACCGCCGACAGCTGCCCGTCCATGCCGAGCGATTCGATCGTATCCACCCGCTTGCCCTGGACGGTCGTCGCAAGCGTCAGGCATGACAACGTCGGCGTGTCGTCGACAAGAACTGTGCAGGCGCCGCATTCGCCGCCGTCGCAGCCAGTCTTGGTGCCGGTGAGGCCAACCTTTTCGCGCAGGTAGTCGAGCAAGAGGATATTGTCAGCGACCGCGTCGGCGCGGTCACGGCCATTGAGCCTGCATTCCAGCAGACGGGCCAAGCGCTTCGTTCCCTCTTGCGCGCATCTTCTGCGCGCCTTTTTGTCATTATTCTTGTTGTAACAAGGGGGATACTAGCGCCACAGCGGGCCCCGCCGAAGAGCTTCCCCAGACCAATTCCTGGGAATGGATGGGACGATTACGTTCCAGCGAATTTCGCGATCACCGCGCCAGGGATCGCCGTACCGCCTATTTTTTCGGGGTCATCCTTGCTGCGTGACGCCCAGACACGGGTCTCTCCACCCTCGACCGCAAGTTCGCCGACCACCGATAGACGGTGTTCAACGTCGAAGCTCGAACGGCGGAACTCGCTGACCCGCGAGGTGATGTCGACCACGTCACCGAATTTTACGGCCTTGATGAAATTAGCCCGTACATCCACCAGTGGGAGTCCCATGATGCCGAAGGCACTCGCAAGCTCGTGCGGCTTGACCCCAAGTGCAGCCTCGAACATTTGCCAGGTGCTCGCGTCGAACATCTCGAAAAAGCGGCTGTTGAACACGATGCCTGCGGGATCGCACTGGCCCCATTCGATTGTAAGCTGTTTGCGATAGGTAAAGGACATCACACGCTTGCCTCAGGACATAAAACGTTCCGCGTTATAGCTGCCATATTTTCCACTGTCATGCCTGGACACATTGCTTATCAGGACCGCGACTTCTTTTTCTTCTTATGTTTCCTTGGGTCCGGCCATTCGATGAACTCCTGCGACAACATTTCGACGCGCGATGCGCGCCGCCGCTTGCGCAATGCACGCTGCGGTGCAACGGGCAAATGTGGTGATGTATCGAGATCCACCAGAAGCCAGTCGAGGTCTTCCGGCGCGATGACCCAGCTGCGCGGCGCGTAACGCGCAAGCGAGAAGGGCTTCGAAAAAGACAACATCGATTTCTTGCCACCCGGCAGGCAATACTCGTGCGCATAGGTCATCGCGAGTTCGCGCGCGCTGCGATAGATGGGATCGCGCCAGCGCAGGATTGCATGATTGGTCTTGCTGATTGCACCCCACAGGTCGCGCTCCCGGAACAGTGTGATGATGTGGTCCTGGTCGCTCGGCAGCGCGCGGATATCCATCAGAAGAGGGCGCTTGCCATGATAGGCGAGCACCGCCGCGGCGAAGATCGCGCCTTCGGCGCAATGCGCCATGCGTGCGCCGAGCACACGACGAGGTGACATCGCGGTATCGCCCTCGAGCCCGAAATTCACTGGCAGCTTGTCGAGGAAATTCTGAATCTTCGCCGGCGTGTCGAGCCGGGCGAACAGCCGATGTTCAGAGGGGGTCAGGAGCGCGTGGAGTCTGCGGCGATAGGTGGACATCAGTAAGGGCTGTCATGGATCAGTGCGGGACTGGTCTTGGAGGAGTGAGCATCACTTTCGTTGATTTGCATACGTTTTTGGGGGTTTCGAGCGCTAGGGGCGTTCTCTGTACAGGGCCACGAAAAGGAAAATGTTATGCTCAAGGACCCCATTCAGAGCAAAGATCTTCTTATTTTTCGGTACTTATTGCCGTTTTGAAGAATAATCTCCTACTAAATACCTTCTGTTTCTGGAAATGGGAGCCGATCGATGAGCGATGTTCCCCACGACTCGGAGCGCGTTTCGGGCCTGGAGGCTTGGGCGCTGGCTTTAGCGACCGCGCTGGTTGCTCTGATCGCTGTCGGCGTCATTCCGCACCTTCACTGGTAAGGGCGAATACATATGACCACAACTACCGCGACCTGGAATGAAGTGGCGCCGCGGCGCGCGGACAATGTCGAAATCGCGCCGCGCATCAGCGAAGACTGGCTGGCGCTCGGTATCGGGCTTTTCATTTTCGTTCTGGCGCTTGCGGGGATTGCCAACGTCGATCTGCTCGGTTGGGTGGTTACTACCTCGGTATGGAATGACATCGGCAAAGCCCTTGGTACGGTTTCGAAATCCTACGCTTCGCTCGGCGGTTTCGGTGCGCTCTTCGCGACCTATCTCGCCTTGCTCGTTGTATTGAGTGCGGCCGCAGTCGCACTCCAAAGCGACCTCAAAAAATTTGCGTTCGCCTTCACGGCCGTCTTCTGGATCGCGTATGCAAGCTGGGTGATCGGCAATTTCGCGAACTTCGCGGCTGTGACGCCTGCCGATCTGCAAAAATTCGGAATTAGTTGGTCGCTCAAGCTCACGAACGAAGGCGCCTACATTTTTGCGCTGATCGCCGGCCTCGTCATCGCCAACGTCTTCCCGAGCTTCGCCGAAGCAATTAAGGACGCAGTGCGGCCTGAACTTTACATCAAAATTGCGATCGTGATCCTCGGTGGATTTTTCGCCGTTACGGCTGCTGGAAAATTGTCGCTTGCGAGTTCTCTGCTTCTGCGCGGGGTCGCGGCCATCATCGAGGCTTACCTGATCTACTGGGCGGTCGTTTACTTTGTAGCCCGCAAATGGTTTGGCTTCAATCGTGAATGGGCGGCACCTCTAGCCTCCGGCATTTCGATTTGCGGTGTGTCCGCGGCGATTGCGACGGGTGGCGCGATCCGGGCCCGGCCGATGATCCCTGTGCTGGTGTCGTCGCTGGTCGTCGTATTCGCAGTAGTCGAAGTGCTGCTGCTGCCATTCCTGGCGCAGACCTTTCTGTCGCACGAGCCGCTCGTGGCGGGTGCTTGGATGGGCCTCGCGATCAAAACCGACGGCGCAGCTATCGCCGGTGGTGCCATCACCGAGTCGCTGATCCTCGCGCAGAACGCGGCCGAGGGGATCAAGTACCAACCTGGCTGGATTCTCGGCGCCGCCGCGACGATCAAGGTGTTCATCGACATCTTTATCGGGATCTGGGCCTTCGTTCTTGGCTACATCTGGACCAATCACATCAATCGCACCGCGGACAAGGCGAGCGTCTGGGAAATCTGGCAGCGGTTCCCGAAATTCGTGATCGGCTTCCTGATCACCTTCGTCGTGGGTCTTTATCTCGCGCTTGCGACACCAGCGGACATCGCCGCGAAGGTGCCGGCGGCGATGGGTGAAGCCAATACGCTGCGCGTCGTGTTCTTCATCCTGACCTTCTTCTCGATCGGAGTGCTCTCCAACTTCAAGAAGCTCTGGCAGGAGGGCATAGGCCGTCTCGCCGCGGTGTATTTCGTGAGCCTTTTCGGCTTTGTGATCTGGGTCGGGTTGCTGATTTCCTGGCTGTTCTTCAGCGGCGTCAAGCCGCCGCTGGCCAGCTGAGCAAAGGAGCAAACGTGTCGCAAGTGAATGTCGGTGAGGAGTTCCGCAAGGCGCAGGACGAACCGCTACTGCCGGTCGAAAAAAAGCTGATCGGCTGGAGCCTCGGCATTGGTGTCGTCCTGCTGATCATTCTCGCCATCGTCAACAATCTGTTCCCGGCGTCCATCTGACGTCTTGAAATACGACGGCGCCGGTTGTGCCGCCGAGAAATGAGAATGAGTATGTCGCCAATTCCGAAGACCGCGCCGTTCGCCGAAGAGGAGATCGATCTTCTCAATCGCGTCGTCGGTACCGCGAGCCCGGTTCAGCGCGCCTGGCTTGCGGGATTTTTGGCCGGTCTTGACGCTTCCGGCGCGGCCCTCGTGCCGGCGCATCCGGCAGCACCGGCGCGCCCAGCCGAGCCGCTGACGATCGTCTATGCGAGCGAGTCCGGCAATTCGGAGAAGCTCGCGGGCGACCTTGCCAAGGCCGCCCGCAAGAATGGGTTGAAGCCGACGCTCATCGATATGGCGGATCTCGACCTGTCCGCGCTGGTCGCGGCCAAACGGCTGGTAGTGATTGCCGCGACCTGGGGCGAAGGCGAGCCTCCGGCACGCGCCACACGTGCTTATAACGAACTGATGGGTGAGGGCGCGCCGCGCCTCGACGGCATCGAATTCGGCGTGCTGGCGCTGGGCGATACCGCCTACGCAGAGTTCTGCGCAATCGGCAAGAAGATCGACCAGCGACTGGCGGCGCTTGGCGGCAAGCGTGCGGCCGATCGTGTCGATTGCGATCTCGATTATGCAGCGCCGGCCGCGCGCTGGATTGACGATGCAGTAAAGGCGCTGGCGCCGCCAAATGCCGGCCGCGTCATCGAGGTCGATTTCGGCGCCAAGCCAGCGGCGACGCCGAGCACATACATATTCGACGCGGAAATAACCGAGCACATTGACCTGAATTCCTCACGCTCTGACAAGGAAACCATACACCTCGCGCTTTCGTTCGAGGGTGGTGCACCGGCCTACGAGCCGGGCGACTCGCTTGATCTTTACCCCGAGAATGATCCGGCATACGTGGATGAGTTGCTGAAAATTGCCGGGCTTGCAGGCGACGAGAAGTTGCGGACCGAGTTCATCAAGTCGCGCGACGTGGCCACGCTCTCGCTCAAAACCGTTGAGACCTACGCCTCCTCGACCGGCCATCAATACGTCAAGGCGCTGCTGGAACAAGGTCAGGCGCGCGAATGGATCGCCGGACGCCAGCTCATCGACCTCATCGCGACGTTTCCGATCGCGCTTGATGCCGAGAAGCTTCGCGCACTGACCCGTCCACTCGCGCCACGGGCTTATTCGATTGCTTCCTCCCGTCGTGAGGTCGGCGATGAGGCACATTTGCTCATTTCCGCCGTCCGCTATGAAAGCCATGGCCGCGCGCGGAGAGGCGTCGCCTCGAACTACGTCGCGGAGAGACTGAAACGGGGTGGCCACGTTCGCGTGAAACTTAAGCCCAACAAGCATTTTGCGCTGCCGGCAGCCGACAAGGATGTCATCATGGTTGGCCCGGGGACCGGCGTGGCGCCCTTCCGCGCTTTCGTGCAGGAGCGACGGGCGACGGAGGCGAAAGGCCGCAGCTGGCTTTTCTTCGGTGACCGTACTTTTACACACGATTTCCTCTACCAGCTCGACTGGCAGGATGCGCTCAAGGACGGTTCGCTGACGCGTATGGACGTGGCTTTCTCACGTGATACGCCGGAGAAGGTTTACGTGCAGCACAAGCTGTGGGAACGCCGTGCCGACCTGATCCAATGGTTGGAGGGCGGGGCCTACTTCTACGTGTGCGGTGATGCCAAAACGATGGCGAAGGACGTTCGTGCCGCGCTGACCCGTGCCTATGCCGATGTGAAAGGCCTTTCCCCCGAAGCGGCCGAGCAGGCGGTGGTGACACTGGAGCGGGAAAAGCGCTATCTGCAGGATACCTATTGATCCTGCACCCATTGGACGGCCAATGACCGACGAGCTGTCGCGCAACGAGCGCATCAAGGAAGCCAGCGACTATTTGCGGGGCACGCTGGCCGAAGGCCTGCGCGAGGAAATCACCGGCGCGATCATCGAGGACGATGCGCAGCTGGTGAAGTTCCACGGCATGTACTTGCAGGATGACCGTGACCTGCGTCCCGAACGCGCGCGCAAAAAGATGGAGAAAGCCTTCTCCTTCATGATCCGCGTGCGCATTCCGGGCGGCGTGCTCAGCCCCGAACAATGGCTCGCGCTCGATGAGGTCGCGCGTGTCTACGGCAACGGCACCATGCGGCTGACTACGCGGCAGACGGTGCAGCTGCATGGGGTCATCAAGTCAAATCTGAAGGCGACCCTAAAAGCGATCGATAAAGTCCTTCTGAATTCGATTGCGGCTTGCGGCGACATCAATCGCAATGTCATGTGCAACGTGCTGCCAGAACAGTCGCGCGCACATGCCGTCGCACTCGAAATGGCGCGCGCGATATCCGACGATCTATTGCCGCACACGCCGGCGTATCGGGAGATCTGGCTCGATGGCGAGCGGATCGCGGGCGGCGAGGAAGAGGTCGTTGAGCCGATCTACGGAAAGACCTACCTGCCACGCAAGTTCAAGATCGTAGTCGCGGTGCCGCCATCGAACGATGTCGACGTGTTCGCACACGACCTCGGCTACATCGCCATTGCGGACAATGCAGGCAATGTTGCCGGCTGGAATGTCACCGTCGGTGGTGGCATGGGCATGACCCATGGCGAACCCGATACCTATCCGCGCACTGCGGACGTGATGGGCTTTTGTGAAACCAAAGTTGCCGTCAAGATTGCGGAGGCCGTCGTCACCGTGCAGCGTGATTGGGGCGATCGGAAAAATCGCAAGCATGCACGGCTCAAGTACACGATCGAGGATCGTGGTCTCGACAATTTCCGGGCCGAGATCGAGCGTCGCGCTGGGGTCAAGCTTGCCTCACCAAGGCCGTTCACGTTCACCTCGACCGGCGACCGTTATGGCTGGAGCGAAGGCACGGACGGGCGCGGGCATTTGACGCTGTTCGTACAGAACGGACGCGTGCACGATGTCGCCGGTGCTGGACAGCAGACCGCACTGCGCACGATCGCGCAGGTGCACAAGGGTGATTTCCGCATCACGCCGAACCAGAATCTCGTCATCGCCAATGTGCCAACCGCGCAACAGGCTGAAATCGAGCGTATTGCACGCGAGGCAAATCTCCTTGCGCCATGGTCGGGGCTGCGCCGCAATTCAATGGCCTGCGTTGCGCTCCCGACTTGCGGGCTGGCGCTTGCCGAAAGCGAACGCTATCTGCCGGATTTGGTCACCGCCCTTGATGAAAGACTCGCGGCACATGCTCTTTCCGCGGACGATATCGTCATTCGCATGACGGGTTGCCCGAATGGATGCGCGCGGCCCTATCTCGCCGAAATTGGTTTGGTCGGCAAAGGCCCGGGTCGATACAACCTGTATCTCGGTGCGGCCTTCGACGGTTCGCGCATGAACAAGCTCTACGCCGAGGATCTCGATCACGCGGGCATCGTTGCCGCACTTGATCCTGTACTCGCTGCTTACGCAGTGGAGCGGCAGAAGGGAGAGCGCTTCGGCGATTTTACCATTCGCGCAGGATTCGTTGCGGCAACCGGCAATGGTGCCGACTTCCACGCCAACACCGGCAAACGGCGGGTGTCGTAGGCGACCACTCAGTTGGAACCGGCCATCACTCCTGCGCGCTAAAATCTCGTCATCTGCCGCAAAATAAGGCAGCCGCGCTGCGACTGCGCTCCGAACCGCGGTTTTCAAATCATTTTTGAGTGGAATGGGTCTTGCTTCGCCAGAAGCGGGCGAACCGATCTGAACGCGATACAGCCACGGATGTCGGCAGGAAAAGGGATTTTGGTGCAAACGGGTAAAGGGTCGGAACCTTCAAGCCACGGCGCGGCTACCTCGGGGGAGCAGCGGGATTCGGCCCTGAAGATTGCGATCGTCGATGAGAGTCCCGTGCGGGCGGCCATTTTGGAAGAAGGTCTGCGCGAGGCCGGGTTCACTCAGGTCGAGCGAATTGCTGAAACACAAAACCTGCTCTCGCGCATTTATGCACTCGATCCGGACGTCATTCTCATTGATCTGGAAAATCCCAGCCGCGACGTGCTCGAGCAGATGTTTCAAATGAGCCGGGCGGTGAAACGTCCCGTCGCGATGTTCGTCGATCAGAGCGACAGCGCATCGATCCAGGCCGCAGTCGACGCGGGAGTGTCGGCCTATATTGTTGACGGACTCCGCAAGGAACGTATCACCAACATTCTCGACCTCTGCATTTCGCGGTTCAACGCGTTCTCACGATTGCAGTCAGAACTCGACCACGCCAAAGGAGCCCTGGAAGAACGTAAGGTCATCGACCGGGCCAAAGGCGTGCTGATGCAGGCCAGAAAGCTCAGCGAAGAAAAAGCCTACGCACTGCTGCGCACCAAGGCCATGAACGAAAACAAGAAGATCGTCGAAATCGCCCAATCAGTGCTGACCGCAGCGGAGCTGCTCAAATGAACGAAAAGCTTCGGATCGGTTTCATTCCTCTGGTGGACGCGACAGCCCTGTTGGTCGCTGTCGATGCAGGCTTCACGGCTGCCGAAGGGCTCGACGTCGAACTGATCCGCGAAGTGTCATGGTCGAACGTGCGCGACAAACTCAATATTGGTCTATTCGACGCTGCCCATCTGCTGTCTCCGGTCGCGATCGCCTCAAGCCTCGGTATTGGCCACGTACGAGTGCCCCTCGTTGTACCGTTCAATCTGGGGATCAATGGCAATGCGATTACGGTGTCACCTTGGCTTTTTTCCGCGCTGTCAGATGCGACCGACGGCGATCTGACTGACCCGAACGTTTCCGCACGCGTACTCTCGCGAATCGTATCGGAACGCAAAGCGCGGGGTCTTGAACCGCTCAACTTCGGCATGACGTTCCCCTTTTCCCATCACAACTACCAGCTTCGCTACTGGATGGCGGCAGGTGGGATCGATCCCGACGAAGATGTTCGCCTCGTTGTGCTGCCTCCGCCCTACATGGTGGAGAGCCTCGCCAGCAAGCAGGTGGACGCGTTTTGCGTCGGCGCGCCCTGGAATTCGGTGGCGGTCGATCTGGGCGTCGGCAACATCTTGCACTTTGGCCGTGAGATCATGACGCGCGTCTCAGAGAAGGTATTCGCGTTACGTGAGCAATGGGCCGAGGAAAATCCGGATATCGTTGCACGTCTTGTGCGGGCGCTCGTCCTTGCGAGTAGCTTCGTAAGCAATGCGGACAATCGCGCAGCCGTTGCGCATATTGTCGCACAGCGTCTCGGCGTAAACTCGGAGCTCGTTATCCGGACGTTGACGGGGAATCTCAATACAACCGCAGACGGCACGATCCGAAAATCCGACCGCTACATTGTCGTCAGCGGTCACGAAGCAAATCGACCCGACGTCAATCAGGCTGCGTGGGCTTATGCCCAGATGGTGCGATGGGGACAGGCGCAATTGTCAGCGGAGTTGCAGGCATCGGCGGAAAACGTCTTTCGCGCCGATCTTTATGATTCCGCGCTCGATATGACATGTGAAGGCACTCGCGATACTCACGTCACGGGCATCGGTGCACTATTCGACCCCGCGTTCGATCCCGCCGACATCGCCGGCTATCTCGCATCTTGGCGAAGCAAACGCGCGCGGCCGCCACATCTCACGATCGTCCGCTGATATTGCGCTGCACAAAAATTCTGCAGGTTGCGCCGGATCTGAGCAGCGACTCGCAACCCTTGCAAGAAATACCGCTGCACGTCTTCTCCCATAAGCACTTGTAAAAACAACAAATTATGCCTTTTTGTCTGGATTGGCACGGCATTTGAATTGAAGACGTCAAGAGGCGCCACCCGTGTGTGCGCTTCGGGTCCAACGACGGGCCGATGGCAACGCTGCTGTCCTGGGGAATGCGCAACGGCGCGCTTCAGGCTGCAGCTTTTTTGTTGGCCCGACGGAAAACGGCGAACGCACCGACCGGGCACATAACAACAGGGACGACACGATGGCGAAATCTTCAGCGAGCGAATTGAACACAACATGGATTGCAGACTGGGATCCGGAAAATGAAAAGTTCTGGAACTCGAAGGGTAGATTCATTGCCCGGCGCAACCTGATTTGGTCGATCGTGGCTGAGCACCTCGGCTTTTCGATCTGGTTGATCTGGAGCATCGTCGCGACAAAATTGCCGCAGGCGGGCTTTCACTACACAACCGATCAACTTTTCCAGCTCGTGGCGTTGCCCGGGCTGATCGGCTCACTAATGCGATTTCCATATACATTTGCGGTCACCACATTCGGTGGCCGCAACTGGACGATCTTCAGTGCATCGGTTCTGTTCATTCCGACGATTGCGCTGGCCTATTTCGTCACCCAACCTGACACACCGTTCTGGATGATGCTTGTGGTGGCCTCGACCGCGGGACTCGGCGGCGGCAACTTCGCTTCAAGTATGGCCAACATCTCTTTCTTCTACCCGGATCGCATGAAGGGATGGGCGCTCGGCTTGAATGCCGCGGGCGGCAACATCGGTGTCAGTAGCGTGCAATTGCTGACGCCGATCCTGATGGGCGTTGGCTTGATCAATCTCTACCAAGCGACCCCAGGGCCTGGAGGAATTTATCTTCCGAACGCAGGTCTGATGTGGCTGCTGCCGCTGACGATAGCGGTCATCGGCGCAATCTTCTTCATGAACAACCTCTCGTCGGCTCGCTCGTCGTTCAAAGATCAGCTTGCCATCGTCAAACGCAAGCACACCTGGATCATGTCCTACATCTACATCGGCACGTTTGGATCATTTATCGGCTATTCCGCTGCGTTTCCGCTTCTAATCAAAACGCAGTTCCCGTCGATCACCGTGGCCATTGCGTTCCTCGGTCCGCTGGTGGGCTCGTTATCGCGGCCCTTCGGTGGCCTCCTGGCCGACAAAGTCGGGGGTGCCATCGTGACTTTCTGGAATTTTATCGCAATGGGCGCCGCTACGATCGGTGTGCTGTATTTTGTGGGGACGAAGGACTTCACCGGTTTCCTGGCAATGTTCTTGATTTTGTTCGTGACGACCGGGATCGGAAACGGCTCAACGTATCGAATGATCCCGTCGATCTTCCGTGAAGAAAATCTCCAGAAGGCAAAAGGAACGGGCGAAGCCGGCCGTGCGCTCGCGTTGAACGCCGCGAGAATCGAGAGCGGTGCCGCGCTCGGATTTATCGGCGCGATCGGCGCATGCGGCGGGTATTTCATCCCACGCGGCTTCGGGGCATCAATTGCTGCAACCGGTGGGCCGCAGCTGGCGCTGGAGATCTATCTCGCTTTCTACATGAGCTGCCTTGCTCTCACCTGGTGGTACTACCTGCGCAAGAGCTACTCGGCGACTGCAGCCGACCTCGCCGAAGCGCGCGTGTGAGGGGGCGGTGATGGCCGCGAGCAATTCGGCTTTCTCGGCCTTGAGCAAATCGGCTTGCGGGGGACGGCGGCATCCATGGCCACGAAACCGCGAGCCGATTTCATGAAGGTGCCGGCTGACAGGAGAACCGTGTTGACCCCACAACAGATCGAAGTAATTCAGCAAAGCTTCGCCAAAATCACCCCGATCTCCGACAAGGCTGCGGCAATGTTCTACGGCCGCCTGTTCGAGATTGCGCCGGATACAAGATCGCTTTTCCGCGGTGACATGGCCGAGCAGGGTCGCAAGCTCATGGCTACGCTTTCCGTGGTCGTCAGCGGGTTCGCCAATCTTGATGCAATTTTGCCGGCGACAAGCGCGTTAGCGAAACGCCATGTCAGCTACGGAGTAAAAGCATCCCACTACGCGCCGGTCGGTGCGGCGCTGCTCTGGACGCTGGAGAAGGGTCTCGGCTCGGCATGGACGCCCGAGCTCGCTGGGGCATGGACCGCCGCATACATGACCTTGTCCGGCTTCATGATCGGAGAAGCGTACGGACGCGGCGCTGCCGCTTGAAGTTCTGCCGAGCAAGGGCCCGGCCTGAGTTCGAAAACAAGAGTCCAACGAGGGCTGCTGATGAGCGAACCGCTAGTCATTATTGGCAATGGCATGGCGGCAGTGCATCTCGTCGATGAACTCGCGAAGCGCGCGCTTGGCCGCTACGCGATAGCCGTTGTCGGCGAAGAGCCGCGGCTTGCCTACAATCGGGTTCTGCTGTCGGCGGTCCTGGCGCGGGAAGTCTCGCGATCGGACATTGAACTGCGATCGGCACGATGGTGGGACGAGCGCGGGGTCACTTTGCTCTACGGGCACACAGCAACCGCAATCGATCCGACAATTCGCCGTGTAAGGCTCGCCAACGGGGCGACCCTGCCGTATTCCCGGCTTGTGCTGGCGACCGGCTCGCGCCCGATCAGGCTGGGCGTTTCGGGCGTGGAATTGCCCGGTGTCATGACATTCCGTGATCTCGCCGACGTCGCCGCCATCGAAGCCGCTGCGCAGCGGCGTGCGCGCGTTGTCGTGATCGGCGGCGGTTTGCTCGGGCTCGAGGCCGCCCACGGCCTGGCAAAGGCGGGCGCGCAGGTCACGGTCGTGCACCTGATGGATCGGCTCATGGAGCGCCAGCTCGATGGCCAGGCTGCCGGGATGCTGAAAAAGGCGGTCGAGGCGCGGGGCATCGCCGTTCTCCTCAACTCCGAAACGGTTGCGATTATCGGTAAACGGCGTGTGCAGGCCGTTGCGCTCAAGAATGGCCCGCAAATTGAAGCCGATCTCGTTGTGGTCGCTGCCGGCATCCGGCCAAACATCGAACTCGCGCATGGCGGCGGCCTCAACGTCGATCGTGGAATTGTCGTCGACGACAGCCTCAGGACCAGCCGGCCAGACATCTTTGCGATTGGAGAATGCGCCGAGCACCGCGGGGTCTGCTACGGGCTTGTCGAACCGGCCTACGAGCAAGCGCGCGTTCTTGCGGCGCATCTCGCGGGCGAAACCGCGCATTATCCCGGGAGCGTGCTAGCCACGAATCTCAAAGTTTCCGGCGTCAATGTATTTTCGGCCGGCGATTTTATCGGTGCTCCGGGCACCGAGCATCTGGTTTTCTCCGATGTCGGTCTCGGCATCTACAAAAAGCTGGTGATCGCGAGGGGCTCTCTCATTGGCGCGGTGCTGTTCGGGGATACCACCGACGGCCTTTGGTATGTCGATCTCATCCGCGGAGGAGGCTCGGTCGAGCCGATGCGCGATGACATCATTTTTGGCCGCGCCCTCGCCGAGCGAAAGGCCGCGTGATGTCGAGCGATTTCACACCGGAGCAAAAGCGCTACCTCGAAGGGTTTGCAACCGGGCTCACCGCGGCACGAACTGCGCGCGGGCGGGGAACGAGAGCCTCCGGTTCCGCCGAGCCGGTTGGTCCGGATGCGATCCATATTCAGGCGCAAGACCGGATCGTGGCCGCGGGCGGAAAGCTCGCCGATCAAGAGAAATTCAAGCGCGAATTGCATCCGTTCGACGCTTACGATCGGCTGAAAGAGCAGGCGCGCAAGAATGAAGCGCCTAAGCCGGCCGACAATTTTCGCTGGCGGTTCTATGGCCTTTTCTATGCGGCGCCTGCGCAAACTTCCTACATGTGTCGATTGCGGATCCCGAACGGCATTCTCAAGCATTGGCAACTTTCGGGTCTCGCAGATATCGCCGAACAATATGCCGGTGCCTATTCGCACGTCACGACGCGCGCAAACCTGCAGATGCGCGAGATCGAGCCGAAGAATGCGGTCAACATCGTGGAGGCGATCCAGGACCTCGGCCTGTGCTCGCGCGGGTCCGGTGCCGACAACATCAGGAATGTGACGGGCACGCCGACCGCCGGCATTGATCCGCATGAACTGATCGACACGCGCCCTTACGCGCGCGAGTGGCATTTCCATATTCTCAATGAACGCGCCCTATATGGCTTGCCGCGCAAGTTCAATGTTGGATTTGACGGGGCCGGCCGCATAGCGGTGCTCGAAGATACCAACGACATCGGGTTTCAGGCTGTCGAGGTGAAACCGGGTTTCGGGGCAGAGCCGGGTGTGTGGTTTCGCCTCGCACTTGGCGGCATTACCGGCCACAAGGATTTCGCCCGCGATACGGGTGCGATCGTCAGGCCTGGAGAAGCAACGCAAGTCGCCGACGCGATCGTGCGTGTCTATATCGCGCATGGGGACCGGACCGACCGTAACAAGGCGCGGCTCAAATATGTGCTCGATGCCTGGGGCATCGAAAAATACATCGCGCGTGTCGAAGAAACGCTTGGCCGCAAACTAACGAAGGTGCCTTCGGAAGCGATCCTGCCGCGTCCCGACTTTGATCGAAGTGCCCACATTGGCGTGCACCCCCAAAAGCAACGGGGCTTCAACTGGCTCGGCGTTGTGCTGCCAATCGCGCGGATCACGGCGGCGCAAATGCGTGGCCTTGCGCGGATCGCGCAGGAGTATGGCGACGGCGATATCCGGCTTACCGTCTGGCAAAATCTCCTGATATCCGGCGTGCTCGACGAAAAAGTGCCTGCCGCCGAAGCTGCGATCGATGCGCTGGGGCTCGCCACGAAAGCTAGCCCGATCCGTGCCGGACTCATCGCCTGCACGGGAAATGTCGGCTGCCGTTTTTCAGCGTCCGACACCAAGCGTCATGCCGAGGATATCGCGCAATGGTGTGAAGCGCGCGTTGTGCTCGATGGTCCCGTGAATATTCATCTCACGGGGTGCCATCATTCGTGCGCGCAACACTACATTGGCGACATAGGTTTGCTGGCTTGCAAGGTCGAAGAGGGTGAGGAGCAGATCGAGGGCTACCACATTTACGTCGGCGGCGGTTTCGGGCCGCATGCCGCCTTGGGCCGCGAGGTCTACCGCGATGTGAAAGCGCAGGACGCGCCGCGTGTTATCGAGCGCATGCTCAAGGGTTACCTCGCACACCGCGCATCTCGTGACGAAACTTTTCTCGCGTTCTCGCGCCGTCACGAGGTTAAAAACCTGAAAAGTATTTTCGCCGCGGAGGCAGTCGAATGACGCAGAGCCTTCCGCCGCCTATTCCGTCGCTGATTCCCGAGACCGCGCCATTTTCCGAAGAACAGCGCGTCTGGCTCAACGGCTTCTTCGCCGGCCTTGTGTCGCTTGACGGATTTGGCGTTACGCCCTTGTCAGGGGAACAGGCTGCGGCGCTCCTCTCCGACGGAACATCGGGCAAGAATGCCGATGAGGACGATGGCGGCGCGCCCTGGCACGACCAGACTTTGCCGCTCGCCGAGCGCATGAACCTTGCCAATGGCAAGCCGTTGCGCTGGCGCATGATGGCGGCAATGGCACAGCAGGATTGTGGCCAGTGCGGCTACGACTGCAAAAACTATTCGGGTGCAATTCACTCCGGCAAGGAAGAGAGGCTGAACCTCTGTGTGCCGGGGGGCAAGGAAACCGCTCGAACGCTCAAGGCCTTGTTCGAGGAATTCAAAACCGTTCCGGTGAAACCCGCAGCAGCGGCAACAGAACCTGCGCCGGCGGCCGCGGCGATGGCTGGCTGGTCGCGCGACAATCCCGCGGAAGCTCTGTTCGCGTCGCGGACACGTCTGAACAAGCCGGGATCGGCGAAGGAGACCTGGCACCTCGAATTCGACCTGTCCGCGTGCGGCCTGGACTACGCGGTGGGAGATGCGTTTGGGCTTTTTCCCGCGAATGATCCAACCTTGGTCGAGGCCGTCATCAAGGCCATCGACGCGCCGCCGGATTTTCCGATCGGGGGCCGTACGCTGCGTGAAGTATTGACCGACGGCGTGTCGCTGTCGCCAGCGCCCGACATGTTGTTTCAGCTGTTTTCCTACATTACCGGTGGTGACCGGCGGAAAAAGGCGAGGGCGCTGTCGACTGGCGAAGATCCGGACGGCGATGCCGCCGTGCTCGATGTACTTGCGGCGATCGAGAAGTTTCCGTCCATTCGGCCTGATCCGGAGGCGTTCATCGAAGCACTGGATCCGCTGCAACCCCGTCTCTATTCGATTTCATCTTCTCCCAAGGCCAAACCTGGCAGTATCGCGCTCACTGTCGACGCGGTGCGGTACGACATCGGTAACCGCAAGCGCCTGGGCGTGGCTTCGACCTATCTGGCTGAACGCCTGCCACTTGGAAGCTCGCTCAAGGTCTATGTGCAGAAGGCTCACGCCTTCGGCCTGCCGGCTGATTCCTCCGTGCCGATCATCATGATCGGACCTGGCACGGGGGTCGCGCCGTTTCGCGCATTTCTGCAGGAGCGTCGCGCAACCGGCGCGAAGGGCCGCAATTGGCTGTTCTTCGGCCATCAACATTCCGACCTCGATTTTTTCTACGAGGACGAGTTCAGAGAGATGAAGACGTCCGGCCTTTTGACGCGACTGTCTCTTGCTTGGTCGCGCGACGGCGACGAAAAGATTTATGTCCAGGATCGCATGCGCGAGGTCGGCCGGGACTTGTGGTCCTGGCTTGCCGACGGCGCTCACATTTATGTCTGCGGCGACGCAAAGCGCATGGCGAAGGATGTCGAGATCGCGCTCGTCGATATCGTCGCACAGTACGGCATGCGCAGTCCGGAAGAGGCGGCGGTCTTTGTCAGCGATCTGAAAAAGAAAAATCGCTACCAGCAGGACGTCTATTGATGAATGCGCCCGCGCACCACCCGCCGACGATACGTACGACGTGCCCTTATTGCGGTGTCGGTTGCGGGATTCTTGCCAAGCCCGATATGCAGGGTGGCGCAGTGATCGCCGGTGATCCCTGGCATCCGGCCAATCTGGGCAGGCTTTGCTCCAAAGGCGCCGCCTTGGGTGAAACCCTGGGGCTCAAGAACCGCCTTCTGCGGCCAATGTTGCGTGGAGCGGACGGGACCCTCACCGACGTTGCGTGGGAATCTGCGCTGGACCGCGTGGCGGACGGCCTCGCGCGAACCATTGCGCAGCATGGTCCCGATGCGATCGCCTTTTATCTCTCGGGCCAGTTGCTGACCGAGGACTACTATGTCGCAAACAAATTGATGAAGGGCTTTATCGGCTCGCCCAATGTCGACACCAATTCGCGCTTGTGCATGGCTTCATCGGTGGCCGGTCACCGCCGCGCATTTGGCGCCGACACCGTACCGGGCGTCTATGAGGACCTGGATATTGCCGATCTTGTCATTCTCGTTGGGTCCAATGCCGCCTGGTGTCATCCGGTACTGTATCAGCGGATCGTCGCCAACAAGCGTGCACGCGGCGCACGGATCGTTGTTGTCGATCCGCGACGCACGGCTACGGCGGAGGATGCGGATCTACTTCTCCCGGTCGCCCCGGGGATGGATGTAGTTCTATTTGCCGGACTTCTGGTCTACCTCGCCGACACGACCGCTCTCGACTACGGCTATCTCGATGCCCATACTACAGGTTTTACAGACGCACTGGTCCGCGCACGCGAGATCGCACCTGATACCGAGGCAACCGCAAGGCGCGCCGGACTCAGCGTGGCAGAGGTTTCGCGGTTCTTTGAATGGTTCGCCACCACACCGAACGTGGTCACTTGCTTCTCGCAAGGGGTAAATCAGTCAGCGCAGGGAACCGACAAGGTCGCCAGCATCATCAATTGCCATCTCGCGACAGGCCGCATCGGCAAGCCGGGCATGGGGCCATTTTCTTTGACCGGCCAGCCGAATGCGATGGGCGGACGCGAGGTCGGTGGACTTGCCAACCAGTTGGCGGCGCACATGGCGTTTTCACCAGCCGAGATCGATCGTGTCGCCCGTTTTTGGCACGCACCGAACATCGCTCGCCGTGAAGGGCTGAAGGCCATTCAGATGTTCGACGCGATAGAGCGCGGCAAGCTAAAGGCGCTCTGGGTCATGGGGACCAATCCGGCAGTGTCCTTGCCACGGGCGCGAGCGGTTCGGAACTCTCTGGCCAAGCTGGACCTCTTTGTCATTTCGGACAATGTGATTTCGAATGACACGATTGATGCAGGGGCAAAGATTCTGCTGCCGGCGTCCGCCTGGGGAGAGAAAGATGGCACGGTCACCAACTCGGAGCGGCGTATCTCGCGGCAGCGTCCATTCCTGAAGGCGCCAGGCGAAGCAAAACCTGATTGGTGGATTGTAACGCAGATCGCGCGCCGCATGGGTTTTGGCGAGGCTTTTGCCTATCGAACCGTGGCTGATGTGTTCCGCGAGCATGCGGCGCTGTCAGCCTTCGAGAATGGGGGCACGCGGGATTTCGATATCGGTGCGCTATCCCACCTCGACGATGATGGGTTCAATGCACTCGATCCGGTGCAGTGGCCCGTGCGCGACGAAATGGCGGGCACGACGACGCGATTCTTTGGCGACGGACGGTTTTTTACGGCGGACCGCAAAGCGCGTTTCATAGCCTGCGCAACGCCTGCATTGAGTGCGGAGCTTTCGGAGCGCTTCCCCTTGCGGCTCAACACGGGCCGGGTACGCGACCAGTGGCACACGATGACACGCTCAGGGCTGAGCCCGCGGCTGGCTAATCATTCGCCGGAGCCGTTCGTGGACGTTCATCCCGCGGATGCGGCGAAGGCGGGACTAACGGATGGAGCCTTCGCCCGCGTCATTTCGCCTTATGGGGCATGTGTGCTTAAGGTCGCCGTCACCGACAGCCAGAAGCCCGGCAGCTTGTTTGCGCCAATTCATTGGAACGACAAGACTGCATCGGACGCGCGCGTCGGCGATCTGGTAACACCGGCGAATGATCCTTACTCAGGTCAACCTGAGGCCAAGGCCACACCGGTGGCCATTGAGCCGGTCTCATTTGCCTATCGCGGATTTCTTCTGGTTCGCGCGGTTCCAATGATGCCTCCGGGAACGTGGTGGTCGCGAGTTGCTGTTGCGAATGGCGTCGGATTGCTGTTCGCGAGCGACGAGCCGCCGGGCGCGTTGCGCGCACGCGCCAGTGCGTTGTTGGGAGCCCACGAGACCGCCGAGTATTTTGACGAGCCCCGCGGCATCTACCGTGTGGCGGCTTTCGCAAAGGGTCGGTTCATGGGTTGCCTGTTTCTGGGAAAGGCTGGAACGATCCCACAATGGGATTCGATCAAGGCCATCTTCGAGAGCGAAGCCCTCAGTGAACCTGAGCGTCGCGCGATCCTGTCAGGTAAGTCGACCAAAGGCATTGCCGACGCCGGACCGCTCGTCTGCGCCTGTTTCGGCGTCGGCCTGAATGTCATTCGCGCAGCGCTTGCAAGCGGCAGGGCGGCAAGCGTAGAACAAATCGGGGTTGCGCTGCGCGCCGGCACAAATTGCGGCTCGTGTCTGCCGGAGCTCAAGAGGATTGTTGGTGATGAACGTGTCGCGCAAACCGCTTGAAGAAAAACCACCGAGGCTGGGTTCACTGGCTCGTCTTCCAGTTTTTTTGGCGCTCGACAACAAACGCGCCGTCGTGGCTGGCGGGAGTCCGGCTGCGGCCTGGAAGGCCGAATTGCTGTCCGCGTCCGGTGCACTGGTGGACGTCTATGCAGCGGATCCGTCTGACGAATTGGTCCAGGTTGCTGAAAATCCGCCGCGCGGTGCCATCGTCATCAATCATCGTGCGTGGTCGGCCGAAGACCTTACCGGTGCGGCTATTGCGATCGGGGCATTGGAGGATGATGAGGCGGCTGCGAAATTTTCCACCGCCGCGCGTGCCCGCGGTGTGCCTGTTAACGTCATCGATAAACCCGCGTTCTGCGATTTCGCTTTTGGAGCCATCGTCAATCGTTCGCCGCTGGTGATCGGAATATCGACTGACGGAGCTGCTCCCGTGTTTGCCCAGGCTATTCGGGCGAAACTCGAAGCTTTGCTGCCTAATGGGTTCACGGCGTGGGCCGCGGCGGCTGCGCGCTGGCGAAATGCGGTCAAGGCGTCCGGTCTGTCATTTTCCGGTCGCCGCAAGTTCTGGCAACTGTTCACCGCGCACGCGGTGTCCAATCCCGACAATGAGCCCGGTGAAAACGACTTCGATAGATTTATTGCCGAGGTGCGAGGTCTAGGTACTTCGGTCGAAAACGGTTCGGTGACGCTTGTCGGAGCCGGACCAGGTGATCCCGAATTGCTGACATTGCGCGCCGTTCGTGCGCTTCAGTCGGCGGACGTAATTTTGTTCGACGATCTGGTCTCGCGCGATCTCCTCGACTTTGCGCGTCGTGAAGCGCGGAAAATGCTGGTGGGTAAAACCGGCTTCGGCCCCTCCTGCAAGCAGGAAGATATCAATGCGTTGATGGTGAGCCTCGCGCGGCAAGGCAAACGCGTGGTTCGCCTTAAAGGTGGCGATCCGTTGATTTTTGGTCGCGCTGCCGAAGAGATTGAAGCCTGCCGGGCGGCAAATGTCGCATTCGACGTGGTGCCGGGGATAACGGCTGCGCAAGGTGCGGCGGCCAGACTTGGCCTTCCACTCACCGAACGTAAACGCGTGCGCCGACTGCAATATGTTACGGGCCACGCAACGAAGAACGGCTTGTTGCCGAGCGATTTCGACTGGCAGAGCCTTGCCGACCCGTTGACCACAACGGCGATCTATATGCCGACGCGCACGCTTGCAGCGCTGGTTGAAAAGGCGGTTGCCGAGGGTCTTGATCCGCGTACGCCAGCAGTGGCCATTGCCCGTGCAACCCGGCCTGACCAGTCCGTTGTCGCTGCACCGGTCGCCACGCTTCCGCAACGTCTGGATGAGGCAGCCCTGCCTGGGCCGGTCCTCGTGATGATCGGCCGGTCGCTGGGCGAGCAAGCCGCTGCACGCGAAGGGAGGCGCCGGAGTCAGCGGGCGTTGTAGCGGATCGGCACAACAATCGGGATCTGCGAACCGGTGATTTCCGGCGGTGGTGGTGGGAGTGGCTGCGCCCGGTCAGCCAGCGTCAAGGTTTCGCGATCGAGAATGCTGGACCCCGAGCTACGGACAATACGTGCATTGTGCACGCCACCGCTTCGGTCGACGCTGAAGGCGAGCTGTGCAACTCCATGCTCTCCGCGCGATTGCGCTTCCGACGGATAACGTTTGTAACGCTCGAGCCGTGCGACGAGCTGCGATTTCCAGTTCGGTACCGCATCGCTGTTGCGCGAAAAGGCACCCGGCATCGGCGCGGCGGCGCGCTCGGCTCTTTGATCGGCTGCGCTCGGCGCGCTGGAAAGGCTCGCATGCTTTTGCTTCGGCTTGTTTTCTTTCGGCTTCTCGATCGTCTTCGGGGGCGGGGCCACCACGAGCGGTTCCGCCTGACGTTCGAGCGGTAGATCGAGCTTCTCGACAGGCCTTTCCGGTTCGGGTTCAGGCTGCGCCTCGTTTTGTTCCGGCCCGGGGGGCAATTCGTTCGGCGTAACGTTCGATGACACCGAAACTGGCGCCAGATCCACCATGACTATCGGTGCATTGGCCACGAGATCAGAATCTTCGCCCCTTTGCGCGAACAGCGCTGCCGCGCCCGCCGCATGAAAACTGAGCGCCAGCGCGAAACAGGAACTCCATCGCAACGCTTCGGAGCTGTGCTTTGCGGGCGGTACCTGAATCGTTGCCGTCATGGTCAGAGTTTCTCGGCTTCGAGTCCGACAAGTGCAACGTGCAGATAGCCGGCACTCCGCAAGTCGTTCATGAGACTCATGAGTTCGCCGTAGGGCACAGTCTTGTCGGCACGCAGAAATACGCGCTGTTGCTTGTCGCCGGCCGTTGCACGATCCAGCGCGCCGGCGAGCGCTGCGCGGTTGACCTGGTTATTGTCCAGCGAAATGCTCAAATCGGATTTGAGCGTGAGAAACAGCGGTTTGTCAGGCCGAGGGGTTTTCTCGGCACTCGCAGCAGGGAGATCGACTGAAATGTCCACTGTCGCCAGCGGGGCCGCGATCATGAAGATGATGAGCAGCACCAGAATCACGTCGATGAAAGGGGTGACGTTGATCTCGTGGACTTCGCTGAGTTCTTCGTCGCCGTGGTCGAGACGCACACTCATAGCGAATCACTCGGCAGCAGATATGGCGCGGCGGCGCTCCGCCGCGCGTTGAATGAATGTGCCGCGATCGAGATCGCGGCTAATGATGCGCAGGATCTCCGCCGCCGCATCGGCATGCAGCGCGCGATACCCGGCGATCCATCGTGAGAACATATTATACATCACCACGGCCGGAATGGCCGCCACGAGGCCAAGCGCGGTTGCCAGCAGGGCTTCGGCGATGCCCGGCGCCACCACCGCGAGATTGGTGGTATGGGATTTCGAGATACCGATGAAACTGTTCATGATACCCCAGACCGTACCAAACAATCCGACGAACGGGGCGGTAGCGCCGATGGTTGCGAGAATACCGGTGCCGCGGATCATTTGACGGCCGGCGGCCGCCTCGAGCCTCTCGAGCCTCGAGGCGATCCGTTCCTTTACTCCCTCCGGAGACATTGCATCAGCCGACAGGCGCACCTCATCGTCCGCTGCGCGCAGCAATGCGGCCGTGCCATTGTTTCGTCCGTTCATGAGCGAACTCACTTCGCTCCATGAGCGAACCTGCGCGAGGCTCACGATCTCGGCACGCATATGCCGACGCGCCTTCATCAGTTCGATCGCCTTGGCGAACCAGATCGTCCAGCTCAGCACTGACGCGAAGGCGAGGCCAACCATCACTACTTTGACGACGATATCAGCCGCCATAAACATGCCCCAGGGCGACAGATCGCGCGGCAACTTCAGTGCAATGTCAGGAGAAATCGCGGAGGATGCTGCCGGCTGCCCGAAAGAGGGCGCCGGGCTGGTTGGCGCGGGTGTCGATTGTGGAGTTGTGGCCGCTGTTGGCTCCGAAGCCGATGGCGAGACTGGAGGTGTTTGCGCAAAAACGGTGGCCGGCAGAACAAGGCTCACGGCAACGGCTGCGGCTGCCAGAACGGCGCGGCACTTGTGACAAAGGGTCATTGAGCGTTCGATCCTTTTGGCCTCAGCCATACTAACACGGACGGCTCGCTCAGCGGGCGTAGTTGCGCCTCGGCACGTCTGGCATTTCTGGCCCGCGATCGGCGCTCGCACAGCCATATCATGATGCCGGTCACCGCAAAAATAGTCGGGAAAATACCGGTCAGGAACACAATCGCGGCCCAGAACCCTCATGGATCCATCGGATCCAGGCCACGGCGCGATCCCCTAACTGGAATTTCGCTCATCGTTCTTCCGCTTCCTGCACGTTCTTCACGAGAACCTGACAATCTCGGAATATAACGGGCGCCAGATCGTCGGCTGGGTCGGTACCGGCATGCTGATCATGTCGCTGATCGGACTGCGGTTGTGGTGGCCACGTGGTGGCGGTTTTTTGCGCGGTTATGCGCGACGAGAGCAAGCGCTCGCTTCGTTTTCATAAGGTCGTCGCGCGCCTATCCGGATCATGTGTCCATGGTGGAGCTGACCCTCGTTTACCACAACTTGCTCCGGCAATAAGCTGAGCTATAAGGCTGCGTCCGTCGCGCGCGCGGCACCGCTCGCGCGTCGGAATGACCTTTTTTACAAGGATCAGTTCCATGCCTTTCTCAATGTCTCAAGCATCTTTGCCGGTCTTCGAGATCGGTCTAAACGCCCTTGCGGCTGTCCTCGACAAGGCAGCGGCCCACGTGGCAGCGAAAAAGATCGACCCTTCGGTCCTTGTGGGCTGGCGCCTCGCCCCGGACATGTTTTCGTTCAGCCGGCAAATACAGGTCGCCTGCGACCAGGCCAAGAATGGCTCGGCGCGCCTTGCGGGCGTGGAACCACCCAAGTTCGAGGACGCCGAAACGACTCTCGATCAGCTCAAGGAACGCATCACAAAAACGGTCGCATTTCTCAAGACGCTCGATACGAAAGCCATCGATGCCTCATCCGAGCGGGAAATCACGTTTCCGCTTGGCGCCAACAAGGGGCAGATGAAGGGTGCCGACTATCTCGACCATTTCATGCTGCCGAATTTCTATTTCCATCTCACGGCGGCCTATGCCTTGGCGCGAAATTTCGGAGTGGATGTCGGAAAGCGAGACTTCCTCGGGGCAATCCCGCTGAAGAGGATTTGATGGCCCAAATGGAAAGCCCGGGGAAACACCCAGGGCTTTTTTCGAATGAGCCGGAAAATTTACTGAAGGCGTTTTGCCGCTTCCTGAACCAGGCTGATATCCGAATACTTCTTGATGTCGATCTTGTTTTTCACGAAGCCGAGTTCGCGCGTAACATCGACATTGCGCTGCAACGCTTCGAGGTTCGGCAACAGGTTCGGGTCGCGATAAGTATCCTGATTTGTAAACAGCCAACCGAAGCGCTCCGGCGGGGCTTTCGTTATTCTCGACGCGATTTGCGCGACCTCATCATGATTTTTCGGATCGAGGAACCAGCGCGTGATCCGCAACATGTCCTCCATGAAATCCACCATGGCGGCACGGTTCTTGTCGATGAATGACTTGCGCGCGGTCCAAACGATCATTTGCGTCACGCCGAGCGCTTCATTTTGCTTGAACAAGACCTTGCCTTCTTGGCGCAGCTTGGGATTGAAGGCGAATGGAAGCACGGCCGGCACAAGGTCGGCCTTTTTCTCGAGTAACACCGCGGGCATTGCCGGAAGCGGGCTTTCGACCATGGTGTAGTCGCGCTTTTCTTCGAGCCCGTGTTTTCTCAGCATTGCGCGCATGGCGATGTCGACGGCACTGCCGCCGGCGTTGGTTCCGATCACCTTGCCCTTGAGGTCTTCGACCTTGTCGATGCCGCTGTCTTTGCGAACAAAGTATTCCTGAGTGTAGTAGCCCGGCACGCCGTCCTGGAATTCGTCGGCGATGACGCGGATGTCATCAAGGCCCGCGTTTTCGATCGCGATTGCAAGCGACGAATAGGCGAGGTTCGAAACCTCCAACTCGTTGTTGGCGATCGCCGTTATCATCTGCGGCGTGCCTTGATAGCGCACGGAGTCAACCGTGTAGGACTTGCCCATGTGTTTGGCCAAGTCCTTTTTCTCGAGAACAATCGAGGCCCAGTTGGCGACAGGCGCCACCCAGGACATGCGGATTTTTACAGGTTCTGCAGCGGTGGCGGGGGTCAGGCCGACAAGGCCGAAAGCACACGCGCCGGCCAGCGCGAATTTCATATAGCGCATCAATCTCCTCCCAGGTTCGCCGGGCTTGCGCGTTCGGTGGCAAGCATCTCAGTGCGAATGAAGCAAGCATCTCAGTGCGAATGAAGATTGTCGGAGGTCAAACTGGTTTTGGCAAGTGAGGCATCGGCACGAAATGCCCGCCATGCGGTACATTGGACCGTTTTCAGAAGGCGAGTGTCATTGCTGCCGCAGTTCGTGTCGGTGCCGATGGTCTACGCCAATATCAGTTCGACTGTGTACACGCATGTGCCGACGCTCGAGGCCTTGCGCGCAGGGACAGCCGTTCGAAGACTCTTTAAGAAACGACAAAAAGCGGCTCAGTTGATGGTCTTTTGGCATTGGGTGGGTCTCCGAAAAAATGAGTTTGCTCTGGCATGACGAAGAATTTAGTGAACTGCGAGATTGGTTCGCAGAGTGGAAACGGGATAATCCCCTAAGCTTCTGGGTAGCGGTCCTTTTGCCGCGGGTGTACGCGGTGATCAGTATCGGCGTTCCGGCAACGCTCATATCTGCATTTCCATTTTCGGACGCAAGGCGGGTTCTGACTCTACCGCCGGAAGTCGGTTCCATTAGCACGCGAATTACATGCAAGTTGCCAAGCGGATCTTACATTTTTGGGAATGAACTCGTCGTAAGCACTGAGAAGGAACCTCTAATACCTTTCGGTCGTGTATGCAGAGACGTAGTTAAAGGCGGTTGAGTCCTCATGAAAGGCGATGGCATTTCTATCGTCGATGGACATTAGGCGGTGTCCGCTTTGGGCCAAAAGCGGACATCCTGCCAAGCGCCATTGCCCCGCTTATGGCAGCAACTTTAACCTGACCTCCGGTTGTGGCGCCACGCTTTGAGTTACAAGCGGAACCGCCATTTACGCGAGATCGTGCATAGACGCGTAGGTGGTGCCGCGCGGTGCTTTCCTATCGATAACGTCAAGCACTTGCTCTAGGCGCTGGATTCCGCGTGATACGTCCGCGCCGAGATTGTGTGGATGTAGCCAAAAGTGCAGCACGCCCCCATTTTTGATCCGGCGCACCTCATTGACGATACGGGCCAAATGTAACCTCCACAAACTCTCCGGCAGGCCCACGCGGACGAACAGCGTTGACGGACATCGACCATCGGAAAAGGAGCCGCCGCGTGCCCGCCATGGAGTCAGCCCATCCGTCACCCGAAAGGCCCGCACAACAGGATGATTTGTGTGGCGTGTGAGCTGATAATACCAAGAGCTCTCGTTGTCCCGCCAAGCACTGATTCCTTGAGCGCGATAGTGGGCAAGGAACGCAACCTGATTTCTTGGAAACACCAAGCTGGTCGGGGTGATATAAAAACGTTCTCGAAATAGTGCGAGCGTCGCCGCATGATCGGCGATCGCATCTGCCTCCATTACACCGAGCTCGCCTAAATAAATGTGCGAAAAGGTATGCGTCCCAAGATCCTGTCCCGCGGTTTCGGCTATGAGCGCGACCAGATCCGGAGCAAAGTGGAGCACTCCATCGGGGTCTAAATCGGCAAAATGGCGATTGACGGCAAACTGCGAGTTAAAGTAACGCGGTGGCGGCGGCGCGCGACGGAAATAATCGTCCCAGTCACGACATCCCAATGCTCCCACTGTCGCCCATGTAGCGCGCACTCCTCGCTTGCTAAACAATTGCAGCAGCCGCGGTACAGCCTCGCGAGCACCCTCAAGGTTTTTCCGGTAGCGATCTGCATCGAGCCCCAACCGATCGTGTACGCCCCAGCGCAGCTCGAAATCTAGCGACCAAACCACTTTGGGCAGTGGGCGGAGACTCATCGTTTTGCTATCGAGACAAGGTGGCCCGCAAACGGGGTTGACCATGGGATTGCGCAGATCGCATCATCGATCGGCTCCACCATCGGCGCAATCCGCCGGGCCATGCCAGCGCTAATCTTATAGAGAATGCGCATCGGACCGAACAACACTCCGCGGTACTCGGCAGCGGAAAATCCGGCGCTGCGGATTTCGCGGGCGAGTTCAGCCGGTGTTACGAACTCACAATGCGGGCGCTCAATACTCCGGGGCTTCAGCATTCTCAGCAGCGAATAGTGCAAGAAGAAGCCGTCGAGTGCGTATCGGTTCACCATCGTCAGAAACAGCGTGCCGCCCGGTCGGAGAACGCGGCGCAACTCATGCAATGCCTGCCGGACATCCGAGAGGTCGAGATAGCGCAGAACCTCAATGCAGATCACAAGATCAAAGCTCTCGTCCGGATACGGCAGTTCAGTCGCTATACCAGAAACGATCGACGCTCCCGGGTTCTTTTTGATCGCGACTTCGCGCATGGCATCCGCCGGCTCGAGCCCGCTGGCAGTGAACCCGAGTTCATTCGCGCGGCGCACGTACTCTCCGGTTCCGCAGCCAACATCGAGTATGCGCGCACCGGCCTGCTGTTGCTTAAGCACCTCATCTAACAGAACATCTATCTTGTGGCGGCCGTAGGAAAATGCATTGGAAAAACGGCTTCTTGCCATTTCCTCGTACCAGCCAACGAACCGATCCGCCTCAGCGTGATGGTGTTCGACGGCTAGGGTTCGAACCGTAATTTGTTCGTGTTGGTCACTCATCGATCAAACTCCACCTGGGCGGTACGATTGCCACCTATTTCGGGCGATCGTAGCGGGTCAAAGCGATATTTGAAGGGCCCGCTCATGTCCGCTTTGGGCCAAAAGCGGACCTTTGCGCTGCAAAACTGAAGTCCGCTAAGGGCCAATAGCTGACGCGGAACTTAATTTCCCCACCATGTCAGCCAATTTCCGAACCTACCCGCGGAGATCGTCGCCGCAGTAGACGAAATGGTGCGTCATTATTAGTTTGGCTCAGTTCGCAGGCCGAGCTGGAGCTCAAATCGACGGGGGCTGTGTGGGACTGCTACGCACCATTTTTGCGCTGCTCGTTGTAGGCTCCCATCTCGGTGCTTTTGGCGGCGCCACCTTCGCCGTGAAGGGGTTTTTTATCATCTCCGGCTTCTACATGGCGCTGGTGATCAGCACACGTTACTACGCGCTTCCGGTATCGGATTTTTACGCCTCGCGGCTGTTACGCCTTCTTCCGCTCTATTGGGTCGTGGGATTGTTGACGGTCGCCGCCGAGATCTTGTTGGTGCCGCCCGGCCAACAATTTCACAAGCTGGTAAGTCCCGTCGCAAATATCGGCGCAGTCGATCTTGGCTCACTCCCATTTCCGACCCTCGCCTATGTGGTGGTGTCGGTCTCGACCATGGCCGGTCTCGATACCGGACAGTGGCTTGGCTTTGACCGGGTCGGAGGGCAATTGTCGCTGGCACCCTTTGGCCCCAATGCCACGACAGTGGTTGACCTCAGCCCGGTTCCGCCAGGATGGACCATCGGTCTTGAGTTGCTGTTCTACTTCATTGCACCATTTGTTGTGCGTCGTTCGATCTGGTTCATCGCGGGACTCTGTATTTTCTCACTCGGGTTTCGAGTGGCGTTGATGATGGCCGGATTTTCCGGCTATCCGTGGAGTCGCTCGCTGTTTCCGTCCGAGCTCATATATTTTCTGCTCGGCGTTCTGGCCTATCGGCTCTATTTGATCATTCCCGATCTGCGCTTTTCGTCACGCACGCAAGCCTGCATTGCGGTCATGGTTCTCATCGTTGCAGTGATCTACTGGCCGATTGACTACGTGGTTCGTGGCAGTCTGATCTGGAACACACTTCCTTATGTTTTGATCGCTGCTGGAATCCCGTTTCTCTTTAGATTGACAAAGGACAACGCGATCGACGCCAACATCGGAGAGCTATCGTATCCGATCTACCTGTGTCACCTCTTCATCATTGGGCTGGTTCAATGGTCGCCTCTGAACAATGTTCCGACGTGGCCGCGACACATCTTCACGATCATCTTGGTGATCGTTGCGGCTTTCCTACTCGATCGGCTTCTGGTCTTACCGCTCGACCGACTGCGCCTGAAATTCGGCGCAAAAGCACGAATCGTCTCTGGTCTCTTGGGACAAGAGGCGAGTCCGTCGGCAAGTGCGGCTAGACACACTGACGCAGTGGAATGGCGTAGGCTGCGCTAAGCGCCCAGCGCCGCCGCGATCAACGCGCAGCACGGCTTCGAACAATCGCGATCATCGCCTAAGTCGAAGTAATGCGGTGTACTTGCCGGAGATGCCGCACAGGTCGCCCAAAGTAGACAATGACGGCTAGTCGTTGGTGGCCGCTTTGGGTCAAAAGCAGACATATGCGGTGCAAAAAGGCATGTCCGCTTTGCCCCAAAAAGCCGACATTCGTCACCGCGCATCCGCGGCATCATACCCGTCCTTGCCACGCTTTACGCAAAGCGTCCACGCATCTGGGAACGGTTTTACGCGCCGTGATGCGTCACCTCTTGGTGCCAGAAAAGAGGACACACAAAATTTCACCCCATCACTATCCCCTCAGGGACACGTCGGGAAGCGCACAAATACGTGCGAATCTGACTTAACAGATGTAGTCTCCTGATTGTCGGCTGCCACCAGGGGGTCAAGGGGACTGCTTAGTTGATAGCCGCTTTTGCAGGGCTCACCCGTATACGGATAAAAGTCGGCACTGTGATTCACACAATATGCTTGAGGGTCGGACGGAGCTTGGGCGTCTGTTTGAGCGGCATTCGCCAAGATCGGCATGAAACAGATCGAAAGGCGCGCAACCAAGCGCATGACGGACTCCCGCATGTAGTGGACATCTGCCATTATAGCGACGGGCAAAAACCAGAGACATACTATTGAGAACACCGCTGCGAACGTGCCGCATCATCATCCCCATCCGCCGTCTGGCTTGACGCACAGCCGAGTTGCCAGCACGAGCAGGCTATTGCGCCATGCCAACCGATGCTGACCGCACTGGCGACTACAAAGGGTTCACCATCCGCACCTTCAAGACTCCCAATGGATCGTGGCGAGCGATAATTACCAAAACCGATGGCAGTAAGATCAAAGCGGCGGGCCAGAACGAGTCGTTTGATATGATCCCTGTTAAACTCGATAGCCTCGGCCGCGAGAAAGCGTTTGAGGAAGCAAAGCGGCTGATTGACGCCGGGAGCATGACCTAACTGCGGGCTACCTGACGAGGTCCTGCGCCCGTACAGCGGCGCATTTTCAATAGTTGGCCCTCGGCTTTTCGCCTGCCTCCAATAGACCGAGGCGCAGGCGGCGATCACGAAACGAGGTTCGCCATGACGTCTAAGTCTTGGGTCAGCCGGCTCGGCGCACCGCTCATCGTTTTGGTTTTGACTGTCGCGACGTCGGGTTCACTGGTGCACGCCGTTGAGGGTGCTCGCAAGGTGAGCGTGGTGTCCTTCGGCCTTTTCGGCGATCAAGGCGTGTTTAGAAGGGAGGCGACCGGTGCAGCACAGATCGTAGCGCGCCGTTTCGGGAGTGGCCCGATCAACGTGCAATACAATACGAAGAAAGGCGGAAGTGCAACGATCGAAACCCTAGCCATGTCGTTGCAAGCGGCAGCCAATGGGATGGACGCCGAGAACGACGTTCTGTTTTTGATTCTAACCTCGCATGGCTCTCCCGCCGGCCTTGCTGTCAAATCCGGACGACTCACGCAAACGCTCACGCCGTATAAACTCGCCGACATGCTGGCGTGGACGGGCGTGCGACACAAGGTGGTGGTCATCTCAGCCTGCTATTCCGGGGTCTTTATCCCTCGTCTCGCGAACCCCAATATGCTCGTAATCACCGCGGCCGATGGCAACCATCAGTCGTTCGGCTGCCGGGACAAGGCCAAATGGACCTATTTCGGCGATGCTTTTTTCAACGTCGCACTCCGACAAGCTAAAAGCCTGATGGACGCCTTTGTTATTGCGCGCGCGCTCGTCCAGAAGCGAGAACTGCACGAGCACATCGAGCCGTCGAATCCCCTAATGGCAGGCGGCGCAAACGTGCAGCCGTTACTCATAGCGCGTCCTTGAGCGACCGGCCGCCTTTGTCACGCGAACTGCGTTCAGACATCGGCCGCGATTGGAGTGTCCGCTAAAGGCCAATACAACCTATTGGGCAAGACCTGTTTGC
>DATLJR010000130.1:0-4639 GCA_035538755.1 Pseudolabrys sp.
GTGCGGGTATCCATGTTTCTTCCACGGTTAAGATGATCATCGATCTCTGGGGCGGCGCCAATCATCCGCCCGTAAAGGTATACGTTGAAAGCGGCCGTCTCCAGATCCTTCTCGGTCAGCGCACCTGACCGGTAATCTTTCCACAAGATGGCGAGCAACAACGCGGCGATGACTGCATCGACATCGCAAAACACGTAATGCGAGGCGCCCGTGTCATACAGCGCCTGCACCAGTTCGCGATAGAAGGCGTGGAATACGTTATAGTCACCGCGCTTCTCCCATGAAAGCGGCGATGAACCTTTCACGTGGATCGTAATTGACGGGCTTGCCCTTAAAGATCGGATGATGAACACCCGGTAACGCACGCGGGCCGTCGGATCCTGATTCCTTCGACTGAATTTTCTCCTCTTTGTAAGCCTCAGCGAACTTCGTCGCCATCGCCTTGAGATTGAGGTTGTGCTTGGGATCGGTGGGATCTTTCAGGTCGGCATCCTTGAATTGCTCCAGCAGGAAAGCCATGCCCTCAAAGCCGTTGCCGCCGTGGCTGTAGCCGGAATGCGTGAGGAAGCCGAGCATGGCTTTGTTGATCTGGACGCGGCTCGGCGTTTGCGGGCCGTCGGCAGCCACCGCGCCTTTGGGACCCTGCGCGCTTATCGAACCCGGACCGTTGGAAATCAATAGCCCAATCAAAATCTGCAATGGCCGCGCCTCAGCCTCAGTCGGCCGTTTTCCGGTGAGCGCCAGAAATAAAAAATCGGCCATCGTCCAGCGGCTGAAGCGCTCGTCGCGCGATATTCCGCACAGGCTACCGTGCTGATGGTGCTTACCGGGGATCGAGGCGCCGATCATGACGCCGTAGAGGCGTAGATACCACGGCAGGGTTTCCGCAGTGAGCCGAGAGATGCGCTTCCGCATTAGCGGTCCCCACGCGATCGTGGTGGCGATCGCAGCAAGAATCGCGTCCCGCGACGGTCGCCCGCCGAGCGATAACAGGAATTTGAGAAATATCGACTTGCCTCCGCGATCGCGGACCGCCTTCAGCATGGCTTCCGGGCGTGGATCGTCCGACTCGTCGGCTCGCGCCAAAAACAATTCGCCGGTCTTGGCATCGATCTTGATCGCGCTGAAATCGAAAGTCTCGTCGCAAGCATCGACAAGCCCGGAATGGGCAAAAAGATCGATCAACCTGCGCGTGCAGGCCAGAGCGCGTTCCACGCGTTTCGGACCGATGATCGCAGCGGCCGCCGCCATGACCGTGTTCGGCGAGTTGCCTGCTTCGCGAGCGGCATCGGCCGCCGCAAGCGCGGCATCGCCAACCAAATTGATTTCCGCAGCAACCGCGATGTCAAGCACTATCCGATCATCCTCCGAAGCGATTTCATGAACCAGCGGCAGGGCAAAGTTCGCTTCGAGCGGCAACAACGCAAGATCGAGAATTTGATGGCCGTGCACGCTCGTGACTTGCGTTTTTGCGTCCATCACTGAGGCGCCGGATTTGTCGTTCATGTTCTGTCGCGGAATAATAGCTCCGATCTGGTTCCCAAGTGCTTTGATCTGGCTGTTGTATGGCGCCAGCGCCTCGACGGCGGGCAGTGCCAACGACGGCGGCAAGTTCAGTCCCTGATCGTTGGCGATCCAGGGTTTCAGCGCGAGACTGCCGCGCGGGGGGAAATCTACGTCGATGCCATTCTTCTTCATCACCGCGATCAGTGCCGACGGAATATGGGCGATGTTCGTTACCACGGCGCCCTTCGCAGAATAAATTGGCCGCTCCGGAGTGAAAATGCTGTCTACGCCGAAGGTCTCCATGAACCAGCGTTCCTTGTCCTCGGCTTTATCACCGGACCCTGCCATGGCGCCGGCATGGCCCACGGCGCGCGTCAGCTTGGACTTCCAGCGGCCGACCACGCACGCCACAACTGGCTTGCCGAATTCGAGACCATGCTCGTAGTAACCGCCCGGCTCGGAATAAAGGACCGCCGCCTTGCTACGCAAATCGCGCTGCAGTGCGTAAGCAAAATCGCGCGCCGCGTAATGGATATAGACGTCCTTTCCCGACGAAATCAGCGTCGTCGTTCCCCACCCTTCCGTCGCCAGATACTGGGCGATAGTGGTCGTGAAGCCGCCGGAATTGGAGAAGATCGCCACCGAGCCCTTGAGCAGTACCTCTTCGGGATTGTCGCCGCCAAGCGCGCCGCCGATCCGCACGCGATTCCACGAATCTGCCACGCCTAAGCAATTGGCTCCGAAAATATCGATTCCATTGGCCTGGCCCAAAGCTCTAATCTCGCGTGCATCATGGACGGCGATTTTCTCCGTGATCATCACGATCTTTTCCAGAGCGGGATTGACACGGACGAGCTCCGCGACGCCATCGCGGACACCGGAAGGCGGCAAATAGACGACTCCTGTGTTGAAGGAAAAGCCGGCATCGAGGCCTTCGCGCACGTTGTTGAAGACCGGAATATCGCCGATCGCAGTTGGCAGAACCTGGCCGCGTCGTCCGGGAGAGGTGCCGAAGACGACGTTGCCGCCTGAAAAAGCGTGACTAACCGGCGTGACCTGCCGAGACTCGCCGCCGAGGATATTGAGCACGCAAACCCGGTCGTCGCGCGTAGCTACTTTGTCGAGCGCGGCCACTCCTAGGTAATAGGGAAAGCTTTCAATGCCCGGTTTGAACATACGCTACTCCCACGCTCCGCAAGCCGGTTATGCGGTATCCTTCCGACCGAGATGAACCGCGATTTGCGAGCGGCCTCCTGCCTTCATCCATTCGTCAACCTTCTTCGCGTAGTTGACGACCTCCGAGATCGCGCTGTCGAAGCCGAAGAAGCGGTACGGAAGGTTAAGCGAGTCGCAAGTGTCGGCGAGTGCTCCCATGCCGCGGACGAGGTTGGGACCCCCGCGACCCACCACAACATAGAGCGGTGTCGGGCCGTTGGCGCTGAAATACTCGCGCAAAGAGTCTCCCATGGCCCGGAAGGTTTCGTAGATGTCGGTGTTGTTGGATTTCCCGCCAATAATGAACAGCACGTTTGTCTGGGCAAGCCAATGTTTGTAGCAGATGCGCGCCACCGACTTCATTTTTTCGTAGGGTGGATTGCCCCCAAAATCCGAAGAAATAATCGCGGCCTCGCCGAGCACTTCGGTGACCAGTGAATTGGCGCCGCCGCCGAAGGTCGGCGCCAGGATCGTACCCTTCTCGTTGATAACGAAAACATCGGATTGACCCTGATGGGTTCGCAACTGGTTGACCTCATGCTCAAAGTCCGACGTATCGGCCGCGAAGATGTGGTTCGGGAGGCCAAGGCGCTGCCAGCGCGGATCGTCGCGATCGAAGCCGCATTTGAAATCGCACGCCACAGGCGTCAGGCGGCCGTCCCGGGCAGGCCGCATGCGGATCGGGTTCAATTCTAGCGTCGTCATGCCGTAGTGGTGCATTAGTTCCCAAAGCTTCGGCAGGTGCTGGACTAGCGGTGAAATGATCTCCCTCGGGGCGCCAATATCGGTCAGCGCATTGGCGACGACGAAGGCTTTGAGCCCGGTCAGCGCCTCGAACGGCACCTGCGCGACCTCCCTTTTGTCGAGTTCTTCGATGTCCATGCCGCCGCGATGTGTCAGCGTCATGGTCGGCGCTCGGAATTCCGTCGAATCGGTGATGGCGAAGTAAACCTCGTGCCCGGCCGGGACGCCGCCCTCGAAGGTGACGCCGTTTGCTTTGGCGGCGGCATTGCCATGGCGATGCTCGACGAAGTAAAGCCGCTCTTTTTCATTCAGCGCGGTCTTGAGGTCGGTCGCTTTGCCGATCAAGCCCGATTTCCCTTTCTTACCAACACCGCCGCGAAACAGCGGCTTGATGAAGATGAGCTTGTGCCGGTCAATCAGGCCTTGAATCTCGTCCTCGGTCGCATCCGGCCCCAAAACCTCTGCAGCGGGAAATTCGACATAGTCGAGCAGGCGTGCGCCGTACAACATTCCGGTAATCTGCATCACTCCCTCCCGACGACACGATCCTAGTTTACGCCGACATGGACGGGTTGCCCAATGTCTACGTTAGGGCCAGACGCCGACATGACCGGCGGCCTAGGGCCATTTGGGCCACTAGTCCACAATCTCTGATTTGGGTTACGTGTGGGCGGCGCCTTGGCGAGAACTTTCTGACATAGGTTTCAGCATTGGTCAGGCGCGTCACGTATCTATAGAAAAGCTGCCGGAAAATCAGCGTGAGATCGTCGCCGCCTTCGCTCGCCGACTCGATAAAGTGCCGCCAGAAAATGATGGCCGAGCTCAAGAAGATAGTTCTCAAATCGTTGGACAACGAGCGGCCGTTCCATCGCACACGTCGCGGCATTGTGGTACCGCCGGTGTCCACGCAAAACTTGAGGAGGTTTGCCGAGCAGGTCCGCTCGGTATTTGCCGAGCATGATCTGATCGAGTTTCCAATCATGGACGTCCTTGAGTTCCGTTTAGGCGCCGTCTTCGAGGGTTTCTACATCGACATTCGCGAAAAAGAATCGATGGGCGAAGACGAAGGTCGAGTCATTGGCGGAACAAAAGGTCTCGCGCTGCGTGAAGACGTGTACGAAGGCGCTTGGGGTGGTAACGGCCGCGATCGTTTCACCGCCTGCCACGAGTTCGG
>DATLJR010000131.1:0-1944 GCA_035538755.1 Pseudolabrys sp.
ATTGCCCTAATGCTTGCTCGAAGGCCGCGAAGCGAGCCTTACCGTCCGGATCGTCCGCTCTTGTGCCCGTGTGCACACCGATGCGCCGCATGCGCTCGCCCTGCTGCCCACGCGCAGCAAGGGGCCACGCCGCCGCCCCACCAACCAGTGTGATGAATTCGCGCCGCCGCATGTGCCGCCCCCGGCAAAGACCGCGCCAAGGCCGACAAGGGGTAGCACATTCAACCAGTCACCAAGTGTGACATAAAGCGCTACAGACGACAGGGGACGTCATCGCGAATGTCCGCTTTGGGTTCAGCACGGTTGTGATGTCCGCTTTGTGCCAAAAGCAGACATTCCGCGCTGCGGCATAAACTGGCGCTATTCGATCACCTGGTCGGCGCGCCCCAGCAGCGGCAAAGGAAACGTGAGCCCGAGCGCCTTAGCAGTCTTGAGGTTCACAACGAGCTCGAAATTCGTTGTCAACTCGACCGGCAGATCTGCCGGTTTGCTCCCCTGAAGTACCTTCGCAGCGATACCGCCTACGTGGCGGTAGACGTCGAGAATGTTCGGTCCATACGACATCAACCCTCCATTGCGAGTAAACTCGGAAAAAAGTGTCACTGCGGGAAGCCTACGACTTAACGTCAGTTCAGCCGCCAACTTCGCATTTGCACCGATGAAGGGCGACGAAAGGATTATTGCGGCGTCCACATCCGTCCGCTTCGCAGTGTCGAATGCTTGTTTCATTTCGGCGGCATTGCGCACTTCGAGTTTTTCCAGGCTCACCTTTATTGCCTCAGCAGCTATTTCTATAGACTTCAATTGCGCGGAACCACTGTTCGGATCCCATATGACCGCGATTTTGGAAAGGCTCGGAACGACTTCTTTCAAAAGTTCCAACAGTTTTGTTCGAAATTCGGGAAAGTCAAAGAAGAGGCCGGTTATGTTGCCGCCCGGGCGGGCCAAGCTCGCAATCATACCAGTGGCGACGGGGTCGGTCTCCAAGTCAAACGCAACGATGGGTATGGTGGCTGTGGCAGCTCGAACGGCAAGTGCCACGGGGGTGCTCACGGCTGCGATAACGTCGACATTTTGGTCGACCAATTCAATTGCCATTGGCGCAAGTCGCGTTGGATCGCCGTTAGCGAAACGTGAGATGAATTCCACCTCCTCCGGCACGCGATACCCAGCCGCGCGCAATCCTCCCAGAAACGCATCGATACGCGTGGTGGCTACCGTGCTCGGGCCGGGATAGAGAAACCCCAACTTGGGAATTTTTGGTTGCTGCGCCCGCGCCGCGAGCGGCCATGCAGCTGCTGCGCCACTGATGAGCCTGATGAACTCGCGCCGCCTCATTCGATCACCTCGTTGGCGCGCAGCAAGATCGATGTGGGCATGTCAATGCCTTGCGCCTTTGCGGTGCGCAGATTGATAGCCATATCGAACTTTGTTGGTTCCAGAACAGGTAGATCGGCGGGCCTTTCACCTTTGAGAACGCGGCCGGTATAGATGCCGATTTGCCGATAAACCTCCGGCACATTGGTACCGTAACTCATCAGGCCGCCGGCCAATACAAACTCGCGTGCCTCATGTACGGCGGGGAGCCTTAATCGCGTTGTCAAAGCGAGCAGATGATCGCGAAGGTTATTGAATACTGGATTGCCAGCCATGACAACGCCGCCGACATGCGTTTCTGTAAGTGTGGCGAACGCCTTCTCAAGATCGGCATCTTTGCTCGCTTCTACGATCCGAACCTCTCGGCCAATAGTTCGTGCGGCGGTCTCGACGTTACGCCGCCCCACATCTGCAAAATCGATATTGGGATCATACAAGTAACCGATAGTCGCACCTCGTGGGACAATCTCGTTCATAAGCTCCAAACGCTTGGCTTCGAGGTCAGTGCTGAAAACGGTCACGCCAGTGACGTTGCCACCCGGGTGATTGAGGCTGGCAACATAGCCA
>DATLJR010000132.1:0-2392 GCA_035538755.1 Pseudolabrys sp.
CATATTCTGCGGAGCCAAGAAAACGCAACCGTCTTCATGGCCGAAGTCATTGGCATCGACGCCAAGACACGTATCGTTAAAACGCAGGCGGGGGCATTCCCATTTGACTTTTTGGTCATCGCGACTGGGGCAATGCATTCATATTTTGGTCATCAGAACTGGTCTGCGTTTGCGCGGGGTCTTAAATCTATTGAAGATGCTACGCGTATCCGCCGAAGCATCCTATCCGCGTTTGAGGAAGCTGAGCTCGCCCGCGATGATGCCGAGCGCAAGCGGCTGCTCACATTCGTGATCATTGGGGGCGGCCCCACCGGCGTCGAGATGGCGGGCGCCATTGCTGAAATCGCACGGCAGACATTAGCTCGCGACTTCCGACGTATTGATCCGCGGACGGCTAAAATCGTGCTGATTGAAGCCGGACCGCGTATCTTACCTACCTTCTCGGAGCAACATTCGCGCTACGCATGCGACACGCTCACGTCGATGGGCGTCGAGGTAATAACCTCAAGCCCAGTGCTGCAATGCGATGAACGCGGCGTCGATCTTGCGGATCGGCGTATTGAAGCTGGCTCGGTTGTATGGGCGGCAGGCGTTATGGCGTCGCCAGCAGGTCAATGGCTTTCGGCCGAGCACGATCGCGCTGGTCGCGTGGTTGTTCGCCCCGATCTCTCGCTTCAGGGCTTCAATGATGTGTTTGTGATCGGTGATACAGCTTCTGTGAAGGACGTCTGCGGACGACCAGTTCCCGGTCTCGCATCGGCTGCCAAACAGATGGGCAACTATGTTGGCAAGTTAATAGCGGCGCGTGTCGCCGGACAATCGACGCCGCCATTTCGTTATCGGAATCAGGGAAACTTGGCGACCATCGGCCGGCGCGCCGCGGTCGTAGAACTCGGACATATTCAGCTCACGGGCTTAATTGGTTGGATATTTTGGAGCGCAGTGCACATCTACTTTCTGATTGGCATCAGGAATCGTTTCATCGTTGCCGTAACTTGGCTGTGGAGCTACGTGACCTTCAAGCGCGGGGCCCGCCTTATTACCGAGTTCCCCCCGACCGTTTCCGGCGAATAGGCCGAGCAGATTGGAATGTCCGCTTTACCCCCAAAAGCGGACATTGGGACTGAGCCGCGAAATGTCTGCTTTGTGCCAAAAGCAGACGTTGTTGCACTCGCAAGTTTGAGCCGTTCGAGCTCGCCCTCGCTTTTCAGGAGTGAGTTGCTTGCACCGAGGTCAATCTCGACATTGCTTAGCGTGCCGCATAGTGGCCTTAGATCAGAGTTCCGGCATATCGGCGCGATCGAGCTGGCTTTCCTTGGCCACCCGCTCATGCGGCTCAGCGGCGCTTTTGATCTTGTACTGAAAGTCGTTGCCTTCGGGCGGCAAAAGTCGCGTAATCTTATAGACGCCGCTCGCACTGCCGGCGCCGAACAGCCCTGACGTGTAGTTTACGGACTGGCCGATCCTGAATTTGTGATTGCTCACAGCATCCTCCATCGCAATGGGTTGGATCGGACACGACGATCTTCGATGCGTTGACGCTCTGAGCCAGAGGACAAAAGCTCAACAGCTGTCTTGGACACGGTCGGTCCTTTTGCGACACGAAGCTCCGGATCTCATCGCAAAATAAACTCCGGAATCAGAAAGGGATCATCTGTCGTGCAAACTGGCGTAATTTTCTGAACGTCGCGGCTGAACCGCTTCGATTTCGCCAATACCGCCACAAACGTCACAACGGCATTGGCCGGTTCCATTGCATTCCTTACACTTGCCGATTGTGATGCCGGCAATCGACTGTTTGCCTCTGCCACCGCAGCGAGTGCAGCAGGTCATCCTTTGGCCATGGCATTTAGGACATAAAAATCTATTAGGTATCAGCAGCCTCCCCTTTTTCCTAAGGACCCCGAAATAGAGGCCACTGATACGTTTTCTCTGCTCAGCGACCCAAAAGGTCGCACAACGAGCCTCGCGACCCAGTTAGGAGACCTCGCCTGTCACCAGATGTACTTTGCCGCAAGCGCAATTAAGCCGCCTACCACAATGACTAACACGACCATTTGGACCCAGACGTTATTCGCGAAACCGCTTGCGTTTCTGATCTGCGTATCCATCGCTGGCTCCCTTCAGCTTGGCAGGATGCAGTGATCCGGGAACAGCCACGCGACACCGAAAGGGAAAGATAGCTGCGCGCCACTCTCTCGGCTCCCGGCTTCCGTCACTATCACCCCGCACGGACCCCCACAGCGCCATCCTCAGGGCCGAATCTGAGCATTCAGATATGCTTCAACAATTGCTATCTTTTGAGGCCCATATAACTAAACCGTATAGGTCGCGTTATGCATGGCGACCACCGCGTCAACCGACTCAAGCTCCATGAATTGCAGGTTCTGCT
>DATLJR010000133.1:0-1552 GCA_035538755.1 Pseudolabrys sp.
GTGGCTCCGTACCAGATCCATATTGTCGGCGGGCCAACGCTCGTCGAACTGGATATTGCCGCCGTCCGTCCATCCCAGCTTTGCCAGCTCCTGCTTGAATGCGCGAATACGGGCTTCGCCCTCGCTATCACCCTTGGCGAAAGGCATTACGATTCCGATGCGTCGCACCGCCTCGGACTGCTGCGCGCGCGCCGCGAGCGGCCATGCCGTTGCGGTGCTAGCGAGCATCGTGATGAATTCGCGACGTTTCAATTGATCGAATCGCATTCGGTCCCCTCAGCTAGGGGCCGGGCCATTGTCTGCGCCTGTAGCTTCGACATGAGATGTTCCTTCAGACTCTAGCGCGTGCTGGCCGAAAAGACGATTGCTTGGAGAGGCATTCGCCCAGGATCGGTGCCGAATTCTTGACGCAAAGCTTGAGCCAGGGCACCGACGATTCGGTCAGGATCGACCCCGCCGCGCGCCTTTATCTGGTCAATGAGCGGGTTGCCATGGATCAGTCCTCGCGCAAAGCGCGCAGCGTCTGGAATTTCTTTCTCCAACCTAACGACGGCGACATTAATGTCCGTGAATCCTGCAGCGATCAACGATTCCTTGATTGAATCGATCTGGTAATAGGAGAACGGCACCATGTAAAACTGAGGCGGATCAGTTGGGAAGAAACTTGCAGCGGTCTCATGCGCAATTCGGCCGAACGGGTTGTGCCTGTGTGAGTCCCAAACGCTGAATAGGTAACGTCCGCCGGGGGCGAGCACGCGATGAACCTCTCGATAGGACGTGTGTTTCTGCGGGAAAAACATTACGCCGAACTGGCACACGACAGCGTCGAAGGCTCCGTCCGAGAACGGAAGTGCGGCAGCGTCGGCAGGCTGGAAGGCTACCTGTTCGCTGGGCCTGAACTTCGTCCGCGCCACCTCAAGCATTGGCGCGTTGAGATCGGTTGCCGTCACATGCACGCCGGGGGGCAGAAAATCGCGTAACTGCCGCGTCACAATTCCGGTTCCTGCGGCCGTCTCCAGTACGCGCGCAGGACTGCAAGCGGCCGCTCGGCGCGCGATGTCGGCGGCATAGTCGACGAAAATCATCGGTCCCAGACCGTTGTCATAGTGCTCCGGGATATTGCCGATGAAGCTGGCTGCGTCATTGTTCATGGCGAGTCCCCCGTTGCGTCGCCTTTGATTGCAACGCGATATTTTCAGAGTTTTATGGTTGCCGCCGGCAGCGCGGCAGCGCCTGCGGCCAGATGGAGAAATTGACGGCGGGGAAGTTTCATAGCGTCCCCTCTCTGAAATGCTGGCGACGCGACGCTTCATTCCGCCTTGATGTTGGCCGCTCGGATGACCTTGCCCCATTTCTCGGTTTCCTCGGCGAGGAGCCTGCCGAAATCCGTGGACGTCATCGGCAGAGGCACAGTGCCGAGGTCGGCCAGCCGGGCCTTTATCCTTGGTTCCGCAAGGGCCGCGTTGATTTCTCTGTTGAGCCGATCGATGATTTCTGCAGGAACGTTCTTGGGCCCGCCGAGCCCGACCATAAAGGTCGCTTCGTAGCCCGG
>DATLJR010000134.1:0-54166 GCA_035538755.1 Pseudolabrys sp.
TTATCCTCACCACGGCTAACCGAACTTATGCAGCTCATTCCGGTGCCGAGTGCTACCTCCACGGCCACCGAATATATGTTCCTGACGGTTTGAATTATCCCCGTCAGGCGTGGGGCGGTTGGGGAATAACTTGTCGAACAGGAGCCCAAGAGATAGTGGCGGGATCAGCAGCAATTGGAGGGGACCCTGAAGGGCGACCTGCAGAGTGGTGTGGCTGGTGGATGCGGCAACACCTTGGAGGACGGTACGGTCCTGAGTTCAATGTTGCTCGCAATTGGTTGAATGCTGGTCGTCCGCTTGATGGTCCTCGTCCCGGCGCCATTGGTGTTAAGGCTCATCATGTATTTCAAGTAATCCGGGTTGTTGATCGCGATCATGTGCTGGCAATCTCCGGCAATGACCATAATGATGTTCGGACTCGGATACGCCCAACGGCCGATGTTATCGGGTGGCGCGACGTTGCCGAGGAAAGCACTGCAGCTGATAAGCCTGCTCCTGATACCGCCACCACCGACGAGACCGCAGCGGATAAGATTGGTTCAGACAAGAGTGCGGGTGACGCCAGCGCCCAAGGTCCTTAGGGAGCTTTCTCCAGCACAGCGGGATGTGGGATCCGTCAAGGGTGGTGAGAGGAAGGAAGGTGGAAATGGCGAGGACTTCGCACGAATTCACTGGCGTGCGCTATCCAGGCGAACCGATTCGAAGCCTCGCCTGCGGAGAGGGAGCCGCAGCATCGCTTGCTCCCGTTGAGGAGGAGTTCTTAGGATCCAGGGGGCTCCGGCCTCGGCCCTCCGGTTAGGACAATTTTTCGTCGGTCGCTCACGAAGGCCCGTCCGGACTTTTTGCGCGCCCGGCGCTGCACGGTGCTCCGTTTTCTTAGCCCTGTGCGCGAGGAGGCGACGGGGCCGATCCTCCAGCTGAAACGCGATCCCGCAACACCGATTCGGAGATCGAATTCGGTAGCGGCTTGGTTTTTTCGAACAGTCCCAGCAGCGGCAGGATGACGAAGAAGAACGCGAAATAGTAGGTCGAGAGAATGCGTGCCGCGATGACATAGCCACCCGTCGGTTCCTGCGAACCGAGATAGCCAAGCCCGATCACCGCAGCAAAGAAGATGAACAAAAATTGCCGATACATCGGACGGTAATTTGCTGAACGCACCTGCGACGTATCGAGCCAAGGCATGAACGCCAGCACGATGATCGAGGCGGCGAGTGCGGTTACGCCGAGGAGTTTGTTGGGAATGCCGCGCAGGATGGCGTAGAACGGCAGATAATACCATTCCGGCACGATATGTGTCGGTGTCTGCTCTGGATTTGCCCGCTCGAAGTTGTCGGGCGAGAGCAGATAGTTCGGGATGTAGAAGACGAACCAGGCGAACACAATGCAGAACACGCCGATGAGGAACCCATCTTTGATCGTGGCATAAGGCGTGAATGCAACCACTTCCTTGTCGGTCTTCGGCTCGATGCCGGTTGGATTGTTTTGGCCAACGACATGCAGCGCCCAAATGTGCAACACGACCACACCTGTGATGACGAACGGCAGGAGATAATGCAGCGAGTAGAACCGGTTGAGTGTTGGATCCCCCACAGCGAAGCCGCCCCACAGCCAGGTCACGATTGAGCTACCAATCACCGGTATGGCGGAGAATAGATTGGTGATGACGGTCGCCGCCCAGAAACTCATCTGCCCCCACGGCAGCACATAGCCCACGAATCCGGTGGCAATCATAAGCAGGAATAGGATCACACCGAGAATCCACAGCACCTCGCGGGGGTCTTTGTAGGAGCCGTAATACATGCCGCGTGCAATGTGGATATAGACGGCGACGAAGAAGAACGAGGCGCCAGTGGCGTGTATGTAGCGCAAGAGCCAGCCGTAATTCACATCCCGCATGATGCGCTCGACAGAATCGAAGGCGAAATCGACGTGCGGGACGTAGTGCATCGCCAGCACGATACCGGTGACGATCTGCACGCCGAGCATAAAGGTCAGGATCGCGCCGAAAGCCCACCAGTAATTCAAATTGCGCGGTGTCGGATAGACCACGAACGACGAGTGGACCAGGGCTCCGACGGGCAGTCGGCGCTCCAGCCATTTCATGAAAGCGCTCTGCGGTTGGTAAGTTGAATGTTCGCTCATTTCAGACGCCTAAAGCATTTCTGACGATCATCCATTCGCATTCTTTCCGGAACAGCGCAAGCATCGGCTTCGAAGCGCGTGGCTCCGCACGTGTGCCGGATAGTATGACCGCCGCACCAGATTTTCGGGCAAATGACAGACAAGCCTCCATCCGGGCTTCGGTTTCGGCTCCTGCATCTGACCGGTTTGAATTCTAGAGTCTGCTCTTCGCGCCACGGGGCAGAAAGTATGAGCCCTTGATCTAACTCAAGGCCGCGAAGTCACAAACGTGTCAGTGATTTCCGTATGAGCCAAGCTCATGATGGAGGAGATATGGACTCCCGTACGAGCCGCTATCGTGACGTCTACACACATTGGCAGCACAGCCCGGAAGTGTTCTGGGCCGAAGCGGCCGCCGAAATCGATTGGTACGAGAAGCCGAAGAGGATTTTCGACAAGGATGCCGGCATCTACGGCCGCTGGTTCACCGGTGGCGTGGTCAATACCTGCTACAATGCGGTCGACCGCCATGTCGCGCGCGGGCGCAATAGTCAAGCCGCGCTGATCTACGACTCGCCGGTAAGCGGCGAGAAAAGGACCTTTACCTACAGCCGACTGCTATCAGAAGTGCAATTACTGGGTGCCATGCTACGCGACTTCGGCGTCGGCAAAGGCGACCGAGTTATCATCTACATGCCGATGGTGCCGGAGGCGATGTTCGCAATGCTGGCCTGCGCCCGCATCGGCGCCATCCATTCGGTGGTGTTCGGCGGCTTCGCGGCCAAAGAGCTCGCCACCCGCATCGACGACGCTAAGCCGAAAGTCATTCTCTCGGCCAGCTGCGGCCTCGAAGGCTCGCGCGTGATCCCCTACAAGCCGTTGCTCGACGAGGCGATTAAGCTCACCCAGCACAAGCCCGCTGCTTGCGTGATCCTGCAGCGCCCGCAATGCGAGGCACCGCTAGTTGCAGGCCGCGACCATGACTGGCGCAAGGTGTGGGAGCACGCTGTCAATAACGCTAAGACCTGCGACTGCGTGCCGGTCGCCGCTACCGACCCGCTCTATATCCTCTACACCTCCGGTACCACCGGCGTGCCGAAAGGCGTGGTGCGCGACAATGGCGGCCACATGGTAGCGCTCAAATGGTCGATGCAGAATCTTTACGGTGTCAATCCAGGCGAGGTCTATTGGGCGGCGTCCGACGTCGGATGGGTGGTTGGTCACTCCTACATCGTCTATGCGCCTCTGTTTCACGGCTGTACCTCGATTCTGTACGAGGGCAAACCGGTCGGCACGCCCGATGCCGGCGCATTCTGGCGCGTCATCGCTGAGCACAATTGCGTCACTATGTTCACCGCGCCGACCGCCTTCCGCGCCATCAAGAAAGAGGATCCAGAAGGCAAGCTCCTGGCGAACTACGATCTCAAGAATTTCCGGGCGCTGTTCCTGGCTGGCGAGCGCGCCGATCCCGACACACTGCAATGGGCGGAGAACATGCTGCAGCGGCCGGTGCTCGATCACTGGTGGCAAACCGAGACCGGCTGGTGCATCGCTGGCAATCCGCTCGGCCTGGGCGCTCTACCAATTCGCTACGGCTCGGCCTGCGTGCCGATGCCCGGCTACGCCATCGACATTGTTGACGAGGCCTGCCATCCGCAGCCAGCCAACAAAATCGGCTCGATTGTGGTCAAGCTACCGCTTCCACCGGGCAACTTCCCGACGCTGTGGCAACAGGACGAGCGCTTTAAGGAAAGTTACCTCGCCGAATTTCCAGGCTATTACAAAACCGCCGACGCTGGCTACCAGGACGACGACGGCTACCTCTATGTGATGAGCCGTACCGACGACATTATCAACGTCGCCGGCCATCGGCTCTCGACCGGCGGCATGGAGGAGGTGCTGGCCTCGCACAAGGACGTCGCCGAATGCGCCGTGCTGGGCATCAAGGACGATTTGAAGGGCGAAGTGCCCTGCGGCTTCATCGTGTTGAAAACTGGCGTCAACCGACCGCCCGAGGAAATCGAGAAGGAGATCGTCGCCCTGGTCCGCGAGAAAATCGGTCCAGTGGCGGCGTTCAAGATTGCTATTACGGTGGCGAGGCTGCCTAAAACCCGCTCCGGTAAGATCCTCCGCGGCACAATCAAGAAAATCGCCGACGGCGAGCCCTGGACCATGCCGGCAACGATCGACGATCCGATGATCCTCGACGAGATCGGCAGGGCGTTAGAGATGCATGGGGTGCGATGACGTCTCGATTTTGTATTCCATTTTGGTAGCCCTGTGCCGCCAACGGAAGTTCCAAAACACCTGGATGCGGATGTTTACAGAAAGAAGCGTTCGACGAGCGTTAATTGCAATTGCTTTGGCCGGGCTCGTTTCCGGTGCTGTGGCCTGGGCGAACGGAAGGAGTGATTTGGCAAGCTGGTGCTGGGCAGCTGGCACGCTGCCCGTGCTGATGGGTTTGCTGATCTCGATGATCCGCGACTTTTTGACGGGTCGTGTGGGAGTGGATTCGGTCGCGTTTGTGTCCATGTCGGGTGCACTTTTCCTCGGCCAGAATCTAGCGGGCATCGTCATCGCGATTATGTACGCCGGCGGCAATCTCCTGGAGGACATTGCAGTTGGACGAGCGGAACGTGATCTCAAATCGTTAATTGACCGGGCACCAAGAATAGCGCATCGGCGTATCGGATCGAACATTGAGGATGTGTTGATCGATCAGATCGCGATCGGCGACAACATTCTTGTGAGGGCCGGTGAGGTTGTTCCAGTCGACGGCGTCGTTCAGAGTCAAGTGGCCACGATTGACGAAGCGGCATTGACGGGGGAGGCGACACCCATTTCTCGACGGGACGGTGAGCTCGCACGGAGCGGTTCCGTTAACGCGGGAGATTCGTTTGAAATCCGCGCCTCCGCTGTTGCAAGTGAAAGCACCTATGCCGGCATTGTCCGCCTGGTCAGTGCGGCTCAGACCGCGAAGTCACCGTTCATCCGAATGGCGGATCGGTATGCGCTACTGTTCTTACCAGTCACGCTGGCGATTGCAGGTGGTGCCTGGTTCTTCTCCAATGATCCGGTGCGTGCACTGGCCGTCTTGGTCGCAGCGACGCCGTGTCCGCTTATTTTGGCGGCCCCCGTGGCATTTATCGCCGGCGTTGCGCAAGCCGCAAAACGCGGAATTCTCGTTAAGGGCAGCGGACCGCTCGAGGCGCTGGCCCATACTCACACGGTGATGTTCGACAAGACCGGCACGCTGACGATAGGGGGTGCGCGTCTTGTGGCGATCGAAGCAGCGCCAGGCCACAGCGCCGATGAAACTCTGCGGATCGCCGGTTCATTAGAGCAGGCCTCACATCACGTCGTGGCAGCAGCGATCGTCGAAGCAGCGACGGCAAGAGGGCTCAAACTTGCCGTTCCATCCCACGCGCGTGAGACCATGGGCTCCGGTCTAGAAGGAATTATTGACGGGCACACGGTCCGAGTTGGTTCGCATCAAATGGTTTGCGGATCGCGCAGACTCGAAGCTTGGGCGCTACGGGCCTTGAGACGTGCGTCATGGCGTTCCGCACTAAGCGTGTTTGTCGCCGTCGATGGACGTACGATTGGGGTAATACTGCTCGCGGATGAGCTCAGACGCGAGACACCGCGCGCGGTGCAGTCTTTACGAACGGCTGGCGTGTCGCGGGTCGTCATGGTGACTGGCGATCGCGCGGACGCTGCTGAGACTATCGGCGCTGCACTTGATCTCGATGCGGTTCTCGCCGAAAGGGAACCGGCCGACAAGGTCGATGCAGTCACAACAGAGCGACGGCAAAACTCAACCATTATGGTAGGTGACGGTATTAATGACGCGCCTGCACTCGCGGCGGCTAACGTCGGTATCGCCATGGGTGCCCGCGGTGCAAGCGCGTCGTCAGAGGCGGCGGATATCGTCATCCTCATTGATCGGCTGGATCGGGTTTCGGAGGCTGTTTCAATTGCACGACGTACCCGTGGCATCGCCCTGCAGAGTATAATATTTGGAATGGCGCTTTCCGGCGTGGCTATGGGCTTTGCCGCCGTGGGTTTCTTGCCCCCAATTGTCGGCGCGTTGACCCAAGAGGTCATCGATGTTGCCGTCATCGTCAACGCACTGCGCGCGTTGACCTCAGGCCATAAGTTCGGCCACCGAAAAATGCCGGCTGCCGCGGCTACGACACTGCGTCAAGACCACGAGCGGATGGAAACGACACTTGATCGGCTGAGAGAAATTGCCGATTCGCTTGATACTGCTGAAGGAGCAGGCGCAGTGACGTTGATTTCGGAGGCTGACGATATCGTCTCGCGGCAAATCGTCGAACATGAACGCGAGGATGAACGGACCGTTTATCCGCGCGTGTCCAAGTTTTTGGCGGATCGCCACGGACTAGGCGCAATGAGCCGAGCGCATCGCGAAATCATCCATCTGGCGCGGCTTCTACGACGGCTCGCCGACGGCCTTACTCCTCAAGATACGGACCATTATCTGATCAGAGACGCCCAGCGGGTCATCGAAGCGATTGAGGCCCTCGTGCGAATTCATAATGTCCAAGAAGAGGACATCTACGAGCATGCGATTGGCGCCTAGCTGAAATCATGGAGATCACGCCGGGACCATCGAAATATTGAAAAAAGCTGCTCCGCGTAATGGAACAGGAGCTAAATGTCTTCGATCGAGGTGAACGTCCAGATTATGAGGTCTCTTGGAGTTAATCATAGAATTTTTGTTTAAAAAATCTATCCCGGAGCGGTGTCAATTGCCGACCTGCGCCGTGTCGCTCAAGCGCTCATGCGCCAACTAAGAAAAAATTCTACCGTGGCTTCTCTGGAACGCGACCAGCTCGCGCTTATGTCACCACCACCACAGCTAATTGGATAGCGCGTTTTCATAGGGATAGATCACCTCGCCACTCTTGAACTGCGCGGGATAGATGATCGTTTCTTTCGCCGGATCACGGAATTCGTCGATGTTATTGCTTTTGATGTTCTGAAACTGGGCAGCAAGCGTCCGCTCTTCTGCCCATTCGCCGAGGGGCCCGAAAGTCACATCGCCTACCACCGTCTTGAATGTGGCCTTGTGCATGTACGCGGCGAGCTTGTCGTCATCTAAAGTTTGAGCCGCGGTGATCGCATCGCCAAGCACTTGCAGGTCAGCATAGGCCCATACGGGCATGTAGTAACCCAGCGGATCTGTTCCGGCGGCTGGGGCGCGTTCTTGGTACTTCTTGAGGAGCTCCATGGCGCCGGGGAACGCCATCGATCTTACGGGTAGCCAGGTCTCATAGTTGACGATGCCATTGAGCAAAGGACCGAGCTGTGTTTTGAACGCGGTTGCTTGCAGCCCAACCATTGCGCCGCCCCACATTTTTGGCTTGAAGCCAATCTCGTGCACCGCTTTCACCATCCCCACTGTATCGAGCGGGTAGGAGCAGATCACCAGGAGATCAGGGTTGATCGCTTGAATGGCCCGCACGATCGGGGAGAAATCCACCGTATTCGGTGGGTAACTCTTGTCGTATACGATCTTAAATCCGGTGGTTTTGGCGTTTTCGCGTTCTGCCTCGCGAGCATTTTGTCCAAACTCTGCGTCAGCGTATGCAAGTGCGATTGTTTGCGGTTTCGGGTTCTGAAACTCCGCCACTTTAAAGAACCCGCGGGTAAAGGCAGGTTTGGGGGTGGGACCATTGGGAATCATAGAGAAATATTTTGGATATTTGAATGTCTCGTTAATGCCTGTGCCGAACAGGCTAACGAACAGCTTCTTGCGCTGAATTGCGATCGGCATTGCGGCAGCGATTTGGGTGGACGCATAGCCGCTCACGATCAGGTCGACTTTGTCGACGTCTAGCAGCTTTGAATAGATGGCGGGAACTTGCGACGGATTGCTTTGATCGTCGTAATAAACGAGTTTCACCGGACGTCCGAGCAGGCCGCCGTGGCCATTGATGTCGTCCTCCCAAACTTGCATTGCCACGAGCGACATTTTGCCGTTGGCGGCAAGCGGCCCGGTGAGTGCCATCCCAAGGCCGATCTTAATTGGATCGGCGGCATTGACGGGGGACACGTTAAAGGTCATCAAGCTTGTAGTAGCCGCTAACGCCGCGAAGCTGATTAGCCGGAGTTGTGCGAGCATGTTGCACCCCCTTGCAGTCAATTTCTAATCTGCCGACTGTTGCTGCTGTGAATCATTCTAGGATTCCGCTCTTGATTCCCACGGCAGAGGATCAAGCATCGTGAGCGTTCCAGTAGTCGGGCAATATCCTCTCCCTTTCGAACCTGCCGGCTTTGTGAGTGAAGTCCTGCGCCCCGCAAGGACTGTCTTAAATTGGCGCCCAAATCGCGATTGCTTCACCACTCGCTGCGCTTGGACCAGGGCAGCGCATCGAGCGCCATGAGAGTTCCGACATTTGGGCAATAATCTTTCCAGGCTTCGTCTGCTGGGTTACGGGCGAGGTCGCGCAGGCACCGCCCGTGGCTTTTACAAAGCGAGCACAGTTTCTGTAAATCGCGGAAGGTGTGTGGGGCAATATGGGAAACCTCTGTGGGATCGAGGTCGAGCGCCGCCATTCGTCGTTCTAAGAGGTCAGCCGCGTTCGGACCAAGAGTCGCGAGTCTGCGGAATTCAGAAACCGATAGGCCACTATCCTTGGCGATGCGCTCAATCTCGCTTTCGGCACAGAGCTGCAAATCCTTTAGCGTGGTGTCCCTGCCCTGGATCCATCGCGAAATCGTGCCTAAAAACGACCAGGATTTGATCCTGTTCAACAGGGCTGACATTTCATCGTCCTCCCTTCTGCTGCGGTTCTCTTCTTTTGTATATCCGGGTTCCCGACCCTGTGCCTTGACCTAGATCAAGGCGGTCATTGGCTCTCGCCTCCGAGGTAAGCCTCCTGAACTTCGGCGTTTGCACGAATACTTGTCGGCACGTCTGTGGCCACTACCCGGCCAGACAGCAAGACTGTGATCCGGTCAGCGAGGGTAAACACTGCGTCCATGTCGTGCTCGATGAGCAAGATTGTGAATTCCCCCTTGAGCTCGCTGAGTAAAGCGATCATGCGCATTGACACTTCGGGGCCCAATCCCGCCATTGGTTCGTCAAGAATGAGCATTCGCGGCCGACCGCCCAGAGCGATTGCAATTTCAAGAAGGCGATGCTCGCCGTGGCTGAGTTGAGACGCTGGAACATCTGCACGATCCACAAGCCCGACGCGCTCTAATGCGTCAACCGCGGGTTTGCGTAGTTGCGGCTCCAAACGTGCTTTATGCCAAAACCGGAATGAATGGCCGGCTTGCGCTTGAACGGCGAGTGCCACGTTGTCAGCCGTGTTGAAGTCAAGGAAAAGCTCAGTAATCTGAAAAGATCGCGCTAGTCCGAGCCTGCTGCGTCGGTGTGTGGGTAACCGTGTAATGTCGCGACCTGCGAATTGTATCGAGCTGGAGTCGGAAAGCGTCTGACCAGCGATCTGGTTGACCAGCGTCGTTTTCCCAGCGCCATTGGGACCGATCACGGCGTGGAGTTCGCCGGCGCCAATATCGAACGAAATCCGGTCCGAAGCTACAATTCCCGCAAAGGCCTTGCTCAAATCTGTGACTTCGAGCAGTGGTCCGTTCTCCGCTGATCTCCAGAATTCCATTTCCCCTTGATCAATGCTCTTGTGTCAATGCGGGGCTGACGGCGACTCGCTCTGCAGTCGCCAAACATTTTAGCTTTGCGACCTCGCGCACGATGACTTTGGAGTCGTGTATGTTGACGCCAATGCTCCGCAACTTGGCGAAAGCACGTGAGAGTGACTCGGGCTTAAGCCCGAGGTGTCCAGCTATCAAAGTTTTGTGATAAGGCAGCGTGATCGTGTGAGGTCCCGCGCCCGGTGGACACAGCGATGCCAAGAATTCGGCGACGCGCTGGAGGCCCGTCTGCGCTTTCAAATGCTCAATCTCCTGCACCAACCGCTGCGTGCGCCGGGACGAAGAGGCGATCATGGCAATGGCGATGTCGGGCGTTTCACGAATGCAGCGCACGAGATAGTCAGCAGGAATTTGCAGGATTCGAACCTTACTGATCGCCTCGGCAGTCGCAGCATAGCGCGCTCTCGTCAATGCCGCGGCTTCGGGTAGGCTTTCACCTTTGGTCAGAACGTGAATTATCGCCTCATCACCGCTTAGCGTGATGCGATAGAGTTTCATCCAGCCGGCGATCACGATGTAGAGCGACGCCGCTAAATCGCCCTGACGGTAAAGGCAATCGCCATGCTTGAGTGTCAGCACAGTCGCTGGCGCGAGCAGACAATTGATGACATCCGGTTTGAGACCATCGAAAACAGCGACGTGAGAAGCAATTCTCAGGTCTTCCAGCGCGGGCGCAACCATGATGCCAGCCTCACGGTTACTTGCGCGAAAACTGCAATAGCCCGAATTGCGCGGCTGACCCTCTATGGCGCTTCGATAGGCTAGTCATCTGACCCTCCCTGGCTCATTGTGCCTTCCGTAACCAGCGTATTCGACGATTGCCGGCGCTGCGCTTTGATGAAGATCAATTCGACGCATTTTTCTTTTGCTGCGGTGCAGCACTGATTGTTCTGCAAATGAATAATGGCGTTTGATCAAGGCTTGTGTGCGCTGTTTTTAGCGTGCGGTAATCGCTTCGGTTCGGAAATCGCCCTTTAGTCCGCGCTCGTCCACAGGCTTGGATAGGCAAGCCGAAAATCGGCCTGGATCATTTCAAATGGAACGTCAAAGAAAGTTCCGCGGCCGCACAAGTACTCCATATGACGGCGTCCTTTGCGAAAAGGGATGGAACAGCGAATCGTGCCGGCCATCGAATTCAAGCGCTTTCAATCCAACTCGTTCACAAAGCGCCTGATCGAATACCGGCGGTCGCCTTGAACCACCGCCCGTCGATGCAGAGGTCGGTGTACGAGTGCCAGAGGAATACATCGGTCTTGGTGCGTTCGCGTAGCCGCCGTGAGCTCATGTGATTGCGCACATCGGTATAGCCGACCCGCGCGGGGACGCCGATTACCCGAGCGGTAGCGGCGAGCAGTGCCAATTTGCCAATGCAAAACCCGCGACCCGCTGTCAGCACGCTGCTCGCGCGAATAGTTTTGCTGATCCAAAAGGTCGACAGACGGATCGTGGATGATGCCGTCACGGACCGCGCGATAGAGCCGAACGATGCGATCGATCTCGCCGCGCAGCGCTGCTGTAACACTCTGCGCAAGCTCCACGATCGAACGCGCATTGCTGTCGATAAAGCGTCCGGGTGCCAGCAGTTTCTGCGTGATTATCTTTTAAGGTGCGGCCCAAGCCTGCATCAACGTGGTTGGCCGAAGCCGGCTCCTCAAGGCTACGCGAACCCAAGATCGAATTATTGATTTCCATCAAGTTTGTGAAGGGATGGAAGTTGACTTCGGTCAAGGGCCACGACGCTTGGCGCGGATAAGTTCGCGCACAAAGAACATTCATCCAGAAAGCGCGGCTCGCGGATGCGAGCGGTCGAGGCGCGATCAGCCGGAGTTTGAGATGCCCTCGAACACACAACCAAGAGACATGAGGACGTGGATTGCGGATCTGGACCGCGCTAATGAGCTCATCCGTATCGATAAGCCCGTCGATCCGATGACCGAGATGGGATCATTGCTGTATCAGTCGCGTGAGAAAGCGCTTTTGTTTGAAAATTTGCCGCATAGCTGGCGTTCCCTTGGCCAGGCACCCGCCAATGTACGCCATGCCGCGCTCGCCTTTGGCACCAATGAGGAGGCGCTCGTGCCTTTTGTTGCCGAGCGACTTGGTCAGTGTATCAAGCCTATCCTGCTCAACGACGGGCCGGTGAAAGAGTTAAAGCTCGAGCGCGGCGAATTTGATCTCAAGCAGCTGCCGGTGCACGTGGCGGGCAGACGAGACGGCGGGCCAGTGATCGGCTCCGGCCTCCTGGTGAGTAAAGACCCCGACACCGGCCAGCGCAACGTCAGTTTTCATCGCTTGCAGATCAAAGGTTCGGACAGATCGGGGATACTGCTCTATCCGCGCCACACCTGGAAAAATTATGAGAAATACCAGAAGCGGAATGAACCGATGCCGGTGGCGATCTTTATCGGCCATCATCCGCTCTTTTACGCCGCCGCTGCAACCACCGCCGCCTACGGGCTGGATGAGTTTGAGATCGCGGGCGGGTTTTTGGGCGAGCCTGCTCGCCTGGTGAAGTGTGAAACCGTCGATCTCGAAGTGCCTGCCGAGGCGGAGCTCGTATTGGAGGGACATATTCCGCCGCATTACCGCGAAATCGAAGGGCCGTTTTCGGAATTTCAAGATTATTACGTCACCGGTACCGGCAAGAATCCGGTCGTGGAATATCAGTTCATGACCCGGCGCCACGATGCGATCTTCAAGAATTTACAGAATGGTTCGGAAATGGAGGGATGCGTGTTCCACAAAATCCCGATGAGCGCCGCGATCCTGCGGCGACTGCAAACCGTCGGCGGTGGGCCGAATATTCACAATGTCATTTCGCTACCGGGCATCTTTGGATTAGTCGTGCAAATGACGCCGCGCTCCTATGGCGAAGCCAAAAACGTCTTGCTGGCAGCTTTGTCATCTGAATACCAGCATCCCAAACTGGTGATCGCTGTCGACGCGGACGTCGATATTTTCAATCCGCTGGAAATCCTCTGGGCTTTGTCCACCCGCGTCAATCCGCAAGAAGACGTGGTCGTTATTCCAGGGACTCACAACCATGCCATGGATGCGAGTCTGCCAGAGTTAGGAGCGCCAGGCACGGCGCTGTGGCAACGGTTTGGATCCAAGATGCTGATCGATGCGACTATTCCGCCGCCGATCGACTCTGCGAAACGGGCAATGTTTGAGCGCATTCGCCCGCTCAATTCGGACCTGCGGCTTGAGGACTTCGCAGCCTCCGAATCTTTACCCCTCGTTCGCGCTATGTCGAAACGCTTCTTCGGGTCGAAGCTTCTGCACTAGATCAATATGGCTGTTTTTGGCGGGCAGCCGCGAAACAGATCAACATTATTGTACGAGCTGTAAATCAAGCGTGTCCTTGTGGGCGAAGCCGCGGCGATTATCGATCATGATGATCCTATTTGGAACAAGCCGATACGCTTCGGCGGATGAATATGCCTGTCCGATCATCGGCCGATCAGATAGGCGCTGCAATGTTGGATAGCGATTTGCCAGCAGTGCGCGTGCGCTGTGACGCTCGGCAGCGTCACTAAGGTGATGCGCCTCTCCAAAAATCTGCACGCCGCGGATTTCATCAAAATCGCTGTAATCGGGAGCTATCGTTGCGCTCACTTTCGGATTGATCAGGATATTCGCGGAGTGCCTGGTTTGCGGGTCGGAAACCCACAATAACGATAAGCCCTGGCGGGCATAGAATACGTTCGTCGCATGCGGACCGTGCGGTCCGCACGTTGCTAACGACATCACGTGATGAGCATCAAGGAAGATTGAGATACGGGCGGCGAGATCGTCGCTTTCTGGCTTTTCAGTCTTGTGCCGTGGGCGGATCGCCATCTTGCCACCACGAATCCGTAGGTTCCGGATATTTGCGCAACAGCCGATACACGAGATTGACGTGCTCGGCCTCTTCTTCAACGAGCTCTGCCGCCATCTCCTTGACCTTGCCATCCTTGGCTGTTTCTGCAATCGAGGTGAAAAAGGCGAGCGCTCGCTTTTCGCCGGCGAGACACAACTGTAGCGCATGCCATGGTGTCATCAAATAATGAGCCGCGCCAAGATCAACCTCTTCGGGACTCTCACCCTTGCGCCAAATAGAGTGCAACGCACTGGCTCGTCCGTTCAGGTCACAATCGCCGGCCATCTCGCGGATTTCCGCCGCGTGGATCGACTCTGCCTTGCTCAGGTCGCGGAAAACCTTCGTGAGCTCGGGATTATTGTGGGTCTCCATCTGATCGGCCAACACGCCGTAGCGCTCGACGGCGTCAAGCTCGATCCGATAGGCGATCGCCAGCAGGTCCGCGACGCTGAAAATGGGTGGAATCGAAGATGCCTTGCTCATAGCGCGAAGTCCTTCTCAAGCTCAGCGATATCAATGGCTTTGGCCGCTGCCTTACTCTGATACGGCCGCCGCTCGCCACGATAGAGAATGCCGATATTGAACCCGTCGTCAGTCATTATACGCCTAGCAGCTTTTGCCGGATCGCTGGTGGCAGCGACCGGAGCCGCATGAACGAGATTCTTCCATTCCCGTTCGTCCGGACGGAATGTCACGCACGGGCTCAACACCTCGACAAAGGAAAAGCCAGGATGCCTGATTGCCTCGACCAGGGTATTCGCTGTTTCGTTCGGCTCCCCGGAAAAAGCGCGCGCCACGAAATTGGCGCCCGATGCCAAGGCAATCACCAGCGGATGAAATGGACTCAAGCCGGTTCCGCCGGGCGAAAGCGCGGTGTCGAAATCGGGCTCCGTAGTCGGCGACGGCTGGCCTTTAGTCATCCCGTAGACCCGGTTGTCCATCACCACATAGGTCATGTCGATGTTGCGGCGACAGGCTTGGATGAAATGATTGCCGCCGATCGAATAGCCGTCGCCGTCGCCGCTGGCGACGACGACAGTGAGGTCTGGCCGCGACACTTTTAAACCGGTCGCGAGCGCCAATGATCGGCCATGCACACCGTGAAATCCGTAACAGCTGAGATAGGCCGGTATACGGGAGGAGCAGCCGATGCCGGAAACGACTACGGTGTGTTCCGGTCGCAGGCTGAGCTGGGCAAAGGCGCGGGTAAATGACAACAGCACATGATAGTCGCCGCAACCCGGGCACCAGATCGGTTTGATGTCCGATTTGTAATCACCCGGCTTGCAGATCGGGCGCGTTTCGGCCGTGGACATCATAGTCTCCATTCCATAACTGCGCGCGCGATCTCGCTTGGCCGGATCGGCAATGGTCCGGGTCGATTGAGCAGGCGCACTTCGACCGGCAAATCATAATGGGCGCGGAGATAGCGATAGTATTGTCCGCCGTGCGTTTGTTCGACGATGAGGACGCGATTCACTCCCGCAAGCGCGGCCCTCAGACGTTCCGGTTGTGCGGGCAGAAGCAATCGCGGCGCGATTAACCGCACGGCAAATCCCCCGGCTCGCAGCTGGTTGACCGCTTCCCTTGCCGCGCCGGTCAAGGAACCCCAGGTGATCACGGCCACCTCGCCGTCTCCCTCAAGGGTCGCCCAGTGGTCGCCGTAGCTAAACTGTTCGAGTTTGCTGCGACGCTTGTCGAGTTGTACGCGGTGATCGTTTTCGTTGCTGGTGGGTGTTCCGCGTTCATTATGCGTGAGTCCGTCGGCTGTATATTGACCACCGGGCATACCCGGTATCGCCATCGGCGAAACGCCGCCACCCGCCACTGCGTAGCGTTTGTAAACGCCGGTCTGGGGGACCGCTGTAACGCGCCGGCCGATAAAGGCAACGTCGGCTGGGCGGTCAATTGCGGCGACGGCTTGTCCGATGAATTGATCGGAGAGCACAACAGCAGGCGATTGCAGGACTTCCGCTAGGTAAGCGGCCCATTGGGTGGTGAATAGGCAATCCGAAATCGACTGCGGCGCCAGGACCAGATGCGGTGCGTCGCCATGCAAGCCATAAACCGCGATATTGAGATCGGCCTGTTCAGATTTTGTCGGTATACCGGTCGAGGGACCCGCGCGCATGACATCGACAATCACGACGGGAATCTCAGTAGCCGTGGCCAGGCCGATCGTTTCGGTCATCAGAGACAGGCCGGGGCCGGAGGTCGCCGTCAGCGCGGGTGTACCGCCGAACGAAGCGCCAATGGCCATGTTGATGGCCGCCAACTCGTCCTCGGCCTGAAACAGTACGCCGCCGAGCTTGGCGAGGCTTGGTGCCAACCATTCAAGAATTTCCGACGCTGGTGTGATAGGATAGGCAGCAGCGAAGCGGACGCCGCCGCGGATCGCTCCCAAGCCTGTCATTTCATTGCCGGAGACAAGCCAGCGCTGCGTCTCGCGTGTTTTCGGAGTCGGCAGCCGTAGACCGAGATCGAGCTGTGCTGCGGCGATAATTCCGGCTTTTAATGCAGCCTTGCTGGCCTCGATCGCGTTGTCGCCCTTTTCCGCCAGCCGTTTTTCGATCGCGGCCGACAAGTCCTCCTCACTTAAGCCGAGCACGCCGGCCGCGACCCCGAGCGCAACCATATTCGGCCGACCGTCGGGGACAGACTTTGCGATGTCTTTAATTGGAATTTCGGCGCTGCGGGCTCCGGCGCGGCTGACAAAAGCTGGCAACCCGCCGCTCGCGGGATCGGTCACGACGAGGCTTTGCGGCCCAACCTCGATCTCAGGGCCGAAATGATCGACATTCAGCCAATCAATTCCGACCAGCAAATCGAGTCGGTCAGCGAGGCACTCGACAGGCCGGCTTGCAAGTCGAAGGAGGGCGGCGGCCTCGCCGCCGCGGATTTGCGGACCAACGGTCCGCGTCAACAGGCCGTGCCAGCCGACGCGGCTCGCGGCTTCAAGGAGAAAATTGCCCGCTGTGAGTGCCCCCGCGCCGCCGCTGCCGACGATGGCGACCGAAATGTGCTCTGTTTCGCGCATCGATTTTTTACCGTCTCGATAGCGGGCCGACGTTTTGCAGCATTAGCCAGGATCGGCGGTTGAGGCTTGATCTAAATCAAGTGTCTCCAACGCCAATTTAAGTATTCAGAGGGCGATTGGATTGTCCTATGTCAAAGCGGATCGCGCCAGGCGCCATAAGCTAAGCGGCAGGGATCCGGAGGCGTCCATGGCGACTGCAGGTGTCAGATGGATGATGACCGGCCAGGGCGAACCTCTGGTCGCCACTAGGTTTAATCCTTCGCTACCTGCACCAGACGAAGTCGTCGTTGAGATTGCCGGCTGCGGCGTTTGTCACACCGATCTCGGCTATTACTATGATGGGATCCGGACCAAGCATGATCTGCCGCTCACGCTTGGCCACGAGATCAGCGGACGTGTGGTCGATGGCGGCGTCAATGTAAGACGGTTGATCGGTCGCGCGGTCATTGTGCCCGCGGTCATACCTTGCGGCGAGTGCGATGTTTGCCGGCGGGGCAAGTCCACGATTTGCCCAAACCAAAAAATGCCCGGCAACGACATTCATGGCGGCTTCGCAACCCATGTCGTCGTGCCGGCAAGGGGTCTGTGCCCCGTTGACGAGAAGCGGCTTGCGGCGGCGGGTATTGAGCTTTCCGACCTGTCCGTCATAGCGGACGCGGTCACCACGCCCTATCAAGCGGTAAAGCAAGCCGGCGTTGGTTATGGCGATCTGGTGATCGTCAACGGCGTCGGCGGGGTTGGTGGCTATGCCGTGCAGATCGCCAATGCGTTTGGCGGATCGGTGGTCGCCGTTGACGTCAAACAAGGCAAGCTCGACGCGACCGCGCAGCAAGGCGCGTCACTTGCTCTCAATGCCCAGCAACTTTCGGCGCGCGACCTGAAGACCGCGATCCAGAATTTCGCGAAACAAAACAGTTTGCGGCAGACGGAATGGATCATTTTTGAATGCTCAGGCACGCGCGCCGGCCAGGAAACGGCATTCAGCCTGCTCAACCACGGCGCCACATTGTGCGTGGTCGGTTTCACGATGGAGAAGGCCGAAATTAGATTGTCCAATCTTATGGCGTATCACGCGCGCGCGCTCGGCAATTGGGGTTGCCCCCCGGAACTCTATCCGGCGGCGCTTGACCTGGTCATGACCGGTAAAGTGAAAGTTACGCCGTTCGTCGAAAAGCATCCGCTGGACGAGATTAATCAAATTTTTGCTGCAGTCCACCACGGCGACCTTAAGCGCCGCGCGATCCTCGTTCCAACCCACTGAGGAGTTTATCGATGAGTGCCGAAGCCATGGTCGCCGTCGCCGGTTCGCAAGATGAGCCCAAGGAGCACATGCTGGTTCCAGAGCATGTGCGCAAAGAGGTGAGCGAAAGAGTCATTTACGAGAAGCGCCCGGTCAAGGATATGGCGGGCAAGCCAGTCGCCGGTCTGTTCAATGCCTGGATCACGCTGGACAATCCGACCCAGTTCAATTCCTACACGACGGACATGGTGAAGGCCGTCATCCTCACCTTTCGCGAGGCGAGCGCGGCACGCGACATAGTCGCTGTCGTGTTCACGGGATCGGGCGACAAGGCATTCTGCACCGGCGGCAACACCAAAGAATATGCCGAGTATTACGCTGGCAATCCGCAGGAATATCGCGGTTACATGCGGCTGTTTAACGACATGGTGTCGGCGATTCTCGCCTGCGACAAGCCGGTGATTTGCCGGATAAATGGCATGCGGATTGGCGGCGGCCAGGAAATCGGAATGGCCTGCGACTTTTCCATTGCCCAGGACCTTGCGCGGTTCGGTCAGGCGGGGCCCAAGCATGGCTCGGCACCAATCGGCGGCGCCACCGATTTCCTTCCCGTGATGATTGGTGCCGAACGCGCAATGGCCGCATGTGTGCTGTGCGAGCCGTTTTCCGCGCATGAAGCGTATTTCATGGGCGTGATCACCGACGTCGTTCCTGCGCTCAAGGTCGACGGCAAGTTCATTGCCAATCCTGTTGTCGAAACAGGCCGCTTTGTCGACGAGTACGGACGCTTCATATTTGGCAAGCCCAAAAGCGGCGACGCACTAAAAACCGGGCAAGAACTGCTAAAGCGCGGCAAGATTGATCTCAGCGGCCTCGATGACAAGATCGAGACGTTGTGCACCAAACTGCTTTATACATTCCCAGATTGCACGACGAAGACCATCGAGGAGCTGCGCAAACTCAAGCTCGACGCCTGGAACCGCAACAAGGAAAATTCGCGCGCTTGGCTTGCGCTCAATATGATGACCGAAGCGCGCGCTGGATTCCGCGCTTTCAACGAGGGGACCAAAGACACCGGCCGTGAAATCGATTTCATCGCGCTGCGTCGCGCGCTCGCCGCGAACGAGAAGTGGGGCGAACAATTAACCGACAATATTTTACCCGGCGCCGCACAACGCAGCGCGCTTGTTCGGGGTTTGCCGTGGTCGGGTGGCGCAGCCTGAATGGCGGAAATGCGAGATGGACATGTCCACACCGCTCAAGGTCTGGCTCGAGGCAGAAGGCAAGTTACTACGGCTGCGTCTTAACCGGCCAAAGGCCAATCTGATCGACGCTGAGATGATCGCGGCGCTCGACCGATCTCTGGCCGAACATCTGGCCAATGGCAGCACCAGCGCGGTGCTGCTCGACGCCGAAGGGCCGCACTTCAGTTACGGCGCCAGTGTTGAAGAGCACCGGCCTGATCAATGCGCGGCGATGCTTAAGGGCATCCATGGCCTCGTTCTCCGGATGCTTGAATCGCAGACTCCTATTTTGGTCTCAGTCCACGGTCAGTGTTTGGGCGGCGGGCTTGAGGTAGCACTCGCCGGCCATCTTCTCTTTGTCGCTCCCGATGCAAATCTGGGCCAGCCGGAGATGAAGCTTGGCGTGTTCGCTCCCGCCGCGTCCTGTCTGCTGCCGGAACTTATCGGTCCGCAGCGCTCGTTCGATCTGCTGGTCTCGGGGAGAAGCATAAGCGGATCGCGCGCTGCCGAGATCGGTCTCGCGTTTGAATCCACAACAGATCCGACGCGCGTGGCTTTGGCTTATTTCGAAGAGCACATCAAAGCCAAGAGCATTAGTTCGCTTCGGCATGCCGTTCGGGCGGCGCGCTTCGATTATTCAACGCGGCTGCGGAACAAAATCGCCACCGTCGAGCGGCTGTACGTCGATGAATTGATGAACACCCATGACGCGGTGGAAGGCATCGAGTCCTTCATTGCCAAGAGAGCAGCTCAATGGACGCATCGCTGAAAACTTCGGCCACGGCTCCGATCGTCGCGCGGGCCCAGACGCTGTTCGAAGATTTGTCCTTCACTGCCGCACGGGAATGGAAGGCAGCACAGCCTGGCCGCAAGGTGATTGGCTATATGCCGCTTTACGTTCCACGCGAAATTATTCATGCCGCCAACATGCTGCCGCTCGGTATATTGGGCGGGGGCGATCAGCTCGAGGTGATACACGGCGACGCCTATTACCAAAGCTACATTTGTCGTATTCCGCGCTCGACCGTCGAGCTTGGGGTGTCAGGCCGGCTCGATTTCGTCGACGGCATGCTGTTTCCATCGATCTGCGATGTGATCCGAAATCTATCAGGCATGTGGAAAATGATGTTTCCACATGTTTACGTGCGCTACTTCGATGTGCCGCAGAACTATCGCGATGAGATCGGCGGCAACTATTATGTCAACGAGCTCGCCGAGCTGCGCCGCGATTTTGCCGAGCTGCGCGGCCAGCCGATAACCGACGAGGAGCTGCGCGAATCTATTACGTTGTACAATGAGAACCGGAAATTGGTGCGTGAGCTGTACACTTTCCGCGCCGAGCGGCCGTGGCTGGCCCCGGCGGCCGAAGTCTATCTGGTGCTGCGTGCCGGATTGGTGCTGCCGGTCGACGAACATTCGGCAATGTTGCGGGCCTATTTAGGGGCAGCCAAAACAGAGGAGCGGCCGCGCCGCGATAATTGCCGTATCGTGCTGACCGGTGCGTTTTGCGAGCAACCGCCGCTCAATCTGATCAAATCGCTCGAACTATCTGGCTGCTATGTCGTGGACGACGACCTGCTTCTGGTCACACGCTGGCTCACGGGCGACGTGTCCACCGAGGGTGACCCGTTACGTAGTCTGGCCACCGCCTTTCTCCACCATTCGGAATCCACGGCGGCCAAGTATGAGCCGAACGAGAAAGAGAAGGGTCAGCACCTTGTTCGCGCCGTCGTACGGTCCGCCGCCGAGGGCGTGATCTTCGCAGCACCAAGCTTTTGCGATCCCGCGTTACTTGAGCGACCTATGCTGCAGCGCGTTCTCAACAAAGCGGGCATTCCGTTCATCGCGTTCAAATACGCCGAAAATTCCGGCCAGATGCAACCAATTCGTGAACAGGCCGGCACATTCGCCGATTCGATCAAGTTATGGAGCGGAGCATGAGTGCGATCATCACCACGCCAAAACCAGCTTCCACCAAAACGGTGGCCAAGGACGCCTCGATGGTGAAACAGAAGGAGATGATGGCGAGCCATTATGACCGACTGACTAGCGCGCCGCAGAGCGGCGAGAAAGTGGCATCCACCTTCGTTCCGGGAAATCTCAATGAACTGATCATGTGCTTTGGCTTGGTCAACAATCTGCCGGAAGTCAACGCGATCCAGAACGGCTTACGCCGCACCAGCGGCGCTTATGTGCTCGAAGCCGAGAAGATCGGCCATTCGGAAGACGTCTGTACATATGTCAAGTCCGATATCGGTATGATGGCGAAAGGCAATTTGGCGCCGAATGGCAAAAAGTTTCCCAATCCGGACGTGCTGTTGCTCTCATATACCGGTTGCTTCACCTTCATGAAGTGGTTCGAACTGCTCCGCGAGCAGTACAAATGCGAAACAATCATGCTGCACACGCCCTATATGGGCGACGGCAAGATCACGCCGAACATGATCGAATACATGGTCAAACAATTAAAGGAAGAAGTCATTCCCAAGCTCGAGCGGATCTCCGGTGTAAAGTTCGATATCGATCGCCTGCGCGAGTACCTGAAGAAGTCGGTGAAAGCCGAGGAAGAACTGGTGTGGGTGCTGCAGAGCGCCAAACACAAGCCGTCGCCGATCGACGCCTATTTTGGGGGCATCTACTATATCGGGCCGATCTTCGGCGCGTTCCGCGGCACTGATGACGCGATCGAATATTATAAGTTCCTCCGCGAAGAAGTCGCCGACCGGTTGGCGCACGGCCAAGGCCCGGTTACACCCGATGGCGACATGGGCGGGGAAAAGTATCGGCTGGTGGTCGAAGGACCGCCGAACTACACGAGCTTCCGCCAATTCTGGAAGATGTTCTATGACGAAGGCGCCGTCGTCGTCGCTTCCAGCTATACGAAAGTCGGCGGCGTCTACGATTTTGGCTTCCGACATGATCCGGATAAGCCGCTTGAGACCCTCGCCGAGTACTGTCTCGGCGTTTACACCAATCGCAGTCTGCCGATGCGAATCGACATGCTCGCGAATTACGTCAAAGACTATGATGCCGACGGCCTGCTGATCAATTCGATCAAGAGCTGCAACAGCTTCTCGGCCGGTCAACTGCTGATCATGCGCGAAGTCGAGAAGCGGACCGGAAAGCCCGCGGCGTTCGTCGAATCCGACCTGGTCGATCCGCGCTACTTTTCTGCGGCAAACATCAAGAACCGGCTGGAGAGTTATTTCCAGATGATCGAACAGAAGCGCGCTGGCGCTCGCGCCGCCGCTTGAGGACGTGGCAAATGAAAACCTTTGTCGGCATCGATCTCGGCTCAACCACGACCAAAGCGGTCTTACTCGACGAGGATAGCGAGGTCATTGGTCGCGGCATTACCAATTCACGCTCCAATTACAGCACCGCGGCACGCGTCGCCGAACAAGAAGCTCGCATCGATGCGCGCTTTACGTTGTTTCGCCGCGCATTGAAGGAAACAGGAAGCTTCAAATCTCGCCTCGATGAATTTCTCGGCGCCTTGGAGCGGGCGTTTCGGCTTGAACAGTTCCTCGAGCAACTGGCCGACCTGGAGCAGACCTGCCTCGGGCACATCAGCGGCGATCGTTTTGCCAAATCTGAGACTGCGGTCAAAAAAGCGCTTGCCGCAATATTCGTGCAGCTGCGTGCCGAAGCGCCGACGCTTTATGCTCCCGGCGCTAAACGGAAATCGGATTTTTTCCGCGATATCGCCGGATCGCGCTATCACACACATGCTGAGCAAATTGCCCGCGAATCCGGCGCGCCCTATGATCTTTTGATCAATCTGTACGACAAATCGATCATTGACGTTGAAAATCGGCCGCCCCAGGGAAATTTGAGTGACAAATTTCAGCGTGCATTATCGCACTATCTTGAGTTAGAGCCTGGATTGCGCTCCTCGGCGTCTGACGCACTTGCCACGATCGAAAAGGTCCTCGCCGTGGAACTGGAAGATGCCTACTTGGTCGGGACCGGATATGGGCGCGTAACGCTACCGTTTTCCAAGGAGCACATCCGGTCCGAAATCCTGTGCCACGGTCTCGGCGCGCATATGATGTACCCCAATACACGGACGGTGTTGGATATCGGCGGCCAGGACACCAAGGGAATTCAGGTCGATGCCAATGGCATCGTCGAGAACTTCCAGATGAACGACCGCTGCGCCGCCGGGTGCGGCCGCTACCTCGGGTACATCGCCGATGAAATGAACATGGGACTGCACGAGTTGGGCCCCATCGCCATGAAATCGGAACGACCCGCGCGCATCAATTCAACCTGCACCGTGTTCGCCGGTGCCGAACTGCGCGATCGCTTGTCGCTCGGCGAGAAGCGTGAAGACATTCTAGCGGGATTGCATCGGGCCATCATTCTTCGTGCTATCTCGATCATTTCCAGGTCGGGCGGCGTGACCAACGAATTTACCTTTACCGGCGGAGTGGCGAAGAACGAGGCGGCGGTCCGCGAGTTGCGCAAATTGATCAAAGAAAACTACGGCGACGTCACGATCAACATTAATCCAGAGTCAATCTATACCGGCGCGCTCGGCGCCGCAGAATTCGCGCGCCGGGCGCATCAAGGCCAAACCGAGAGAGGTGCGCCATGACCATTGCTGCCGGAATCGACGTCGGCACGGGCGCCGTTAAGGCGGCCATCTTTAAAGTCGACAACGGACAGGAGAGCTGGCTGTCGCGTTCGCTGATCCGTATCCGGCAACGCGATCCCATCGAACTGGCGCGTGCCGCTTTCGATAACGTCTTGGAGGACGCCGGCTTGGCTGAAGGGGATATTGACTACGTCGCCAGCACGGGTGAAGGCGAAAGCATGCCGTTTCATACCGGTCATTTTTATTCGATGACGACGCATGCGCGCGGCGCGATCTTTCTTGACCGTGAGGCGCGGGCCGCGCTCGATGTCGGCGCGCTGCACGGCCGCGCCATCAGTATCGACGACCGGGGCAAGGTACTGAGCTACAAAATGACAAGCCAGTGCGCGTCTGGATCGGGGCAATTCCTGGAAAATATCGCTCGGTATCTCGGCATTGCACAGGAAGAGATCGGCGTGCTGTCGCGCCAAGCCGATAAGCCAGAAGTCGTATCAAGCATCTGTGCCGTGCTGGCGGAAACCGACGTAATTAACATGGTGTCACGTGGTATTACCGCGCCCAACATCCTCAAAGGCATTCATCTATCGATGGCAGCGCGTTTGTCGAAGCTGCTCAAGTCGATCGGCGCGACAAGCGGTGTCGTAATGATGACTGGCGGGCTTGCGCTGGATAAAGGCTTGGTCGCCGCACTCGAAGAGGACATCGCCAATATCAAGGATATGAAGTCGATCGTCCGCAGTCATCCCGATTCTATCTACGCGGGAGCGATTGGAGCGGCGCTGTGGGGCGCCTATCGGTTCGAAAAGCTCGCAGCCCGCGAGATAGCAAAAGCGGCGTAAGGAATCAGGAGGACGAGCAATGGCGCTAATGATCACCGAAGCATGTACCGCCTGCGACGCCTGCGAACCGGTCTGCCCGAACAAGGCGATCACTGCGGGTAATCCAATTTACGTGATCGATCCGATGAAATGCACCGAATGCGTCGGTGCCGAGGACGAACCGCAATGCAAGCTGGTCTGCCCAGCGAATTGCATCTTCCCGAATCCCGATTGGGCGGAGACTAAGGACGATCTGCTTACAAAGTACCAGCAGCTGCATGCGTGAGAGAAGGCGATGAACTTTCGCAATCGTATTTGTCAGACATTGCACGATGAGCACTTGGCGAATATCGCGCTGCTGCAACGCGTAGGGCAACTTCTCGCCGCTCAAGGGCGCACTCCGCCGGACAACAATCAAGCCGTTCAACGGTTGCTTTCAGATCTAGGCTCCGGCATGGCCAATGAGGTCAAGCGCCACTTCGATTTTGAAGAAAGTGGGTTGTTCACCTATCTCGACTCGATTGGCGAAAGCGCCATCGGCATACATCTGACCGAAGAGCATTCCATGCTGCGTCCGCTCGTTGCGCAGTTGTGCGAAACCGCCCATGCCATGGGGGAGCGTGGGTTCAATGCGGAATCATGGAATCAATTCCGGAACCTTGGAGCAGAACTGTGCGGGCAGATGTCTGCCCACATTCAGAAGGAGGAGATGGCGCTGTTGCCGTTAATTGAGGAAAGCATGGATTCGCAAACCGAAATTCGCCTTTACCAGGATTACATGGAAAACACGTGAGGTTGCCATGGTCGCGGTATCTGCATTCCAACGTGACGAGATTCGGCCGATTGATGCCCATGATCTCGAAACGGTTTTGGCAATTGATCGGGCGCACACGAAATCTTCACGACGCCGCTTTTTCGAGAAACGCTTCGCACAAGCCGCCGCACATCCCGCCGAATTCGTTCAGATTGGGTTCGCGCGCGGCGGTTCGCTCCGGGGATTTGCGATCGCCCATCTTCTGCGAGGCCAATTTGGCCGCGAAGAATCGGTGGCCGTGCTCGATGCATTAGGTGTCGAATTTGACAACCAAAGTCACGGAATGGGGCATCTCTTGATCAACCAGTTGCTTGAAATCCTGCGACAAAGAGGGGTTCGTATGCTCCATTCGCAAGCGAGCTGGAAGAACCATGATATATTGCGTTTCTTTGATCGCTGCGGCTTTGCTTTGTCTTCCCGCGTCGTCCTCGAACGATCCATTGCCGAACCTCTCATCGAGTCGATGGAGGAGCCATCGTGACAATCCAGAAGCAGCCGCACGCGACCACGGGCGTGACAATCCCGGCGCGGATTGGCGATTCCACGGAAATCAATTACGGCGAGGCGCCGGCGCCGGATTTCGGCCCGTTGGCGCGCGATAAGATTCCCGTTCGCGCCATGAAGGAAAGCGACTTGACGGGAATTGTCGCGATCGACCGTCGCATCACCGGTGGCGACCGTTCTACATATTTTCAGGAAAGAATGATTGAAGCACTTTATGAATCCGATGTGCGCGTGTCTTTGGTGGCTGAGCGGGAGGGTCGACCGATTGGCTTCATCATGGCACGCGTCGATTTGGGAGAGTTCGGGCGCTTCGAACCAACAGCGGTGCTCGATACCATCGGCGTCGATCCAGATTGTCGAAATCAAGGCGTGGGCCGGGCTTTGCTCTCGCAGCTTCTTATAAATTTAGGCATACTTAGGATCGAACGGGTACGAACCGAAATTGATTGGCGTGATCACGAATTGATGGGCTTTCTCGACCATTGCGGATTTTTACCTTCGCCAGAGCTCTGTTTCGACCGCCTCGTTGAATAAGTGATCCAGTTCTTAACTCACTGGTTTAGCCGTTCAATGCTCTTTGTCCCGATCAGCGAAACCGGCTCTCCTTGTTTTCGCGGCCCCAGCGCAAAATGCGGTCCCGCAGTGAGTGACCTTTCTCTTCCATGGCAATGTTGAACAATGTTTCCGTTTTATCATTCCACTTCGAGTCGATCTCCTGCCAATCTTCCGGTCGCAATGCGTTCGCGGCAGCGGGAAAAAACGTTCGCTCCTCCATTGCCATGTGTACTCGTTGGTGATCGATGAAATCGCGCATAACGTCAGCGAATGTCTGCCGTGCAATTTCACGGTCAAGCAAAACGTTGCGCACAACTCTGGCCACACGATCCAGACGCTCGGTCTCTTGCCGATGTTCAGCTTCGATATCACCGAAGCGCTTGGCGCCGGAAGGATCACGCGCTTTGAGCTTGTCAAAAATCATGTCTTCTTTGGGATGATGGCAGCAGTCTGGGTAATCCTGAAAATAGTTAATAATCGCTTGGATGACTTCGTAATCCGGCCGTTCACGGCGATCGAAAACCTTAAGTTCGTCCTCGAGAACATTAAGCAACTTTTCGACGTCGCGATGTTCGTCACGTAGCAGCTCTATGATCTTGGTCATCGGCTATTCCTGTCGTTTGACCTGTCTCTTCAGGGGTGGCGGCAATCACGGTGGCCAGCCGCCGGACCAATGCGGCGGCTGCCAGGCGCCGGTAATGAGCCGAGATTGTCGTGGTACGCATCGGCTGCACCTGCTTCTGCACCAGCGTTTCGAGGTAATGCAATGCATCACCGTCAAGTGTGCCGCCGATCAAAGCGTCAACGCCTTGCAGCAAGAACGGACGCGAATTCGTACCGGTGATGCCGACGCGAAGCTGCAGGAGTCTTTTTCCGTCGGCAGCGAGTGCAATTGCAACGCCCGCCAGCGGGAAGTCGATGGCCCCGCGCACGCGGGCCTTGGCGTAGCTGGAGGGCGGAGGATCCGGAGGCAGGTGCACGCAGACAAGAATCTCGTCAGCCTCAAGCGCCAGATGGGCGCGGCCGTCCTCGCGATACAAATCCACCAACTTGACCCGCCGGCGCTGCATGTTTCTGCCGGCGATTTCGACCTCCGCGTCGAGAACCATCAAAGCCGGCGCGAGATCCCCGCTGAATGCGGCATGACACCGCTGACCCTGTGGCGCGACGTGGCAGACGTTACCTTCGTGCTTAAGGCAGTAATTGTTGGAGCGGCGCCACCATTCGCTTTGGTTGTAGTAGACGCATCGTGTCTGCAAGCAAAGATTGCCACCAAGGGTCGCTATAGTCCGCGTGGGCGGACTCGCGACGGCCTCCGCAGCCTGCGCTAGAGCGCGGTAGCGCTGACGGATCGCCGGCATCGCTGTCAGCTCCATAAGGCTCGTGCAGGCACCAATCCGTATACCGGGGGTCGCGAGCGATTTTTCGCGTAGCGCATCGATGGTGGACAAGTCGATGAGTAGCTTGGGGTGCCCGAGGCCAAGCCGTAGGTTGACGAGCAAATCGGTTCCGCCGGCGAGGAAAACACTTAAGGACTCCTGTTCGCGTGCGGCAATCGCCGATTCGATGTCACGTGGCCGAGCAATAGCAAAGTTCGGCATCGACCAAGTCATGACGCCTGTCCTTTAAGTGCGCTGGCGCGGGCTTTACGGCGCCGTTCGACCAGGGCTTGCATGACGCGATCTGGTGTGAGCGGAAGCTGATCGAAATCGATGCCGATGGCATTTGCCACCGCGTTCACAAAAGCTGGCGGAAAGCTGGCGAGTGCGCCTTCGCTAGCTTCCTTGGCGCCGAACGGTCCATAAGGATCCCGGCTTTCGACAATTTGCACTTCGATCGGCGGCGATTCGGCGATCGTCGGCACCCGGTACTCCAACAAATTGGAATGCGCTGGCAAACCATCAAGGTAGTGCGTCTCCTCGCTCAGCGCCTGGCCCATACCCATCCACACCGAGCCTTGGATTTGTCCCTCGACCGCCAGTGGGTTGATCGCGTGGCCGCAATCAAGGGCGGTCCAGACGTGATCGACGCGGATCGCGCCGGTCGGCTCGTCGACTGTGAGTTCGACGACCTGCGCCGCATAGCTGAAGCCCATAGTCGATCCAACCGCACCACCTTTGTGCTTGCCGCCTTGAGCTTCGGGCGGACACGTGAAGATGCCTTTCACCTGGAGCGCGCCGCCGCCGATTAAAGCCTCTTTCACCACCTCGGCGAACGAGAGCCTCGCCTGGCCGCGCCTGCCGATCGAGAATTGCTCGCTGACACATTCGATATCGTCGGCCCGGGCATCGAGCTTGCGCGCCGCTGCTTCGATCAAGATTGCCTTCAGGTTTTTCGCAGCATCGATCGCCGCATTGCCGACCATGAAGGTGATGCGCGACGAATAAGCGCCATTGTCTTTTGGAGTTATGGCGCTATCTCCAGCGACCACTCGTACGCGTTCTAGCGACACACCCAGCGTCTCGGCAACCGCAATAGCTACCATCGTGGAAGAGCCCTGGCCGATGTCGGCGGCGCCTGTGAACGCGGTAACGCTGCCGTCAAAATCGAGTTTCAGATTGACGACCGCATGCGGCTCGCCGGTCCAGTGAATGGGCTTGGCCGCACCGCTCACATAATGCGAGCAGGCCATGCCGAGCCCTTTGCCCGGCGGCAGCTTTCCGAACCGGGCGCGCCAGTTGCTGGCATGCTCCACCCGATCGAGGCATTCGGACAATCCACAGCTGTTCACCACCAGCTGATTCATCGTCCGCGTTGGAACCTCGAGAAGATTCGCGCGGCGGACCGTGAAAGGATCAAGCCCAAGTTCGCGCGCCATCCGATCTAGTACGCACTCAAAGGCGTGGCGGACGTCGACCGAGCCATGGCCTCGCATCGCCCCACAGGGTGGCAGATTGGTATAGACCCGATATCCATCGAACTTGACGGCGGGGATGTTGTAGATGCCTTGCAGAAGCGCGCCGGCATACAGAATGGTAACGATGCCGTAACCGGCATAGGCGCCTCCGCGTTGCACCACCTCGCAGGCGCAGGCGGTGATTTGCCCGTTTCGACGCATGCCGAGTTTGAGCGTTACCTCAGTATGCGGGCGGGCGCGGTGCGTCAGGAAGTTCTCCTCCCGCGTCAATTGCATCATCACCGTACCGGCTGCGGCACGCGCAAGCAGGGCGGCGATGATCTCAAAGTTCAGCACCTCGACTCGCGCGCCGAAGCCTCCACCAATGAATGGTTTGATCACTCGGATGCGCGAGACGTCCATATCGAGACAGCGTGCCAGCATCAGCTGGAGATAATAGCCAACCTGGGTCACGCTCTGCACAGTCAATCGCTGTGCAGCCGGATCATACTCGGCAAGGATGGCGTGCGGCTCAATTTGAGCGTGATTCACTTCACCGCAGCTAATCCGGTCCTCGCGCACGAGATCGGCTTGTTCGAATTCCGCCGCGACGTCGCCGAAGACATGATGGACTTCGCGCTCGATATTGCCAGGCTTGTCGTCATGCAGCAGCGTTGCGCCGTCGGCGCGCGCCGCTGGCGAGGAATAATACGCGGGTAATTCGTGCATCTCGAATTCGATCAGGTCGAGCGCCTGCTCGGCGGTGGCGGTATCCACTGCCGCGACCGCGGCGATTGGCTCACCCCGATAGCGGACGCGATCGCGAGCCAGAGGGTATTCGTTCATCGCAACCGGGAGCACGCCGTAAGTGTGCGGACAGTCAGCGCCGGTTACAACCGCAAACACGCCGTCAAGCTCCCGCGCCTTCGTGACGTCAAGTCGTTTGATCTCAGCGTGGCTGACCGGACTGCGAAAAATGCGGCCGACCAATGCGGCGGCATGATCCAGATCAGCGGTGTAGCGCGCGCGGCCAGTCACTTTGTCGATACCGTCTATCAGCGGAGCGCCGCGATTCCGCAGGTCGGACGGCTCGCGCATAAGGCTGCTCACGGCGACCACTCCGCCGCCGCATGTACGGATTCAATGATCTTGACGTAACCGGTGCAGCGGCAAATGTTGCCGGCGAGTGCAGCTTTAATCTCCTCTTTACTCGGCCGAGAATTGCGCCTGAGCAGCGCCTCTGCCGCCATGATCATACCGGGCGTGCAAAAGCCACATTGTGTCCCGAGCATCTCATGAAAGGCTCGCTGGAGGCGATGAGGGCGGTTCTGCGACGCTAGGCCTTCGATAGTTTCGATCGATCGTCCATCGCATCGCAGTGCGAGCACGAGGCAGGATGGCACCGGTTGGCCGTCAGCGAGGACGGTACAAGCACCACACTCGCCAGTGTCGCAGCCAATCTTCGTGCCCGTCAGGCGCGCGGTCTCGCGTAAATAATCGACCAAAAGCTGGTTTTCGGCGACGGCATCGTCGCGCCATCGGCCGTTGAGCTGCAAATGTACAAGCTGCTTCTTGGCGGATTCCGCCGGCCTCTGCGCCATGACTCGCCTGCCATCGCAACAATCCCATCAGCAAAGGCGCTTTTCGATCGCGGCGCCATGACAAAGATCAAGTCCCGGGGATGATGCCTCGTTGGGCGGGCGTTGTTGCCACAGCCCTTAAGTATTGCTCCTCAGGAGCCGAGGAGCTGTCTCCTGACTTAAGTCAAGGCGTTTCCCTGCGTTCCTGCTTTGCTGGCAAATCCGATCCGGGGCAGCTCCAGTGCTGACGATCGACCGTGACTACAACGCAGCTGTCGCTTTTGTCGACCGTCACGTGATCGAGGGTCGAGGCAACAAAGCCGCGTTTGTCGATCCAACGCGGGAGATCAGCTATGCGGAATTAAGCGGCGCCGTGGCGCGGGTCGGTCCTGTTCTGATGCGCCTTGGCCTGGAGCGCGAAAATCGTGTCGTTCTCATTCTGCACGACACTGTCGACTTCCCCATCCTGTTCTGGGGCGCCATTCGGGCCGGCATCGTTCCGGTGCTTATCAATACGCTGCTGACGTCCGACCACTATCATTATTTGCTGGAGGACACTCGCGCCAAAGCAGCCTTTGTCAGTCCCTCGGTGGTGCCAAGCGTGCTGTCCGCGGCCAAGGGAGTGCCAACGCTTAAGCACATCGTCGTGGTTGGTGAGCAATCTGACGGCTTGCGATCCTTTGATGCTCTGTTGGCCGCGCAACGCGAGCCGGCTCCCGCGGCGAAGACTTGCGCCGATGAGGTTGCCTATTGGCTGTACTCCTCGGGCACCACCGGGATGCCAAAGGGAGTCATGCATGTCCATTCCACGGTAAATTTCATTTCGCAGCTCCCTGGGCAAAGCAGACTTGGATTCCGCGAAGACGACACAGTGTTTTCCACCGCCAAATTGTTTTTCGCGTACGGTATCGGCACATCAATTTGCGCGCTCGGTGCCGGTGCAACGTCAATCCTTTATCCCGACTGGCCGAGTCCTGCGGCGGTGTTTGATCTGCTTCGGCGCTATCAGCCGACCATGATGTTCGCGGTGCCGACGCTATACGCGGCAATGCTCGCCAACCCAGAGTGCACGCCGCAGCCTAGTTCTAAGCACCTGCGATTGTGCTTTTCAGCTGGCGAGCCTTTACCGCCGCATATCGGCCGTGGCTGGAAGGAGCGCTTCGGGCTCGACATCTGTAACGGCGTCGGTTCAACCGAAATGGGACATTTATTTCTTACCAATTTGCCCGACGCGGTCGATTACGAATGCTCGGGCATTCCTGTTCAAGGCTATGACATGCGGCTCGTCGACTCAGCGGGAGAAGACGTAGCCGACGGCGAAATTGGCGAATTGTTGGTGCGTGGTCCGTCATCGGCCGCCGGTTATTGGAATCAACGTGAACGCACGCGGCGCGTCTTTGAAGGAGAGTGGACGCGTACCGGCGACAAATATGTGCGGCGATCCGACGGCGCCTATAGCTACTGCGGACGTACCGATGACATGTTCAAAGTGAGCGGTATCTGGGTATCGCCGTTTGAGGTCGAAGCGGCTTTGGCGAGCCATCCGCAGGTGCTCGAGGCCGCCGTCGTTCCCGCCAAAGACGATAAGGGTCTCGTTAAACCTTGGGCTTTCGTCGTGCTCAAGAACGGCGGCGAGGACGGCGCCGGTCGTGCGCTCTACGAAGGCCTCAAGGCGCATGTTAAACGCACAGTCGGTCCATGGAAATATCCGCGCTGGATCGAGTTCGTCGATGCGTTGCCGAAGACTTCAACCGGCAAGATCCAACGCTTCAAGCTGCGCGAACGCGCGGCGCTGCACTCCCTACCGACGGATGCGAAGCAGCCATGAGCGACCTTTCACATCTTGCTTGGCCTTTCCTCGATGACTCGCATCGGGAGTTCGCTGCGGCGCTCGACCAATGGGCATGCAAGAACCTCGCGAAGTGGTCCGATCACTCCGATGTCGACCATACATGCCGGTCACTTGTTCGAGCATTGGGGCATGCCGGATGGTTGAAGACTGTCGTTCCCGCCGGTTACGGCGGTTCGTCGCCGCGCATCGATCTCCGCAAACTCTGCTTGGCGCGTGAAATTCTTTCCTGGCAGGACGCACTTGCCGATTTTGCCTTCGCGATGCAGGGCCTTGGCAGCGGATCCATATTGCTGTTCGGCAGCGATGCGCTGAAAGCAAAATATCTGCCTGGCGTCTGTGCCGGCCAGCGGATTGCCGCCTTCGCGCTGACCGAACCGGCCGCCGGTTCCGATGTCGGCGCGCTCGCCACGACGGCAGTCGCTGACGGCGCCAGCCATGTGCGCATCAACGGCATCAAGACGTGGATTTCCAACGGCGGGATCGCCGATCATTACATAGTGTTCGCTCGCACCGGCGAGGCGCCCGGCATCAAAGGGCTGTCGGCTTTCGTGGTGGACGCGGATTCGCCGGGGCTGAGCACGATCGAGCGCATTGAAGTCATTGCCCCGCATCCCCTGGCGACGCTGCGTTTGCAGGACTGCCGCGTTCCCGTGACGCATCAGCTGGGCAATTCCGGAGACGGCTTCAAGGTGGCGATGGCAACACTCGATATATTCCGTCCCACCGTCGGCGCTGCGGCATTAGGCATCGCCAGGCGCGCACTGCATGAGGCCACCGACCGTGCGGCTACGCGCATGCTGTTCGGCCGGCCGCTTGGCGATCTGCAGATGACGCAGGCCGCGCTCGCCGACAGCGCCGCGGAAGTCGATGCTGCGGCTTTGCTGGTATACCGCGCCGCCTGGACCAAAGATGTCGGTGCCGAGCGCATTACGCGCGAATCATCGATCGCAAAAATGTTTGCGACCGAGATTGGACAGAAAGTAGTCGACCGCGCGGTGCAGATTTATGGCGGCAACGGTGTCCGCGTCGGTAGCAAGGCCGAGGCTTTGTATCGCGAGATCCGCGCACTTCGCATTTACGAGGGCGCAACCGAAGTACAAAAGGTCGTTATCGCGCGCGAGCTGATGAAATCGCGAGCGGCCGCTCCGGCCCGGAAGCAGGTGCGCGCATGATCAGCCTCGAAGTGGCAGATTCAGTCGCGACCCTGACGTTGTGCCGCCCGCCGGTGAACGCGATCAGTAACGAGTTGATCAAGCTCTTTGAAGAACGGCTCGACGAGATCGAGGCGCAACCTGATTGTAAGGTCGTCCATTTGCGCTCTGACGAGAAGGTTTTCTGCGCCGGCGCCGATTTAACCGAGGTTCGACAGCGATTCGATGCGCCCGATGGTTCCGAGCTGACTTATCATTTTGTATCGGATTTGCAGCAGTTGTACGATCGCATCGAACGGCTGCCGCAAGTCACGCTGGCGGAGATCGCGGGCGCCGCCGTGGGCGGAGGACTCGAACTGGCGCTCGCCTGTGATCTCCGCATCGTCGCAACCGACGCCAGGATCGGGCTTCCCGAAATTGGCCTTGGCTTGATCCCGGCTGGCGGTGGAACGCAGCGGTTGACGCGGTTGTGCGGCCGGGCCATAGCGGCGCGCCTGATTTTCGGTGCGGAGGTCCTTGTCGGGGCTGATGCAGTCGAGCTTGGATTGGCGCAATGGGTGGCTCCGCGCGCCGACATTGCAGCGCGGGCCCGCGAGATCGTGCAGCGGATCGCGTCATTTCCCGCGGCGGCACTGCGCAGCAGTAAGAAATGTATTGCAGCGGCGGACCATCCGGATGATCGCGGCTATGCCGCCGAACGCGAAACAACCCGCCGGCTGTCCAGCAATCCCGAAACGCGCGCTCGCGTCGCTGCATTTCTTGCCGGTGACCTCCGATGACGCTCTACAACCAACAGGAAGCATTCCGATGAAGCTCGATGGAAAAACCGCATTGATCACCGGAGGCGCGTCAGGAATTGGCCGCGCGATCGTACTGTCGTTTGCGCGTCATGGCGCCCGCGTGATTTGCGCGGACATCAATCAGGAAAAGGCAGCCGAAGTCACCAAGGAGGCGGAAAGTGGAAACTACGCCATCGAATCGGTGGCGGTCGATCTTGCCGATCCGAAATCGGCGCGGCGTTGCGCGGAAGAGGTGATTTCGCGCTACGCGCGCGTGGATCTTCTCGTGAATGCAGCGGGCTGGGGCGACGCCCAGAACTTCATGGACAACGGCTCGGATTACATGGAGCGAGTGATCGCCATCAATCTTGGCGGACTAATTCACCTCACCCAGGCGTTGCTGCCGCCAATGATCGAGGCCCGCAGCGGCAAGATTGTGAACATTTCGAGCGATGCCGGTCGCGTCGGCAGCTCCGGCGAGACGGTTTATGCCGCGGCCAAAGGCGGCGTGATTGCGTTCACCAAATCGCTCGCCCGCGAATTGGCGCGCTATGCCATCAACGTCAATTGCGTCTGTCCGGGGCCGACCGACACCCCAATGTTGGCGACCCGCCCGGAGAAATTGCGCGACGCGTTCCTCAAGGCTATTCCATTTCATCGCTTTGCGCGGCCGGAGGAGATCGCCGATGCCGTTTTGTTTTTCGCAAGTTCGCGCTCAGACTACATCACCGGTCAGGTGCTCAGCGTCAGCGGCGGCCTGACCTTTGCCGGATGATCGTGGCCAGAAGGAAGTGAAAGGGAACACTCATGCACGATACAGCAATGCGTTTTCAACCGGCCGGTTTGGAGTGGGCCAGTATCAGAGCGCAACACTTCCTGTGGCGTGTTGATGGCAAGGTGGCCACCATCACGCTAAATCGTCCGGAACGGAAGAATCCGCTGACGCTCGAATCCTATGCCGAACTGCGCGATACGTTTCGCAATCTACCCTACGCAGATTCGATCAAGGTCGTGGTAATCACGGGTGCCGGTGGCAATTTTTGCTCGGGCGGCGATGTCCATGAAATTATTGGGCCGTTGGTCGAGATGCAGCGCAATGGTGATATGGCGGGGTTGCTCGCCTTCACGCGTATGACTGGCGACCTGGTCAAGGCCATGCGCGCCTGCCCGCAACCGATCGTCGCTGCGATCGATGGTGTATGCGCTGGCGCCGGTGCGATTATGGCGATGGCGTCGGATCTCCGCTGCGGCACCGCCCGAAGTAAAATTGCCTTCCTGTTCGTGCGCGTGGGTCTCGCCGGCGCCGACATGGGCGCTTGCAACATGCTGCCGCGCATCATCGGTGCCGGACGCGCTGCCGAGTTGCTTTACACCGGACGGTCGATCGACGGGGCCGAAGCAGAACGTTGGGGCTTTTACAACAAACTATGCGAGCCCGACGCGCTTACTGACGAGGCACAGTCGCTGGCAAAGTCGCTGGCGAACGGACCAACGTTTGCCAATGCCATGACAAAAAAGTGTATTCATCAGGAATGGAGCATGGGCATCGATGAATCGATAGAGGCGGAGGCGCAGGCCCAAGCGATTTGCATGCAGACAAAGGACTATGAGCGTGCGTATCTCGCCTTCGTCAATAAGCAGCGACCGAGCTTCATCGGAAATTAGCTTAGGAACGCACGGGTAATGTCGTCGCCGCACCCGATCAGCACTGCAAGCGGCGGAGCGACTGCCGGCTCGGAAAACTCCGCATCACAAACCGTCGCCGCAGGTTTTCGCCGCCGATCGGCGCTGCGACCGTTGCGCTTTATGTTGTTGGCGTGCGGCCTTACTGCGTTTCTGCTCGGGCTATGGACCGGGATGGCGCGCCTTGGGGTCGGGTTGATAGGCGCTGCGCCGCAATTCGTTGAATTCCACGGCGTTCTCATGATCTGCGGCTTCTTTGGCACGCTGATCAGCATTGAACGCGCCGTCGCGCTCAATCAACCGGCGGCTTATATGATCCCGCTATTTGCCGCGACCGGCGTTGTTGCGCTTTTTGCCCGAACCATAGCATTGGCTGGCGCTGCGTTCCTGATCGCGAGCTTGGTGCTTGCGGCAGCATCGTTCTGGAACATGCGCCGACTGCAATCAGTCTTGCTCGCGGCAATGCCCTCGATCGCCGCCTTGTGCTGGGGATTGGGTACCCTGACCTGGCTTGCGGACCGTCCCTTGCCAGAATCAACCGGCTGGTGGCTGGCATTTTTGGTGCTGACGGTCGCAGCCGAGAGGCTGGAGCTAAGCCGGATCGTTGCGCCGCCTGCAATGGCGAGATTAATTTTTGCCGTAGTGATCGTGGTTTTTTTGATTGGCGTTGCGCGGGGCGAGCTCGATCGCCCACTATCGCCCTTTATTGGATCGGGGCTCATACTCTGCGGTGCTTGGCTGCTGATCTATGATTTAGCTCGCCGTACCGTCAGGCTGAGTGGTCAGATCCGTTTTACCGCCCTTTGTATGCTGTTGGGCTATGGCTGGCTGATCATTGCCGGACTCGAGCTCTTTGCCAGGCCAATCGCAGCCTTCTGGTATGACGCGGTTGTGCACGCGGTAACACTTGGCTTCGTGTTATCGATGGTCTTTGGACACACCTTGATCGTCTTCCCTTCGGTGGTCGGTTTTACGTTGCGCTATTCTCCGGCCCTTTATGCGTCGCTGCTCTTGCTGCAAATATCGGTCGTTATTCGCACGATCGGCGATTTCTCAGGATGGACACAGATTCGATCGGGCAGCGGATTTCTGACCATTATTGCATTGGTGTGTTTCGCCGCGACGGTTGTTGTCGTTTCCAATTGGAAACGGTCGGACGCGCAACGTTCCACGGCGAAGGTCATCTGAATGAAGCGGAGGCGAGTTGATGACGAGCCGAGTACTACTCCCCGAAGGTTGGGTGCAGCCGATCGGATACGCCAATGGCATTGAAGCAATCCCGGGCAAGATCATATTCCTCGCCGGGCAAGTCGGCTGGGATGCCGACCAGAAGTTCCAATCCGAAGAGCTTGTGCCGCAATTTGAACAGGCTCTTCTAAATGTGCTGCAGGTGCTCGCCGCCGCCGGAGGTCGGCCCGAGCATATTTGCCGGATAACCGCTTATTGTACCGACAAGCGCGCCTATTTGGATGGCCGGGGCGAGCTCGGCCGAATTTGGCGGCGGCTGATGGGCCGTCACTATCCGGCAATGACCTTGGTATTCGTCGTCGATCTTCTTGATCATCCCGCCAAGGTCGAGCTAGAGGCGACCGCGGTTATTCCCACCGCCCATTGACGAATAGTGGTCACCGATCAGCGGCTTTGCGCAAATCCTTGACGCGCACCGCCTTGCCCTGCGAGCGGGGCACAGCGCCCGGGCTTTTGATATCAACCGTGCAGCTAACGCCGATCATCGATTTGAGGTGCTGGCGGATCTCGCCCGCTTTGGCCGCCAGGTAGGCGTGATCCGACGGCGCGTCGGCGCCGAGCTCAACCTCGATGGTGATGGCGTCGAGTGGTCCCTCGTGTGTCAACACGATCTGGTAATGCGGCGCCAGACCCGGAAAACCGACTAGGCAGGCTTCGATCTGCGACGGAAAGACATTGACGCCGCGAATAATAAGCATGTCGTCGTCGCGCCCAGTCACGCGCATGATGCGGACGTGAGTCCGGCCGCAGACGCATGGCTCTTCCAGCAACGTCGTGATGTCGCGCGTGCGATAGCGGATCATTGGCAGCGCTTCTTTACTCAGAGTCGTGATCACAAGCTCGCCTGGTTCCCCATTCGGCAGCCGCTCCAGAGTCTTCGGATCCACGATTTCAAACAGGAAATGATCCTCCCAGCCGTGCAGTCCGTTCTGCGCCGCGTCGCACTCACAAGCGACGCCCGGACCGATGATTTCGGACAATCCATAAAGATCGATCGATTTGATGCCCAAGCGCGATTCAAGCTCGCGCCGCAGCGCTTCGCTCCACGGCTCGGCTCCAAAGACGCCGCAGCGCAGCGGCAGATTGCGGAGGTCGATGCCCATGGCATCGGCGACTTCGGCAATGTTGAGTGCATAGGAGGGCGTCGCGCACAGGATATGCGCGCCGAAATCGCGCAACAAGGTGACTTGTCGTTCAGTGCCGCCGCCGGAAAGCGGCACGACCGTGCAGCCGAGCCGTTCCGCGCCATAATGGGCGCCAAGGCCGCCGGTAAACAGGCCATAGCCGTAAGCATTGTGGAGGATATCGCCCGGCCGCACGCCCGCGCATGCCAGAGACCGCGCCATCAAATCTGACCACAAGCCGAGGTCACCGCCGGTATAGCCGACCACCGTCGGCCGGCCTGTCGTTCCTGACGAGGCGTGCACGCGCAGGACCTGCTCGCGAGGCACTGCGAACATTCCAAACGGATAGTTGTCGCGCAGATCGGCTTTCATCGTAAAGGGAAAACGCCTTAGATCGTCGAGCGATTGCAAACTCGCCGGCGTGACGCGCGCCGCATCGAACGCTTTGCGAAAATGTGGAACCTTGGCGTAGGCGCGCTCCAGAGTTTTCTTCAATCGATCGAGCTGCAAGGCCGCGAGCTTGGTGCGAGGCATGCATTCAACGGCGCGATCGAACATAAACGGCGTCCTGTCGCGGACTGCGGCTTGGGTCGTCATCATGTGACCTCCCGGGCGATCATGGTTCGGCTCGGCGCGACCGAACGCGAGGGAGCGGCGGCTGCACCATTCAGCATTGCCTGTAGGAACCTGACAAAACCCACCCCGGCTTCACCATCGCCCCTGCAACCCCGGAGCCGCGCACAGGTGTGCGGTTGAGCGCGAAGCCCTGATTGTATCCGGCTCGTGTCACGATGATAAACTTCAATGCCCAACCAGCTGCAAAAGCGCACAGACCGCCAAAAGCCAAGCTAAGCGGCGCGGTCGCCGTGAAAATGAAACCAACCACGATAGCGATGACGGGAAGCACCAGACCAAAAGCACGGAGCCATGGCTGGTAGAAATCCAGAATTTCAACCGTGCGACTTGGCGCGCCAGCTTTGCGTAGCGCAGTCGAATAAGCCAGCCAACTCAGTCCGCGAGCGGCAACAAGCACGACCAACGCAACGGCAACCGGCATCACGAGCGATCTCTCACCCAATCGCGTCAGGGACATCAAGACAAAAAGACCGCAGCCTTCGGTGAGACCGGTCACAACGATCAATGGCACGATCTGCGGCAGCCGCCAGGCGGGAATCCCTTTTGCGGCCTGGAGGATCATCGCCTGGCAATAGAGAAACAGCAGGCCGCAAACGGCGGCGGCAAAAAGGAGCACAAGATTGCCGAACCAGACTGCGAGGATTCCCAACGGGAACATCGCGCCGGCGATCCAGGCCTCGCGACTCATCCACGATCGTTGCGGCTGGCGCAGGACATAGATCGATCGCAGCGGTCGACCGATCTTGAACAGCAAAAGAACCAATCCGAATGCGACCAGACCGAGCGCGCTGAGAGCGGGAAGCGCAAATGGCGCGCCGGCAACCGCGACACCTGCGCTCACTGCTAATAATCCAGTTCCCGCGCCGCCGCAGAGAAAATTACCCGCTGCTTTCCAGTTCCAATGTGGCTGGTGCCAGGGCTCGACCCCGCGGCTGCGGATCGTGTCCAGCTGTTGTTCGTCTGCGGACGACGGCCTTTCCGCAGTCTGCGACTCAGCGGTGTTGCCATAGAGATAAAAGAAGTTCGGCTCGGTGCCGAGCTCCAAATGCATGCGAAAATGCTTCTGCTCGCGCAACAGCCGCGAGACATTGCTGTTGGGATCATCGATGTCGCCAAAATGCAAGGCATCGGCAATGCAGGAGTTGACGCAAGCCGGGGTAGCGAGTGGCTCAATGCCGGGGGTCAAACCGTTGGCCAGGCCAAAATCGATGCGATCCGAGCAAAACGTGCATTTCTGCGCCACGCCGAGTCGCGCCGGATCTTCCCGCTCGACCTCGTTTTGCAGTGCCGCGCCATAAGCAAAACGCGGCGTATCAATGAGGAAACGGGCCTGATACGGGCAGGCGACCTCGCAATAGGCGCAACCGATGCAAAGATCGTAATCGATGGTCACAATGCCGTCGGCGCGCTGGCGCGTGGCGGTAGTCGGACAAACATGCATGCAGGGCGGATCAGCGCAATGCTGACAGCCGACCGGCACGAAAGTGCGTCTGACATTTGGAAACGCCCCAGACTCGATATCCAGCACCTTGCGCCACTGCACAGCCGGGGAAGTGGCATTGACATGCCGGCAAGCGGCGGTGCAGGTCTGGCAGCCAACGCAGCGCTCAAGATCGGCGACCATGGTCCAACGCGTCATGGTGCGCCTCCCAGCGGCGTAACTTTGACTTTGACGAGGTCGGCGCTGGAGCCGGTTGCATCGGTGAGGTCGAGCAGCATCGGCACGAGCGCGTTCATGCTTGGAGCATGAAAATCTTTGGCGTAGGGCGTGGCCCAATGATCGAATTGGCCGATCATTAGCAGCGTATCCGGACGAATGCCCTCGCTCAGCACCACGCTGCCCTGCGTCGCATTGAGTGGCGAGCGAACTTCGACGAACTCGCCGTCGCTGATCCCGAGTCGCTTCGCGGCCGTGCGATTCATGACAACGGTGCCATGGCCCGCGACGTTGTCGGCCAGCTCTTTTATGAGCTGAATTCCGACATTGCCGCCCCAGGAATATTGCATACTGCGCGCGGTAATGAGCCAGAAGGGGTAATCACCAATCTCCACGTTGTAATGTTTGGCGAGCGCGCCCTCCCACAGCCCGGCAAGATCGCGCCAATGTGGCAGTGGCTCATATTCTTCGAGCTGGCGGTCCCACCAATAAATACTTTGTTCGTGCAGGCGCCGCTTGAGTTCTTCTCCGACTCGGTACAGCCGTTCCTGATAGGGTTGCTCGAATCTCAGCCCGGTTTCGACCAATCTAGGATACAGGTACCATTGCAGGCGTGAGAACGGTTTGACCCGGAAGCCGTGCTGACGAAACCAGTCCAGTCCGTGCGTCTCGCGCCCCTCAGTCAGTTCAGCGCTTGCGGCGCGGCAGGTCGCGTCCCAGATGCACTCAACACCATGCTGCTCGGCTGGATCGAGCGAGAAGTCGTAGTTCGGTCCCGACAGTTTGACGCCGGCGGCACCCTTGTTGATTGCCAAATTGTATTCGGCAAGCAGGCCGGTGCGTCTCGCAAGCTCGGTTGATATCCACGTGAAATCGCGCGCTTCGCCTTGCGGCGGGACCGCGGGATCGCGCAGCGCAAAGCCCTGATAATCCCAAAACTGCTCGACATATTTCGTCCCGCCGATGCGCAACAGCTGCAACCCTTCGAGGTCGGTGCAGTCCGGCAACAACACATCGGCCATGTGATTGGTTTCGTCTCGGGTAAAGGCGAAGCAGACGGTGAAGGGAAACTTCGCCATCGCTTCGCCGACTGCTTTAGTATCCCAGAACGAAATTGCCGGGTTGGTGCGATAGACGAACCAGACGTCCGGCGGGGTCGCGTGAGGAAATCGGTCGAAGTCTTGTGATTGCATCATCCACGCCAAATGCGTCGGACCGAGCGCCTGACTCCAGGCCGAATTGGCGACCAGCGGCACCAGTGTGCGGTGCGCGCTGCGCACTGGCGGACGCATGATCCATTCGTTCTTGGCTGTCGGATTCATCGGATAGCGCATGAAGCCATCTGGACCAGGAGCGACGCTTGACCAGCGGTTGTCGGCTGGACGATTGAGACGAACGGTCGTGCCAAGCGTGCCGCCTGGGACTTCGAGTGCGCCGACGAGACAGGACAAGAGCGTGCGCGCCCAACAGCACTCGTAGCCGCCCCAGCCATTGTTGACAGTCTTGCCGAGCACAATGGCTACCGGTCGGTAGGGCAGGGTGGTGTTTTCAATGTCAATTGTTTCGCCAACGCGAGCATGGGCAATAAAGTCGTAAGCAACACGTCGGATCGTTGCCGGCGGAACGTCGCAGATCGATGCAGCCCATTCCGGCGAATAGCCCTTGGCAAAGCAGACAAGACGCGTAAAAGCCGTGCTTGCGGTTGCAGGACCCTGCATCATCACTTCATCATCGGCACCGAATTCGATGCCTTCGACATCGAATTCTCCCTCCAATGCGGGATCGATCTCGATGCTGTCGAAAGTCACCGCGCCGCCACTGCGCCGGTCAAAGACAAGCGGCTTGCGACTAACGGGGTCACGCAAGAAAAAGCCGTTTGGACCGATGAGATAAGGCGACGAGGTACGATGCTTGAGAAACGCGAGGTCCAGGCGTTGGCGTGCATGTTCATGCAGCAGCACGTGAATCATCGCGAACAGAAAGGCCGCGTCGGTCTTTGGTTTGATCGGGATCCATTCCGCCGAGCAGGCGCCGGTAACCGAAAGGTGCGGCTCGATCTGCACGCGCTTCATGCCGCGCTTGCGCGCATCGGCATGTCGCTTGACGCCGCAAACTCCACCGGACGCTTCGACGTTGGCGCCAAAGGAAACGAGGTATTCGCATAATGGCGTATCTGCCGAAACGGTGAAGGCACGATGCCACAATTCGCCGTAAAGGTGTTCGGAGTGATAGCATTTGACGCCTTGGCCGGAGCCGAAGCTCATGTCGATCGGACCCCAGGCTGCGAGGAAGGCAGGCAACGTTCCCATATAAGCGGTCGGCGTGCCGCCGCCGCCGAAGCTCGCCGCGAGGCGCGGATATCCAGCCGCATCGAGCAGGCCCGCGGAGCGGATCGCGTTGAGCTTGGAGGCGATCAGATCGAGCGCTTCATCCCAAGACACGCGCACAAGGCCTGGATCTTCGCCACGGCCCTTTTTCGGGTTGGTCCGCTTCATCGGATAAAGAACGCGATCAGGATGATAAGTCTTCTGTACCAACCCAAACGCCTTGACGCAGACCTTGCCGCCTGCCGGGTGGATTTCCGCCGCTTCGAAATTGGGATTAATTTCGGTTGCCACGCCATCCTGGATGCGAACCGTCAGCAAATCCGGTCCGGCCACGCATTGGTAGCAATACGACGAGACCGTGCGTTCGCTTATTGGTCGGACTGCTGACACGATGCTCCATCATCAATTGGAGCGGGCGGCGCGTTTTGCCGCTTTCGCTCTTAGGCGTTCATAGGTTTTTTCGCGATCGACAATGAAACGGACATGCTTGCCGGTGCCGATCGGCTCGAGCTCGTCCGCGGCGACCACGTCGAAACTGACCTTACGCCCCTCAACGTTGGTTACCGTGGCGGTAATCGATACTTCCATCCCCGGCAGAGTCGGCGCGCTGTGCCGCACCATGATCTCGATGCCGACTGAATCCTCTTCCGGACTCACATGATCGAGGAGCGCTTCTCGACATGTATGCTCGATGTCCCGGCACAGTTCCGGGGTCGCATAGACCCGACCCCGTTCGCCCATGAAGGCGACGGTGCGATCGCTGTCGACGATGATGCGCCGCACCTTCGATACACCCGGCATCAGGCTGTCCTTCATGGACGCGGACTCCGTGTAAACGAGCCTAACCCGCGAACTCCGCGTCCAAATTGACTAAGATCAAGCGATTGCGTCAGATACCGAGATAGGCTTGTTGAATATGATGGTCGTTTTTGATGTCCGCCGCTGCCCCGGTTGCCGAGATCGTGCCGGTCTCCAGTACATAACCGCGATCGGCGATGCCAAGCGCTGCCATGGCGTTTTGCTCGACCAACAACACCGTCAAACCGTCACGTTTAAGATTGAGGATAACATCGAGTATTTGGTCGACCAAAATGGGCGCAAGGCCCAGTGACGGTTCGTCAAGCAGAATTAGGCGCGGATTGGCCGTCAAAGCGCGACCGATCGCCAGGAGCTGCTGCTGACCTCCCGACAGTGCGCCAGCGAGCGTGTGCCGTAGCTCGGCGAGCATTGGAAATAGATCATAGACGCGATCAAGAGCGGTGCCGGGTTCGATCGCGCGCCGGGTCCAAGCTCCAAGTCTCAGATTGTCTTCGACGGAAAGCGGGGCGAAGAGTTGCCGCCCTTCCAGGACTTGAGCAATTCCAAGCGCCACGCGCGCGTGCGGCGGTGTGTGTTCGATTGAGCGGCTGTCGAAGTAGATTCGGCCGGAAAGGATCGGTTGAACACCGGAAATCGCCCGTAACAATGTCGTCTTGCCGGCCCCATTTGCGCCGACTAGCGTCACGATTTCACCGGCTGCGACATCGAGCGACACGCCGTGCAGGGCCTCAATGCGGCCATAGCCGCTTCTGAGATTCTTAACGGACAGCACTTGCCGGCTCCAATGCCGCACTGTGCGCCCCGAGATAAGCTTCTATGACCGCCGGATTGGCGCGGATCGCGGCGGCATCGCCTTCAGCGAGCGTATGGCCATTGGCGAGAACATGGATGCGATCAGAAATGTTCATGACGAGTCGCATATCGTGCTCGACCAGCACGACCGTAATGTCGTCTGCGACGATACTGCGGATCATTGTTTCAATATTTTTGGTCTCGGTCGGATTGCACCCGGCCGCCGGCTCGTCAAGCAGTAGCACTGTTGGTTCGGTGGCAAGCGCACGTGCGATTTCCAGACGTTTGAGATCGCCATAGGCCAGACTGCCCGCCGGCCGTTGCGCCATTGCTGCCAGCCCCACACGGGCGAGCGCCTTGAGTGCCGCGTCACGCGTAATGCGGTTCTGCCAGCTCACCGCCGGCAGATGCAGAAGATCGGCGAGCAGCCCAGTCGATTCGTGCCGATGTCGCCCAACCATGACGTTCTCAAGCGTGGTTAGGTGAGAAAAAATTTGCAGATTCTGGAATGTGCGCGACAAGCCACGGCGGGCAAGGCGCTCTGGAGCGAGCGCCGTGACATCTTCACCGCCAAGCCATACCCGGCCATCGTCCGGCACACAAAGTCCGGAAATGACATTGAACAATGTTGTCTTGCCTGCCCCGTTCGGTCCGATGATCGAGAATACAATTCCCGCCGCCGCCTCGAAACTCACGCCATCGAGCGCACGAACGCCGCCGAAGGCTATCGAAATGCGCTCGGCTGCCAACGCGGTCATTTATATGTTCCGCCCAGCGCAGCCGACAGGCTCGGCACGATGCCACGACGCAGGAAAATCATAACGGCCATCAGGGTCAGCCCCAGGATGGCATGCTCGTATTCATGAAATACCGTGAGCGCCTGGGGCAGAATAACCAGCACGGCCGATCCGACGACCGAACCGACGATGGAGCCCATTCCACCTAACACTACCATCGCAACCAATTCGATCGATCGCAAAAAGCTGGACGCGTCGGGCGTCACATAGCCGTTGATCAAGGCGAAAAACGAGCCGGCGACCGAAGCATAGACCGCAGAGATTACGAACACCGCGAGCTTCTTTTGCGCAACCTCGATCCCGAGCACGCGAGCAGCGCGTTCGCTGTCGTGGATGGCGCGCAGCGCGCGTCCCGTTGGGCTATCAATGAGGTTAAGGGCGATCACTGCACTAAGCAGGAAACTGGCAGCGAGTATCCAATACCACGTCCCGATCCGATGGACCGTCCAATTGATGATAATGATCTGCTGCACCGGCATGCCGTCTGGACCGCCGGTCCACTTCGCTTCATTGGTGAAGACGATGGTGAGCAGCACGCCGAAGCCAAGCGTGGCTACCGCAAGATAATGGCCTTTCAGTCGCAAGATGGGTCGTCCGACGACGAAGGCGAGCACCGCGGAGCAGGCCGCGCCAAGGGCGAATGCGAGCAATGGTGCAATGCCCAACCGGCTCGGTCCGATGGCGACCGCGTAGGCACCAACTCCCATGAACCCCGCGTGACCGAGGCTGACTTGCCCGGCAAAACCCATCAAAAGATTGAGGCCAAGCGCGGCAATTGCGAAGATGAAAACCAGCGCGGCGACGCGATAGTAATACGCCGATGGAAACAGCAGCGGCAGAACGACGATGATTACGGCGAGCGGTATTAGAGGAAACAGCCGATGGTGCTGCAGCAAGCGAAATCGATCGGCCTCGGCCAACACGTTTACACCCGTTCCACCGTTGTCTTTCCGACCAGTCCTTGCGGCATGGCAAACAGCACGGCCAGAATAACGACGAAGGCGACAGCGTCTTTATAACTGGCCGACAAATAGCCGGCCGCAAAGGCTTCAAACAAACCGAGTAGCACGCCGCCGACAACGGCGCCCATGGCGTTGCCAATGCCGCCGAGCATGACTGCGGCGAATCCTTTCAACGCCAAAAGCGTGCCCACGTTGTAACTGGTGAGCGTAATCGGGGTGACCAGAACGCCAGCAACTGCGCCGATCGCTGCTGATATCGCGAAGCAAGCACCGACTATCGTGCGCGTGTTGATTCCGACCAGTGTTGCAGCCATGCGATTTGCCGAAGTCGCAATCACGGCCTTGCCGTACAGCGTTCGATCGATGAAGGCGCATAGCAAACATACGATGAGTAAGGCGCTGGCGAGCACGACCACACTCTGCGGCAGGATGCTTGCGCCACCAACGCGAATCGGATCGCTCCCGAACAAAGCCGGCAGGCTGTGAAAGCGCTTATCAAATATAATTTCCGCCACGCCGCGTAGAAAAATCGATGCGCCGATCGTGATGATGATCATGGTCACCGTGCTTGCATCGTGCGCCGGGGCGATGCCCAGACGATAAAGGGCAAGCCCAACGGCAGTGGTGATGAGAACAGCAATGGCCGCTGCGAGCGGCATCGGGACGCCGGCGTAGCCAAGGAAAACGGTAACCATTCCCCCCAGCATGACGAACTCGCCTTGAGCAAAGTTCACCACGTCGGAGGCATTATAGATCAGTGTAAAGCCGACTGCGACGAGGGCATAGACGGCGCCAACTGTGAGTCCGGAAAAAGTAAATTGCAGAAACTCTGCCATTGCAGCGGGCGCCCGTCGCCGGTCAAACAGAACGCCAACCTGGTGAGCCAAGCCGTTGGACGAGCTTACCAGACTGTTTACGAGGCGGAATCCGGAATCATAATCCAATCGCCGTCCTTGATTTCGAGCAACCGGAAGGCGGAAAGATCAAGGCCCAAGTGATCGCTCGGCGACATGGTGACGACCCCGCCGGTGCCAACATAGCCCTTGGTTCTTTCGATCTCGTCGCGCAGCTTGCCGCTATCGAAGCTGCCGGCACGCTTAGCGGCGTCGACCAGAATCATCAATCCGTCATAGGCGTGGCCGCCAAAGGTGGAGACCGGTTGCCCAGTCTTATTTTCGAATGTGTTTTGATAGCCGACCACGACCGATTTTTGCCGATCGCTATCCGGCAGTTTATTGGCGAGCAGTAGCGCTGCAGCCGGGAGACGAACGCCATTCGCGGCGGCGCCAGCCAGACTGATGAACTGCTTTGAAGCAACGCCATGGCTCTGGTAGAGCGGGTACTCGATCCCGAGTTGCCGATAATTGCGGGTGACGATAGCCGGGCCTTGCCCGAAACCGGCGCAAACGACGGCCTGAATGCCCGGCGTCGCCTTGATCTTGATGAGCTGCGGGGTCATGTCGCTGTCGGCAGGACCGTAAGTCTCCTCATGGGCGATGGTGATGCCCGCCTTGGGCGCCACCGCGAGGCACTGATCGCGCATCGACTTGCCGAATGCATCCGTGCCGGAGATCAAAGCCACAGTCGTGAGCTTACGGCGCTTGAGATCATCAAAAACTTTTTCACACGCCATTCGATCAGTGTGAGGAGTCTTGAAGACCCACTTGTGCACCGGCTCGATGATTTGCACGGCGCCGGCTAGTGAGATGAACGGAATCTGAGCATCCTCGAAGACTGGGATCATCGCCAAGGTGGTGCCGGTCGTCGTGCCGCCGACCATAGCAGCGATTTTGTCTTCTTCGACAAGGCGCGTGGCAAAAGTGCGCGCTGCATTGGCGTCGCCGCCATCGTCATAGACGACGAGCTGGAGCTTTTGCCCGTTAATTCCTCCTTTGCTGTTTATGTCTTCAACGTACATGTCAAGTGTCTTCCTCTCAGGGTCGCCAAGGAACGACGCCGGGCCGCTCGCGGACAGGACCGCGCCGACCTTGACCTGGGCCGTAGCAGACCCGCCGGTTACGGATGTGGCAAGGCCAATGAGTCCAGCGGCAATCGTGATTTTCTTCAGCATCGCGGAACCCTCCCTATTCGAAATGGCAAACCCCACGCTTAGGCGTTCCCCATCTTTCCCCATCTTTTCTTTTTATAGGTCGATCGCACTATTTCCGCCTTGCTTTAAGTCAAGTCCGGCATGTCGGACTGTAACTTGGGTGTGAATTTTCCCCGGAGCTCTCTCGCCGCAGACCTTGACTCATGACGACTTACGAGCCGGCGACTTGGCCAATCTCGGTTTACACGATCGGTCTGGCGGTGATCACGTTGGTTTCGGTGTATTTTGCGGCGGAGACATACAAAAAAGCTAAACCTCCCAAGCCGGCCCTCACAGTGAGATAGTCCCTTTTAACATTGACCTTCGCGGGTCACTTCGAATTCTCATCATTGATGGTTTTGCCGTTTGCCGGATTGACGAGATGCACTCCACCGCATGCAATGCAATTCACCGCTTCATAATTTTGTTGCTCCGGCTGGCTCCACTCGTCAGCGACCCAGCCTTGCACGCGCAGGCGGGTCTTCGGGCAGCGGTAAAGGAATGTAGCCATGGCTTCATCAAAAACTCTACGCCCTCGTCGCTTGGTCCGTGTTGATCCATATCAATAGCCCGAGTGTCGATTGCCGGCTCTTTGTTTTGTCAGGTGCGCAGCAAAAAGGTTCGATCGATTTTGGGATACTTGATCTCAATCGGTATCGGCGGGGTCCAGATTTAACTCACATCTTTGTTCCAGGGGAAGGTTACTCACTGCCCATTCGAGCCGCGCTGCCTCGTCGTCAAGACCGATCCAGCGCAGCTTTTGGATCAGGCGCGCCCAGTCACGCGGCAATGGTTGCACTTGGCTAACGATTTCATCTGTTGCAAAAATCACCGCTTCCTCCTTGGGCATAGATTTTTTTTACGAAATCGCTCCGGTGCAGTCGCAGTAGAGCGGAGCTTTTGTTCAAAGTTAATCCAATTTTCTGGCGGGTGATTGATCTACATCAACGCCGCCTAGCGGGGAGGAACACTGAGAAACGCCACAAGTTTTGCAGCCCGAGGCAGGACCGGCAACGGGGGAAGCGGCCTTTACTCACGCCGCCGGTTGTATTTCACCCGCTGGTCTATTCTCAGCGATCGTGGCAGGTTTGATAAGCCAGTCGACGATATCGGGCCAGATTTCGCGCAAAACCCGTTTGCCCATGAATAGTCCGAGATGACGGCAGTCCGCGCTCAGCTTGCGGATATGGTGGCGCGGCGTGCCCACCAGCTGCTCAACCGCGAATAACTGCGGCGGTGTGACCAATTCGTCGCGACCGGCCGCAAGAAGAAAAAGCGGCGCTTCGATCTGTTTAAGATTAATCCGGCGTCCCAGTGCTTCAAACGTTCCGGCGGCAATCTCGTTGCCCTTATAAAGTTTCTCAACCGTTTCCAGAAAATAACGTCCCGGCAGATCGACGGTCCAGGCATACCAATCGCGGAACGCGGCTTCGAGACGGGTAAAGGCCGAGGAACCGTGGGATTCCTCGCTTTCGAGCAACTGCCGAATCTCTTCAGCTTCAACCGCCCCGGGTCCCCACAGCTTGAGCACTCTGCTGCCGACGACGAGCCCATCGCCGAGACGCACGATCTCCTGGAAAACCTCCATTGCGGTGCTGTTAGCGAGCGTCGATAGCACAGAAGGAGCGGCCTTGGTATCGACTGGCGCCGCAGCGAGCACCAATTTGCGAACTTTGCCCGGAAAACGCGCGGCATAGACGAGCGCCATCCAGCCGCCCTGGCACAAACCGATCAGATCGACCGGGGCGCCAATCTCATCGATGAGTACATTGAGGTCGGCGAGGTAATCGTCGATCCCGAGAAATCGCATGTCGGGAGAGGCCGACTGCCAGTCGGTGACAAAGAGGTTCGTCACGCCGGCATCGCGTAGCGCGACAACGAGGCTATGGCCTGCGGCCAGATCGCTCAGTGTCGAACCGTGGAGCGCAAAAGGCGTACACAATAGACAGGGCGGGCCGTCCGATGAGGTCGCAAAATCGCGCAACCGTACGGTCTCAAGCTTGAGCGCGACCCGGTGCGGCGTCGTCCATTGCGGTGGTGGCGGCGTTTCACCCTGCAACCCGATAGCGAGACTGGTGAATTGTTTGGCAAAATGCGCCGCCATCTCGCTTGCGGAGGCGGCAAACAACGCTGGCCAGATAAAAGCGGGATTCGAAGCGTGGTGGCTGTCCGGCTCGTACATGATCCTCCCCGCGATGGACAGCGGCATTTTAGGGTGCGCAGGATGGGTCCAGATTGATCCAAATCAACCCGGTTTGAAGCGAAAGCCCTATTATTTTCGTGATTTGGAGAAGGCGCTCTGTCATGACCAAGCCAATTACCGACAAGGCCGAAGTGGCGGTGGAATATCCGGACAAACTCTACATCGGAACGTTCGCCCATACCGCACGGTTCGACGCTCACATCGATCAGACCGGCATCTCGCTGACACTCGAGCTGCCCGGCCCGTCTGACCAGCGCAAATCGGTGCGCATGCATTTTCATCATGCGCTGTTCGCCGATATTCTGCGTGACCTGGCAAAGACCGCCGCGGCGCTGCCCCCGGACGATCTCACGCATCGGGATGCGCTGCGCGATTCGGCCAAGGCGCTCTATGTCGCGCTCGAAACCAACCCGGCCAAAGCCAACAGATTGCTTGCCGGGGCGGCATAGATTCGCGGCGTTTCCCTCCTGCGTGAGAAAAATGCAGCCTAAATATTCCTCGCCGTCAAACCAGGCGCAGCCCAGACTTTAGTAGAACGGGTTGATGGCGTAACGCAAATCTAGAATTCTTGCCGACTAGAAAGAACGGCCGCTTCCCTCTCCAGGGCGTCGGACTCCTTCGTCAGATCCAAACTCAGCTTCTCAAGCGCAGCACGGAGGCCAAGGCCGGGAATCCCGATCGCCAGCTGTGCGCAAAAATCCGATTTACGGCGCAAGCATTCGGGTTTCGCCCTCTGCCAAGTCGCAGGAAGAGCAAGCGTCTGCGTCACAAAATTTCATAACGCGCCGCTCTGGGAAAACAGATGCGCCAGATTAGTGCTCATGCGTGCCGGATTGTTTAACGCCAAATCAAACAGGCTCGTTTCGCGAAGCATGTGCGCTGCGCCCTGGCAGAACAGGACCGATCCGAGAACAAACAGCAAAACGTAGGTAATGCGAAAGAACTGTGCCGTTGGGACAACTTTGATCAACCAAATTCCGACGAGATTCGCGAACACTGCCAGAGGCAGGAGAACGACTGAGGTTGAGACATTCTTTACCGTAAATTGCGCCAGCATGGCGTAGGGCACGATCTTGATGATGTTCAGAACGGCAAAGAAGATCGTCGTCGTGCTGACGAACGTCATTTTCGATAAGCGCTGCGGCAGCGTAAACACCTGAAAAGGCGGTCCACCGCCTTGACTTGCGAAGGACAGGAAACCGGCGATCGTTCCCCAAAACAGGCCCGCGGCAATACCGCTTTGTGCTGGCTTAGGACGTGCCCGGCCCAGCCAGGTGTTGGCGACAAAAATAAGAGCGGTAAGCCCGATGAGAATACGAATCGTGTCATCCGACACATGGGCTGCGAAAAGGTAACCGAGCACCAAACCAAAGACGGCGGCCGGCAGCAATATTTTTAAGTTCCAGCTGCTCCATTCGCGCCAGTATGCGTGAACTGAAATCGCGTCCTGGCAAAGGACGATGGGCAAAAGTAGCGCGGCGGCCTCCAATGGCGGCAGGTAAAGCGCGAGCAGCGGTGTTGCGCCGGTCGCCACGCCGGAAAAGCCCCCTTTGGCGAGCCCCAGGAAGACGACTGCTGGAATGGCCACGGCGTAAAAAGCGGGGTCGCTGATGATTGGAACGAGCATGCCTTTCCCACACCGTGTCTAACAAGCGTCGGCGGCTGGCTACCACTCGCGTCGTGACGCCCACGGCATCCCGTTCAATGCCGTCAGCGTGGCGGTGTTGGGACAATAGCGCTCCCATGTCACTACCGGAGCGTCATGCGCGAAATCCCACGCACATCGCCGGTGAGATTTGCACATGGCGCAGACGCGCTGCAGATCGCGGAATGCCGCCGGTTCCATGTGGGCGACCTCTTTAGGGTCAAGGTCAAGAGCGGCCATGCGGCACAGCAGAAAATCCGCGGCGTTCGGACCGCGCCTGGCTAGAGCTCGCAATTCAGAAGCGGACATTCGCATGTCTCTCGCCATGCGCTCGATTTCGGTCTCGCTGCATGATCCGAACGCCGATTCGGAAACCGCTTTGATTCGAGTCCGACACCAGTCGAGCATCGATTGAAGCGGGGATCGGCTTTGTCTTTCCTGGAGTAGCGCAAACATCTGATCCCCCTTCTCCTGCATAGAGCGAGGAGCTCTGTGGGTTTGTAAGATCAGAACAATTAATCCAGGCAATCTCTCACGCTTTGATGTAGGTCAATAGGGCGCCAGGTCCGCGCGCGGTCAAAGCCTTTAATTTTGATCAATTCAACGTAGTGGTCATCTGCTATCAAGGAGGCTGTATAAGTGGGGGAGAGAAATGGCAAAACCTGTAACGACAGCCGTTCCTGGGCACAAGACGTCGAAACGGCCACGCAAAGAGCATGATGCCGAGCTGCTGTTTTGCTGCATGGATGTGCTGCAAATCGATCATGGCAAATTGATGCGAGACGAACCGCTCCTGTATCGAGAACTCCAAGGCGTGTGCACATTATGTCTCAATAAGCAGGAATGCTCGCTCGATCTTGCCGGCGGATTTGACGCCATTCGCTGGGATGAGTGGTGGCTGTACTGTCCCAATTCGGCGATGCTGACGACGATCGGAGCGTTGCAAAAGTGTCGGCCTCCGGCGCATTACAGCAGCGCAAATGCTTTTAGCCATCTTCGGTTTTCCAAAGAGTAATGGTGGGTCGGTCGGGACCCCGATTCACGCGAGGCATCCAACGTGGTGGCTCGAAGAACGCAATGAGTCGCTTTCTGCGACCGCTCACTTTATGAAGCTGAGGTAAGAGGCGAGAGCGTCAATCTGATCGTCCGATAATTTGCTCGCAATGCTGATCATCGGCGGACCAGCGGCGGCGTGATAACCCTGGTTCCACTGTTCGAGGCGCCGTCTCAAATAGGTCGAGTCAAGTCCACCCAAGCGCGGAATATCTCTGACGCCTTCGCCGTTCGGACCATGGCACACGACGCAGGCGACGATATTCTCTTCCGGCATTCCCTGCTGGTAGATTGTTTGCCCGAGCCCGACGAGGCCCGGCACGCCGTCACTGGCGGCTCGCGGCGGCAGACTTGCAAAATATAATGCTAAATTGCGTACAGTCTCGGCGTCGAGATTTCTCGCGGCCCCCCACATATACTGTTGCGAAAAT
>DATLJR010000135.1:0-2361 GCA_035538755.1 Pseudolabrys sp.
GTGGGCTGGCCGGGGCTTGGGTTCGGATTCAACGACCAACGGATCGGCGCCGGGAAATAGAAATCGCCAGGATTGCCGTCGCTGCCGACCGGACGGACGTGATAGGTCTGCTGCCACTTTCCGCCGACGACCAGCGCCACTTCGTATCTCTGGCCGTTCTTGGGCGAGCTCGTATCTCTTGGGTCGACGATGACGAAAAAAAACTTGCCGTTGTTGCTTTCAGTTCTCACATCGAACTTCACAGGAATGTTCTGCAATTTTGCCAAATCGGCATCATGTCCCTTTGCCACGGCGCGAACGTTCTGGAAGGGGATGACGGCATTGTTGAAATTCCCCGTGACCGTCTCAGTGGAAGGCAGCGTGAGGATTTTCGAATGCCAGGTCGTTCGCCACTCTGCGAGCTGCTGATCGTGACATCCGCTGCCTTTGCAGCTTTCGCTGCCGACATAGGTGGCGCCTTTGAAGTGTTCTTCGCCTGACGTAACGCGTGCCCACGTTGCCAGGAAATCCATGGCTTCCTTGGCATCCTTCGCAAGATGCGGCCGATCTGCTGTGGGTGCCGGCGCCTGAGCCGATACGAGGCCAGCGAGGCTAACCGTTGAGATCCAGGCGAGGACAGGCGCGACGCTATGAAAATTGACGACCATCGCTTGGCTCCCAGTCACAACCATGCGAAGAGGTCTCGATGCAATACTACCGCAGCGGCTGATCCGTTTCAATCGAGGGTTATCAGCGAACGCAGCTCGCCCAAGCGGCTGCAGTCGACTTTGCTCGACGCGGCACGGCCGTCGCTGGTTTCTCCATCAACACGAAGCGGCGTCGCTCGTCTCGTAATGGAAGCTGCACATCGACGCCACAGTCGATGCTTACGATGAGGTCGAGGCCGGAAGTCATCAGAGGTGCGCTCGTCCCGGGATGAAACGCTGGTTTCTAGGCGTCGGACCGGATTCATGCTTCCGCTTCAGCTATGCGCGATCGATGACGAACCTGGCCAAGTCGGTTGCGAGAAAGGAGTTCCGCTTGACGCCGAGTGCGAATTTTCTCAGCTGACCCCGGCGCACGAAGAGTTGCAGCTGTCGATCCGAAATGCCGAGAATCCGTGCCGCGTCGTCGCTGTTGTAGCAGGCTCGGGTGAACATGGCCCGCAACAGGTATGATTCAGCATTTGTCTTGCGTCTCGCGTTGCCATGCTTCCATGAACTTGCGCCAGTTGTAGGAACGACGTTTCACGACACGTAGATGATGCAAAATGCTGAGCCGCCGGGTCTGGGTCGCCAATCTTCGGCTCGGGCATATCGTAGAGCCGCACGTCGCCAGGGCGATATTCATCGCCGATGCGGACTGTCCGCGTGAGTGATCAAGGCCGAAGCCAAGCCGCTACGCGCGCTGCCTCACGCTCCTGTCAGAGGGAGAGGTTTTCCGAGATGGTCCGCATATGCCACAGCACGAATGACTATCAGCCCGCTCCGCCACTCTGGAACCCGAAAAAAGGCTCGCTCGTAAGTTCCCCGCCGAACCACTTCGCTAGTGCTGCGTTTTTCCTTCTGTCAGGTACTCAACATAGCCCTCAAAAGCGAACTGGCCGAGCCATGTCGGACCTAGCCAGAACTCAGCGTCGCGCCCGAACCCTGTCCTGCCCACGATGCGGAACCGCGATGGAGGCCATAGTCACCATCGAGCCGACCTTAGGCGAGCCGGGATTGATTGGGTATGAGTGCCCAAAGTGCGTTTACGTGACGAGCGAGTTGGTGCAGCCAACTGGGGGCGCCAAGCCGGTTCGCTGATCCTCTAAACAGCTTCGACACAGAAGGTACGGCAGGACGCAACATGCTCGAACGCTGGAATTCACGCGGGCCGGCAGCCTTGAACGGAGTGATGCACCTACCGGAAGGCGCTTATTCACAGACGCGCCGCATCCGAAGAGCCGCCGGTGGGGCCGATGCACCCATCTATGCACGAGTAAACGTTACGATTCCAAAGCCGACGAGCTATTGTTGAGAACCGGTGCAGTTGATGTGGTTGTAAAAGCGACCATGACCCGCGCGGGTCAGATCGCCGCCGCAACCGAAAACCGCATCGCAGAGCCCGCGCCGCCAACGGCCGAGACGAGCGCGGGCTCGTCATTTTTCCGATCTTCAGAAGAGCCGCAACACGATGTGAAAGGCTGATCCGGTCACTTTCCCAAACGCTCGACCGACTGCAATTCGATCAGTTGAAACGACGCGAGTTCCGTTAGCGGCCAAAGCGGCGGTTGCGCGCCTGATAGGCACGGATGGCACGCAGGAAGTCAACCTTGCGCAATGCCGGCCACAACACATCCGTAAAGTAGAACTCACTGTGCACGCTCTGCCAAAGCAGAAA
>DATLJR010000136.1:0-37901 GCA_035538755.1 Pseudolabrys sp.
GATCAGGCTTGCGCCCATTGTCCAATATTCCCCACTGCTGCCTCCCGTAGGAGTCTGGGCCGTGTCTCAGTCCCAGTGAGGCTGGTCATCCTCTCAGACCAGCTACCGATCGTCGCCTTGGTGAGCCGTTACCTCACCAACAAGCTAATCGGACGCGGGCCGTTCCTTCGGCAATAAATCTTTCCCCGTAAGGGCGTATCCGGTATTAGCCCAAGTTTCCCTGAGTTATTCCGAACCGAAGGGCGCGTTCCCACGTGTTACTCTCCCGTCTGCCGCTGCCGTATTGCTACGACCGCTCGACTTGCATGTGTTAGGCCTGCCGCCAGCGTTCGCTCTGAGCCAGGATCAAACTCTCAAGTTGGATGAGAACTTTTCCCGGCTGGTCACGTTTGCGCATGACAACGTCTGCACGTTGTCAATTTGACGAGGTCCACCCACTGATCTTTCGATCAGCGATGTACCTTAAAACGTGTACCGCCGATGTCTCTTCCGAGGCCGTTCCCAATGAAGAATTTCTTCTTCACGCGAGAGCGGCCCGCAAGGACTCCGCCGTCCACGTTTCTCTTTCTTCCGATTCACTTTTCAAACAGCCCGGGGATCATGGCGATCCCCACCCTCCGGGAAGCCGAAGAGCCGGCGAAGCTCGTGCATCCGAGAACTATCGGATGCCGATTCACTGTTCCAGTGAGGAGCTTCAGAGGCGCGCAATCGCGCCGTAAGCGGACGGCGCGCCGGTGGGTTGTATATATGCTTCGCTCAGGCGCGTTGTCAACCAGAAATGCCCATTTTCCTTGGCCTACGAGACGGTACTTTGGTGCCCGCCGACAAAATTCGTCGCCCAACAAATAAACAATGCCTTAATGCATAAGACGCCGCACTGAGGCCATATTGCTGCGTCGTCATTGGGGTCCTTTCGAGGGACGGAATCGCGACACGGGGGCCTTCAGCCACCGTCAATCAGGCCAGGATATTCGGGTTCGTGTCCGTCGTTGACGGACCGTAGACCAACCGGCATCGTGCCGGCACTTGATTCAAGCGGCCTGTCAACGGCGTTGGGGTTCGTTGCGGCAAGCCACCTTCGATCCGAGGCGCATGGGGACGGCGAGCTTGGACCAAACACGGTCGCGCGGCGCAATTCGATCACGACAGGCCGACGCCATAGAGCTCGGCAACGAACCGCCGCTATCAGTTGACGGTGGATCGAGCGGCTTCGTCGACCCCCGCCGCGTTTCAGTGCAATGGTTTGCCGGCACGATTTTGACTGCGCTTTGCGGCGCTGCTCTCATGGGCGGCGCCGTTTTCACGTCGCTTGACGGCGAAGCCAACTTTGCCGCTCTCCCCGAACGCGTCGAGGTTGCGCTCCGTGGCGCACTTGGTGGCGCCGCCGAAAAAGGCACGCACAAGAGCGACCGTCTGCCGACAGCTGAAGAACCGACTTTTGCCCGCCAGGTCATTCGCGTGTCGACCATCAACCGGGTCGGCAACCACGAAGTCGTGCGCGTTCGTCCCTTCGTGCGCATCGCCGGCAACCTGTCGCTGACGGTTTCCGACCTCTCGGCCAACATCCCGCCATTCAATCCGCAGCGGTTGCTCGCCGATGCCGGGCCCGGCAATCCGGCGCCGAACGACGCGCCAGCGGCCGAGCCAGAGGCAGAAGTGGCTTTCGTGATGCGCGAAATGGCGCCCATCATGCCGAAGCTCAAGATCGCCCTGCTCACTCCGGCGGACGAAGTAATCGCCCGAGTACGCGAGGCCGCCGAGTGGAGCGAAAAGGCCGCCAATCACTTGCCGGTCGCAGCCAACATCACAGGGATCAAGCTTGCCTATGCCGGTGACGGGAACGTAGATCCCTATGCGGGTTTTGAGGCCCGCGTCATCCCCGAGAACATCACATTGCTGCCGAAGACCACCACGCAGACGACGGGTGGCAATGGCGCGAACGAGAAACTGGTCTTCGCAAAGAAAGGGGACAGCGTTGTCAGCATTCTTCGCGATCTCGGAGCGACGGGCACCGACCTCAACGCAGTTTCGCGAGTGCTGGGACCTCGCAGTTTCGACGGCGGGATCAAGGAAGGCCAGAAACTGCGCGTGCTATTGGCACCGGCCGCTGACGGTCAGCGCATGCAGCCGATCCGCGTGATCATCGCGGGCGATTCCGGAATTGACGCGGTCATAGCTCTCTCGGACACCGGTAAATATGTCGCCGTCGACGTGAAGAATGTCGATACCGAAGTCGCTGATAATTCCGAAGACAATGATGACGACACCTCCGGAGTGCGGCTCTATCAAAGCATATATGAGACCTCGCTGCGCAACCGAATACCCCGCCCGATCATCGAAGACCTGATCCGCATCTACTCGTACGACGTCGATTTCCAGCGCAAGGTACAGCCGGGCGATTCATTCGAAGTGCTTTACGCCGGCGAGGAAGAAGCGACCGCAGCCGACAGCCGCAACGATGTCCTGTTCGCCACGCTCACGGTCGGTGGCGAAACAAAGAAATTCTACCGCTTCCAGTCACCGGATGATGGGCTGGTCGACTACTACGACGAGACGGGAAAGAGCGCGAAGAAGTTTCTGGTCCGCAAACCCGTGCTCGCCGGCATCATGCGTTCGGGGTTTGGCCTGCGTCGGCACCCGATCCTCGGATACACCAAGATGCATACGGGCGTTGACTGGGCCGCACCGAGCGGCACACCGATTTATGCGTCCGGTAGCGGTGTCATTGAAAAAGCCGGTTGGGAATCTGGCTACGGCAAGTACATCCGCGTTCGTCACAACAACGGCTACGAGACCGCGTACGGCCATATGACCGCATTCGCCCGCGGGATGGATGAAGGCACGCGCGTGCGACAGGGCCAGGTGATCGGATTTGTCGGATCGACCGGCCTCTCGACCGGATCGCACCTCCACTACGAGATCCTGGTCAATGGTCGCTTCGTCGATCCGATGCGCATCAAGCTGCCGCGCGGTCGCGTGCTCGAAGGCGCCTTGCTCGCGAGCTTCGACAAGGAACGCGAGCGTCTTGACGGCATCATGGCACGCAAACCGGCGCGCGTTGCGTCAAGCGCACCGGTGACACACTAAACCGCTTCTTTGCTTTGCTGGAAAAGAATCATGGCCGCGCTCGTCCCGGCCATGATGCAATTTGATTGCAATTCGTCAGGCTGCTTGCGCGAGCTTGCCGTTGAACGTCAGGCCCAGCTTGTCGCCGGAAATCCTGACCTTCTCTCCGTCCTTTATCTTGCCCGCGAGAATCATTTCTGCAAGCGGGTCCTGCACCGATTTCTGGATCACGCGCTTCAAGGGCCTCGCCCCGTACGCCGGATCCCACCCTTTCTCGGCAAGCCAGTCTCGCGCACTCGGATCGAGCGTAATGACGATCTTGCGATCATCAAGAAGCTTCTGCAGCCGCGCGATCTGGATGTCGACGATACGTCCCATCTCCGACTTCTTGAGGCGATGGAACAGGATGATTTCATCAACCCGGTTGAGGAATTCAGGCCGGAACGCCGCTCGCACGACGGCCATCACCTGATCCTTCACCGCGTCGGTGTCCTGCCCCTCCGGTTGGTTGACTAGGAATTCGGATCCGAGGTTTGACGTCATCACGATTAGCGTGTTGCGGAAGTCGACCGTGTGGCCCTGCCCGTCAGTCAAGCGGCCATCGTCGAGGACCTGCAAAAGCACGTTGAACACATCCGGATGTGCCTTCTCGATCTCGTCAAACAGCACGACCTGATACGGCCTGCGTCGCACCGCCTCCGTAAGCGCGCCACCTTCCTCGTAACCGACATATCCCGGAGGAGCGCCGATCAGGCGGGCGACCGCGTGTTTCTCCATGTATTCCGACATGTCGATGCGGATCAGCGCATTTTCATCGTCGAACAAGTATTCGGCGAGCGCTTTGGTCAGCTCGGTTTTGCCCACGCCGGTCGGGCCGAGAAACATAAATGAGCCAATTGGCCGGTGCGGATCTTGCAATCCGGCGCGCGCGCGCCGCACGGCGGTTGAAACCGCGCGCACTGCGTCCTGTTGTCCGATGACGCGCTTGGCAAGCTCGTCTTCCATACGAAGCAGCTTTTCTTTCTCCCCTTCGAGCATCCGGTCGACGGGCACGCCGGTCCAGCGCGAGACGACCTGAGCGACGTGATCGGCCGTAACCGTCTCTTCGACCATCGCACCTTTGGCTTCTGCTGCTTCGATCGCGCTGAGCTTCTTCTCCAATTCCGGAATCTTGCCGTAGGCCAGTTCGCCGGCACGCTGGAATTCCCCGCGACGCTGTGCGCCGGCAAGTTCGGCGCGCAACTGGTCGAGTTCGGTTTTGAGCTTCTGGGCGTCGGAAAGTTTTTCCTTTTCTGCCTTCCACCGGCCGGTGAGATCGGCCGAACGCTTCTCCAGATCCCTCAGTTCGCCTTCCAGCCGCTTGAGGCGATCCTTCGAGCCGCGATCGGACTCCTTCTTGAGCGCCTCCTGCTCGATCTTCAGGCGAACGATTTCGCGGTCGAGCGAGTCGAGTTCCTCAGGTTTGGAATCAACCTGCATCTTGAGGCGTGCGGCGGCCTCGTCGATCAGATCGATCGCCTTGTCTGGCAGGAACCGGTCGGTGATGTAACGATTCGACAATGTCGCCGCGGCAACGATTGCCGAGTCGGCAATGCGCACGCCATGGTGCTGCTCGTATTTGTCCTTCAGTCCACGCAGAATCGAAATGGTGTCTTCCACGGTCGGTTCAGAGACGTAGACCGGCTGGAACCGTCGGGCGAGGGCGGCATCCTTTTCGACGTGCTTCTTGTACTCGTCGAGGGTCGTGGCGCCGATGCAATGCAATTCGCCGCGCGCCAGCGCCGGCTTGAGCAAGTTGGAAGCATCCATGGCACCATCAGCCTTGCCGGCACCGACAAGCGTGTGCATTTCGTCGATGAAGAGGATGATGCCACCGTCCGAAGACGTAACCTCCTGCAAAACCGCTTTCAGCCTCTCTTCAAATTCGCCACGGTACTTGGCCCCGGCAATCATCGCGCCGAGATCGAGCGCCAGCAGCCGTTTGTCCTGCAGACTCTCCGGCACGTCGCCATTGACGATACGCAGGGCGAGTCCTTCAACAATTGCCGTCTTGCCCACGCCCGGTTCACCGATCAGCACGGGATTGTTCTTGGTTCGGCGCGACAGCACCTGAATCGTGCGGCGGATCTCTTCGTCGCGACCGATAACCGGATCAAGCTTCCCTTCGCGCGCAGCCTGCGTAAGATCGCGCGCATATTTCTTCAGTGCGTCATAAGCGTTTTCTGCGGAAGCAGAATCAGCGGTGCGACCCTTGCGCAGGGCATTGATGGCCGTGTTGAGGCTCTGCGCGGTCACGCCGGCCTTTGCGAGGATTTTTCCGGCGTCACTGTCCTTTTCCAGTGCCAGCGCCAGCAATAGCCGCTCGACGGTAACAAAGCTGTCGCCGGCCTTCTCGCCGGCTTTCTCGGCCGTGTCGAATACGCGAGCAAGCGCCGGATCGAGATAGATCTGCCCGGCCCCCGCGCCGCTCACCTTTGGACGCTTAACAAGCGCTGCTTCCACATCCCGCAGCGCCTGACGCGAGTTGCCGCCCGAGCGATCGATCAGGCCGGCCGCGAGACCTTCCGGGTCATCGAGCAGAACTTTCAGCAGATGTTCGGTGGAAAACTGTTGATGGCCTTCCCGCAACGCCAGCGATTGTGCGGATTGCACGAAACCGCGAGCGCGGTCGGTAAATTTTTCGAAATCCATTTCCTAACTCCTTCGGCCCATATGGCGCCGGCAAATTCCGGACCCCAATCAGGCGGCCCGGTTCCAGCATTATCTGGTGCATTTTATTGCAGTTTGAAGGGTCTTTTTGCCTGTTATACGTCATCATTAATGCCGTCGCGGGGCACCGCCAAAGTGGCCTGAAATCGATGACAACCGAAACCGCATCAATCCGGGCCATCTATCGGTATCCGATTAAAGGTCTTTCCCCGCAGGCGCTTGACCGGGCCCCCCTTTCAGTCGGGCAAACCATCCCTGCCGACCGGCTCTATTCCATCGAGAACGGGCCCTGCGGCTTTGACCCTGACGCCCCGGCCTACTTCCCCAAGAACCGGTTCCTCATGTTGATGCGAAATGAACGCTTGGCGTCGTTGCGCACCAACTTCGACGAGGCCAGCCACACCCTGACCATTGAATCGGAGGGGCGGGAGGCCGCACGCGCCTATCTGCGCACGAATGAAGGCCGGTTGATCATCGAGGCGTTTTTCCGGCGTTTTATGCCGAAGGAATTGCGTGGACCGCCGAAGGTTCTTTTCGGAAAGAACGGCCACAGTTTTTCGGATGTGGCCAGAAAAGTCGTTTCGATTATCAACCTGGCCTCAGTCGCGGCCGTGGAAAACGCCGCAGGGGCGCCGGTCAACCCGCTGCGCTTTCGTGGCAACCTGTATGTCGCTGGCTGGCCCGCATGGCACGAATTCGGTCTTGTCGATCAGACTCTGTCTGTCGGCGGGAATGCGCGGCTAAAGATCGTCAAGCGTATCCAGCGTTGTGCCGCGACCGATGTCGACCCGGACACTGGTATTCGCGACCTGACCATTCCCAGCACGCTTCTTGAACATTTCGACCACACCGACTGTGGTGTGTACGCCGAAGTGGTCGAAGCGGGCGAAATCGCGGTCGGCGATCCCATCATCCACGATGCGCAATGAAAAACGCCTCGCGAGTGGCGGGGCGTTCAATGACTTGCGACTGCGGTCTGATCAACCGCCGGGCAACACGTAAGCCTGGATCCGGCTGGCCGGATAAACCGCTTCCGCAACCGTGTGATTGTGGTTGCCGGAAACGATAATCGGATTGCCGTTCGCATCGACACCGCTGACGACACCGACATGGCCGCCACCGCGACGTCCCATCACGGCGATGGCACCCACCTGCGGCCCGGCGACGCGGGTCCCGTATCGGGCGTAGGCGCTTGCGAGATTTCCGCCACCCGCATGCCCGGTGCGTTTAAGCACCAGGTCCATAAAGGCGCCGCACCAAAGGCTGCCGCGGCCCGTGGGGTTGGTCCCGATATATTTGCGCGCCTCGGAAACCAGCGAATTGCTAGTCCGGCCGCCAGAAGCTGAATTCGCGTGCGACTGTGCCCGCGCCCTGGCTTCGGCTGATGATCCGCGCGCATACCGGCGGCCAAGGCCCTCGCTTTCGCCGCCGAGCTGTACGGCCGCGTGGCTCATATGGGCCGAATAACGCACGTCCCGGTCAGCACCGGTAAACGATTGACCCGCCACTTGCGGGGCTTGCGCCACGCGATGCCGGTGCTGGACGGGTCTTGCGATGGCTGACGTTGCGAGCACCGCAGTCGCCACCGAACACAACAAAATAGTCGCCCGTCTTGTTTTATAGATACTCATCAAGTTAGACCCCTTAGCTATTAAAGCAATGCACCTCCGCCTGATAGAACCGGCGTGAGATGCATGGTTCAAACGCCGTCCGCTTATGGCAATTTTGTGATCATTGGAAGGTCGTCTTGCAAAACGCATAGCGGGTATTCCACCGGAATACGCTCTGGAACTTAAATATACGCTCCACAGAATCAGATATACTTAGTCTTCGGAATAAAAACTGTCATCGCTAATATTAATACTTAAAAACAAAGAAGTACGCCGCTACGGCTCAGTTAAAGCCTTAGCAGTCGGGCACAATTCGCGGTTGTGAGAACTTCAACCCTTGCGGCTGAGCAAAAAGACGGCCTGCTCGCCAAACAGGTTCCAGAACCACCACGGCGCGTTGAGCCGCAATGGCGATCCCCACGCATTCAAGGCCACCGCCTTCTCCATCTTCACGCTGATCGCCGTGCAGAGCTGGCGGAAATCCTTGATGGTGCAATGGTGGATATTCGGCGTGTCATACCAGCTGAACGGCAAAATGTCGGTACGCGGCATATGACCCGCGAACAAAAGCTGCAGGCGCACCTGCCAGTGGCCGAAATTCGGAAAAGACACGATCGCCCGGCGGCCTATACGCAGCATGTGCTCGAGCACGATGCGGGGATGGCGTGTCGCCTGCAGTGTTTGCGACAAAATCACGTAGTCGAAAGCGTCGTCCGGATAATCACCAAGATCGGTGTCGGCGTCACCCTGAATAACGGCAAGACCCTTGGCCACGCATTCGTTGACACCCTCGCGTGACAACTCGATTCCGCGACCATCGACGCCACGGGTCTCGCTGAGGAGGCGCAGCAATTCGCCATCGCCACAACCGACGTCGAGCACCTTGGCCCCATAGTCGACCATCTGCGCAACGAGCACGAGGTCGACACGGGCGCTGCCAGGCGTGGTTACGACGCTTGCTGCGTTCAAATTGGACGCGGCGTGAGTCAGCGTGCTCATTGATCAGCTCTTTGCAACCAGGCCACGGGCTTTACCGGCGCCATCGAGGAAGCCGCGCACGATCGCGAACAACTCAGGCTCGTCGAGCAAGAACGCATCGTGCCCCTTGTCGGTGACAATCTCGGCAAACGACACACGCGCGCTGGCCGCATTGAGTGCGTGCACGATTGCGCGTGACTCGGACGTCGGGAACAGCCAGTCGCTCGTGAACGAAACCACGCAGAAACGCGTGGGAGTCCCGGCAAAGGCCTTGGCCAAAGTGCCGTCATAGTCGCCAGCGAGATCGAAATAATCCATCGCCCGCGTCAGATAAAGATAGGAATTGGCATCGAACCGCTCGACGAACGCAATCCCCTGATGGCGCAGATAGGATTCAACTTCGAAATCCGCATCGAATGAGAAAGTCGGATTTTCGCGATCCTGGAATTTGCGGCCGAACTTCCGGTGAAGAGCCGCATCAGACAGATAGGTAATATGCGCGCCCATGCGCGCAACGGCGAGCCCACGACGCGGATTTGCACTCTCCAGAAGGTAACGGCCGCCGCGCCATTCCGGATCGGCCATAATCGCCTGCCGCCCGACCTCATGAAACGCAATGTTTTGCGCCGAATGTCGGGTGGCACACGCGATGGGCAACGCGCAAAATACGCGCTGCGGATAGCTCGCCGCCCATTGCAACACCTGCATTCCGCCCATCGAGCCGCCGGCAACGGCAAAGAGCGACTCGATGCCCAGATGATCGAGCAGCATGGCCTGCGCGCGAACCATGTCGCGGATCGTAATGACTGGAAAGTCGAGTCCCCACGGCTTCCCGGTCTTTGGATCCGTGGAAGACGGACCCGTCGTGCCCATGCATGCACCCACCACGTTCGGGCAGATCACGAAATAGCGCTCGGTATCGATGGGTCTGCCGGGGCCGACCATCGTTTCCCACCAGCCCAACTTGCGCGTCACCGGATGGACGCTCGCCACGTGCTGATCCCCGGTGAGCGCATGGCAAATCAACACGGCGTTTGACCGTTCCGCGTTGAGCGTGCCGTAGGTCTTGTAGGCAATCTGAAATGGCGACAGCTCCACGCCGGCATCGAGCTTCAGCGGCCGGTCGGCCCCAAAATGAGCGATCAGCGACTCGTGCGGCTGGTCCGCTTCACGCGGAGAATCCGCAACCTCGGAAATGCTGGTCCGATCGATTTGGCCCATTGTCGCTCTTACGCTCCTCGCGCACCACCTTTAATCCCGGCCCGGTTAGCACAGGTTTACTGTCAACCCGACAGACTACAGTCAACGTTTTCTTTGATTTCAAGGCCCGGCCCACCTATCAATGCCGCCATGGCAAAGCCAACCGAAGCACCCTCATTGGCCGATCTGCGAAAGGAGATCGACCGTATCGACGAAGCCATGCACCAGCTTCTGATCGAGCGCGGCGACATCATTGACCGGCTGATTGCGGTCAAGCGCAGCCAGGATACCGGCACATCCGCGTTTCGACCCGCTCGCGAAGCGGAGATGATGCGTCGACTGGTCCAGCGGCACAGGGGCATCTTACCGCTCGATACCGTCGAGAGCATCTGGCGGGTCATTATTTCAACTTTTACGTATGTCCAGGCGCCGTTCTCCATTCACGCCGATCTGTCGGCTGGCGATGCCCTCATGCGCGATTCCGCGCGCTTTCATTTCGGCTTTACGGTTCCTTTCGTTCCACATATTGGCGCTGCTGGCGTGGTCGCCGCAGTGTCGGCCTCGAAAGGAGATCTTGGTCTCGTACCAGCGTTCGATATTGCATCGGCCGGCGCGTGGTGGAATGCGCTCGAATTTGATGCCGCCCCCAAGATTATCGCGCGTCTTCCCTTCGTCGAGCGGCCCGACCATCCCGCCGCCCTGCCTGTGTATGTCATCTGCCGGGTCGCAGCCGACGCCATGGCAACGGAAGCCGAGGTGTGGAGCGTGCGCGTTTCAGGTTGGGGTGCCGGCCCGGCCCAGGCGCTGACGAAGCTTGCTCAATTTATTGCCGTGCCTGACCGGGCCTTCGACGGTGCTGCACTCCTGATATCCTTGCCAAGAGAAACCACCCTTCAATCGATCAGCGCGGCTTTGGTTAAGGCCGGGGCCACAGTACGGTCGGCGGCACTCGTCGGAAGCCACGCGACCCGCTATACGGTTGCCGCCGAAAAGGCCTGATCGTTTGGAAAACCGTTAATGACTGCGAACCGCCCGCAACCGCGCCCCGGCGTGCTCGACATTGCCCCCTATGTTCCGGGCAAGAGCGCTGCGCCTGGAGTCGCCAAGGTGTTCAAGCTTTCCTCCAACGAGACCCCGTTGGGGCCGAGCCCGAACGCGATTGCCGCCTACCGCGCAGTCGGCGAACATCTCGAGGATTATCCCGACGGCTCGGCGTCGACGTTGCGCGACGCGATCGGCGCCGCTTTCGGCCTTGATCCCGACCGCATCGTCTGCGGCGCGGGCTCCGACGACTTGCTCAATCTACTCGCACGCGCCTACCTTGGGGATGGCGACGAGGCGATCTACACGACCCATGGTTTTCTGGTTTACCCCATCGCAACGATGGGCACCGGCGCAAAGGCGGTCGCCGTTCCGGAAACGAAATTTACGGCCAACGTGGACGCGATTCTCAAGGCGGTAACACCAAGGACGAGAATCATCTTCCTCGCGAATCCGAACAACCCGACCGGGACCTATCTGCCGTTTGACGAAGTGAAGCGTCTGCACAGCGGATTGCCTGCGCATGTGCTGCTCGTGCTCGATGCCGCTTACGCCGAATACGTACAACGCAACGATTATGAATCCGGCATCGAGCTGGTTGCGACGACGGACAACGTCGTCATGACCCGTACTTTTTCAAAAATCTACGGGCTCGCGGCGCTCCGACTTGGCTGGATGTATGCGCCGGCACACGTCGTCGATGCGGTCAATCGCATCCGCGGACCGTTCAACGTCAACGCCCCTGCGATCGCCGCCGGCATAGCCGCGATCCGCGACACTGCGCATGTGGACCGCGCCCGCGCACACAACAGCCGCTGGCTCGCCTGGCTGACCGAGGAGATCGGCAAGCTCGGTCTCGCCGTGACGCCAAGCGTGGCGAATTTCGTTCTGATCCACTTTCCGGAGACCAAAGGCAAAACGGCGAAAGAAGCGGACGCCTTCCTCACCAAGCGCGGGCTCGTTCTGCGCCAGGTGGGTGCCTACAAGTTGCCGAACGCCTTGCGAATGAGCGTCGGCACCGAGGAGGCCAATCGCCTTGTCGTGCCGACGCTCAAGGAATTTTTGGAAAGTCGGACATGAGCAAGCCGGAGCCTTTGTTCAATCGTCTGGCCCTTATCGGTCTCGGCCTTATTGGCTCATCGATTGCACGTGCTGTCCGCGCTCAAGGTGCGGCGCGCACAATCGTGGCGACCGCGCGCTCGCCAAAGACGCGCCGACGGGTTGCCGAACTTGGCATTGCCGATCAGGTGGTCGAGACGAATGCCGCCGCGGTTGAAGGCGCCGACCTGGTCATCGTGTCCATTCCGGTTGGCGCGTGCGGTGCGGTGGCCAAGGAGATCGGCCCGCATCTCGACACCGGCGCCATCGTCTCCGATGTCGGGTCGGTAAAAGGCTCGGTCGTGCGCGATATGGCGCCGCATCTGCCTAAGATCGTGCACTTCGTGCCGGCTCACCCTGTCGCCGGGACCGAGTATTCCGGCCCTGATGCCGGCTTTGCCGAGCTCTTTGTGAACCGGTGGTGCATCCTCACGCCTCCGGAGGGAACCGACGCAACCGCGGTTGAAAAACTCGCGGCATTCTGGCGCCTGCTCGGTGCCAACGTCGAAATAATGGCGCCAGATCACCACGATCTGGTGCTCGCCATCACCAGCCATCTGCCGCACCTGATTGCCTACACGATTGTCGGCACGGCCGACGAGCTGCAGGCAGTGACGCGCTCGGAAGTGCTGAAATTCTCCGCCGGCGGTTTTCGCGACTTTACCCGCATCGCCGCGTCCGACCCGACCATGTGGCGCGACGTGTTCCTTGCCAACAAGGACGCCGTTCTCGAAATGCTTGGCCGCTTCAATGAAGACGTTTCGGCGCTGACAAAAGCGATCAGGAAAGGCGACGGAGACGCGCTATTCCAGCACTTCGAGCGCACGCGCGCCATTCGTAAGGGCATTGTCGAAATCGGTCAGGACTCGCCCTCTCCCGATTTCGGTCGTCCGCACCCTGACTTGCCGCACGAGCCCGTGCCGAAGCCTTACGCCTCGGAAAGTTAGAACAAAGCCGGTGTACTGCCGATCGGAATCGGCCCAAGATAGACCGCACCGTCGTTGAAACGAAGTGGCAACGTCACTGCGCGCTTGCCTTCGAGAGTCGTCTGCTCGCCGAGCAGATTGATGCCGAGCGAAACATTCGCTCCAGCCTGCTGGCGTGCCATCTCGCCCAAACCGGGCGCGAGACGATCAAGCGCGCCGACGATCCGGTCCATGTTCGGCGAAGTCTGGACGCGCTGTTGCGCGCCGATGGTGGCCAGAAATTGTTCGAGACCCACCATCGTGATGCGCAATTCACCGTCGAGCCGTCCATCACTGTTGAGCGACAGGGCGCCACCGCAGATTGCAAGAATATCGCCCTGCTTCAGCCGCGCCTTGGTGATGTCGATGCGACCGCCTGCGGCCTGCACCTCGCGAAAACGCACCGGCCAGGGCTTGGGTGAGAAATCGTTCAATCCGCGGAGAACAGCGGTAACGTCGGCATCAATCGGCGTCGTTGCAGCCGGGTGTAAATTCGGCGCCGTGCCCTGATCAATCTGCACTGCGATTTCGATCACGGGGTTGTTGGTCGCCGAGCCTTCCGCCATCCGTCCGTGAAGTTCGGCGTGCCTTGCGCGCACCATACTTTCGCGCGCGGTATCATTCACACGCTCGACCGAGAGCAGATCGAATACCAGCGAGCCGCGCTCGGGAGCGCTCGGCGTTCCGCGTACGCTCGATTGGGCCAGCTTCCAGTTGGCGACGAATTCCGGAGGCTTTCCCGGCTCGCCGACGGTCAGCGGCCCACGAAACTCACTGATGAGCAAGCCGGGCTGATAGACCTGCGCGACCATCAGCAGGCTCGTGGTCCTCAGTTCAATCGGAGGCTGGCTGGTGCGCAACAGCGCGGTTGCTTGATCGCAGTCCACCTCGATACGAAACGGAAAACCGCCGACATTCTGCGACCCACAGGTGTAGATACGCCCCGACTTGGCCTCGCGCGCGCGCCAGCCATCGATCGCCGTTTCGGTCCTGCCGGCGGCAAACTTCCAGAAGGCAGTCCATCCGGCTATCAGGGCGAACACGACAAAGAGAAGGATCGTGTAGCGAAGCCCGGTCCGGCGCCGCGATTGGATGCTCGTTGGATCACGCATCATTTGGATTCAAAACCTGCGGAATGCGGCGTTTCTGCGCCCGCATCGATAGCCCGATTGCATGGGAACCCCGGCCCTGTTAGGTCGACACAGATTGCCAACCCCCAACGCCGTGGTCCGCCTCCTCCCGCCACGATGAATGTTCGTTCTGGTCAAAGCAACGAGGACTTCTGGGTCTTCGCCTACGGATCGCTGATGTGGCGGCCCGGCTTCGATTTTCTCGAGCGGCGCAACGGCCGCCTCATCGGAGCCCACCGCGCACTCTGCGTCTACTCGTTTGTCCATCGTGGAACGCCGGAGAAACCGGGCCTGGTTCTTGGTCTTGATCGCGGCGGCAACTGTCGCGGCATCGCCTACCGGGTGGCTTCAGGTCTGCGCTCAAAGACGATCGATTACCTGCGAGGCCGGGAGCAGGTCACCCGCGTCTATCGCGAGGCCTGGCGCAGGGTTTGGATCGACGATGATCCTCAGCAGAGCCTGCATGCGCTCTGTTACGTCGTCGATCGCGGCCATCGCCAATATGCCGGACGGCTGAGTCTCGCCGACCAGCTGCATTATGCCCGCCAAGGACACGGCCGCTCGGGCGCATGCCGCGACTATGTGCTGGCGGCGGTGAAAGAGCTGCAAACTCTCGGAATCAAGGACATCGAGTTGCAGATGCTGGCTGAGCGGCTGAAGGGCGCTCACGAATCGTCCTCCGGCTGAAATCACCTGACGTTTCGCTCACGGCTTCATTTGCGCGCGACCTTCGGCAATCAGACGCGCCGTTGCGCTTTCAAGGTCATTCTGCAGGCGCTCGAAAAATTCGTCCTTGCCGAGGCCGGGAGGGATCGGGTCGAGAATTTCCGCAATTACGGTCCCTGGAATGCGCCGCAGCGACCGGCGTGGCCAGAACAGACCGGAGTTAAGTGCAATCGGAACGCATGGCACGCCTTCGGCCGCGTAGAGATGGGCTACACCGACCTTGTAGCGCGGCTCCGCTCCCGCCGGCCGACGCGTGCCTTCGGGAAAAATGATCAGTTGCCGATTGTCCGCCAGTTCGATGCGGGCACGCTCGACCATATCGCTCAGGGCCTGCGAACCGCCGCCGCGCCGGACCGGCACCATTCGTCCCTTGATGGTTAGCCAGCCAAAGATCGGAATCAACTGCAGCTCGCGCTTGAGTATGAAGAGCGGATTTTCCAGCAGCGGCAGCAACGCGAACGTTTCCCATGCCGACTGATGTTTGGAGGCGACGATGATCGGCCCCTTCGGGATTTTCTCGCGGCCACGGATTTCGCAATCGATTCCAGCGACCACGCGCAGCAAGACGAGATTTGTACGCCCCCACGACTTGGCCACCCCGACGATGGCGCGATAAGGCATGAAGAAAGTCGGCAGCCCAATGATCAGGTAGACAATCGTATTGAGATAGAACAAAGCGTTGAATGCTATTGACCGTAACATAAGCACGGACGTCGTCCCCTCACACTGCGCTGTCGGTATCAAGGTGCATGCGCGCAAGCGCCAGCACGTATTTCAGGTACTCAGCGAAAAGAAAACGTGCCGTATCGAGATTCGACCACCATGGTTCCGTTTTCACCTTTTCCGAAATCACCGGATAGGCAACCAGCGTGACGTCGGGAAGCTGATGCGCCAGCTCGGCCATGGCGCGCGGCATGTGCCAATTCGAGGTCACCACAATCAGGGAATTGAAGTTGTGCGCGCGGGCCCAGCGTTTGGTTTCGAGTGCATTCCCGAAAGTATTGAGCGCAGACCGGTCGAGATCGATGCAACATGTGAAGTATCTTGAGTAAAGCGGCGTCAAGCGCGCAATTTCCTTCGAACTGGTCGCACGGTGAACTCCGGTGATGAGCAGCCGCTTGCCGCGATCGGTTGCCAGCAACTCGATCGCATCGGGAATGCGTGCCGCGGCGCCGGTCAGGGCCACGATGCCATCTGCCTTGGTATCGAGTGTTACTTCGTCGCCCGCAATGTTGAAGATGAACCATCCAAATCCCACCGCAAGTAGGATGATCCCGGTTGCACCGGCAGCCATGGTCAGGAAACCGATCCAGCGGGCAAGACCGGCAAACATGTCAGTCGATCATTTCAAGGGTATTGTTGACGGTTTGACGCGAGGTCAAGGCGGTGACGGCAGCGATCAGGGCGATCTGAACCAGCACAAAAACATAGCCCACAAGACCAATGGAGAATGAGCCGAAAAACACCGATGTCTGATCGCCGGCGGCCGTTCCGGCAAACCAGCGGCTGAGGACCCCGGCAAGGGCAAACAGGATGATTGCCGCACCGCCGCCGATGGCGCCTCCCTGCAGGCCGAGCATTAAGAAATGGTGCTGGAAGTGCCGCGCGATAAAGCCGTTCTTCGCGCCGACGAAATGCAGGACTTCGATCACGGATTTGTTGGTCGCCATCGCACCCCGGGTCGCGAAGGTGACCGACAACATGGTGGCGATGAACATCAAGATGAGAATTCCAACGCTCGCACCAACGGCGGTCCCAGCCATCGTGCGCATGCGGTCCATCCAGCCCCGATGATCGTCGAGAACGGCACCCGGAGCCTGCTCGCCCAGGACACGTTTTAACTGCGCAAAGTCAGGCGCGGCACCGGGCGCGATCTTGAGCACGATCAGACGCGGTACGGGGAGTTCGTCGAGAGAAAGCCCGCTGCCGAGCCAAGGCTCGAGCAATTTGACGGATTCCTCCTTCGAGAACGGCGTGACCTCGGCAATTCCGGGAAAGGCGCGCGCGGCCGAGACGGCTTTGTCGACCGTGGCATCGACATCGCGGCCGGACACCGGGGACACCTGAAGCGTGACTTCACGCGAGATTTCCGATTGCCATTCGCCTGCGGCCCTGGTCACGAGCACCGTGGCGCCCGTGGTCAGCGATGCAAGAAAGGTCATGATGGCAACGACAGCGACGAGCGCGCGACCCGAAATGGAATTGCGCGGCACCAGTGGCGTTTCGAAGCGCGGCAGCGAGTCTGCCGGCATTCGCAACGGCGTGGAGAATTTTCCCTGACCGGTGTCCGTCATTCCAATCCTCAATCGTAGATGTGCAGCCGGCCGTCATGCAGCACCAACCGCCGGGCATCGTACTGATCCATAAGTGCGATGTCGTGGGTCGCGATGACCACCGAGGTCCCTGACTTGTTGAGCTCGATGAACAATCGCAAGAGTCGCTGCGCCAAAGTCGGATCGACGTTTCCGGTAGGCTCGTCCGCGAGCAAGAGCTGCGGTCGCGCGATCACCGCGCGTGCAATCGCGGCGCGCTGCTTTTCGCCGCCCGAGAGTACCGGGGGTAGCGCCCACATCCGCTCGCCGAGACCAACCCAGTTGAGCAACTCGACAACCTCATCGCGATAGCTGTCCTCCGGCCGACCCATGACGCGCAGCGGCAGGGCGACGTTTTCGTAGGTGGTCATGTGGTCAAGCAGGCGGAAGTCCTGGAACACGATCCCGATACGACGACGCAGGGTCGCCACCGCGTCGCGCGAAAGCGTAGCCACGTCATGGCCGAATTGGGTAATCAACCCTCGCGTTGGCTTCATTGACAAAAACAGAAGGCGCAGCAGCGAGGTCTTGCCGGCGCCCGAAGGACCCGTGAGGAACTGAAAGGAATGCGGATCAATACGGAACGAGAGGTCGCGTAGGACCTCCGGCCCCAGGCTATAGCGCAAGCCAACGTTCTCGAATCGGACCACCCACCCCTCTCCGACAAATGCTCAACAAGGCGGCCGAATCACTGCCCGGCCGTGGTCCTCGACACGTACGGAAACCCATCCCCCGCTCGCATACCCGTCCAGAACTGTGCTGTTTTTTTACAGGATTATGGCAGCCCTGCCATAGCGGTTTGCGCCGGAGCCAGTAATTCCTCCCATATTTCCGTGGGTTGTCATGGTTTCTGATCCATTAACGAACGACTGGTAGCTTGGCACCAGAACGCGTATTGCCAATGCACATCGTCTGCCCGAATTGCTCAACGTCTTATGCGGTCGAACCGGCCTCGCGTCAGCGTCAGCAACAGACCATCCGAGGTGCCGCGCCTGCGCTTTGCGGCGCGCGATGCCGCCGGGCAAGAGGTTACACCTGGACCGCAACGCCGGGTCGCAGCGTCCTAGTTTCTGGGGAAAAACTTAAATTCCGCAGCCGCTTTGTCTCGCCACCCGACAATGCGGTCGACGTGATGGTGCGCTTCATCAACGCCCCGGACGCAACGTGTAAGCCCGCGCGCGTTGGCAAATAGCTTTTAGAGCTCAGAAGTCCTTCAGCAGCCGCTCGATGTAGTCGAGCTCGAGCTGCGGCCGGAAGCTTTCGCCGAACCGCTTTCGCAGCTCCTCGAGAATGCGCCGCGCTCTTTGCGCATCGATTTCGCCTGGCACCTTCACCGTCAGATCGTCACCGTAGTCGCGGCCGCGCATGGGCCGACCCAGCGGATCCGTGTCCTGCTGGGCGCGCGCCTGCCCCCGGCCGGGTCGTCCGTTGGGGCCGGGTCCCATGCCCTGTTGTTGCATCGATTGCGCCAAACCTTGCGCACCCTTGCGCATGGCATCGAGCGCGCGGCCCTGACTGTCCACCGCGCTGTCAGCGTCGCCCTCCCCGAGCTGGCCCTCGGCCTGACCCATGGCCTCCTCGGCTTCGCCGAGCTGACCCATTTCGTTGCCTTCGCCCTGCTGGCCCGGCTGACCCATGCCGTGCTGGCGCAGCTGCTCCAGGAGCTTGTTCAGGCGGTCTTTCAGCCCCTGCTGGTCCTGACGCAGATCACCCATCTGGTCGCCCTGGCCGGGCTGCTGTCCGCGCTGACGATCGCGCCGGTTATCCTGACCCTGGCGGAATGTCTTGTCGCGCAGCTGCTGCTGCTTGCGAATGACATCGCCCAATTCGTCGAGCGCGGACATCATGTCGTCGTCGCCGTCATCGCTACCTGAGGCGCCGGGGCGTGCCATCTGCAGATTTTCGAGCATCGACTGCAGTTCTTCGAGCAGCCGCCGCGCTGCATCCTTGTTGCCGGAGCGAGCCAGATTCTCGAGCCGATCTAGCATGCTCTTGAGATCCTGCTGGCTGAGCATGCGCGTGTTGCGATCGAGCGGCCTTGAAAGCTGCTGCGGATTCTTGCGCATCTCCTCGGCGAGCGCCTGCATGAACTTGTCCATGGCGGCGCGCAGCTGTTCCATAAGCTTTTTGATTTCTTCATCACTCGCGCCGCGCTCAAGCGCCTGGCGCAACGCCTCCTGCGCCTGCCGCAAGGCCTGCTCTGCCTGCGAGACATTTCCGTCTTCGAGCTGTACCGCCATGTCCCATAGCCGCGCGACGACCTCGCGCTGCGCGTCGTCGCTGTTTGCGTGCTCGAGATCGTGATAGATCGAGCGCAATCCGAGGTAGACGCCGGACTCAGGTGTAAATCGCTCAGGCGCGATCGACAGCGTATCGAGCGCGGTCAGCACCAGCGGTTTGGACTCCGCGTCAAGCGCGAGAATGCGTCGTTGCTCGATCAGGGCGCGGGCGAGCGGCTTCACAAAGACACGCTGGGGCAGTTGCAGCTCGTGCGGCTGACTGCGGCCCTGGTTGCCCGCTTCGTCTTTTGCCGTGAGCGTCAGGGTCACGTCAGCACCGGCCCACGGGTGCTCGGTGAGGTCATGCGTGGTTTGCGCCGTACCGGCTTTGGTACGGGCCTGAGGCAGCGTTAGGCCGAATTCAGGTGCACCGAAAAGCGGATGAGGCGGTTTCTCGGTTGATTGCTCTTCCTTCAGCGCAAAGGTGGCCTTGGCTTCGACGACGCCGTAGTCGTCGTCGATTTTGTAGTCGAGGCGGAGCGCCCCACGCGCCTGCCGTTCAGGGTCCCTGATCAGCTCGATATTCGGCGCGCGATCGGGAATGGCGGTAAAATTCCACACCAGATCACTGCCGAGGACACCGTGAACCGCAGCCGACCCATCGCCTTTGATGACGAGCCGCCGTTCCTCGGTTCCGGCGGGCAAGGCTGCTCGCACTTCGGCCGGCGCGGCCTCGATGCCACCTGTATTGAGAATATCGAAACGCACCTGACCGGTCGCCCGGATGACCAATTGACTGCCGACCGGTACCGCCACGGGTGCGGTCGCTTGCGCGGTTTCACCCGGGCGCAGGCCCGGGAGCATCACGGGGGCCCGCCCGGTATAGACCGGCGGTGTCACCCACGCATCGATGCGAAAATTCGCCGGTGCGACCACGCCGTGCCAGTCGAATGCAGCGGCGATGCGTTTTGTCCGCTCGCCACTGGCGGCAAAGAAACTCGCCACAACGAGAATGAGAACGAGCGCGCGGAGCGCCATGGGATCGCGCAGGGACAGTCGCGGCGCAGGCCACCCGGCCTTGAATCTGCGCGCCGAAAGCAGCGCGCGCTCGACGTGCGCCTGCCAAAGTGCCTGCGCGACGGGATCCTGACGATTGGCGGCAATGCGATCGGCAACCGTGGTCGCCGGGCGATGGGTTTCGCCTGTGCTGCGATCGAGCCGACGCAGACCGTCGTTGACGCTGGGGAGCCGAACGATGAGCAATGGCAACGCCGAGGCAACGAGTGCGACCGCAAAGATGATCAGTCCGATGGCCCGCGCCAGCGGCGGCAAGATCAACCACAGGCCCGCCCACGAAAAAGCGAGAAAAAGTCCGAGCACGGTCGCCAGCGCCGCGAGCGCCGGCCACAGCCGCTCCCAGAGCAGACTGCTGCGTGCGCGCCGGAGCGCCCGCGCGAGCAAAAATCTCGCGGACCGTTCGCGTTCGAGAGAATGCTTATCCGCCTCGTCCAAAAGCTGCTCCGACTCTCGGGGCTAGGAGAATCTGCCCGTCAAGGTACCACGCACCAGCCCGACCGGCCATGCGTGTAGGGATGGCTCACAGCCAATCCGGCATGCGATCGAGAGCAATCAATTGGTCAACTTCAAGGCGTGGGCGTATCAGCGCCCATTCGTCGCCCTTGACCAGTACTTCCGGCACCAAAGCCCGCGTGTTGTAGGTACCGGCCTGGACTGCGCCATAGGCGCCCGCGGACATCACGGCAAGCAATGCACCCTCTGCCGGTTCCATCATTTCCCGGTCGACCGCGAGGAAATCACCGCTCTCACAGACCGGTCCAACCACGTCGGCGCGGAAACGCTGTCCGGACGGCTTTTTTTCCACCGGCCAGATCTCATGGTGCGCGTCATATAACGTCGGACGAATAAGATCGTTCATGGCAGCGTCGACGACGACAAAGTTCTTCGCTTCGCCGTGCTTCACGAACAGCACCCGAGTCACCAAGATGCCGGCATTGCCCACGAGCAGGCGACCAGGCTCAAAGATCAACCGGCAATCGAGATCGCGCGTCGCCCGTTTGACAACTTCGGCATAGGCCTCGGGGTGCGGTGGCGGCTCGTTGTCGTCGCGATATGGAATCCCCAAACCGCCGCCGAGATCGACATGCGAGATCCTGTGGCCGTCGCTGCGCAGGACCCGGACAAATTCAGCAAGCAATGCGAAAGCATTTCCGAACGGGTCGAGTTCAGTGATCTGACTGCCGATGTGCATATCGACACCGGCAACTTCGAGACCCTTCAACTTGGCGGCCCACGCATAAATCTCGCGGGCGCGGCTGATCGGAATGCCGAACTTGTTCTCGGCCTTTCCGGTCGCAATCTTGTGGTGCGTCCTGGCATCGATGTCAGGATTGACACGGATCGATATCCGCGCGGCGCGTCCCTTCGCCGACGCAATTGACGACAGTAGTTCGAGCTCCGCTTCCGATTCAACATTGACGCAGAGAATTCCATCATCGACGGCTGACGCAAGTTCGGAAGCGGTCTTTCCAATCCCGGAGAACATGATCTTCTCCGGGGGAATACCGGCAAGGCGGGCGCGCTTGAGTTCGCCTCCCGATACGACATCGGCTCCGGCCCCGAGCTTCGCGAGCGTCGTGACGATCGCCTGATTGGAGTTGGCCTTCATGGCGTAGCAGACAAGCGCGCGCACGTCGGCAAACGCATCCGCGAAAACCTTGTAGTGACGCGTGAGGGTCGCAGTCGAGTAACAATAAAATGGCGTGCCGACCGCGGCGGCGAGCGCATCGAGGTTCACCGCCTCGGCGTGCAACACGCCGTCGCGATAGGCAAAGTGGTGCATGGCACGCTCAGTTGAGCAGGACGTCGAGAGGAATCGGTTTTTTGGTGCCGGCCGGCACGAGCACCTTTCCGTCCGGTCCGTATAACGGTTTATCGGTGCTCGTTGGCGCCACTTGTGCGCCTGAGAAGGATGCGCCGGGCGGCGGATCGAGCGGCCCTTTCCGCCCGCACGCCGTCAGCCCGACCGACGCGATGAGCGTGCCGATCAGGGCGATCTGGAGAAATGGGCGGTCGGAATGACTCACGGGCGCGGCTCCTTGCATGGAGGAACGATAGCAAAACAGCAAAACAAGGCGAAGTCAGGATTTCTCTTTTTCCAGCTTGCGCAGCCATTTTTTGGCCTGCGACCGCACATTTTTAGGCGCGGTTCCGCCGAAACTCGTACGGCTCTTCGCGGACCGATCGACCGAAAGGACGCTGAATACGTCCTCGGCGATCCGAGGTTCGATGTCTCGCATCGTCGAAAGCGGCAGCCGGTGCAACGGCGTGCCGGTCTCCGCCGCCTTGGCGACGATCCGACCGGTAATGTGATGCGCTTCGCGGAACGGAATTTTCAGGGTGCGCACCAGCCAATCGGCGAGGTCCGTTGCGGTCGCGTAGCCTTCCCCGGCGGCCTTTTTCATCTGCGCCAGATCAGGCTCGAGATCGGCAATCATCCCGGTCATGGCAGCCAACGACAAGGAGAGCGCGGCGAGTGCGTCCATTGCACCCTCCTTGTCCTCCTGCATGTCCTTGGCATACGCCAGCGGCAAGCCCTTCATCACGACCAGAAGCGCGTTGAGCGATCCGATGATGCGGCCGGTCTTTGCGCGCACAAGTTCCGCCGCATCGGGGTTGCGCTTTTGCGGCATGATCGAGGAGCCGGTCGTGAATTCGTCCGACAGCCTGACGAGGCCGGTCAGCGGCGACGTCCAGATGACGATCTCTTCCGCAAGCCGCGACAGATGCACCGATGTGATCGCGGCGGCCGCGAGAACTTCCATGACGAAATCGCGATCGGAAACCGCATCGAGTGAATTGGCCATCGGCCGATCGAAGCCCAGCGCATCGGCGGTCATGTCGCGGTCGACCGCGAACGACGTGCCGGCGAGTGCGGCCGCCCCGAGCGGGGATTCGTTGAGACGCTTGCGGGCGTCGGCAAACCTGCCGCGGTCACGTCCGGCCATCTCCACAGAGGCCAACAGGTGATGTCCGAATGTGACCGGCTGCGCAGTCTGCAGGTGCGTGAGCCCGGGCATCAAGGTGCCGGCGTGCGTCAGCGCCTTTTCGGCAAGGGCACGCTGATAGGCGGCAAGTGCAACGTCGAGCGCGTCGACGGTGTCGCGCACCCACAATCTGAAGTCGGTCGCGACCTGGTCATTACGCGAGCGGGCCGTGTGCAGCCTGCCGGCCGCCTCCCCGATCAGCTCCGAAAGGCGGCTCTCCACATTCATGTGGATGTCTTCCAAAGCCCGCTTGAATGAGAACTTACCGGCGTCGATTTCTGACAGGATCGTGTCTAGACCGTGAGCGATCTTTTTCGCATCGTCGGCCGTAATGATGCCTTGCTTGGCCAGCATCTCCGCATGGGCTTTTGATGCCGCGATGTCTTGACGGTAAAGATGCCGGTCGAAATCGATGGAGGCGTTAATCTCCTCCATGATAGCGCCGGGGCCAGACGCGAACCGCCCACCCCAAATTTTGTTGCTCATGGCATATTCACCAAACCGCTCATGACCGGGACCCAATCCAGTTTCGCCAAAAAACGCCTCGCTATGGTTCTGGCGGGCGGAATCGTCGGAGTCGTGGTCGGGCTTGCGGGGGTATACGGGATTGCGACCCGTACGCGCAACGTGGTTGGCGACGCCACCTGCCGGCCGGCCGTCGAATTAGCCAAGAAAATAGCGCCTTTGGCGCGTGGCGAGGTGGCCGCCGTTAACGTTGCCAAAAGGCCGTTGCGCATTCCCGACCTTGCATTCCAGGATTCGGCCGGCAAACCCCTGACGCTGGCGAACTGGCGCGGGCGTACAGTCCTGCTCAACCTGTGGGCCACCTGGTGTGTGCCCTGTCGCAAGGAGATGCCCGCGCTCGATGCGCTTGAGCAGCGGCTGGGCGGCCCCCGGTTCGAAGTCGTGACCGTCAATATCGATACACGCGATGTCGACAAGCCGAAGGCCTGGTTGAACGAGGTCGGCGTGCAGAAGCTCGCTTACTTTACCGATCCGACGGCGCGCGTGTTTCAGGATCTCAAGGCCATCGGCCGTGCATTCGGCATGCCCACGACGGTGTTGATCGATCCGCAGGGTTGCGAGATCGCCACCATTGCCGGCCCGGCTGAATGGGCCAGCGAAGATGCGATCAAACTCATCCAGGCGGCGCTTGCGAGTTGAGCTCTAGGCCGTGATGTTGAGATTCTGTCCGACGCCAGCGGCAAGGTTGGCGAGGCTCCCCATGTTGCGTTGCACGGCGTTGAGCACTTCGACGATGGACGCGGCGTTGTCGGCGTTCATTCGCGCCATCTTCGAGGCAACGGGCATCTCGGCGCTACTCATCTGAGCGCCGGCGAGAGCGGTTCCGAGAGATACGGGGTCCATCTCCGACTACCTCTAATCCCCTTGGTCAACGAAAAATAAATGCCCACCGCCTTGACAATGAAACGCATGGACCTATACTTAACCAAATGGTTTACTATTCTAAACCAAACCTCGATCGCACTTTTGCCGCGCTGGCAGATCCCACGCGACGCGCGTTGCTCGCCCGGTTGAGTGAAGAAGACAGTCTTTCGGTCAGCGAACTTGCCAAGCCGTTTTCGATGTCGTTGCCGGCAGTCATGAAACATCTCGACGTTCTGTCGGATGCGGGAATGGTCGGACGCGAGAAGAGCGGCCGCATCGTGAGCTGCCGCCTGCGGGCGGAACCAATGCGCGACGCTAACGATTGGCTCAATCGATATCAAAAATTCTGGACGGATCGGTTGGACCAGCTTGCTGCCTTTTTGGAGGAAGAAACATGGCCACCACCCTTACAGTCAAACCCAGCCTCACCATCAAGCGACGCTTCAACGCACCGCCAGAAAAAGTCTTCGCGGCGTGGACCGACCCGCAAAAAGTAATGCGCTGGATGGGTCCGGGCGAAATCAAGGCGCTGCACGCAGAGAGCGATCTGCGCACCGGCGGTCGCTATCGTTGGGTTATGAGAGCATCGAACGGCGAAGATCACGACGTCAGCGGCGTCTATCGGGAGATCATTCCGAACGAGAAACTTGTTTTCACCTGGGCGTGGAAATCCACGCCGGAACGCGAGTCGCTCGTAACGCTGATCTTCAAGCGCGATGGCGACGGCACGCTCATGACCCTGCTGCACGAGAAATTCTTCGACGACGACGCGCGCGACAGGCACCAGGTCGGCTGGACCAGCGCGATGGAGAAACTCGACAAATATCTCTCCGCGTAATCAACAAATATCTCTCCGCGTAATCACAGGAGTTGTCCATGCCGCACGAATGGTCCCACGGACGTTTCTACTGGAACGAACTGATGACTCGCGACGCCGAGAAGGCGAAGAAGTTCTACGCTGCGACCGTCGGATGGACCTTTGATCCGATGCCGATGCCGGACGGCACCTACTGGGTCGCCAAGATGGGCGATGAAATGGTCGGCGGGCTGTTCCCTTTGACCAGCCCGCAATTCGATGGCGTCCCGGAAAGCTGGATGTCCTATCTCGCGGTCGACGACGTCGATGCGCGAGTCAAAAAAGCCCAGTCAGCCGGCGCGACACTCATGCGACCGATCTTCGATATCCCCGGGGTCGGTCGCATCGCGATTCTCAAAGAGCCTGGCGGAGCCGGTATCGGCTGGATGACCCCGGCCAAAGTCTGACAGTGATGCGGAGATGAGCCATGCAACACGCAGTCGTTTCGCAAAATGAATGGCTGGCCGCGCGCAAAGCGCTGCTTGCCAAGGAAAAAGAGTTCACCAGGGCCCGTGACCAGCTGAGCGAAGCACGACGTGCATTGCCATGGGTCAAGGTAGAAAAAAACTACGCCTTCGAAGGGCCGAACGGTCGGGAAACTTTGTCGGACCTGTTCGGCAGCAAGAGCCAACTGATCATCTATCACTTCATGCTTGGCCCAGGCTGGGTGCAAGGCTGCCCCAGCTGCTCATTCCTCGCCGATCATTTCGACGGCGCCGCCATTCATCTCGCTCAGCGTGATGTGTCGTTTATTGTCGTCTCGCGCGCCCCGCTTGCCGAGATTCAAGCCTACAAGAAACGCATGGGCTGGAAATTCAAGTGGGTGTCTTCACACGGCAACGACTTCAATCGCGACTTTCATGTGTCGTTCACGCCGGAGGAGAAGGCGCGCGGCAAGGTCGAGTATAATTACGAAATGACGGAGTTTCCCAGCGAAGAAGCGCCGGGACTGAGTGCGTTCATCAAGACCGACACGGGCCAGGTGCTACACACCTACTCTTCTTACGCGCGCGGCCTCGACATTCTGATCGGTACCTACAACTTCCTCGATTTTGCGCCGAAGGGCCGCGACGAAGGCGCGTTGCCATGGACCATGTCATGGGTGCGCCGCCACGACGAATACGATGCCATGTCACCGAAAGCGGGTTGCTGCGGTTAGTCGCACCAATGCCAACACACGGAGTGTCCCGATGATCAAAGTTAGTGCTTTCCGCTGGGTTCCACCTTTCGCGCGCGGCCTGGTTCGCGACCTGCGAGTTCGATGGGCGCTGGAAGAGGCCGGTCTGCCCTACGAGGCCCGATTGATCGGCCCGGACGATCAGAAGTCCAAAAGCTACCGCGCGATGCAACCATTCGGACAAGTGCCGGCCTTCGAGGACGACAACCTCGTCCTGTTCGAATCCGGAGCCATTCTGTTGCACATTGCCGAGCAATCGGACGTCCTGATGCCGTCCGATCCTAAGGCGCGTGCTCGGACGACCGCATGGATGTTCGCCGCGGTGAATTCGGTCGAACCACATATTCAGAACCTCACGGCGATCGACTTGTTTCACGCGGACCAGGAATGGGCCAAGCAACGCCGACCGGCGGCACTCGTCCTCGCGCAAACGCGTCTGACGGCCCTGGCCGACTGGCTGGACGGCCGCGACTATCTGGAGGACCGCTTCACCGTCGCCGATCTTCTGATGACGACCGTGCTCAGAATTCCACGCCAGACTGATTTGATTGCGAAAATGCCGACGCTCGAAGCTTATCGACTGCGTTGCGAAGCACGGCCAGCGTTCAAGAACGCATTGGCGGCGCAAATGGCGGATTTCGCAGATGAGGCTTCGGCGGCGTAGCGGTCTAGCGCGTGGGGACCGGCTTCTCCCCGCGATAGTCGTAGAAACCGCGTTGGGTTTTGCGGCCGAGCCAACCGGCTTCGACGTACTTCACCAAAAGCGGACATGGCCGATACTTTGAATCGGCCAGTCCCTCGTGAAGGACCTGCATGACCGACAGACAGGTGTCGAGACCGATGAAATCGGCAAGCTCGAGCGGCCCCATGGGATGATGCGCGCCCAGCCGCATGGCGGTGTCGATTGCCTCGACGTTTCCCACGCCCTCATAAAGCGTATAGATCGCTTCGTTGATCATCGGCAGCAGAATGCGATTGACGATGAATGCCGGGAAGTCCTCCGACACCGCAATCGTCTTGCCGAGCTTTACGACAAACGCCTTGCTCGATTCGAAGGTCGCGTCATCGGTGGCAATGCCGCGGATCAATTCGACCAATTCCATGAGCGGCACCGGATTCATGAAGTGAATGCCGATGAAGCGCTCCGGACGATCGGTCGACGAGGCCAACCGGGTAATTGAAATCGATGAGGTATTCGTCGCGAGAATGGCTTCGGATTTCAGCGATGCGCATACGTCGGAAAAGATCTTGCGCTTGACCTCTTCCTTTTCGGTTGCGGTCTCGATCACCAGGTCGCAATCCGAAAGCGCGTCGTACTTTTCCGCCGGCTTGATGCGCGCTAGCGCGCCCTTGCGATCTTCTTCTGTGATCGATTTTTTGCCGACCTGACGGGCCATATTTCCGTTGATGGTCGCCATCCCGGCCTTGATGCGATCAGCCGATACGTCGTTCAGCATAACCGAATACCCGGCGAGCGCGCAGACATGGGCGATACCGTTGCCCATCTGGCCGGCGCCGATCACTCCTACAGTTTGAATTTTGACCGCCATGTTCTCATCCGATCGATGCGAAGTCCCGGTTCTTTGCTTCGTTTTCGGTTAGAATTCGTCACTTCCCGGTAATTTTACGACGTAGCGCCACATGATGCCATTGGCGAAACAGAAATTTGCAATCGTAGTCAATGCTTGACCTTGTCCAGTTCCGCGGACAGCTCCGGCAGTGCCTGATAGAGGTCGGCCACCAGGCCGTAGTCGGCAATCTGGAAGATCGGCGCCTCCTCGTCCTTATTGATAGCAACAATCACCTTCGAGTCTTTCATCCCGGCCAGATGCTGAATCGCGCCGGAAATACCGACGGCGATATAGAGCTCGGGCGCGACGACCTTGCCGGTCTGACCGACTTGCCAGTCGTTCGGCGCATAACCAGCATCGACCGCGGCCCGCGAAGCTCCGACGGCGGCGCCAAGCTTGTCGGCCACTGGCTCAATATACTTGGTGAAGTTCTCGCGGCTCTGCATCGCGCGTCCGCCGGAGATGATGATTTTTGCAGAGGTCAATTCAGGCCGGTCCGATTTCGACAATTGCTCGCTGACGAACGATGAAAGATTGGGATCGGCGGCAGCAGCGACATTTTCAACGCTTGCCGACCCACCCGCGCCCGCCGCCTGGAACGTCGACGTTCGAACGGTGATCACTTTCTTTGCGTCCGATGACTTGACCGTCTGGATTGCGTTGCCGGCGTAGATCGGGCGCTCGAAAGTGTCGGGTGCGACAACTTTCGTGATGTCTGAAATCTGCATGACGTCGAGCAGCGCAGCCACGCGCGGCATGACATTTTTTCCGGTTGTCGTGGCCGGCGCGATGATCGCGTCGTACTTTGGCGCCAGCGAAACGATCAACGCGGCAAGCGGCTCCGCGAGCTGATGCTCATAAACCGGGGCATCAGCCAGCAATACTTTTTTCACGCCGTCGAGTTTGGCGGCGGCATCGGCCGCGCCTTTGCAGTCTTTGCCGGCGATCAGCACGTCAACATCAGCGCCCATCACTTTCGCCGCGGTGAGCGCCTTGTACGTGGCATCCTTGAGCGTTTTGTTATCGTGCTCTGCGACAAGAAGCGTGGCCATGTCAGAGGACCCCCGCTTCATCTTTGAGCTTGCCGACCAGCTCGGCCGCCGACGCAACTTTGACTCCGGATTTGCGTCCTGGCGGCTCGGCCGTCTTCAGCACCTGCAGCCGTGGTTTCACGTCCACGCCGTAAGCCTCCGGGGTCTTTTCATCGATCGGCTTTTTCTTCGCCTTCATGATATTCGGCAGCGATGCGTAGCGCGGCTCGTTGAGTCGCAGATCGGTCGTGACGATTGCCGGCATTTTCAGTTTGACCGTCTGCAAGCCGCCATCAACTTCGCGCGTCACGTCGAGAGCGTCGCCTTCAATCGCGAGCTTGGATGCAAAGGTGCCCTGCGACCAGTTCAACAACGCCGCCAGCATCTGGCCGGTCTGGTTACAGTCATCGTCGATCGCCTGCTTACCCATGATCACCAGGCCGGGCTTTTCCGCATCGACAATGGTCTTGAGGATCTTCGCAACGGCGAGCGGCTCGACCGGACCGTCAGTCTTCACCAGGATGCCGCGATCGGCCCCCATGGCGAGTGCGGTACGGATCGTCTCGGAAGCTTGCGCTGGCCCGATCGACACGGCGACGATCTCCGTCGCCTTGCCGCCCTCCTTCAAACGGATCGCCTCCTCGACCGCGATCTCATCGAAGGGATTCATCGACATCTTGATGTTGGCAAGCTCAACGCCGGAGCCGTCCGGCTTCACGCGAATTTTGACGTTGAAATCGACCACCCGTTTTACGGGCACCAAAATCTTCATGTTCTCCCATCCGGGTGGGCGCTTATGCAGAGCGGGCGGAAGCTAAAGGCCGCCCCGTTCGCCTGTCAACGCTTATGCTGCGCCGCACGCGGCCAACAGCGTCCGCCCCAAAAGCCCCCTGTTTCCGGCCAGTGCTACCTAGCGATTTTGCCCCGGCGCCCACAAAATGTCCGCAGCCCCCTTGTCGTTGGCATAGCGCCCGGCGACAAAGAGATAGTCCGACAAACGGTTTACGTATTTGAGCGAAGGGGGTGATACTTCCTCGCCCGGCTGGTCCTTGAGCTCGACCATGATCCGTTCGGCACGACGACAGACCGTTCGCGCCAGATGCAGATAGGCCGATGTTGGACTGCCACCCGGCAAAATGAAAGATTTCAAAGGAGCAAGATCGGCATTGAGCCGGTCGATCTCGCCTTCGAGCCAGGTGACTTGTGCATCAGTCACCGTCAGCCTCGCGCCCCCGGGCCCCTTTTCCGCCAAACAGAGATCGGCCTCGACGTCGAAAAGATCGTTTTGAATGCGGGCAAGCGCAGCATCGAACGCCTTGTCGCCGGCCGTGTGCAATCTCACCAGACCGATAACGGCATTGACTTCGTCCAAGGTGCCATAGGCCTCAACGCGAAGATCGTACTTCTTGCGCCGCGCCCCCGTTCCAAGGGACGTCATGCCGTCATCACCTGTCCGGGTATAGATGCGGTTGAGCACGACCATATCGACCTCGCTTAGCCTTTCTCACCACCAAAGATTCGGGGTAGCCTTATCCTATCCGGTTTCAAAAAATGGGGTACCACTCATGCGTATTCTAATGATTGTCCTTTCCGCCGCATTCCTCGCCCTGCCATTTACCGCGCCCGTGCACGCCTGCGAAGCCGGGCTGCACTCCGCCAAAGCCGCCGTTACCGACTACTCCGCTGCAAAAAAGAAAAAGGCAAAGAAACCGAAAGAAAAGGTGGAGTATATGCGCGCGGCACCGATGAAGTGAGACTGCGGCGCCTGTTCTGACTAACGCCCCATCGCCCAGATCGTCGCCATGATGATGATGATGGCGATGAACTGGAAGAGCACGCGCAGACGCATAAGTTTCTGCGAGCGGTTCGGCGAGCCGCCACGCATCATGTTGACCAAGCCGAGCAGCAACACGATCGCTACCGCGATGATGGCGGCCGGCACCAAATAGTGCGACATGAATTCCGACATAGGTTTGCCTTCTAACACCAGCACCTGAATCAAGCCATCGCGAGCACGATCTCGGGGTCTTCGCAGCTGAGTTTTCGGGAAAATGGCTTGGGTCTTGGGCTCGCCTTCTATCTGCTTGTTGTCGTAACAGGCTATTTGCTGTCCGCGTCCATCGGCTTTCTTGGCCTCGCGCAACGCGGCCTGTTGAAACAGTCCGGAGTTCTGGCTTTGACCCCGCTGCACTAGCTGCTGCTCTCGATCGCGGCGTGGCGGGCGGCAGTTGAACTGATCGATGCGCCATTTCGCTGGGTAAAGACCGAGCACGGGCTCGACAAAGCTTGGCGGAAGAGAAGCAACACGCGCTCATTGCTCGAACTCGAGCGTCTTCTTGGCGACTTGAACCGGCGTCTCGCGCAGATCCAGGACTAGAGGTAGCGCTTCAGATCAGCGGCGGCTTCCTCGGGCCGCCGCTTGAGGTTGAACGGCGCAACAAAGCGGCCCTGCTTGTCCATAAGATAAACGAGCGCCGTGTGATCCATGCTGTACTCGCCGTTGTCGGCCGGAACTTTCTTGGCGTAGACGCGATACGCTTTCTCCACGGCGTCGATTGAGCCGCGGTCACCGGTGGCGCCGCGCAGGTGCGGATCGAAACTCGACAAATAGTCCTTCATCACCGCTGCCGTGTCGCGCTCGGGATCAACTGTTACGAAGAGCGCGCCCGTGCGATCCGCATCCTTGCCAAGCGCTCGCATCACTTCGGACACATCGAACAACGTGGTTGGACAGACGTCCGGGCAATGCGTGTAGCCGAAGAACACGAGAAATGGCCTGCCCTTGATATCCGCGTCGGTGATTGAGTTGCCGTTCTGATCGATCAGCTTGAAGGGCCCGCCAATCGCTGACGATCCGGTTCCCGCGGAGCCAAAGTTCCCGGTCGCATAGAGAAACACGACCGAAAACACGACCAGCCCGGTCATGAATGCGGAAATGATCAACAGAATCTGCGACGTTCGCGTGGTCATAACTTCGTAGCTCTTTCAGAAGCACGCGGCCCATCCGGCTCGCACCATTTCGAGAAACAGGGCAGTTCCGTAATAGGCCCAAAGGCCCAAGGCTGCCGCCAAAAGCATCCCGATCGCGAGCGCAACCAGCACGATTGGCCGGAACAGCGCAGTATTCGAAACAACTGCCGACATGACCACCTCGAAATAGCGATTATCAGTGAAATAAGCCTGTTCCAAGCCTGAAGCAACGCACAGCGGTTTTTCGTCGCCTTAGATAAACCATGCTACATTCAATATAATGCCGGGGATTCGGCGGTATCGGGGCTCGGCGTTGACTGGTTGAGTCAAAGCCGTGATGTATAGTGCTTACGAAAATCAACACCTACTTCGCATGGAGAACATGATGCGCAGTGCTTTGGTGATCGCCTTGGCGATCTCTATATCGGCGGGCACCACCGCCTGGGCCCAGAATGCGCCGGCCGCCGCGCCCGCCAAGTGCGACAATCCGAACGCGCTCGGTGTGGCACGCGTCGTCGAAATCGACACCACCGGCGGGCCCGGTTTTGGGTTCGAGCACTTCAAAGCCTACGACTTTCTCAAGGACAAGGAAGTCGTCCTGACGTTCGATGACGGTCCGTGGCCCGGACACACCCCGGCAGTGCTGAAGGCGCTCGCAGATCAATGCACCAAGGCCGTCTTTTTCCCGATCGGAAAGCATGCCGGATGGCATCCGGAAATCTTGAAGCAGGTGGCGGCAGCCGGCCACACGGTTGGCTCGCATACCTGGTCGCACAAGGACCTGTCGAAGGTGAACGAACAGGAAGGCAAGGACGAAATCGAAAAGGGCTTCGCTGCCGTGAGCATCGCGCTCGGCAATAAGCCTGTCGGTCCTTTCTTCCGCTTCCCGGCACTGCGGCATCCACCCGAACTCGTGAAGTATCTGGGCGATCGCAACGTCGCCATTTTCTCCACCGACATGGACTCCTTTGACTTCAAGATGCGCAAACCTGAGCAGGTCGTCCAATCGGTGATGAAAAAGCTCGAGAAGCATGGCAAAGGCATCATTCTGATGCATGACTTCCAGCAGGCGACCGCAAAGGCGGCACCCGATATTCTCCAGAAGCTGAAGGACGGCGGCTATAAGGTCGTGCAGGTTGTCGGCAAGACCCCCGTTGAGCCGAAGAAGGAATACGTCGACGCGGTCCTCAAGGAGATGGGCGGCGGCCTCGAAGCGGCACGGCCGATGTCGAGCGTCATCAAGACCATCGACGGCAACTGACCCTGCATTAAGAGTGGATTTGGGCCGGCCGCGCCGCACAGCGCGGCCGGCTTTTCTTGCCGCATATTCTTCCGTTCGCCCGTTATGGTAGGCTTGAACCAGGGATCAAATCGGCAACCAGGGGGTCACAAATGAGCGTTTTGCTCGTCGCCTTTGGGGTACTGGCGGCATTATGGATTCTTGTGTTGCTGGGGTCGCCTTTTTTCGGACCACGAGATCACTGAACTCCGATCCAAGTCCCCTCATCGAGACAGCGCCGTAAAGATCGAGCCGGCCGTATTGGCGTAGTCGTAAGCGATGCGGCTTGCCACCACGAATAACGTCGTTGCAAGGACAAGCTTAAGGGCACGCTCGGGCACACGAATCGCGAAATAGCTCCCGACAAAAATCCCGGGAAGCGAGCCCGCCAGCAACGAACCCATAATGTGCCAATCGACCGACCCCATCATCCAGTGGCCGGCGCCGGCAATCAGGGTCAGCGGCACGGCGTGCGCGATATCCGAGCCCACGATTTTCGCCATGGGAAGGCGCGGATAGAGCATGATCAGCGCGATCACGCCGAGAGCACCGGCTCCGACCGAAGAGATCGATACAAGCGTTCCCAGAACGATGCCGACGAGAATCGTATTCCTGGCGGTGCGTTGCGGATCGAGTTCGCCCACGCGCGTACGATAGGCCGTCACGATCGGATTGCCGAACACCAGGACGAATGCCGTTGCGAAAAGCGCAACGCTGAGGACGAGCGTTATCAGGTTACGCGCCGCATCGCCGCTGAGATTGAAGTGCGATAGAGCGCTGAGCGTCGCGATCGTGGCGGGAATGCTGCCGGTCGCCAGCCGTCGCACCACGGTCCAATCGATACTGCGCGCGAGGCCATGCACCAGGCTTCCGCCAGTTTTGGTCGCTGCCGCGTAGAGAAGGTCGGTGCCGACAGCCGTGGCAGGATGAACCCCGAACAGCAGAATAAGAATCGGCGTCATCAGCGAGCCGCCACCGACTCCGGTCATGCCCACCAGCAGGCCAACCGCAAAGCCCGAAAGCGAATAGAGCGGATCAATCATTCCGGACAGCCTCGTCGCGCCGAGGGGCGACCGCCAATCTAAGCATGGCTGCGCGCAGCCGTCATGATGAAAGGAGAAGACGCTCGAATGGCATAGCTGTTCCGCCGATTTCATTAATTGGCGGGGTTGGATCGCAACCAAATGATACCTAATTCGTTCGCTAAGTTGGTGTGATAACGACGCCGCCCCTTAACGCAACGGACAGTTCACGTGCCGGATATCGTCACTCTCACGATCAACCCCGCCATCGACATTTTCGTAAATGTCGGACGCGTCGAGCCGACTCGCAAACTCCGGGCTTCTGCACCAAAGCGGGACCCCGGCGGGGGCGGTATAAACGTAGCACGGGTCGTTCATCGGCTCGGCAGCACTGTGGCCGCGATCTACCCGACCGGTGGCGCGATCGGAAAATTGCTGCACCGGCTTGTGGAACGCGAAGGCATCCCCAGCCTGGTGACCCCCTCGCATGTCGAAACGCGCGAGAATTTTACGGCCTACGAAGAATCAACCGGGGAGCAATATCGCTTCGTTCTGCCGGGCTCGGCTCTCCACCGTGCTGAATGGGAAGCAGTCCTCGACAAGCTGTCGACACTGACGGACAAACCGAAGTTCGTTGTCGCGAGCGGAAGCGTCCCGCCCAGCGTGCCGGAGGATTTCTTCGCGCGCGTTGCTCGCTGCGCCAATCTGCTCGGCGCGCAAAGCGTGATCGATACCTCGGGCCCGGCCCTCAAGGCTGCGCTTGCGCAGGGAGTATCGATCATCAAACCAAATTTGGCGGAGCTCTCGGATCTTCTCGAGACTGCTCTCGATACCGAGACGGCGCGTATCGCCGCGTGTCGAAAGCTTACGCGCAACGGACACGCAAAGATCGTCGCACTCACGCTTGGTGAACAGGGCGCCTTGTTAGTGACCGGTGACAAGATTTTCCGTTCGCAGCCGCCGGCGATCGCCGCGGTGAGCACGGTGGGAGCCGGTGACAGTTTTCTCGGAGGTTTTGTTGCGGCGCTCGCAGCGGGCCAATCGCTGGAACACGCGTTTCGTATTGCGGTGGCGGCAGGCTCCGCCGCCGTGATGTCTGCCGGCACCGAACTTTGCCGTGAGGAAGATGTACAGCGATTGCTGCCTCAGGTCGGAATCAGCGAAGTGGCACACGCACCCGCGTGATCTTGTCTAGCGTTGCGTCGGTGTTCGCGTCTTGACCCTGACGGGAACGCGCATCTCGTCCTGCGCAACTTCCATCAAGCCCATCCACACGATGAACGGAAAATAGAATAACAACGGCATTTTCTTGTACCTCGCGTCGGTTCGAACGGCCAACGCGAGTCGCCCGGCCGAAGTTCCGGCGATCACGCGGGCGTGTTGGTTGTGCGGCGCATCGGAGCACCGCTGCTGTCTATTGTTTGCCTTGCCGCGATGGAGTTGATCGGACGCCTTTCCACGGATCAGTCGATTTTTTCTTGTCGGGAAGTTTTTCCATCGCCGATCTGTAGGCGTCGTCGACAGCCTTTTGTTTTTCCGTCGTTCATAAATTTCACTCCGGGCCGCATGCTCTGGGCCGGAGCAGTTCCCCCCAGCAACATAACGATCGCGGCCGTGGGGCCGAGCAGACCTGTCAGCCGATAGCGTGTCCTCATGGGGATACGCCAGAATGTGATCCTGAGACCTAGTCTATCAGTTCATCAGCGATTGCCAGCACAGTTGTCGGGATGATGAGTCCCAATGCTTTCGCGGCGCCCAGATTGAGAGCCAGCTCGAATTTCGCATGTCGTCGGGAGGTCGTCGGGGAAGGCCTGACGCGTATTGCTAAGTATACGCGCCCATAATGCTTTGTGGGTCGGACCAAAGAGGCCAATCGGAAGCTCAACGAAGCCAAAAAAGAGAACATAACTTGCAAAACTCGCTGCAAAACTTTCCACGAAAATCGGCTAACTATTGGAGCGGGCGAAGGGAATCGAACCCTCGTATGCAGCTTGGGAAGCTGCCGTTCTACCATTGAACTACGCCCGCGCACCCGGACCATACCGAATGGCTCACGCACGCCGCAAGCGCGCTCTGTCGGCGGTCACGCCTTGAAGTGCTTCGAGAGTTTCAGGCTTTGCGCCTGGTAGTTCGAGCCGATACCCTGCCCGTATAATTTTTCCGGCTTCGCCAGCATTTTCTCGTAGACCAAACGACCAACGATCTGACCGTGCTCGAGAATGAAAGGTACCTCGCGTGATCGCACCTCGAGCACGGCCCGCGCGCCCTTTCCGCCCGCGCTGGCATAGCCGAAGCCCGGATCGAAAAACCCTGCATAGTGCACACGGAATTCACCGACCAGCGGATCGAATGGCACCATCTCCGCGGCATAGTCGGGCGGGACCTGCACGGCTTCCTTTGACGCAAGTATGTAGAATTCGTTCGGATCGAGGATGAGGCTCTTGTCGGGCCGCGCGAACATCGGCTCCCAGTAGTCGGCGACGGTGTATCCCCCGCGCCGTTCCACATCGATGAGCCCGGTGTGTCGTTTGGCGCGATAGCCGACGAGGCCGCCCGGCCCCAACCCCGAAAGATCGACACTGACCGCCACTCCCTCGCTCAGGTCGGCATTGTCGGCGTCGACGAGACGCTCGCGGGCATGCAGGGTGCGCAAGGCATCGGCATCGAGCAAAGCCTGTCCGCGGCGAAAGCGAATTTGCGACAGCCGCGAGCCTTCACGGACCAAAACCGGAAATGTGCGCGGACTGATCTCGGCATAAAGCGGACCATGATAACCACTCTCGATGCGATCGAACCCGCGAGTCTCATCGGCGATCACGCGCGTAAAGACATCAAGCCGCCCGGTCGAGCTTTTCGGGTTAGCGGCAGCGGAAATGTCGTCGGGCAATGCGAGGCTTTCCAGCAAAGGCACGATGTAAACACAGCCGGTTTCCAGGACAGCGCCATCGCTCAGCGAGATCTCGTGCAGCTTCAGTTCGTCGATGCGCTGGGCAACAGTGGTACGGCCCGGAAGGAAGCTTGCCCGCACACGGTAGGCCACCTCGCCCAATCGCAGATCGAGACTCGCCGGCTGGATCTGATCAGGGACGAACTGATTTTCGGACAGAATACCGCCGTCCGCGGCGAGCAGCGCGATCATGCGGTCGGGCAAAATGCCCTTGTCGTCGAGTGCAAAAGTAAGCGTCACGGTGTCCCTGCTCTGCAACCGCGCCGATCTAACCCGAGGAGTGCCTTGACGGGAAGCCGTGCGCCCCGCTACAAGCACCTTATCCCGTGGTCATTTGAGCCGGCCGGCTTGCAGCCACGTTAAACAACTCGCTAAAAGGCCGGGGACGCGTGAGCCCGGCCAGAGGATTTTCCTCCCGGCCGGGTTTGTTTTTTGGCTGGCTTTAGCCCTGCCAAAATTCTTGTTGGCGAGGAGGGCCAAATGTCTGCGTCCGCAAATAAGTACCGCCCGGAAACGCGCCTCGTTCAGGCCGGCACGCTGC
>DATLJR010000137.1:0-2876 GCA_035538755.1 Pseudolabrys sp.
GTCGTTTTTGATATTCCTGTTGACATTGGGCGGTATCTTCTTTGGCGCGTTGCTGCGCCGTGCGTTGCCCGAACATCATCTGAGCAAAGACTCCCAGGACGTGGTGCGGCTTGGTGTCGGCCTGATTGGGACAATAGCTGCGCTCGTGCTCGGCCTGCTTATCGCCTCGGCAAAGAGTTCATTCGACACGCAAAGCACTCAGATCACGCAGATCACGGCCGATATAATCCTGCTAGACAATTTGCTCGCGGAATATGGGCCGGAGGCCCGTCCGATCCGCGAACAAATGCGCAATATCATTGAACCGCTTGCCGACCGGCTTTGGCGCGAGAAGCAGGCAAGCGCCGCGACCACTTTTGAATTAAGCGGTCCGGCGGAAAAGGCTTATCTGGGGATCCAGGCGCTGTCCCCGCAGAACGACCTGCAGCGTTCACTTCAGTCCCGTGCGGCGCAGGTCAGCACCGATTTGGTACAAACCCGTCTCATCCTGTTTGCGGAATCGGGCAACGTGATTCCGACGCCGTTTCTCGCCATCTTGGTGCTCTGGCTCGTCATCATATTTGCAAGCTTCAGTCTGTTCTCGGCTTTGAACGTGACGGTTTTCACCTGCCTATCGCTCTTCGCGCTATCGGCATCGTGCGCTATTTTCCTGATTTTGGAATTGAGCAAGCCGTTTTCGGGTTTGATGATGATTTCGAGCGCGCCACTGCGACATGCGCTTGGGCCGCTATGAAGCTGTGGCTTCACATGTCCGTTTTGGGCATTAGCTGACATTCGTAAGCGTCTTGATAGGGCCTCCCTGAACGGTTATTGCCCATTCCCTTTAAAATGGTGCGCCTGTTATCGACGTAGGGCAAGACACTTGAATGTCCGCTTTGTGCCAGGAGCTGACACGGAACGACTTCAAAATCGCTGTAACCCTTCTTTTGCCGTAAAATTCGCTACGTGGCAGAGGGCGAGCCTCGCCTGAAGGCGCAGTGCCATTGCCGCGAATGCCAGTATATCAGCGGCGGCGCGCCGAACATGTTCATGCTCGTGGAGCCGCTGGGCTTTCGTTACACGAGTGGCGAACCGCGCAAATTCTCGCGTTCCGATCTCGAAAGCCCCGTGACGCGCGAATTTTGTGGCGAATGCGGGACCCATCTGGCAACGCGACGACCAGGGCTGCCGCTGATTATCCTGAAAGTCGGCACGCTTGATGACCCGAGTCTGTTTGGCGCGCCGCAAATGGCGATCTATACCATCGACAAACAACCCTTCCATATTGTTCCCGAAGGCTTGCAGACTTTCGAGCGTTTGCCTCCACGCTAACCGAAGGTAGGATCGGCCTGGCAATCACCGATCAATATCCGCTTGCCTCCCAAAGCTGACAGACATCGGCTGTCCGCATTGGCGATGTCCGCTTTGTGCCCAAAGCAGACATCAACCTTGATGACGTGGTGATGAGACGTGACCGCCCGCGGCCAGGTAGTGTTGCAATTAGTCGATGTCTTCAGTTTGACCATTGATTAGGCCTGACCTTCAGGCGCTTAATGCATTCGCTATAATGCGGATGCTTTTTCGGCGACCTCCAAATTCAGGATTGGACAATGCGAGTCAAAGACGTCATGACGCCCAAAGTCATTTCCGTTGGCGCGGACGAGACTGTCGTCAACGCTGCGCGTCTGATGCTGCGGCATCAAATCAGCGGCCTGCCCGTCATCGACAAGGAAGGCGAGCTCGTTGGTATCGTTACCGAGGGCGATTTTCTGCGGCGCGGTGAACTTGGTACGCAACGGCGCCGCCCGAAATGGCTCGAATTCGTTCTTGGGCCAGGCAAGCTCGCTCAGGAATACGTGCAGGCATCGAGCAAAAAAGTTGAAGATGTCATGACGCCCGATCCACAGACGATAGGCGAAGACGAATCGCTCGAGACTGTCGTCGATATGATGGAGCGCCATCGCATCAAGCGCATTCCGGTGACCCGCGGCGGCCGCGTTGTCGGCATTATCAGCCGTGCCAACCTGATGCATGCGCTCGCGAGTCTTGCACGTGATGCCAATCCGCCGACTGGCGATGATTCGACGATCCGCGACAGCATCATGGCGACAATTGCGAGACAAGATTGGGCGCCCCACGTCAACGTGATCGTCAAGGACGGCGTCGCCGAGTTGTACGGAGTTGTCACCGATGATCGCGAACGTCAGGGCCTTGTCGTCGCGGCAGAGACTGTTCCCGGTGTCAAACGCGTAGTGGATCACCTCGTCTGGGTGGAACCAATTTCGGGAATGGCGTTTAAGTAGCTCTTTCGGCCTGTCGATCCGCAGACCGCAAGCAGAGCACAACACCGCCGTTCTACGGCGGGATATCAAGTGTTTCCGAGCCGATCACGGCAGCACACGCTGCATCAGCGCAGGGCAGAGGCCCGTTTGCGGTTACTAGATCAGCCGGGCGCGTAGCCTTGCAAATTCGGCGTCGCTGATCGATCCCGCTTTTTTCAGCGCATCGAGCTTTTGGATTTCATCCGCGACGCTGAAACCAACCACGCGCCTGAGCTCCTCACGCGCCTGCTGAGCCTGCTGAGCATTGCGCTCTGCCATGCCTCTTCCCTGAAAGATCAGATATGCAAGGATGGCAATGTATGGAATGACGATCAATGCTATTACCCAGATAGCCTTGATCCAACCGGAAATGTCGTAGCGACGGAACAGGTCGGCAAAAACGGTAATCAATAGCCAGAACCACACGACGAAGATGAATATCGCTAGGGCGTCCATCAGAAAATTGCGATAGGTGAAGCCTTCCTGAAAGAAGAACATGCGATCCTCCTTTATTTCGTGAGGCCTCCCCACCCAATTTCCTCGCTATGATAGCTTAAATCGATATTCCTCAACCAT
>DATLJR010000138.1:0-1746 GCA_035538755.1 Pseudolabrys sp.
CCTGCCGGAGAGATCGAGTTTATCGTCGATTACAGCCAATGGTGGGGATGGTTCGGGCGGCCAGTCGCGGTGCCGCTCGAAGCGCTCGGTATGGAAGGCGGGCACTTGGTGTCGCTCGATATGTCACCGAGTGAATATGCTGCTGCACCGACCTGGCATGACACCGGGGCAACACCTTTGACAGCGGATGCAACAGTGCGCGTCGCGCTGTCCCGCAGCTAGGTGGTTGCTTTGGCTGAACTGAAAAGCTTAGATCATGCCACCTCGCTACCACACAGGTCCCATCTCTGATCACTTTGACGGTGTAAGATTTTTCGATCCGCATGGGGCGTCACCAAAAAGTCGCCGTGACCTGTTGCGCTGGTTCGTCGATCGCCGCCGACGTGGGACCAAGGCGAAGTGGCCGATCTGGGCGCCGTCACATTACGCCGATCGCCCGCCAGCGCGTGTCGAAGGCGCGATTTGGCGGATTTCCTACATTGGCCATGCCAGCTTTCTGATTCAGACCGCGGGGTGCAACATCCTACTCGATCCAGTGTGGTCGAAGCGCGCGTCGCCTTCGCGCCTAATCGGGCCAAAGCGGGTCAACGAACCAGGTATTGCGTTTACCGAGCTACCGCCGATTGATGTCGTGTTGGTATCACACGGCCACTATGATCATCTCGACGTCCGTACTTTGTCGCGGATAGCAACCGTGCATCGCGCGCGCGTAATCACGCCGTTGGGCAACGACGTCGTCATGCGAAATTTTGACTCGACAATTGCCGCCGAAGCCTACGACTGGGGTAATCGTGTTGATATCGGCAACGGAATGGCGGTAACGCTTGTTGCCTCGCGACATTGGTCGGCTCGCAATTTGTCGGACCGCAACATGGCGCTATGGGCATCCTTCGTAATCGAAACGCCCGGTGGACGCATTTATTTTGTTGCTGACTCCGGCTATGGCGACGGGCGCTATTTCCGTACTGCAGGAGAACGTCACGGCCCGTTTAAACTGGCTATTCTACCGATAGGCGCTTACGAGCCGCGTTGGTTCATGCGGGACCACCACATGAATCCGCCCGAGGCGGTGCAGGCGTTAATCGATTGTGGCGGAGAACTTGCGCTCGCCCATCACCACGGCACGTTCCAGCTAACCGATGAACCCATTGATGCGCCGTTCCTAGCACTCCTGGAGGCGTTAAACGTAGCCGGCATTTCGCCGGAGCGTTTCGCAGCCTTGCGCCCCGGCCAAGTGTGGCAACTCTGAAGGCTGACGTGTCGAAGTAAAGTAGAAGCCGGTACTTTTGTCCTTAGGATGTCCGCTCCTGACTCCTGGGGGCTTTCGATACAGCAACTCGCCGACGAGGTGGATCGAATAGGAGCGAATGTCCGCATTTGGGGGTAAAGCAGACATCGCCCGAGTGATGGTCAATGTCCGCCAATGAGCCAAAGCGGCCATTCGGGCTTGACCATTATCCCATCTCGCCGGTCGCAGATCCCTGCTGTAAATGACGTAGAATGTTGCTGTTTGACCCAAAGCGGACATTGCCGAACCCCGACCTAACCACTTCCAACCTGGCGGTTCGACCCGCTACGATGCCCCGATGAGGGTAGCGGCGGCAAAATGAGACGGCGCGAGTTCATTGCTGTGGTCGGCGGCACGGCGGTATGGCCTCTTCTTGCGCATGCGCAGCAGTTAAGAAGGCGAATAGGCTATTTGTCCGGAACCGGAAATCAATCAGATCGAGGACCTTTTCTCGAAGC
>DATLJR010000139.1:0-1826 GCA_035538755.1 Pseudolabrys sp.
GGTTCCGCCTATATGCTGCTGCATCATGCGCTAGGCGAAGTAAACGGCAAGCCAGGCGTTTGGGGCTACGCCATCGGCGGCATGGGTGCGATCACGCAGGCGATGGCGCGCGTCGCGGCCAAACATGGCGCCCGCATCGAAGTACGCTCGGAGGTCCGCGAAGTCATCGTTGAAGGCGGCCGTACTGTGGGCGTGGTACTGAAAGATGGGACCTCCGTTCGAGCACGTGCCGTAATTGCGAACGTTAATCCGCAGTATCTGTTTCAAACCCTTGTGCCACGTGAGGCGATACGACCAGCTGTGGCCGAACGGATGAAAGCATGGAAGGCCGGCTCCGGAACGTTTCGCATGAACGTAGCTCTTTCAAAACTTCCAGATTTTACCTCGCTGCCAGGATCCGGCGATCATCACACCGCCGGAATAATCCTTGCTCCCAACCTTTCATACATGGAGCAAGCCTATCGTGATTGCATCGAATATGGCTGGAGCCAGAGGCCGATTATTGAACTGGTTATTCCGTCGACACTCGACGATAGCCTGGCGCCGGCTGGCGCGCATGTGGCAAGCCTCTTCTGCCAGCATGTAATGCCGCAATTTGCAGATGGCTCGACATGGGACCAGCACCGTGAAACCGTCGCCGACTTGATAATCGACACCGTCGAAGCCTATGCGCCGGGTTTCAAGGCAAGCGTAATCGCGAGACAAAGTCTCTCGCCCTTGGATCTAGAGCGCATCTTCGGCCTGCCCAACGGTGATATCTTCCATGGCGCCATGACGCTAGATCAGATCTTTTCTGCCCGTCCGATGCTTGGATTTGCCGCTTACCGGATGCCGATCGTTGGACTCTATTTATGTGGTTCTGGCGCGCATCCGGGCGGTGGTGTGACAGGCGCTCCGGGGCACAATGCAGCACAGGCAGTGATCACTGATCTGTTGCGAGACTGAAACCTGCTACCGCGTCACAACCATAACCTTTCGCTTGTCAGAGCAGTGCAGGTGACATCGCAGAAATTTGCGGCTATTGCTCCAAAATGTCTTCGCGCTTCTTCCGGGTTGGCCGCTCAATGACCGGGCTCGGTCTGTTCGCGACAAAGCCGATCAAGCGAGGCGCTTACATCGCGACCTATCGCGGCCGCCGCATTACCACAGAGGAATCTGACCCGCGCGAGGCGCGCGGCGCTAGATACATGTTCGAAGTTAACAAGCGATGGGTGATCGACGGCTCGCCGCGATGGAATGTGGCGCGTTACATCAACCACTCCTGTCGACCGAATGCAAAGCCTGTGGGTCGTAGAGGCGGGATTGTGATCGTGGCGTTACGTCGAATCGAGCCCGATGAGGAAATTACGTATGACTATGGCCGAGGCTATCTGAAGTCCTTTCTAGCGGACGGCGGCTGTCGTTGCGCGCCCTGCCGCAGAAAGAAAGCTTTTGGGGTCGTAAAACGCACGCACATACCAAAGAAGGTGTCGGAAGGTAGCCCTCGCCCGCGCCTACGAGGTGATTGAATGAGTAGGCTGATGTCCGCTAACGGCGCAAAGCGGACATGGCAATCAGTCTCAGCAATGTTCGCTTTTTGGGGTAAGTCGTGGCAAAAAAATATTTTGGTGTCTCACGTTGAGACGTCACAGAAGTGCGCAATCTAGTTTTACGGGCACTTCTTAGGTTTAGTTGACAATGAGGCGCGAAGGGTTGATCTACGGCTGAAAGCTGTTGGGGCAAATTCCCTATCCCCACGACACGCCTTGTGCCCGAGAGCTTCGCGTCTCGTTTCACATGAGGATACAGCCATGGCAAAGGATAGAGAGCCTGTCGAGATTTTGACA
>DATLJR010000140.1:0-2154 GCA_035538755.1 Pseudolabrys sp.
TTGCGCGGCAAGTCGGCGGCAGCGGCAACGCTCAGCATGGCGAAGAGCCCAGCCGTTACGATGATGACGATCTTCATGATGCTAATCCCCTTGTGTTGGGCACCCGGACGGGCCGACCGAGTGACGCCCCTATTCCGCTTGGTCTGTGCAAGATGCCCGCTTCTACCATTCCACGTTCCGGCTCGATCGCCGGGGGGAATGGCTCCCGACTATTTGTCGCTGTGGCGATGGATTGGTTCAAATGCGATTGGGAGGATCGGAACGACGCAGATTAACCAAACGGTCGTGGTCGGCAGCGATGGCGAAGTCCCGGTCCACCATCCTTTTACCGTTCGGCTGCACGCTGCACGTATCTGCCGCCGACGCGAATCTGCTTCGCGTCTTCCCGGGCAATGACGGATTAGGCGCGCAATCGCGTGACCCGCGAACGCTTCTTCGCGAAGGGTGAACGGGTTTGCCGACGCGCAGCTATGCATCTGCAAATTCTCGAAGCAGGCAGACGACTTACCTGGCGGTATGTGGCAAACGGGTCACACTTGCGGATGAAGTCAACACGCGCCGCCGTGCTGGTGGAACCGAAGACGCGGACGGAATGTTAAGCAGGCAGCGGTTCGGGCTTGGGGGCAATAACCACTCCCGAATGTTGGATCGATGGGCGGCAAACGCCAGCCGCTCCGAAAGCGCGCGCCATAGCGGAAGAGGCTATGCCGTCGAAACTAGGACAATTGGGGGTGTCTTCATGAAATCTGCAGTCGTCAAGCGCTCGGTCGTGCTCGCTGGCCATAAAACGAGCGTGAGCCTCGAGGATGCATTCTGGAACGGGTTGAAGGGAATCGCGCGCGAGCGGCAGATGACCTTGTCGCAATTGGTCGCCGAAATCGACGCTCAGCGGCAACTCGGCAATCTGTCATCGGCCCTTCGGCTTTTCGTGCTCGACTTCTATCGCACCCAACTTTCCCACCAAAAGGGAGGGCACGCCGGAAATCACGAGATGATCGGCGACACTGCGCCTGCTTTTCCGGTCCCGCCGTCAGCTTCTTAACTGCTATAAGCAGTGCTCGTGCCAGCCCTTCCTCCAACCACCGACCGTGACAGCCGCCGGTATTTGGTAGCTGCGTCCTTTCGCCGATACTGTGATCGGTCCGCCGTTGGCCAAAAGATCAAAAAACTTTTCCAGCTTACGTTCCTACGCCTTTCCGTAAAGCTTGGGGTCTTGGCGACGATAGCCGAGGTCCCATTGCACGAAAGTGGTGGGGTCCTCCTCGACTGGCTCAGTGAATTCGCCGACAACCTTCATGCTCGTCTTTGAGTTCGCGAGCGTGATCGTTGCCTTACCTTCCTTCTTCGGCGTCGCGGGATACTTGACGTGCAATCCGAATGCGCGTCCGCATCCCACGTAGAACACATCCTTGCCGTCTTCGACGTAGGAGAGGCTCGGCTGCTCGCGGCTATCAAGCAGTACAGCAGGTCAGGGGCCGTGCATCGGAGCAAAAGCGGCCCGCTCACGTCCGCTATGGGTCAAAGTCGGAAAAACTCGATCTGAGCATTAGATGTCCGCTTTACCCCCGAAAGCGGACAGGGATAGCGCGACGCGCGCGCGAATGCCGTGATGGCGCTCGATCTCTCCGGCGGCTTGTACAGCGACCGGACTCAGCAGCCTTACTCCCCAGCCTCTCCGGCGATCACATAGGCCCATAGCGCCTCGATCTGTTCGGGATCGAGCACATCATCCCACGCAGGCATGTTGCGCTTGCCGTTGGCCACCGCATCGACGAAACGCGCATGTCCGTCGCGCGGAAAAGTACGCAGGTCGACTGCCCATTGCGGATTACGCATGCGCGCGCCGTGGCACGTTGCACAATTGCGCGCGAACAGATCGGCGCCCTTCTTGATCTGCTCCGCGGGGAATTCCGGCACGCGCTCTTGAGCTGCGGCGCTCACGCCGAGGAGCGCCAGGCCGAGGCTCGCGGTCACAAAAGCGTTCATGCGGCTGTGTCATTCGGGCATCAGCGCAAACGTCGTCACCGAACCACCCACCGGAATGAGGTCATAGTCTTTCATCCTCCGGTTGACGGAGCCGCCGACGCCGGAAAGCACGGTGACGAATTGACGTCCCTGGTGGGTGTATGTGATCGGAGGCGAATTGATGGCCGA
>DATLJR010000141.1:0-3691 GCA_035538755.1 Pseudolabrys sp.
CATCACGAAGCCGTTGCAGTTGTTGAAGATGAAGTAGAGGGGTTTGGAGCCGATGAAGCCGAGTTTGCCGGTCTTGCTCGTCATCCCGGCGGCAATCCCGCACAGGTAATGCGGTTCTTCCATGTAGCCGCGATAGCCGATCGTGTTTTTCGCATCGCCCTCCTTCCACAAGCCGCCGGCGTGGACGAAAAGCACGTCGGGATATTTCGGCGCCAATTTCTGGATGAACGGCCAGAATCCGAAGGACGTCGGGAACACAACTTTGGCGCCGTCGAGTTGGATCATGCTTTCCATCACGCGCTCGACCTGCACGGTCTCCGGCACCCGCTCTTGCTCGACCAGTTTCACCCCAGGCAACGCCGCGATCCGTCGCGCCGCGACGGCGTGCGCTTGATTCCAGCCGTAGTCATTGCGCGTGGCCGCATAAATGAAGCCCACCGTGATCGGCTTGACTTCTTGGCCAAACAGTCGCGACGGTGTGCTCACAAGAAGGGAGCCGGCCCCCACCACCTTCGCGGCTCCTGCCAGCATACTGCGGCGTGAAATAGAATCGGACATCGTCATCTCCCTCTGCCGGCTGCAACAAATGGCGGCGTCACCCGACCTCACCGGCGCCAGTCCTGGCCGGACTTCACCACCAATATGACTTCACCACCAATATTCAGAGCGTAGGTTTCCGACAGGGAAACGTCCCGCGCAGCGTCCCTGCATCGCAGAACTATGCCATGTCCGAGCCTGTTTCGCAGCAGCAATATTTCGCGCTATATAGTACATCGCGGCTGACCGCATGCATTTGCTGTGGGCTCGCACCCATGTATCGGCCCTTTGACGGCAACCCCAAATTCTGCAGCCGAGTCTATAAGCCATCGCCAAAACGCGGCGGCATAACTTCGGAACACCGCGAATTCGTAGGTCGGCGCCCCATCAAGTTGCCACAGGTGGACACCAATGTGGCCCACGGTCGTGACCGCAGCATCTCCTGCCGTGAAGACTCGTGGATTCAGATCGACCGGGACACCCTTAGCGAGTGCATCGCGCGCTCTGATTCCTGCAATTCTCACAACCGCCCGACCATCGGACTGATCGGTGATCGAAGCAAGATTCGAAAGGTCGTGCCGGAGCAACTTCTCGAAGGAGTTCCCATCGCCGCCCTCTGTCACCGCAAGCCAGTGCCCTGGCCCAACCCAGACGAAGGCGAGCGATCCAAGCGCCGCGCGACGTGACGTTGGCGGCAGGTCAAGCCCAAAGACAGTGCGGACGCGCCTCGTCAGTGCCTCTCGTGCACCCTTCCGCACCATGACGGCGGCGAGCGCGAGACCGGCACGCTCAGACAGCAAGACGCCTGGTCCGCCATTCACAGCTCCATATCGACCAGGGATCGCAAGTCCCTGGAGAGCGGAGTAAGGCGTCAGATCTTTAGCCACGCAGTCGTTCTCCCCTGGGGTCGACGAAGCACGGCGCGCAGATCTCGACTTCGACGTCATTGTTGCGCACTGGATCGACAGCCCGCACTCGCCCGCCGATCCGTTCCGGCCCGCTGGTCAAAAGTCCTAGGCCAATCCAATGCCCCAGAGTCGGTGAGAACGCGACCGAGGTCATCACTCCCTGGTCATTATCGGCGCTCGCCGGACCGTCGAGCGGCACGAAATGGGCGCCGGCGCGAAGGCGGGCACTTTTGTCCGCCGGTTTGAAGCCGGTAAGGGTGGGCCGATTGGGATCGAGCAGCGCAGAGCGATTCGACATGATCCGGCCGATATAGTCTTTCCGTGTCGACATCAATTTCGCCAGGCCGAGGTCTCGTGCCGTGGTACGACCATCGATCTCGTTGCCAGCCAAGTGTCCTTTCTCGATGCGCATGACACCGAGAGCCTCAGTGCCATATGGTGCGATACTGAAGTGTGCACCAACCTCCACTAGCGTTCGCGCGAGTGCGTCTCCAAATCTTGCGGGCACCGCGATCTCATAGGCGAGCTCACCGGAAAACGAGATGCGGAAAAGGCGGGCCGGAATCCCACCCAGGGCCGCCAACTCTGCGGCAGCCAAGTACGGAAATGCCTCGTTCGAAATATCGAAACGGGCATCGACAATGCGGGCCAAGACATCTCTTGCGCGAGGGCCAGCTACCGAATATTGCGCCCATTGATCCGTCACGGAAACAAACTGCACGTCCAATTCCGGCCACAGCACCTGATGGCAGAACTCCATATGCTGAAATACCTTTGCGGCGTTCGCGGTAGTCGTCGTCATGAAAAAGCGATCGTCAGAAAGGCGGGAAGTCGTGCCGTCGTCCATGACGAAACCATCCTCACGCAGCATCGCACCATAACGTGCCTTGCCGACTGCGAGCGTCGACCAGTTATTGATGTAGAGCCGGTCGAGGAAGAGTGCGGCATCCGGTCCCTGAACATCGATCTTGCCGAGCGTCGACATATCGCAGAAACCAACGGCGGATCGGACGCTGCGCACCTCGCGGTTCACTGTCTCCAACCAGTCGCGATCGCCCGTGCGGGGAAAATACTGAGCACGCAACCAGAGCCCGGTCTCGACAAAGACCGCGTTCTGCTCCTCGGCCCACGCGTGTGACGGCGTCAGGCGCGCTGGGCGGAACCAGCTTCCGCGATGGAGACCGGCCAAGGCACCAATCGCAACCGGAGTGTAGGGCGGGCGAAAGATCGTCGTGCCGGTCTCGGCAACCGACCGACCTGTGCCGGCTGCCACGATTGCAAGGCCGTTGACATTGGCCGTCTTGCCCTGGTCGGTCGCCATTCCTAGGGTCGTATAGCGTTTCAGGTGCTCCACGGACCGAAAGCCTTCACGCTCGGCAAGCGCGACGTCGTCAGCCGTTACATCATTTTGGAAATCGACGAAGGCCTTTCCCTTTGATCGAGCGACATGCCACAGCGGCGTCACCGCAGACGCCTCATCCTCGGTCTTGGGCAGATCAATCGACTTGGCAGTGAACCCCGCTGCCTGGGTAGCTTCGGCTCCCACACGCACGCCTTCGAAAAGGCAGGCGGCGAGCGTCAGCGTGCCGTTTGCGGCACCCGCAACCATCAGGCCTTTCGAAAGGGAACCCGGCACGAACGCCGCAATAGCGACGTTCCAGACCGGTCGGCCGCCGCGATGACAGCACAAATGCACGGTCGGATCCCAGCCGCCGGATACTCCAAGCGAGTCGACCTTGATCTCCTCGGTTCCGTCGGGTGTCCGTACGGTAACCGCGCGCAAGGCATTTCGGCCTTTCGTTGCGACCACCTGGCTGCCGGTCAGGATACGTGTAGCGCGGGAGGCTTGTGCTGCGAGTTGCGGCGAGACTGTGGGCCGGCTATCTATGATCGCGGGCACTTCGATACCGACCTTTGCAAGATCAAACGCGGTGTGCCAGCCGTCATCGGTGTTGGTAAAGATGGCGATGCGGCCGCCTGGTGCGACTGCGAACCGGTTGACGTAGCTGCGCATCGCCGAGGCCAACATGATGCCGGGGCGATCGTTGCCGCCGAACACTATCGGTCGCTCGATGGCGCCAGCCGCAAGCACCGCGCGCTTGGCCACGATTTTCCAGAGCCGTTGACGCGGTTGATAAGGGAGCGGAGCGGGCAGATGGTCGGCGACGCGTTCAAGGGCGCCGTAGGTGCCGCCATCGTAGACGCCGAACACAGTGGTGCGCGGCATCACGCGCACGTCCGGCAGA
>DATLJR010000142.1:0-2145 GCA_035538755.1 Pseudolabrys sp.
CGGCCTGACGTTGCGTGAGGGCCCGCCCGTTCTGATTTTTGCTGGTGGTCAATACCTTCATAGTCCGTCACGTGATTGACACGCAGGATCGGGCATAAAGTTCCACTACCGATAGTGGGGGACGGGTCATGTCCATCACGCTATTTTTGGACAGCGCCAAATTCGATCCCGAGACCAACCGGGTCATGGCCGTCGCATTCGACATGGCTTGCGCAGCTCTTCAGCTTGGCGACCAAAGCAATCTTATCAATGAGAGAATCGCCAAAAGAATTGTCGAGCATGTCCGACGTGATTCATACACTGCTTGAGCGCGGTAATGTTTCGTTTGAGCCAGAAGATATTGCCAAACTGGTTGCCGGCTTCGAATCGGCGCTCACAAACCTGGGCCTCAAGGAACGCAACGACCCAGCGACGACTCAAGTCGCCAAGCTAATCATTCAACTTGCCAAGGACGGTCAGCGCGATCCAGCGGCACTAGCGGATAGGGCGACCAGGATTGTGCGCGGCTCTAGTTAGTTGCGGTCGCCGCGCCCGTTGGAAAGCCGTGGACGTGGATACTGGCCTTTGGACATCATGAAGACCGTACACCGACGCACGACTATGCTGCCACGCGCGAGGCCGACCGTTTGCGAGAAGCTGGCGGCGGGAGTAATTCGGGCGGCTTTTCGCCGGGTGGGACTGTGCGTCCCCTAGCTCGCAATCAAATTAGTACCTGTGCTTTGGGTGTAGGTAACTCCAATGTTAGGCGAGCAACCCAATTCAGCCTCTTGTCCTGAGTGCGGCGAACAAATGAAATTGGTCGCCACGATCTCAAGCCTCGGTGCGCTACCCGCTTTGTCCTGGTTCTACTGTGCGCGCTGCCATCAAGCGAAAACGCTACCGACTCCGCACAAAGATGGGCCGCAGTAGATTTCAACACCGATTGATCGAACACTTCGACCGGAGTTTCCAGCAGCGGCGGCCGAGTGCGCTGCAGGATGAGCGGGCCCTTTTGTGGGAACGCCGTTGTGATCGACCGTTCGTCTGGTCCTCCGGGCAGGGGAAGCTTGATCACGACGTCGGCTAGCGCAGAGCGCGGCGAAAGGGCCAGCGCTGCTGCGCCGGCCGTTCCGAGAAACCGTCGGCGGGATGCGAGGGAGTAAGGGGAAAGCGCTGCTTGCACGTCGGTACCTCCGACTGAGCTCCGTTTTACGCCCTCTTTCGTTTTATTCCATCCCCAGGATTCGGCCCTCGCACTATTGCTCTTGCTAGCTCGATCTTGCGCTTTCGGCAATCAACCTCAAAACTGCCAAGTCTCTTGGCCTCGACGTGCCGCTTCATCCCCTACAACTCGCCGAGGAGGTGATCGAATGGCGGTACTTTTGCTGCAGCGCCTTTAGGACCCGATTGGCACAAAGCCGACATCTCGATGCAAGCTTATGCTTTTGGGGAGAAGCGGATATGCGCTGCCGGCTGGCGCTGATGGCTTGCGCCGCTATTGACCCCATTTCGGACATTTGGCACCTGATATTGCTGTGGCGCATAACCGCTCCCTGACAGGCGGCGAGAGCGTTCGGTCGTTGGGATTGCCACCGCTGTGAAACATGCGACGATCTTCTTGATCGGCGTGCCGCTGTCCTACGGTGTCCATCGGTTCCGCGGGGCGCGTCGCACCCTTTGTCGTTCACCGGATTTGCGACCGCGTGCCATGGCGAAACCTTTTCCATTTCGTCGAGTGCCATAAGGGATTCCGGCAGCACCTGTGCGAGCCGCCGCGGCAGCGCTTGCCGACCTTCCCGCTACTGCGTTCGCGCCCGTGCTGCCCCTCGTCCGGTGCCGAAACTCGGAAGATGAACAACTCGCTAGGCTGTCCGGTTTGACAGGGGCAACTGCGGTGCAGATATAGAAACGCATCGAGGTCGAGCTTGAACGCCAGGACCCTCGGCGCGTAGCTCGGGGGAAGGGATCGTTCCAGCGGAGGACGGCGATGAACACACGGAAGGAGCCCGCGATGGCCACGACCCCCGAATCGTTCGTCGATGCGCTCAATGCGGCGTTCGGCGAGCAAACGACGCAGCGGTCTGCCCACGCCAAGGGCGTCGTCCTGCTCGGCAAGTTCGTTCCGAGCGCGGAGGCGGCGAGCGTGAGCAAGGCGTTGCATTTCAA
>DATLJR010000143.1:0-5463 GCA_035538755.1 Pseudolabrys sp.
GCTTGCGGGAAAGTACGAAACAGCAGCCACTTTGCTCAGGCAGCGAATTGTGCTCGTGCCCGGCACGGATTTTTCTCGCGCACTTCTCGCTTCTGCCCTTGGTCATCTCGGCGAGTTCGAGGAGGCACGCCGAGTTTGGGGGGAGCTTAAAGAGATCAACCCAAACTACGCATTCGCCGAACACGTCGGCCGGCAACCCTTCAGACGCGAGGAGGACGTCGAGCGAATTGCGGACGGTCTCCGGAAAGCGCGGCTATTGAACCATCAGTGAACCCTGATCTTGCCCCGCGGACGCGAGCGCAATTTCCGCTTTACCCCCAAAAGCGGACATTGGTCGAGCGTGTCGGGATGTCCGCTTTGTGCCAAAAGCGGACATTCACCGCCTAATTCGATTACCGGGCTTCGTGACCAAAGGGCCATCGAAGGTTATAGCAGGCCAGGCGAAACTTTCTCCCGACGTAGCGCCATTTGATGCCACGCCACGGCGATTTTCAAATACACCCTGCGCTTCTCAGGCGAATCGGTCGTCTGAGCTAATTCCAGGCATTCGGCCGCATGTTCTCGAAATTGTTCTGCTGAATTATCTAAGGCCCCAGCAGTAGGCCGATCGCTCTTTTTCGGCATTGCGATCCTCTCGGCGTTCTCCAAACTGCCCCGCCGAGATGGCGGTTAGTGAACTGTTTGCCGCAGCCGTTTCCTACTCGTCCGAAACAACTGGTTGCCTTCCATGGCATCTAATCTGCCGAGAAAGGCTGCGAAGCCAGGTGACGATTTTTGAGGTACCCGATGGTCGTCGGCCGCGTCCAATTTTACCGCTAGGAGGGCAGGCTCGATTTGCGACACGCCACAACCTCGGCATTCGAACGTATAGAGGTCGGGCAGGTCATCAAGGCGCGATGCTACTCGAGCGAGCCGCATGGTTTGAGCGCAGCTTGCGCAAAGCGGTGGATTTGGCGGGCACTGATTAGAGCGTTCGTGGGGCATGGACAAAGCGGTCCTTAGAGCCGAGATGTCCCCCAACACCACCGGTGCCCTTTGTGTATTAAGTCCCGCTGCTGAAAACTTGCGATTTTAGGACAAAGATTTGTCGCGATCTGCCATCTGTCCGGATTGTTCCGCGCGAGCGTGTACAGAAGCAATTGGCAAGAGGAATTGGAACGACGCGCCACCTTTTTGGCCCGCCGACGCAGTAAGTTTGCCGCCATGATACTCAACGATCATTCGGGAGATGGCTAATCCCAATCCCATTCCATGTCGCTTCGTTGTAACAAAAGCGGTAAAGATGCCATCTAATTTATCTTTATCAATTCCAGGCCCCGAATCTTCTATTGCCACCTTAATTGCCGTGCCATCACAAAGTTCAGTTCCGACATGAAGCACCCGGTCTTGATTTGAGCTGGTTTCCATTGCTTCGATGGCGTTGATGGTCAGGTTTGATACGACCTCCTGTAATTGACTCTTATTGCCATAAACTGGTGGCAGGTCGGGCATTAGTTCGGAGCGAAGCTCAATTTGATGGTCCTTAAGCTCATTGCTTAATGACTGTAAAACCGCTCCGATGATCTCGCTTATGTCTACGAGCTGTTGCTCCTGGTCGCTCTCTGTGAATAAGGCTCGAAAGCCGTCGATTATTTCGCTGGTGCGATGACCGGCATTCACGATCCCTTCAAGAGCGGTCTGTGCCTTATCCTGTTCGGACGGAGTCATTTTAAGAAATCTCTGCGCTGCATTGCCGCCTGATATGATTCTTGTCAGCGGCTGCCTCACTTCATGAGCAATCGTGGCCACAAGCGCCTGCGCGTTCATCAACTTGTTATCGCGCTCGCGCTTCAGCATCATGTTTGCACGTGAGAGCGCTGCGTGTAACGTCATCGACTCCGAGAGTAGAGCTATTAAAACGACAGTTGCAACGCCTACCGCTAACGCGCGACTGACATACCACCCAAGATAGAAGCGGCTCGTCATCCCAAAGGCCACCAGCGCCATTTCTGATATCAACATGCAGATCGCAACCATGACCCACAGATCAAGCACCGAGGTTCGACGAGCCCACATCAGCAGGAGTACAACCACAGACATCAGTGCAAGCATTCCAGCGACGTAACGCCCCAGAGGAGCCATCCTCAGGTCGTCCGAAAACATGCGCGGCATAAAACTGTCCCCGGCCGTAACGGCCCAGGTCAATGCACAGACCAGGATGGTTTGAATCGCCACACTCCAGCAAAATGCGGTTAGCGCCGAGGGCCGGATAGCATCGTTCCTCGGCTCTTCATCCTTTAGGCAGGCATAGCCAGCCACGGCTACGAGGAAGCCGAAATGCCAGAGGGCGTTAAGCCAGCCGCTGCTCTGAACCCCAGCACCAAGCAGGCCTTTCGGCGCGAACGCGCCCGGAAAGGTCAGCGCGTGCGGAATGACGATCAGAGCGGAAAACAGATAACCGCTTGCGAGGACTAAGAGCGCACGTGAGACAATCACGGCGGATTGGTTAAACAACAAAACAGCGGTGATAAGGTCGGCGACGAATACTATGGCCAGAACGACTGGGATGAAGCCGTCAATTCGCGGCGCTGGTGGCGCCAACGGCGCCACAACTGCACAGATCATGAATTGCAACACAACGACGGCGAGGGCAAGGCGGCGCTGTCCCGATGTCGCCGGCAGGTTAGCCAGGGAGAACGCAAGCTTGTCCGATGGTTCGCGTATGGCCACGTCGGATTCCGAATCGCACCAGCCGTCCCACGCCTTAGGGCAAGCCATTGTAGCGGGTCAGATTAGTGCGCTGAAAGAGTGGCCGAGCGCAGTCCTTGAGCAGCATGACAATGTCCGCTTTGGGTCAAAAGCAGACACCGGGCGTTTGGGCAATGTCCGCTTTACCCCCGAAGGGCTAACTAGGTGGCTTTTCAATGGGCTATGTCGAGGTTAGACACTTTTTCTTTCCGATGTTTTGTTATGTAATTTGCGCGAAGTGTCTAACCTCATTTCACCTTGTGCTTATTCGCCGCCGCCTATGAGTTGCCCGCAGCAATTTCTCCTTTGGAGCGGAAAGCGGACATTGCTTAGATGTGCTGGGATGTCCGCTTATGACCCAAAGCGGACATGAGTGGCTCAGGATTGCTGCCGTGCAAACTGACCCCTGAAACCCATTTCGCCGGGCGCAAATCCCTGATGTAATCAGCCGGTATCGGGCGTACTCCAGAGCCTCGGGGCTGCAATGCGACGCCGCGATTTCATCAAAGTCGTGGGTGGTTCAGCCGTTACATGGCCGCTCGCGGCGCGTGCGCAGCAGACGAAGGTTCCACGCATCGGCTTTTTGGGTTCTGACTCCGCGTCAAGTCACGCGGCCCGGTTGGCAGCATTGCGGGCAGGGCTGCGCGATCTCGGTTGGCTCGAAGGCACGAACCTCGTCATCGAATATCGCTGGGCGGAGGGCAATTACGAGCGGCTGCGTGGTTTGGCCGACGAACTGGTTCAGCTGAAGGTCAATGTCCTCGTTACTCATGGGACTCCCGGAGCGCTAGCAGCTAAAAGCGCGACGTCCACTATACCCATCGTCCTCACTGCGGTTGGCGACATACTCGCGCTCGGGCTGGTATCAAGCCTTAGGGTGCCGGGAGGTAATATCACCGGATTGTCAACCTTTGTTCCAGAGCTTACGGCAAAGCGCCTCGAATTATTGAAAGAAGCCGTTCCGTCTTTGACAAAAGCAGCCCTGCTCCTGAATCCAGATAATCCCTTGAATCGGTTCGTCTTTCAGGAAATCGAACCGACGGCAAAAGCATTGAATATCGCACTACAAACATTTGAAGCGCGACGACCGAGCGAGTTCGCCCAAGTCTTTGCAACAATGATTGATCAGAGGGAGGAAGCGCTTCTGCTTCACGAAGATAACATGATGCTCACAAATTCTAACGCGCTCGCGGTTCTTGCTGCAGTGAATCGGTTACCATCGTGCGGCTTTCCGGAACTTGCACGGGCAGGAGGCCTCATTGCCTTGGGCATCAACTTTCCTGATATGGACTATCGGGCAGCGGCTTTTGTTGACAAGATTTTGAAGGGTGCGAAGCCTGGCGAACTTCCGATCGAGCGGCCGACCAAATTTAACGTAATTATCAATCTTCAGACGGCTAAAGCGCTCGGGATCACCATGCCGCCGACACTGCTCATCCGCGCCGACGAGGTGATCGAGTAACCCGCTTTTTGCTGCGTCGCAGCTTGTCTGCTTTTGGCACAAAGCAGACATCACGAACGTGCTGATCCATGTCCGCTTTCGGGGGTAAAGCGGACATTGATTGGACGTTGCCCCCGGTGTCTGCTTTTGACCCAAAGCGGACATCGGGGCTGATGGGCAAGCGAGTTGGCTGTATGACGTTTCTCCCCGCCGCCCGGTGCAGAGTGCTAGGCTTCTTGCTGAAAATATGGGCCGTGAAGTTCCCCTCCGTCGGCGACCATGGCTACGAGCGTCCTGTCGCTGACGGTATTTCCATTGGGAGGCTATTATGCTGAGCGAAACGACAATTGCTGCTCTCAAATCCGAACTGCGCGGAGAGGTCATCGAGCCAGGCGACCCGGGATACGACGCGGCAAGAAAGGTCTACAACGCCATGATCGACCGGAAGCCGCGGCTGATTGTGCGTTGCGCTGACGTTGCAGATGTCATTGCCGCACTAAAATTTAGCCGTGAACATAAGCTCCCCATATCCGTTCGCGGTGGGGGTCACAATGCGGCTGGCTCGGGGGTTTGCGATGATGGTCTCGTCATCGACCTCTCACCGATAAAATATGTCCGCGTAGACCCGAAAAAGCGCACCGTGCTGGTAGGAGGTGGAGCGCTGTGGGGAGATGTGGATCATGCAACGCACGCATTCGGTCTTGCGGTTCCAGCAGGTATTATCTCCACGACTGGCGTTGGCGGCCTAACGCTTGGCGGCGGGATCGGCCATTTGACACGGCAATGCGGCCTTACCATTGATAATCTTCTGGCTGTGGACATGGTTCTGGCCGACGGGCGCTTTGTCACAGCAAATGCCAAAGAGAACTCCGATCTCTTTTGGGCGGTGCGCGGCGGCGGCGGCAATTACGGCATCGTTACGTCTTTTCTTTTCAAGGCACATCGCATTCACACAAACTATGCGGGGCCAATGCTGTGGCCGATGGAAGACGCAACGGAAATCTTGCGTTGGTATCGCGGCGTTATCGCTAAGGCACCTAATGCCCTGAACGGATTTTTTGCGTTCCTTACTGTCCCGCCGGGGCCACCATTCCCCGAACACCTGCACAACAAAAAAATGTGTGGCATCGTGTGGTGTTATACCGGCCCGCTTAAATGTCCGCTTTTGGGGGTGAAGCGGACATCGGGGTGGCGCTCGGTTAACGTAAGGGGAGCGCGAAAAAGGCCACTAGCAAAAAATTGCGGACACAGAAGGGGTCTCTTTTTTGCGTTTTCAAAGCTGGGTTAGGGGGCGT
>DATLJR010000144.1:0-2367 GCA_035538755.1 Pseudolabrys sp.
GGCCAAAATGACGATCACGCTTCATGTCAATGGCGTGGCGAAAAAGTTGAGCCTCGCACCGTGGACGACCCTTCTTGACGCGCTGCGGATCCATATCGGCCTGACCGGAACGAAGAAGGGCTGCGATCACGGTCAATGTGGTGCCTGCACGGTTCTGGTCGATGGTCGCCGGATCAATTCCTGCCTGACGCTCGCGGTCATGAAAGACGGCGCGCAAATCACAACAATCGAAGGCTTGGCTAAAGACGGCGCGCTGCATCCACTACAGCAGGCGTTTATCGACCACGACGCCTTCCAATGCGGCTACTGCACGCCAGGGCAAATTTGCTCCGCCGTCGGCCTAATCAATGAGGCGAGAGCGCATAGCGCTGAAGAGATCCGGGAATTGATGAGCGGCAACATTTGCCGCTGCGGCGCCTATCCGAACATCGTTGCGGCAATCGAACAGGCCATGTCCCGGAAACCGGCATCCCTGCCGAAAGGGAGAGCATGAATAATTTCGAATTCAGTCGCGCAACTGACGTCGCCGATGCCGTGCGTCAGATCACGACCGAGCCCGGTGCGGCATTTATTGCGGGCGGCACAAATCTGATCGACCTGATCAAGGAAGGTGTGACCAAGCCATCACGATTGGTCGATATCACACGACTGGGGCTCGACCGCATCGAGGACACGAGCGATGGCGGGCTGCGGATCGGCGCGCTCGTCCCAAACAGCGATCTCGCCTACCACCCCGAGATCGCCAAACGCTACCCTTTGCTGGCCAGCGCGATCCTAGCCGGGGCCTCGCCGCAATTGCGTAACATGGCATCGACCGGCGGTAATCTTCTGCAACGCACGCGATGCTTCTACTTTTATGACACGACGACGCCCTGCAATAAGCGCGAGCCCGGCAGCGGCTGCTCGGCCATCGACGGGCTCAATCGCATGTACGCAATCCTTGGCGCCAGCGAACATTGCATCGCGACCCATCCGTCCGACATGTGCGTGGCGCTGGCGGCCTTGGAAGCGCGTGTGTTGGCGGCCGGCCGCAATGGCGAGCGCAGTATCGCGTTTGCCGATTTCCATCGGCTGCCGGGTGACACGCCGCAGATCGACACGAATCTCAGCAAAGACGAGATCATCACGGCTCTCGAACTACCACCGGACGGTTTCGCCAAGAATTACAGCTATCTGAAGATTCGTGATCGCTTGTCCTATGCCTTTGCGCTCGTGTCCGTCGCGGTAGGTCTTGAGATAGAGAACGGGATGATCAGGCAGGCGCGCCTCGTGCTCGGTGGCGTCGCTCACAAACCGTGGCGCGATCGAGAAGCCGAAGCGCAATTAAGCGGCGCTCAGGCCGCGCGAGAGTCATTCATGCGCGCGGCGGAGACGCTGCTGAACGATGCGCGCGGTTTCGGTCACAATGACTTCAAGATCGAGTTGGCGCGACGCGCGATCGTGCGCGCACTAAGCCAGGCGGCAAGCGGTACGCCGCAATCGCAAATCGACAAGCGGGTCAGATGAGCGGTTTGAGATGAACGGCACGAGCACGAATTACCTTGGCAAGCCGACATCCCGGGTCGACGGGCATGCGAAAGTTACTGGGACTGCAAAATACGCGGCCGAGCACACCGTACCCGGATTGGCATACGGCTTTGTCGTCACGTCGGCTATCGCCAGAGGCCGTACCCGAACGATCCACACTGCGAAGGCTTTGGCGGTGCCGGGCGTGCTCGACATATTTACGCATGCCCATCGGCCGAAATTGGCGTCGTCGGACGAAAAGTACGGCGACGAGGTTGCGCCGCCCGGTTCGCCTTTCCGTCCGCTCTACGACGATCAGGTCCGGTTCAGCGGTCAGCCGGTGGCGCTGGTCGTGGCAGAAGACCCTGAAACGGCCCGCTTTGCGGCCTCACTCATCCGCATCGACTACAACCAACGAACGCACACGACCGACCTGGAAGAAAACCGCGGCCGCGCGCGCGGTCAGGGAAAATGGCGAAAGCCATTCCCATAGACGCGGTAATGCCGCGAGAACCTTCGATCGGTCGCCGATCCGGGTCGAAGTCGAATACCGGATGCCTGTCGAGCATCACAACCCGATGGAGATGTTTGGCGCAACGGCGATTTGGGAAGGCAACGGTCGGATAACGGTCTACGACAAGACCCAGGGACCGCTGAACTGCCGGAACTACGTCGCCAATGTGTTTGCCATGTCGCAACACGCCGTGCGCGTACTGTCGCCATATGTCGGAGGAGGTTTCGGATCGGGCTTGCGCCCGCAATATGAATTGCCGCTCGCGGTACTGGCGGCGCGGGCACTCCGGCGCTCCGTGCAGGTCACTTTAACGCGCCAGCAAATGTTCACGCTCGGTTATCGCGCCG
>DATLJR010000145.1:0-76868 GCA_035538755.1 Pseudolabrys sp.
GCCGTCCCTACTGTCCCTTTTTTGCCTGCTGCCATTTCGACAGGAAGGCTAGTCGCTTGCTTTGGTCCAGATTTTCCAGCAGCGTTTGATCGATCGGCACCGGACGCGCCTTGTCGCCGATCAATTGACTCACGCCTTTGATCGTCGCTTCACCGTCAACGTCGGAACGCAGCGAGTAGAGGTCGGCCTTGTTGGCGATGATGTCCTGCCCGCGCTTCGACAAAATGTAGTCGAGGAACAGTTTCCCGGCGTTCGGGTTTCGCGCCTTGCTGGAAATGAAAGCGACGCGCGAGGTCACCATTGTGTAGTCCTTCGGCAAGATGATGCCGAGGTTCGGGTCTTTTTTTGAACGGCCGAGCGCGTATGAGCCAAAGATGCCGTAGGCAATCAGGTGTTCACCGGAGGTGACGCGCTCCATCATCGCGCCGGCACTGGTGTAGAGCTTGGCCTGTGCCTTGCCCATCGCCTTGAACAGATCCCAGGCCTGCGGAAAGTCTTTGATGTCTTCGTTGCAGAACAGGTAGCCGACGCCTGATCGCTCGGGATCGTAGGCCGTGATCTTGCCTTTATAGAAATCAGGCTTGGCGTTGAGCAGCTTCAGCAGATCGGTGTGGTCTTTCGGCACATCGGCTTCGGGCACCAACCGTTTGTTGTAGACGAACGTGATTGGCTCGTAGGTCGTGCCATAAGCGGCGTCCTTCCACACGGCCCATTTCGGCAACGCCTTAATTTCGGGCGAGGGATAGGTCGCAGCCAGACCGTCCGCGACAAGCTTCACCTGCAGATCCATGGCCGACGACCAGAGCACGTCGGCGGTGCCATTGTTGGCAGCGGCTTCAGCGATGAAGCGATTGTAGAGTTCGGTGGAATTGAGATCGGAGTACTCGACCTTTATCCCGGGGTAGAGCGTCTCGAAGTCCTTGATCAGCGGATTGGCCGCAACCGCATCGGTGGTGGCGTAGATCACGACCTTGCCTTCCTTCTTCGCGGCTTCGACGATACTGGCGTAGTCGGCTGGGTAGCCTTGTGGGGTCTGTGCCTGAACGGCAGTTCCGAGCGTCAAAAATATTGCAGCAATAACGGTAGATACAGCGTGTCGCATAACAACTCCCGGTGCGGTTGTCGGCGCCTGCCCCCGGCGGCAACCCTTCGTCGCCGATGCTACTCCAGCCTTTCCGCACCCGCATAGGGGCCAAACAAAACGAAAGCCCCCGGTGCGAAAACGAACGGGGGCTTTCCTTGGCAAGCGATCAGTGAGCCAGCGGATCAGGGCGGATCTGGATATGAACGGCACGCGGGCGCGAGCCCTTGCCGCCTTCCATCAACCAAGGCGTGCGATCGCCATTAGTGCTCCAGAGTCCGCGGCCTTTCCAGCCTGCATTCGAATCGTCAATGCGCCCGTCGAGCCCTTTGGCATAGAAGCTCATTGGATACGGAATGCGGAGCATGATCATCTTGCCGTTCTTCAGGGCCACGAAGCCATCATTGAGGTTGGCCGTGGAGATCGGAATGTTCTCGCCGAGCCCAACCGTGTTGTGCTGATCGACCCAGGTGTAGTAGCTCGCCTCGACGCTCTTATCCTCGAAGCCCTCAAATCCCGGGCCCGGATATCGGTAGAACTTCCAGCCTTCGGGGCAATGATTGCCCGTCGCGTTGGGGCCGTTGAGCGGTGCCTTGCAGAGGCGCCGGTCGAAACTCACAAGGTGTCCGCTCGATTCGGAGCCCCACGCAACCCCGTCGGCGTCTATGTCGCCGCCGCGAATTCCGATGCCCGGTTTTGGCACCGCGTAGAATTCAGACAGTTGCGTCTTCGGATCGAAGCGCATGAATCCGGCCTGTCCTCCGAAGACTCCGACCGTGTACCAGATCGAGCCGTCTTTAGGATGCGGCATGACGGCGTAAGGTCCCGAGCCGCCTGTGATGCGAGTGTCTTTGCCCGGATCCGTTGGTTGTCCGGGTTCGGTGAACTCGTCGCGCCTCCCGTTGCCGTTGGAGTCGAGAACGAAAGGCGCCCAGCCGATCGCCTTCTCGGAGTTGCCGGTCTCGTCAAACACGCGGGTGTTGACCCAGCCGGCGACCGGTCCTGTCCCACTGAGCCACAGCGTATTGTCAGCGTCGTAGCCAAATTGCGGATGGTGCGTACCGAAGCACGTATCGATGAAAGCGTATTTCATCGTCTTCGGATCAAGGACGGCGACCTGCCGAGCGCTTCTTTCCAGCGGAAAAATCTTGGCATACGGATTATCGGAGCCCTTCTTGCACCAGGCCGGATTATCCATGCCGCGCACAGTAGCCGCGAGCCAGACACGGCCCTGCTTGTCGAACATGGAGTTGTGATTGTTGGCGCGCGTGTCCCACAATACCTCGTCTCCCCAATACGGGGACTCCGCCAGGGGTTTCACCGTTCCGGCATGGCCCGGGCCAAGCGAGACCGGCATTTCCGGATCGCGCACCAGCATCTTGAAGAACGACACCTTGTTCGTCTTCGGATCGAGGATCGGCATGTTGTCGGTCGAATACTCCGGCGAGCCGTACAACGGGCCGTAAGCGTTGACCGTCGGGTAGCGGCGATCCGAGGAGATGAGGTCGTGCAGATATTTGTCAGGCGTGGACCATTCCCACGACGTGACAACGACATTTCGTTCTTCGCCTTCGGGGCGCGGTGGTTTGTTCTTCGGCAGTTCGCCTTTGGCAACGCGATCGGTCCAGTCGCCAAAATACTTGTAAGGCACACCGCCAAACTGGCCGGCAATCCGGTTCGTCATCTGCTCACCGGACTGGCCAGACTGTATGCGGCGTTGCCAAGCTTCGGTGCCCGAGTCGAATTTTCCCAGTGCTGCCGGAATCGTACGGGTCGCTTCCTGACCGAGTTGGTGACAGCCGATGCAATCGATGTTGTTCATCTGCCGCAGCCAGTTGTCCTGCGTGATGTTCTTGGGGATGTCGGTTGATCCGCCAAAGTCGCTGGCCGGCGGAATTTTCAGCATCGCGTACCAATAGGCTGCCGGATAGTAATGGGCAGCCGCTGCATCGTTGGGCGCAATGACCGCGGCGTGATTGAGCGTCGAACCTGGCTTGGCCCGCATCTTCGGCGAGTCCACGAGGCCGTAACCACGGACCCAGACGCTGTAATTCGCGACCGGAAGATCAGGGATGAGATAGCGGCCTTGATCATCGGTCACGACGATGCGCGCAAACTTCGTCGGCAGGTCCGTCGTCTCGGCAATGACCCAGACGCCAGCTTCCGGGCCTTTCGAGCTCGTTACGACACCGCCGATGTCAGTGCTGCCGACATCAACATTCTGCGCGTGGAGCCCAGTTACATACGTTAGCGTGAGAAGAGAAAAGAGAGCAAACATCGACAGGCGTCGAAAGACTGAACGCAACATGGGTCGCCTCCCTGGCATCGTCGTCGGCTAGGTCGCTGCGGCTTTTGTCGCACTCTAACAAAGGTGACGGATGTCGTCGCGCCGATCAGTATGCGGTCTCGGTCATCCGGCGAAACCGCCGCCATCCAGAAATGCCTGCTCGTCCGGTGTAGTGGTACGGCCGAGCACGGCGTTGCGGTGCGGGAACCGGCCGAAGCGACGGATGATATCGGCGTGTATTTCGGCCCATTTGAGGTTCTCGGCGTCCCCCGCGGCCTTGTAGAAAGCGATTCCGCGCTCTTGATCGGCAAGATCTTCCGAGTGCTCAAAGGGAAGATAGAAAAAGCTCCGCAGGTCCGTCGAAACCTGACTGTCGAAACCTCTGACGATTGCGCCTGCGGCTATGGCGCGGGCGAGAGGGTCGGTGGCGAAGGCCCGTGCGTCACCGCGGAACATGTTGCGTGGAAATTGGTCGAGCAGGATGAGCAGCGCAAGCGAGCCTTGCGCGCTTTTCTCCCAATCAGAAAATTTTCCCGCAGCGGCCGATTCGTACATGTCGAAGAATCGCTCACGAATCTCTGTGTCGAAGGCTGCGTCCTTGGTGAACCAGCGGTCGGGTCCGGCCTGGTGCCAGAACGATACGATCTCATCTGCGCTTGCAGTCATGGGGCTTTCCGTCTCGAGGTGCGGGGATCAGCTGGCTTCGTCGCGGAGGGCGCGCCGCAGGATTTTGCCGACGTTGGTTTTGGGGAGCTCTTCGCGGAATTCGATGTATTTGGGCACCTTGTAGCTGGCGAGACGTGTATTGAGATACGAACGCAGGACTTCGGCCGTAACGTCAGGATCTTTCCTCACCACAAAGAGCTTGCCCACTTCGCCGGAATGTTCGTCGGGAACGCCCACGAGCGCGCACTCCGATATTCCACCCTGACTCATCGCGACATCTTCGACTTCGTTGGGGAAGACCTTGAAGCCGGAGACTGAGATCATATCCTTTTTGCGATCAACGATGCGCACGCGTCCTTCGGCATCCATCACTCCGACGTCGCCGGTACGGAAGAATCCGTCTTTCGTCATCGCGCGTTCTGTTTCTTCCGGCCGCTGCCAGTAGCCGGACATGATCTGCGGTCCACGCGCGCAAATTTCACCTTGTTCGCCGACGGGCACCTCGTTGCCATCGTCATTTCGGATTGAGATGTCGGTCGACGGCACAGGCAACCCGATGGTGCCGGTCCAGGCCGGAATGTCGCCACGGTTGCAAGAGAGCACTGGCGAAGTTTCCGACAGGCCATAGCCTTCGATAATCGGCTTGCCGGTTGCTTTCACCCAGGCATCGGCCACGGATTTCTGAACTGCCATGCCTCCGCCGATCGCGCATTTGAGCATGCTCCAGTCGATCTTCACAAAATCGGGTTGATTCAGCAGCGCGTTGTAAAGAGTGTTCACGGCCGGGAACATGTTGACCTGGTATTGCGTGAGTTCTTTGATGAGGCCGCGGATGTCGCGCGGGTTCGGAATGAGGAGACACGATCCACCTGTCCGCATGCCGAGCAGGAAACATGCCGTCAGCGCGAAGATGTGATAGAGCGGCAACGCCGTCACAATAAGAAGGCGGTCGATCTTCGGTGGCGTGTCAACCATCGGCTGATTCCACGCTTCAACCTGAAGCAGGTTGGCCACCAGATTTCGGTGGAGCAGCATCGCACCCTTCGCGATCCCCGTGGTTCCGCCCGTGTATTGCAGGAATGCTAGGTCATCGCGCCCGACAGTCGGCGCTATGAATTTCAGTTGGCGCCCGGCTGCAAGCACATCGTTGAATTTGGTGCTGTCGGGAAGTGAATAGGCGGGCACCATCTTCTTGATGTGGCGCACGACGCTATTGACCAGCGAGCCTTTGATCCGCCCAAGCATGTCGCCCATGCTGGCGACCACAACGTGCTTGACCGGTGTCCTTGGCAGGGCCTGCTCGAGCATTGAAGCGAAATTCTCAAGAACGATTATTGCTTCAGCGCCGGAATCCGTGAGCTGAAATTCCAGTTCGCGCGGTTTGTACAGGGGATTGACGTTCACCACGACACAGCCGGCGCGCAGGACTGCAGTAATAGCAACTGGATACTGCAGGACATTGGGCATCATGATCGCAACACGGGCGCCGGGTTTCAGTCCGCGGCTTTGCAACCATGCGGCAAATGCGCGCGACGCTTCGTCGAGCTCCTGGTATGTGAGGGACTTGCCCATGCAGACGCAGGACTGGCGATCTGCGAACGCGGTAAAGCTCTCCTCGAACAGTGCGACGAGCGAGGCATAGCGTGACAGATCAATAGTGGCGGGAACGCCCGGCGGATAGGACCGCAACCAAAGCCGCTCCATGACGCTTCCCCCGCGTCGGCCTTTTTTCATCAGGGGCCGACTTCGATTCCCGGTCAGAATGAGTTTAACCGGCTCTGCACGCAAGTCCGCTGGCGACGGGCTGGCGGAATTATCGACCGCCGAAGGGGATAAGGGGATTGTCGACGAGCGCTGCGCGGTCGGGACGGTCTGGGGCAGCGACGCCGAGAAAGGCCTCGAAAAGCTCGCGCACAACGTGCTCCGGCAGGTCCCGCGTGATGAACACCAACCGTGATCGGTGATCGTCATCCGGCCAGCAGTCGAGGCGGGCGGTCGGATGAAAAACGTGCTGTACGCCATGCACCACAACGGGCGTGTCCGGCATTTCTGCGAGCTTTACGATGCCCTTCAGGCGCAGGAGGTTTGCGCCATGCGTCGCACGCAGCAGTTCCAGGAACATCTCAAGTGTACCGGCAGGGATCGCGTCTTCGGCCGTCAGGACGAAAGAACAGATGTGGTCATCGTGCCGGTTGACGTCGTGATGGTGATGATGGTCGCCGTGGGAATGAGCTTCAGCGGCAAGCCACTTCCTCACGTCCGGAATTTTTTTATCCGGATCATAAAGTCCGCTGCCGAGAAGGCTGTCAGGCATGGCCTCGCCCTTGGCGGCATCGAGGATCGGCGCCGCGGGATTGAGCGCCTGCAGGCGAGCCACAATCCGTTCGCATTGCACTGGGTCAGCGAGATCGCTTTTTGTCAGCACAATTCGATCGGCGACCGCAGCCTGTTTTACCGCTTCGACGTGCGCATCGAGGGTGGCCTCGCCATTGACGGCATCGACCACCGTCACGACACCATCGAAGCGGTAGCGCAGCAGAAGATAGGGATGGGACATTACCGTATGCAGTACGGGCGCGGGGTCGGCCAGACCTGTCGTTTCCAATAGAACGCGACGAAAACTGCAGCGACGGTTGTCGAGATCGCGCAGCAATGTCTCCAGCGCGTCGACGAGGTCTCCGCGCATCGTGCAGCAAAGACAACCCGACTGCAGCAGCACCATATTGTCGCTGACATACTCGACGAGCAAATGGTCGAGGCCTACCTCACCAAACTCATTGATGATGACAGCAGTGTCCGCGAGAGCCGGATCTTTCAGAAGCCGATTGAGAAGTGTGGTCTTTCCAGCGCCGAGAAAGCCCGTCAGCACGGTCAGTGGAATAGGTGTCGGCGGAGTTTTTCGTTCGGTGGACGACGTGGCTTCGCTCATTGCGTCGTCGCGCTGACCTTTGGCTTGGCCGGCTTTGCCGGCTTTGCACTCTTGGTCGCTTTCGCGGCCGGCTTCACCGATTTATCGCCGTCGGTCTTTGCGGCAACTTTCTTTTTCTTTTTCGGTGTAGCGCTGGCTGTCTGTTCGACCGTATCGGGCCGGTCAGCCGGGCCAGTGAAAACGACAACGGGCGGGGTAGTTTCGACCGGGGGTCCGAGCACAAATTTGGCCGGCTTTGCGTTGGACATCATGAAGGCCGGACCATTGCCATTGTTCGATTCATTACCAGAGGCGGTGGCGGCCGATTCTTCCGGCTCTTCCTCGTTTTCCTCTGAAGGCGGTTTGCGACGATGGCCGCCACACATTTCTTCGCGAAGGTTGGGCGGTTGCGCATCGATCGGGGCCAACGCATCCACGGTGCCGAGCGAAGGTGTGAGCCAGGACAGGCCGCCGCTATTGAATCCGCGTTCGAGCAATTGCGCGGCTTTTTGCGCGCGCACCGCACCCGACCACGAGCCGAGCACGACGGCGATCAGCCTGCGGCCATTCCGCGTTGCGGACGCGACGACATTGTACCCGGAGGCGCAAATGAATCCGGTCTTCATGCCGTCAGCGCCGGGATAACGATAAATCAGCGAGTTGTAGTTGCGCATCACGCGATTGCCGTAGCGAATAGACGAGATGTGCCAGTAGCTGTCGTACTCGGGAAATTCCCGGATGAGCGCGCGGGCCAAGATTGCAAGATCGCGTGCCGAGGTGACGTGATTTTCCGCAGGCAGCCCGTTCGGATTGACGAAATTGCTTTGCGTCATTCCAAGACGCCGCGCGTTGGCATTCATCAGATCGGCAAAGCCCTCGAGCGAACCGCCGACTCCTTCTGCGATCGTCACCGCGATGTCATTGGCGGATTTGACCATCAACATCTTCAGTGCATTATCGACGGTTACTGTCGTTCCGACCTTGAAGCCCATCTTGGTCGGCTGCTGAGCGGCCGCGTTGCGCGACACGGTGAGCAAAGTATTGAATGAAATCCGGCCTTCCTTGACGGTCCGCAGAGTTGTGTACGCGGTCATCAATTTGGTGACCGAGGCCGGATACCAAGGATAGGTTGCGTTTTCGGCGTGCAACACCTTGCCCGTCGAGGCTTCGATCAGAAGCTGCGCTTCCGCACGAGCCTGGCCGGCGCAGGCGAGCGATAAGAGGCCAGCTGTGAGGCCAAGGGTCACGACATGAGAGCAGCGGCGTGTAAAACCAATCATCGTTCGCGCTTCACTCCCGAGGCCTTAGAAACGGTAAAGTTCCATATATGGCCGAGCTAGGCTATCTAAGCTTTGGATGGTAGGCAAAGCCGGTGATCCACCATTGAATATTATGGTGACTCGCAAGCCATTGCCGGGGAAAACGTCCAAAGTTCGGCAAAAGGAGGCATAGATGACCGCCTGTATTGTCGGTTGGGCACATACTCCCTTCGGTAAACTGACTAATGAGACCGTTGAGAGCCTGATTGTGCGGGTGGCTGTGGATGCTCTCGCCGATGCCGGAATTGGCCCGAAGGATGTCGACGAGATCGTTCTGGGCCACTTCAACGCGGGGTTTTCGGCGCAGGATTTTACCGCCGCTCTGGTTCTGCAGGCCTCGCCCGAACTTCGCTTCAAGCGGGCGACCAGGGTTGAGAACGCCTGTGCCACCGGGTCAGCCGCCGTGCATCAGGGCATACGGACGATCGAGGCGCGCGCGGCCCGCGTTGTCCTCGTTGTCGGGGTTGAGCAGATGACGACAACGCCGGCACCGGAAATTGGTCGCAACCTGTTGAAGGCCTCATATGTTCGTGAAGAGGCCGATATCGACGGGGGCTTTGCGGGAATTTTCGGCAAGATCGCTGGGCTTTATTTTCAAAAATGGGGCAATCAGTCAGACGCGCTGGCCATGATCGCGGCCAAGAATCACAAGAACGGCGTGGGCAATCCCTATGCGCAGATGCGCAAGGATCTGGGTTACGATTTCTGCCGGACCGAGAGTGAAAAAAATCCATTCGTGGCCGGTCCGCTCAAACGCACCGACTGTTCGCTCGTCTCTGATGGTGCCGCCGCTGTAGTGCTCGCAGATGTCGAGACTGCACTTGGACTGAAAAAGGCGGTCGCCTTTCGCGCTGCAGAACACGTGCAGGATTTCCTGCCAATGTCGAAAAGAGACATTCTGAAGTTTGACGGCTGTGCCCAGGCCTGGAACAAAGCTCTCGCGAAATCGGGGCTCGCGCTCGGTGACTTGTCATTTGTCGAAACGCACGACTGCTTCACCATAGCGGAACTCATTGAATACGAAGCCATGGGGCTGACGGCCGAAGGGCAGGGCGCCAAAGCTGCTCTCGAGGGCTGGACTCAGAAGGACGGGAAATTGCCGGTGAATCCCTCGGGTGGATTGAAGGCAAAAGGTCACCCCATTGGAGCAACCGGGGTGTCCATGCACGCGCTCGGCGCGATGCAGCTCACGGGCAATGCCGGAGATCTCCAGGTGAAGAACGCGCGTCTCGGCGGCATCTTCAACATGGGCGGGACGTCGGTCGCAAACTATGTGAGCATTCTCGAGCGCATCAAGTAGTCGCGCAGGCCAACGAGGCTAATTGTATTTGCGCGCGGCTGCGGGCGGCAGGAACGAGGCATCGAAAATATCCTCGAGCTTCGGTTTTGCGGCCTTGAATTTGTAGGCCAGCGTCATCTGCTCGAGCGCGCGGTTGAAACGCTGCTCATTAATCTCGCCATATCCGTTTGTTTTCACTTCCGGCGTGATGATGTTTTCACGAATGGCCATCGTGAGCCGTTCAAGCTCGACGTTCTTTCTTGCGTCTGCATTGCGTTTGAGTACTGAGCCGACGGCCATTGCGGGCTGCTTCACGGTTTCCTTCAGGCCTTTCATGAAGGCAACCAGGAATCCCTTCACGGCTTCCGGGTGTTCGTCGGCAAATTTGGCGTTGACGATAATGGCGTTGCCGTAAAGTTCGACACCGTAGTCCGCCATCAGTAGCACGGCGATATCGTCGACCGGCACGCCTTTGTCCTTCAGATCGATGAAGGAGAAATACGATAGACCCGTGATGGCATCCACCTGACCCGCCGCCAGCATCGGCTCGCGCACGGGAAAGCTGACGATCTCGATTTTTACTTTCGACACATCGATATTGTTGACGCTAACGAAGATCGGCCATTGCGCGTAGGCGCCGTCGGCCGCCGGCGCGCCAAGAATTTTGCCTTCGAGATCTTTTGGCTGATTGATCCCGCGGCTCTTTCGGCCGATCACGGCAAAGGGCGGGCGATTGTAGAGCATGAATATCGCCTTGATCGGCGTGTCGCGCTTGGTGTCGCCGAACTTGATCAAAGCATTGATGTCAGCAAGTCCCATCTCGTAGTTGCCCGAAGCAACACGTTCGATGGTTTCGAGCGAACCGCTCGCCGGGTCGATGGCGACGTTAAGGCCTTCTGCTTTGTAGTAGCCCTTATCGAAGGGCAGCAGAAACGGCGCAGCGCGCCCATCGATTTCATAATCCAGCGAGAATCTGACGCTTGTTTCCGCCGCCGTAACATCCGTGGTCAGCAGGGCAGGAAGCAACGCGATCCAGGCCCACCAGCGCTTGCGGTGAGCTATCATCACTTAATCCCTCCCAGGCAGCCCGCGCACAGCGCTTTTGCCATAGTTCACAAAACGACACGACGCTTCAAAGAGCAATATATTGGCAATACATTTTGCGGCGTTATGACTAACGCCCGCCTGTGACGAAACTTGAACGCCCCCATTTGGAACGCGGGAAAGGGGCATTTGCGGTAGGCTTGTGGCGGGGTCGGAGTTTCAAACAATGCCGCCGGCGACGGCCAACAGGGTTGCACGCGACATTCCGCCGCTGCGGGCACCATACGCTCCTGCGGACGAAGGCATCGCAAAGGTTCTCCTGGCAAATGCCGGCCGTTCCAGCGAGGCGGAGGCGCGTATCGATGCGCGCACCAGGCGCCTCGTCGCGGCTATCCGTGCACGCGCCGGAGGATTGGGCGGCATAGAAGATTTTTTGCACGCCTACTCCCTGTCGACGAGAGAAGGTTTGGCATTGATGGTATTGGCGGAGGCACTGCTGCGAGTGCCTGACGCCGCGACGGCCGATCGCCTCATCGAAGACAAGCTCAAAGCAGGCGATTGGGCACATCACGAAGCGCGATCAACCTCGCTTCTGGTTTCAGCGTCTGCCTGGACGCTGGGCGTCACAGCTCGCGTCATTCATCCCGGCGAGACGCCGGAAGGCATTGTCGAGACGCTGGTCAGGCGGCTTGGATTGCCGGCGGTACGCGCGGCCACACGGCAAGCCATGCGGTTGCTCGGATCGCATTTTGTGCTCGGACAGACGGTTGAAGAAGCGCTGTCGCGTGCCGGTTCGCATCGCGAGTTTCTGTATTCGTTCGATATGCTGGGCGAAGGCGCCCGCACAGGTTCGGACGCGCAAAGGTATTTCGAGTCCTATGCCGACGCGATCGATGAAATCGGCAAGGCGGCGGGCAACGAGGCGCTGCCAAAGCGCCCTGGCATTTCCGTAAAGCTGTCCGCCCTGCACCCGCGTTACGAAGCCTTGTCACATGACCGCGTACTCGAGGCGCTGACGCCCAAAGTACTCGAGCTGGCGCAGCTCGCGAAACGGCATGAGCTCAATTTCACGGTGGATGCCGAGGAAGCGGACAGGCTTGAACTGTCGCTCGATGTGATCGCAGCGGTATTGCGCGACTCGTCGCTCGCGGGATGGGACGGTTTTGGGCTGGCGATCCAGGCCTATCAGAAACGTGCTGGTGTAGTGATCGACTGGGTCGTCGAGGCTGCAACCGTGCTCGATCGGCGCCTCATGGTTCGTCTCGTCAAAGGCGCTTACTGGGACACAGAGGTCAAGCGCGGACAGGAGCGGGGGCTTGCCGATTACCCGGTATACACACGCAAGGCGATGACGGATCTCTGCTATCTCGATTGCGTGCGCAAATTGTTGGTGGCGCGGCCGCGCGTCTATTCGCAGTTCGCGACACACAATGCACTGACGGTGGCCTGCATCATCGAAGACGCGGGAGGGACGGCCGGTTATGAATTTCAGCGATTGCACGGCATGGGCGAGGCGCTCTACGAAGCCTTGCTCCACGAACTGCCGGATCTGACGTGTCGCGTCTACGCGCCCGTCGGAGGCTATTCCGATTTGCTCGCGTATCTTGTGCGCCGGCTTCTGGAAAACGGTGCGAACTCTTCATTTGTATCGGTAGCAGCCGATCCTACGGTTCCAGTCGAGTCCATTCTGCGTCGGCCGCAAAGCTGGATCACCGACGCGTCGCACGCGCGACATTCGCACATTCCCCTGCCCCGCGATCTGTTTGGCGCCACGCGGCGCAACTCGATGGGCGTCGAATTCGGAGATCGTGCGTCGCTTGAAGCGCTGCTTGCAGAAGTTCACTCGGCGCCGCAAGACACGCAGGCAAGCGCGTTGATTGATGGCGTTGCGGTTGCTGGCCGTGAGCGGCCGGTCACGTCGCCGATCGACGGCAAAATTATCGGAACTGTGCAGGAAGGCGATCAGGCCATCGTCGCGGCGGCACTCTCCGCAGCTCAGGCCGCTTTTCGCTCCTGGGGCGCATCGTCGGTCGAGGATCGGGCGAATGTGCTCGAACGCGCTGGTGATCTGATTGAACAGAATCGCGGCCGGCTGATTGCGGTTCTGCAAAAAGAGGGCGGCAAGACAATCGACGATTGTGTTTCAGAGGTGCGCGAAGCAGTCGACTACTGCCGTTTCTATGCCAGCGAGGCACGTCGCACGCTCGCAACGCGATCGTTGCCGGGTCCGACGGGCGAGAGCAATGAGCTGCGCATGCGCGGCCGCGGCGTTTTCGTCTGCATCAGCCCGTGGAATTTCCCATTGGCGATTTTCACCGGGCAGGTTGCGGGTGCGCTAGCGGCCGGGAATTGCGTTGTTGCCAAGCCTGCGGAGCAGACGCCCCTGATCGCCTTCGAAGCTGTAAAGCTCCTACACGCCGCCGGCGTGCCGCGTGACGTGCTCGGTCTTGTCCCAGGCGATGGCAAAGTCGGCGGGATGCTCACCGCTGACCGTCGGGTTGCTGGCGTTGCGTTCACGGGATCGACCGAAGTCGCACGCATCATCAACCGCGCTCTCGCGGACAAGGATGGCCCAATCCCGCCGCTCATTGCTGAAACCGGCGGCGTCAATGCCATGATCGTTGACGGTACGGCACTGCCGGAGCAAGTGACCGATGACGTCATAACGTCGGCGTTTCGCTCAGCAGGGCAGCGATGTTCGGCTTTGCGACTACTGTGCGTGCAGGAAGACGTGGCTGATCGCGTGATTGAGATGGTCGCGGGCGCCGCGCAGGAGCTCAAGCTTGGTGATCCCCGCGACGTTTCAACTCACATCGGTCCGGTGATCGACAGCGAGGCAAAAGAAAAGCTCGATCGCTGGGTGGCAGCTATGGAAACACGTGGCGCTGTACTATTCCGGCTCGATGCTCTTTTCCCCGAAGGAGGCACGTATGTAGCGCCTGCCATCGTCGAACTCGGCAGCGCACGGGAACTGAAAGAAGAAGTATTTGGGCCGGTCCTGCATGTTGTCCGGTGGCGTGCGGGTGAACTCGATCAACTGCTCGATGACATCGCGGCAAACGGCACCGCGCTCACACTTGGCATCCATTCGCGTATTGACGAAACGGTCGCGCGCGTCGCGCAGCGACTGCCGCACGGCAATGTCTATGTTAATCGGAACATGATCGGCGCCGTCGTCGAATCTCAGCCGTTCGGCGGCAGTGGCCTGTCTGGGACAGGCCCCAAGGCGGGCGGTCCTCATTACCTGGGTCGCTTCGCCGCAGAGCAGGTGGTGACAGTGAACACGGCGGCATCAGGTGGGAACGCGACACTTCTCTCGGAAGATGATCGCTGAAACTGCCGTTTTCGGCGCCGCTCAGTCGTCATTTCGGCTGAAAACGCCGCTTTTTGGACCTATTTTCTCTATTAAACGAGCGATAACCGTGACCGCAGTCCCGTACCGCGCGATAGCGACGGCTGTCACCTGCGTTAACCGGATTTGCGCGGAGATCGGGTAATCTGGGATTTGTGACTGATTCGGTCGCCCGGCTTTACGACGCTGTAATTGCTGTTCGCGGCTCCGATCCGGAAAAATCGCGAACCGCCCGGCTATTGCGCGCCGGTCGTGCGAAGATGGCCAAGAAGCTCGCTGAAGAAGCGGTCGAGGTCGTCATCGACGCCATGCATGGTCAGCCCGAAGCCGTGGTCAAGGAAAGTGCCGATCTCCTTTACAATCTCGTGGTCCTGTGGGTTCACGCAGGGGTACGTCCCGACGAGGTCTGGGCCGAGATGCGCCGCCGCGAGTTGATGTTTGGCATTGCCGAGAAGGTGCCAAAGGATTTGGTCGACGGTTCGCCGCGACGTAAGGTAATCGCGCTGGAGACAAGGCGCATCCGCAAGCGCCGCTGATCCGTCACAATTCTCCTCACGAGTACGTCGATGACCGTAGAGGCCACCGAGCCACGCTCATTACTGCGCCGTCTTTATGACTGGTGTCTCGCCGCCGCTCACAAGCCACACGCATTGTGGACGATGGGCGCGGTATCGTTTGCCGAAAGCTCGTTTTTCCCAGTGCCGCCGGACATAATGTTGATTCCAATGGCGCTGGCGCGCCCCGAGCGGGCCTACGTCATGGCGGCCTGGTGCACGGTGACGTCCGTCTTAGGTGGCCTGCTCGGCTACAGCATTGGTGCGCTGCTTTACGACTCGGTGGGTGCCTGGCTCATCAGTCTGTATGGATACGGCGACAAGGTTGAGGCATTTCGCGAAGCCTACGCCCAGTGGGGCGCCTGGATAATTCTTCTCAAAGGGCTCACGCCGATCCCGTACAAGGTCGTGACGATTACATCGGGGTTCGCCGGCTATAATCTTGGGCTGTTTCTGCTTTTTTCAGTTATTACGCGCGGCGCCCGCTTTTTCGTGCTGGCCTTTCTGCTGCACCGCTATGGCGACCGGGCGCGTCATATTATTGAGAAACGATTGGGTCTATGGATATTTCTCCTGGCCGCGGTGATTATCGTTGGCATCGTGGTTGCGCTATACTTGATCTGAGGAAGGGCGTGCCGCAAATTTTCAGCTATGGGCACGGAACGGGCTTTGACCTTTTGCCAAAATCGTTGCGCGGTTTCGTTCGTAACCGGTTTCATGTTTATTGCCGGCCTGGTTCTGATTCCGGCCTTGGCAAACGCGCAGGACCAGGCAGCAGCCCCAAATCAAAAGCCGCAACAGAGCGAAAGTTTTTTCGGGTCTGTCAGCCGTTGGCTTGAGGAACAGACTGCAAATGTGAGCGCGTCGTTCAAGGACGCGCGCAAAAGAGTCGAAGGTTTCAGCAACGCTGCCGGCGATGCCGCGAAAACGACGGTGGAAGGCGCCAGGGACGCGGCGGGTGCTGTCGCGCGCATACCGACGGCACGCGCTATTAACGGCCATGAAAAATGCCAGCTGGCACCGAATGGTGCTCCCGACTGTGTCGCCGCGGCCAATACGATATGCAAGGCGAAAGGTTTCGGCTCCGGCAAGAGTCTCGACATGACGACTGCAGAGGTTTGTCCGGTGAAGGTCTATATGTCCGGGCGATCGAGCGGGCCCGAGTGTACGACCGATACATTCGTTTCCCGGGCATTGTGCCAATAGGTCCCTGCCGCGCTTGTGTCGCCGTCGGGCTTGTGTTTCCGTTTCGGCATGAACCTTCATAGCAAACTGCTGGAGCGTGATGCTGCCGGGCGGCCCGTGATCGTCGGCCTGATAGGCGCCGGCAAGTTCGGCACAATGTTCATGGCGCAGGCGCGGCTCACGCAAGGGATGCATCTTGTCGGCGTTGCCGACCTTGACGTTGGTCGCGCTCGCTCTCAGCTGAGAACCGCGGGTTGGCCGGACGAAATGTATGCCGCCTGCTCGCTTGCCGATGCTCACAAGAAGCGAAGCACGCTTGTCACCGACAACGCTGCCGCGCTGATTTCCGATCCGAATATCGAAGTCATTGTCGAAGCGACCGGCGTAGCTAGCGCCGGCATTCAGCACGCGATCAGTGCAATCAGTAACGGCAAACATATCGTCATGGTGAATGTCGAGGCCGATGCGGTGGCGGGGCCGTTGCTCGCGCGCCTGGCGAAGGAAGCGAGGGTCGTGTATTCCCTGGCTTGGGGAGACCAGCCAGCGCTGATTTGCGAACATGTCGACTGGGCGCGCGCCGCGGGGTTCAGAGTTATTTGCGCGGGGAAGGGCACGCGCTACGAGCCGCACTATCACAAATCAAATCCCGACAATGTTTGGAACATTCTCGACAAATACCTGAAGATTTCTGATCGCAAATCGATCAATCCGAAAATGTTCAACTCCTTTGTCGATGGAACCAAGTCGGGCATCGAAATGACGGCAGTTTGCAACGCGACGGGTTTGCTGCCGCAGTCGAATGGTCTCGGCTTTCCGCCAGCCACTCGTTTCGAGCTTGCCGAAATCTGCAAGCCGAGAAGTAATGGCGGCACGCTCGAAAAAGCTGGTGTCACCGAGGTGACGTCCTCCGTCTACCGGGATGGACGCGATGTTCCGCACCATCTCGCGCTCGGTACTTACGTTGTCTTCGAGGGCGATACCGACTATGCGCGCCGGTGCTTCAAGGAATATGCGATGTTGCCGGACAAGTCAGGCAAATACGCAGCGCTCTACCGACCGATTCATATGATCGGGCTCGAGCTCGGCATTTCGGTTGCGAGCGCGGCACTCCGCAACGAGCCGACAGGTGCGCCGACGGGCTTTCGTTCCGACGTCGTCGCTACTGCCAAGCGTGATCTGAAAGCTGGTGAGATGTTGGATGGCGAGGGAGGCTTCTGCGTCTGGGGCAAGCAGACGCCGGCCGATCTTTCCCTCAGGCATGAATTGCTTCCGCTTGGGCTGGCCCACAATGTCAAGCTGAAGCAGGACATTGCCGAGGGACAGCCTCTTCGATGGTCTGATGTAAGCTACGATCCGAACGATTCCGCCGTGAAGGTGCGGCGTGAGATGGAAGCGGCATTCGGCCGACGGAATGTCGGCGCCGAACCGGTGTTATGATTCCACGGCATTAAATAAGAACGATATCAGGGAGACGACATGTCGAAGTATCTGTTCGTCGCAGTGGCGGCACTCCTTCTCGCGACTTCTCCGCAGCAGGCGCGTTCTAACAGCAACAAGCTTACGGTCATCGTATTTCCAGGAGTGCAGAACCTGCCGATGTTCGCAGCGCAGGCGAAGGGTTTCTACGCCAAGCGTGGCCTGGATGTCGAAATTAAATTCACCCCGAATTCCGACGAGTTACGCAATGGACTGGCGGAAGGCCGCTATCAGATCGCGCATTCAGCTGTCGATAACGCGTTTGCTCTGAAGGACAAGGCCAACGTCGATATCGCCGTGGTGCTGGGAGGGGACAACAGCTTCAATCATCTTGTTGTCCAGCCCGAGATCCAGTCGCTTGCCGATGTCAAAGGCAAGACAGTTGCCGTCGACGCCGTCAACACGGCTTACGCATTCCAGCTTTACGAGATGCTGCGCCAGAAGGGGCTCAACAAAGGCGACTACGAGATCAAGCGGGTCGGCGGAACGGGGTCTCGCCTGGAAGCGATGACGAAAGATAAAGCGATGGTCGCGGCCATGCTGAATCCTCCCTTTTCGATCCGTGCTGAAAAGGCGGGCCTGAAGGACATGGGCACCGCTGCCGCTGCCCTTGGCGCGTACCAGGGAACGAGCGCGTTTGTCTTGCGGTCGTGGGGCGCGGCCAACACAGACACCCTAGTGAAGTATCTTGAAGCCTATATCGAGGCCTTGCGTTGGAGCTTCGACCCGAAAAACAAGACCGAGGCGGTCAATTTGCTCGTCGAGCGTCTCAAACTGCCGGAAGACATCGCGGCGCTGTCCTATGACGGCACGAAAAATGATTTCAATCGTGACGGCGCAATCGACATGGACGGAGTGAACAACGTGCTCAAGCTGCGCGCACAGTTCGAAGGTGGAACGCCAGCGTCACCGGAAAAATATCTCGACCTGTCCTACTACCAAAAAGCCCGCGCCGGATTGTAGAAAGGCGGATGTCGCGCTAGCTGAGTGCGATTTCGCCGTCCATTTTGTGGCTGAGGCCGACCTTGCCGATGGTGAGGACCATCTGGGCGCTGATCGTCTCGTTGCCCTTCAGCCGACCGTCCGCGACTGCCGCGCGGATTGCCTTTTCTATTTCCTGCTGCGATGTGACGCCGACGACCTTGAGAAATTTGCGCAACGACATATTCAGGGCTTCTTCGTTCATTGAGGCTACTCCTTGAACGGTAACTTTCCGGGCGATGTTACGGCGTCATCCGCGCGTGCACAAAGTGCCGGATCGCGAAAGGCAACGCCCTTAATTTTGTTTGGCTGTTCAGCGACTTGACGCTATAGCTAAGCGCCCCGGCCGGTGTGGCGGAATTGGCAGACGCGCACGACTCAAAATCGTGTTCCCAAAAGGAGTGTCGGTTCGACCCCGACCACCGGCACCATTAACCCATTGGCAGGCACTCCTATCATGGACAGTCTTGTGGCCCTGCTTCGCCGCGACCCGCCTGCCGCTGCCTCGGCAATTGTGGTGATCATCGGTTCGCTGACGATCTGTGGCGTTCTTTTCTTCCAGCACGTGCTTGGGTATCCGCCGTGCCCGCTCTGCCTCGATCAACGCAACGCTTTCTACGTCGGTGTTCCGCTTGCGGCGCTGCTTTGGCTTGGCGCGAACTACGGAGCGTCCAGCAAGGTTATGATCGCTGGCTTTGCAGTTATCGCCGCGGTCATGCTCTGGAACGCCGGATTGTCTGCCTACCACGCCGGCGTCGAATGGAAGTTCTGGCCGGGTCCCGCAGATTGTTCAGGACCGATCAACAGTCTCGGTTCGGCCAATGATATGCTCAAGCGACTTCAGAACATCAGAATCGTTCGCTGCGACGAGGCCGCCTGGCGCTTCCTGGGCATCTCGCTCGCCGGCTACGATGTTTTGGTGTCGCTGTTTCTTGCGGCAATCGCGGCCTGGGGATTCAAGGAGTCGCTGGCGCAGCAGAGGCGTTCCCGCTAAAAAAAATCGCAAAAGGTTGATCATCATGGAAGTTCTGATTATCGGCGCGGGCATCGGCGGGTTGACGCTGGGGCTGATGCTCCACCGCGCCGGAATTGCATGCCGGATCTTCGAAGCGGCGCCTGAACTCAAGGCGGTCGGGGTGGGTATCAATATCCTGCCTCACGCGTCACGTGAGTTGTGTGCGCTCGGTCTCGAAGAGGCGCTCGCGAACGTGGCCGTAACCACTCGCGAGTATTGCTTCTACAACCGGTTCGGCCAATTCATTTACAGCGAACCGGCCGGCCGTTTCGCCGGCTACGACGTGCCGCAGTTCTCCATTCATCGCGGCGACCTGCAGATGGTCTTGCTAGACGCGTTCGTGAAGCGGGCCGGGGCGAATAAGGTGATCATTGGCTGGCGATGCACGCGCGTCGAAAATGACGGGCCCGAAGCAATGGCACATTTCGAGGACGTTTTGGGTAAGCCGCTGCCGTCGCAGCGCGGCAGCGTCGTCGTGAGCGCAGAAGGCATTCATTCGGTGCTGCGCAAGCAGCTCTACCCGAACGAGGGCCCGCCGAAATATTCCGGCATCAACATGTGGCGCGGGGTTACGCGCTGGAAGCCGTTCCTTTCGGGCGCCAGCATGATCCGCATCGGCTGGCACCATCCGGCGAAGCTTTTGATCTATCCCATCCGAAACAACGTTGATGCGGATGGAAAGCAGCTTGTGAACTGGGTGTGTGACATCGAGACACCGCAATACCAGGCGCGCGATTGGAACCGACGCGGCAAGTTGCAAGACTTTCTCCCGGCAATGGCGGACTGGCATTTCGATTGGCTCGACGTACCGAAATTCATCAGCAGCGCCGACGCGATCCTTGAATATCCGATGGTCGATCAGGATCCGTTGCCGCGATGGAGTTTCGGTGGCCTAACGCTTCTGGGCGATGCTGCGCATCCAATGTATCCGCGTGGAGCAAATGGCGCCGCACAGGCCATTTTGGACTGTCGCGCGCTGGCCGACGCACTTGTCGCCAATCCCGATGCGGTTGCTGCGCTCAAGGCCTATGAGGCCAAGCGTTTACCGGCGACGAGCGAGGTCGTACTCGCAAACCGGAAGGCCCCTCCCGACGCGATTTTGCACGAAGTCTATCGTCGCACTGGCGATAAGCCGTTCAAGAATATCGACGACGTGATCAGCCGCGAAGAACTGATGGCTCTGTCGGAAGGCTACAAACGCATTGCCGGTTACGACAAGGAACGGCTTAAAACCGGGACGCAAGCCGGCAAAAAACTGACGACCACGAATTGCGAGGCGCGCGTACATCCGGCGTCGCCCACTGCATATTCGTGGCCGCTCGATGATGGAGCTGTTGGCTCTACATCACCGCTCAAACGCATATAGGCGATGTTTGTTCCAAAACAAGGTCGGTACCTGGCCGAGTTTACGGCTTTGCCAGCGCCTTGCGCTTCCATGCTTCCCAGGCCCGGCCTAAACCGTAACCCTCCCGTTCTTCGATCTTCTTTGCTTCCTGGGGATCGAGATAGGTCACCGGGCCGCCGAGTGCTGTCGCCTGCATTTGCAGTGTGGCATTGAGGGGAAGAAAGATGCTTCGCCCCACGACTCGCTGAATCGAGGGGCCCACAATCACCGCGCCATGGCCGCGCATCAGCGCTGCCGGGTGATTTCCCAGCGCGTCGGCAAGCGCGCGGCCAAGTGCCTGGTCGCGGATCAGCATGTCGGTCATACCGGCACGTTCACGGATTTCAAATACAGGGACGCCGGCTGCCACGAACGCAGACCGGTGATAGACCGGTTTCAACGGGACTTTGCTGATCCCGAACGGGATCAATGCTGGCGCGTGCGTGTGCACAATGGCCATGACATCCGGTCGTAGCTTGTAGATTTCGCCGTGAATGAATCTCTCTGTATAAAGAGATCGACCTTTGGGATCGATAGGATTGCTATCGAGGTCGAATTCCATGATGTCGCCCGCGGTGATCAGTTCGGGCGCAAGCGAGCGCGACAACAGATACCGGTTCGGGTCGCGCGGATGGCGCACGCTCACATGGCCCCAACCATCGAGCACGCCCTGATCAGCGAGAATGCGGTTCGCTGCGACCAGATCCTCGATCAATTGAGGATCGACAGGTCCGGCGGACGCAGGACCAGACTGGGCGGCGACAGAGCCGCTGCCGCAAAGGGCAGCCACGACCGGTACTGCGAGCAAAATTGCTCGCCCGCTGCGGGAGCGGTGCAGCTTGCGCTTCATGGATCGCTCCAATGTAACGGTGGCGCCTTACGGCTCCAGCTCGGTGTCCCAATACAGATAGTCGAGCCAACTTTCGTGGAGGTAGTTCGGCGGGAAGAGCCGACCATTCCTGTGCAGGTGGTGCACCGTCGGTTGGAACGGCATCTGTGAAGGCCACATCTTGGCTTCGTTGGGCGTGAGATTGCCCTTGCGCAGATTGCAGGGAGAGCACGCGGCCACCACATTGTCCCAGGTCGTGTGCCCACCGCGCGAGCGGGGTAGCAAATGATCGAACGTGAGATCGTCACGATCGCCGCAATACTGGCAGGCGAATCGGTCGCGCAGGAACACGTTGAAGCGGGTAAAGGCAGGATGGGTCGAAGGCTTCACGAAGGTCTTGAGCGAGACCACGCTCGGCAACTTCATCTCGAAAGAAGGGCTATGCACCGCGCGGTCGTAATTGGCGACGATGTTCACGCGCTCGAGGAAAACCGCCTTGATCGCGTCCTGCCAGGACCACAGCGAGAGCGGGTAATAGCTCAACGGCCGGAAGTCCGCGTTGAGCACCAGGGCCGGAAAACCGCCGGGCGAAACGTGCACGTTCAAGCCACGCTCCTCGACCTCCTCGGAACGCTGCCGCCACGCAGCTGACGCGCTAGTAATAGGGCAGCGTGACAGGATTGTGAAGCCGGCACGGGGAGTTACCCGCAAGCCCGCTATTTGAGCCGGGCAAAGCGCTTGGCGAGGAATTCGCCACCCTGGCGGAGGCCTTCCTGATCAATTCCGTGACCGATCCCCGCCGATACGTGCCATTCCACCGGGACCTCAAGCGCAGCCAGACCCTGTGCGGCATGGAACAGCGCCTGAACCGGAATGAGCTGGTCCTCATCGCCATGCACGAGCAGCACAGGCGGACGACTTCGAATTTCAGCGGCGAAAACAGTGGGGTCGCCTTTTTCCGGGGTCACGAGCATTCCGGAGTAGCCGACAATTGCCGCAGGCGCGACCGGCCGACGCAAGCCGACATGAAGTGACATCATGGTCCCCTGGCTGAACCCGACGAGAGCGAGTGCGGAAGAAGGAAGATTGTGCCTTTTCAATTCCGCATCGAGAAATGAGTTCAGGGCAGGCGCTGCTGCGTTGACGCCAACCCAACGTTCGTCCGGATCACGAAATGTGAGCGGAAACCACTCGCGACCAACCGGCGCTTGCCCACAAGGGCGTGGTGCGTGCGGTGACACAAATGCCGCGGAAGGCAACAGACCCTGCCAGGCACGTCCAATCTCAATCAGATCGTTTCCATCAGCACCATAGCCGTGCAGGAAGACCACAAGTTGACGCGCAGGTCCCGTGCGCGGAGCGAGGCGCGGGCCGTCGAGTTCAGCCATTCTTCTTTTTCCTCTTCTTGGGATTCTTGCCGGCCGTCTTTTTTGGCCCGCCATTCGGCTGAACCGGAACCACGTCACGCTTCTTCACCACATGATAGTAGGCCCATAGGAGATGCGCTGCCACGCCTCGCCATGGACGCCAGGCCTCGGCCATTTTCGCCAAAGCCTTCGCGTCCGGGCGCTTGCGTAGACCAAGGGCAATGCGAGCGGACTCCTGGACCGCGAGATCGCCGGCAGGAAACGCATCTGCGTGGCCGAGACAGAACAGCAGATAAATGTCGGCAGTCCACGGGCCTACCCCGTGAAGGGAGGTCAGAGCGGCGTGCGCTTCATCCGCACCCATGTTGCCGACCGCCGTTAGATCAATACGTCCTTTCGCGACGGCCTTTCCTATTTCCCGAATTGATTTGATCTTCGGCGCCGACAGACCAAGGCGCTTGAGCTTTTCGGTACGCGCTCGCAGTACGGTGTCGTGGTGGAACGGATCAAATGCTGCAAACAGCCGAGTGCGGATAGCGGCCGCACTTGCAGTCGAAAGCTGTTGTCCGCATACGATTGCACAGAGTCCGGAGAATCCGGGCTCGCGTCGACGCAGGGCAAAAGTTCCTGCTTTGTCGGCGACGGGCCTGAGGCGCGGATCTGCCAGGATCAGCTGCGCGAGTCCCAACTGCAAATCGATTTCGGTGCGAAGAAAGTAGGTCATGCTTTCCTTGGTATTCTGTGGCTCGCTAGCATGGAAGCAAGAATCCAGCTAAGTCCGAAATTCGAAGCGACCACATAACACCAATGCCACCCGTTTTCCGCTTTGCGCCGTCGCCGAACGGCTATCTGCACCTCGGTCACGCGCTGTCGGCCGTATTAAACGCCGATATGGCTCGAGCGAGGAGTGGGCGACTGCTTTTGCGCATCGAAGATATCGATCGGGATCGTTGCAGTCCTGAATTCGAAGCGGCGATCTATGAGGATCTGACGTGGATCGGCTTCCGGTGGGAACGGCCAGTCAGGCATCAGTCCGAACACTGGGAAGACTATCGTGCCGCGCTGACGCGACTGGAGGCGAGGGATCTTGTCTATCCGAGTTTTGAGAGTCGCGCCGAGATCACGCGACAGGTTGCCGATCGTGATGTGCGGGGGTTCTGGCCGCGCGATCCGGACGGGGTGCCTCTCTATCCTGGTAACGCAAAGATCTTTCCGCTCGACGAACGCAAGCGACGCATAGAATCGGGAAAGCCCTATGCTTTGCGATTGGACATGCAGGCCGCACTCAAGCAGGTCGGGCCGCTGACCTGGCAGGAAACCGGCGAAGGACCCGGTGGGGAAGCCGGGACGATCGTTATCAATCCGGCCATCTGGGGTGACGTCGTTCTGGCGCGCAAAGAGATCCCGACCAGCTATCATCTGGCGGTGGTTGTCGACGATGCTGCGCAAAGCGTGACCGACGTGGTGCGTGGCCGCGACCTGTTTCACGCCACGGCCGTCCATCGGCTTCTGCAAGAGCTCCTCGGGTTGCCCCAACCCCGTTACCACCATCACCGCCTTATCCTCGATGCTGATGGCACCAAGCTGTCGAAATCAACGCAGGCTACCGGCCTGCGGGAGCTTCGTGCGAGAGGCGCGAATCCAGCTGACATCCGCCGACTGGCCGGCCTCGATTGAGCCCCGCATCCATGGCATTGTCGGACCGGGTAGGGGAGACAATGTCCAAGCGGAAGGTCAAGGCCAGATCTGCCAGGCGAACGGGTGTGCCATCATCGCGTGCGCGCAAAGGCGTGCAGGCGACTGCGGTCGAAGCTGCACTCGCGGGCATCGCGCATGACATTCGCACGCCGCTGACTGGCATCGTAGCTTTAGCCGAGTTGCTGGCCTCGTCTGATTTGGGCGCACGCGAACGCGAATGGGCTGACGCGATCAAGAGTGGTGCCGATCATTTGGCTGCCCTCTCGACCTTGATCGTTGATGCCGCCAAAGCGAATGTTCGCGGACTCATGGTTCGCAACGAGCCGTTCTCGCCGCGCGCGCTGGCAGAAGTCGTTGGCGCTACACTTGCGGCGCGCGCCAGCAATAAGGCACTTACGGCTGAGGTAAGGATCGCAGGCGATCTTCCCGCCATGGTTACTGGAGATGTCTTGCGTCTGCGTGCGGCGCTGGAAAATCTCGCCGACAACGCGGTGAAGTTCACTGATGCCGGGAGTATTCTGTTCACGGTCGATGCCGAAACGGCAACGCGCAAGCGCGTGCGGTTAGTGTTCATGTTCACCGACAGTGGAATTGGAATGAGCGCGGGCGAGTTGAAACAGCTATTTCGTCCATTCACGCAAGGGAGCGCGGAAATTGCAAAACGCTACGGCGGAGCAGGACTTGGTATTTCTTTCGTCAAGCGTCTTGCGAAGGCGATGGGGGGCGATCTCGAAGTCACGAGCAGAAAAGGACACGGATCGACGTTCCGTCTGACTGTGCTCGTGGATCATGCTGATTTGAATCCCTCCTCGGAGCGGACGCAGGCGCCAGCGATGGCCGCGCGGCCGCTGGCCATCCTTTGCGCCGAGGACAATCCCTATGGGCGGGTCGTGATGAACACGATTCTGCGGGAACTCGGTCATCGAGTCGATTTTGTAGAGACGGGCGAAGCGGCCATTGATGCGGTGACACGCGGTGCATACGACGCCGTACTGATGGACGTGACACTTTCGGGACTGGGCGGGCTCGAAGCCACGCGCCGAATCCGTGCGCTGCCGGGCAAAGTCGGGCAGACTCCGGTGGTCGCGATTTCCGGTCACGACGGGGTTGGTGATGCGCAGGCCGCGCGCACCGCTGGCGTGAACCATTATTTCGTGAAGCCCGTCAGCCCAGCCAAGTTGGCGCAGGTGCTCGCAAGGCTCGTCTGCTGAAAATCAGGCGTTCGTGACGCCGCTGGCGCGTTCAACGATCCGCACAACGTCGGACATGATGCGGTTCAGTTCGAAATCCTTCGGCGTATAAACCGCCGCAACACCGGCCTTCTCCAGTTCGGCCGCGTCTTCAGGCGGGATAATGCCGCCGACAATCACCGGCACATCGAGGCCAGCTCGCTTCATGCGGTCAACGACGTCTTCGACGAGCGGCAGGTGGCTACCTGAAAGGACCGACAGGCCGATGACATGGGCCTTTTCCTTGCGCGCCGCGTCAACGATCTCCTCAGGAGTCAAGCGGATGCCCTCGTACACCACTTGCATTCCGGCATCGCGAGCACGCACGGCGATCTGTTCGGCCCCATTGGAGTGGCCATCGAGGCCTGGTTTCCCGACGAGGAAAGTGAGGCGACGGCCCAGCTTGCGGGAGACGCGATCTACATCCGCCCGAACGTCGTCGAGGCCGGTGACGTCGTTGCGCATCGCGCGGCCGACACCGGTCGGTGCGCGATATTCGCCGAAAGCCTCGCGAAGGGCCCAGCCCCATTCACCGGTGGTGACGCCCGCTTTGGCACAGGTGATCGAAGCCGGCATGATATTGCCGTTACCGCGCGCGGCTCGCTTTAACTCGTTCAAGGCCTCGGCGACTGCCGCGTTGTCGCGTGATGCACGCCATGTCTTTAGCCGATCGATCTGGCTGCGCTCCGCTTCGTCCGATACGGTGAGAATAGATTCGGCGGTACCCGCCAGCGGCGAGGTCTCGCTCTCAAGATATTTGTTAACGCCCACAACGACCTGTTCGCCACGCTCGATTGCTTCGAGACGCGCCGTGTTCGATTCGACCAATTGTTGTTTCAGGTAGCCGGTGTCGACTGCAGCGACCGCGCCACCCATCGCTTCGATGCGGGCTAGTTCTTCTCGGGCCTGCCGTTTTAGATCATCAACCTTACGCGCAATCTCTCCCGATCCGTCGAAAATATCGCCATAGTCGAGGAGATCGGTTTCGTAAGCAAGGATTTGCTGCATGCGCAGTGACCATTGCTGATCCCATGGTCGCGGAAGTCCCAGGGCCTCGTTCCAGGCCGGCAGTTGTACGGCACGTGCCCGCGCATTCTTGGACAAGGTGACTGCTAGCATCTCGATGAGAATGCGTGCGACATTGTTCTCAGGTTGCGGCTCAGTCAGACCGAGCGAGTTTACCTGCACGCCATAGCGAAACAGTCGCTGCTTTGCATCGGTGATGCCGTAACGCTCGTGGGTGATCTCGTTCCACAACGCGGTGAAGGCGCGCATCTTGCACAGTTCGGTAATGAAACGCAGTCCGGCATTCACGAAGAACGAGATACGCCCGACGACGTCACCGAACTTTTCCGGCGACACTTCGCCCGACTTTTTCACGGTGTCGAGCACCGCAATTGCGGTCGCGAGGGCGAAGGCAAGCTCCTGCACCGGCGTCGCGCCCGCTTCCTGCAGATGATATGAGCAGACGTTGATCGGATTCCATTTCGGAATTTCTTTGGTCGTGAACAGGATCACGTCCTTGATCAGCCGCATCGATGGTGCAGGCGGAAAGACGTACGTGCCGCGCGAAAGGTATTCTTTGATGATGTCATTCTGGATAGTGCCCTGCAGGACACTCCGAGGCGCGCCCTGCTCGTCAGCGACCGCAATGTAAAGTGCCATCAGCCACGCCGCGGTAGCGTTGATGGTCATCGATGTGTTCATCGTTGCGAGCGGAATGCCGTCGAACAACGCCCGCATGTCGCCAAGATGACAAATTGGCACCCCGACTTTGCCGACCTCACCTCTCGCGAGTACGTGGTCGGAGTCGTATCCGGTTTGGGTTGGCAGATCGAAAGCGACCGACAGGCCGGTCTGCCCCTTGGCCAGGTTCTTGCGATAAAGCCCATTTGAATCCGCAGCCGTTGAGTGGCCGGCATAGGTGCGGAAAATCCAAGGTTTATCGCGGTGAGTTTTGTCGTGCATCGCTAGCCTGACCAAGCCATTTTGGCCCAGCGTTTGCTGCAACGCAACATCGCTCAGCCCGACCGGTATGCCCGGCTGTGAATGGTCAGAGGGGAGCGGAGCGCGGGTGGAAAGGGCTGATTAGGCCCGTTTCACAAGGCTTATTATGAACAACAAGATTACGGCGCCGATCGTCGCGTTGATGATGTCACGAACAAAACTTCCGCCGATCGCAACCCCCAACGCACCGAGCACCCAGGTGCCGATGAATGCACCCACTATGCCTACGATGATATTACCGACGAGGCCAAAACCGACCCCTTTGACGATGATGCCGGCGAGCCAGCCGGCAATCGCCCCAACGATGATGAGGATGATCAAAGCTTGCAATGACATGGCTTTTCCCCCGAAGGGCGGCGCGTCCCCGATGATGGCCGCCAATCAATACAATTGAATACCAAACCGGGCGCCGCGTCGACGCCTGTGGATGGCAATTTACCGGTGTCGGTGAGCAGCTCAGCGACGCATGTGCACGACGGCGACGTCGTCGGCATGCGCACGCTTCCAGTCCGGAAGGTGCGAGCATGGGCCAGGGTAGGGTGGATTGAATATCCACCGCCATTCCGCTCCGGCAATGATATTGCCAAGCTAGGCCCTAGGCCGGGCGCATTGCAAAACCCTTAAGGGTCGCGTCACGCGATTCGCAAAAACGGGGGCAAAAACTTTGTAACGCGTTGTCCAGGAACAGCTTTCTATGACGACAACGGAAATATTGCGACGCAACATAATTTGCGTCAGAGTGTTGTATAGATAATGGAGGACGTCGATGCCGGCGGTTGCAAAGGCGAGGGCTGTCGCACCACTGAAGGACCTTTACGGAATCGGTGAGATTCCGCCGCTCGGACATGTGCCCGAGAAAATGCATGCCTGGGTCATCCGCAAGGAGCGGCACGGTCCGCCCGATCAATCTTTCCAGCTAGAAATCGTACCCACCTGGCCGATCGGCGACGACGAAGTGCTCGTCTACGTCATGGCGGGTGGCGTGAACTACAACGGCATTTGGGCCGGACTCGGCGTTCCAATCTCGCCGCTCGATGGCCACAAGCATCCATTCCACATCGCCGGCTCCGACGCATCCGGAGCCGTTTGGGCGGTAGGCGCCAAGGTCAAGCGCTGGAAGGTCGGCGACGAAGTCATCGTCCACTGCAATCAAGACGACGGCGACGATGAAGACTGCAACGGTGGCGATCCTTTGCTGTCTCCTTCGCAGCGGATCTGGGGATACGAGACGCCCGACGGATCGTTCGCGCAGTTCTGCCGCGTTCAATCGCGGCAACTGATGCCCAAGCCGAATCATCTCTCCTGGGAAGAGTCAGCCTGCTATACGCTTACGCTTGCGACGGCGTACCGCATGCTCTTCGGTCATTCGCCGCACACTCTCAAGCCCGGTGACAATGTGTTAGTGTGGGGCGGCTCGGGCGGCCTCGGCGTATTCGGCGTGCAGCTTGTGGCGGCGTCAGGTGCTAACGCTATTGCGGTTATTTCCGACGAGTCGAGGACCGAGTATGTCCTTAATCTCGGTGCCAAAGGCGTAATCAACCGCAAGGAGTTTACCTGCTGGGGCCAAATGCCGGCCGTGAACTCGCCGGAGTTTGCGACCTGGACGAAGGAGGCTAGACGTTTCGGCAAGGCCATCTGGGACATCACGGGCAAGCGCGACGTCGATATCGTGTTCGAGCACCCGGGTGAGCAGACGTTTCCCGTTTCATGTCTCGTCGTGAAGCGCGGTGGAATGGTTGTGTTTTGCGCCGGAACGACGGGCTACAATCTCACTTTCGACGCGCGGTATGTATGGATGCGCCAGAAGCGCATCCAAGGCTCACATTTCGCACATCTCAAACAGGCGTCTCAGGCAAATCGTTTCGTGCTCGAGCAGCGCATCGATCCGTGCATGAGCGAGGTCTTCGCCTGGGACAAGATACCGTTGGCTCATATGAAGATGTGGAAAAACCAACACCCCCCGGGAAATATGGCGGTGATGGTGAACGCGCCGCGCACCGGCCTGAGAACCTTTGACGACGCGATTGAAGCGTCGGGTGGCTAGCGCTCTTTCAGTCGCATCTGCGCGATCGCTGAATTTAATTCGCCGCCGTAAATGAAAATCGACGCGCAAATATAAAGGAAGACGAGCGCCACCATTGCCGATGCCAGGCCGGCGTACATCGATACGTAGGCGAACGCATAGTCGGCCAGATAACGGCCGAATACGGCGCCACTGACCAGCCACAGCAAAAGAGTAGCAATGATTCCCGGCGCGATCTGTCCGAAAGAACGCCGGCCAGCAGGCAGCCAAAGGTGCACGATCGTCAGTGCCATCACGAGAACCGATGCGGCGACAGCGTAACGCGCAAGAGTGATGGTACTTCCAAATTGTTCGAGTGCAGGCACGTAGTGGATGAGCTTTGAGATGATTAGCGGGGCAAAGACAACCAGAAACGAAAAAGCCAGGATCGCAACGGCTCCCACCAACACGTAGACAATCGACTCAAGCCGAAGCACCCACCACGAACGCATTTCTTTGATGTCGTACGCGCGGTTAAGCCCGATGCGCAGGCTTTCGACGCCGCTCGAGGCGAAATAGAGCGCGAACAAGACGCCGAGCGTCAGCACGTCTCCGCGCGTCGAGGTCATCACGCCAGTGACGTCGAGAGCAATGGGCGCCGCAACCTGTTTCGGCCAGGCTTCAAGCAACAGGCGCGCCGCCTCGTCCGCTAGTTCTTGCGATCCGAAGAAAAAACCGGCCAACGCAGCAACCACGATTAGGAACGGAAACATGGCCATCAGCGTGGACAATGCGATGTGACTCGCGATCGCCCAGCCGTCGTCCGCGATGAAACGGCGAAAAGCGTCGTCTGCGATTTGCATTGACCGCTTAAGAACTCGCAAGAGATGCTCCCGCAGGCGGCATCTATTTCAAATCGTCTATTGGGGGCCGCTTTGCAAGCCCTGCAACCCAACTAGGCTGCTTGGACGCTGCTGAGAATTGGCGGACTTGAGCTTCCAGGCTTCCGCCCCCGACATGTCCTAATTGATGATGCGCTCGACGGCATTGCCGGCCACCTGTAGGTTCCTTCGCAGACCGGATGACTCGTCGAAGCCCAGTGTTTTCTGTTCCTGCATCAATTCATTGAAATTCCCGCGCAGGCACATCAGGTCCTTGCGTAGTCCTTCAATGTTTTCGGTGTGATTTTGATCGATGGATGCAGTTAGCGTTTCAAGGCCTTGAGCGCAGTTGCGTGCACCTTCTCGAAACTCACGACCAGGTTGTTGTCGAGGTTGACACTGAAGTCTTTGACGATGATCCAAGACTGCCGCTGGGCCGGGCCCAAGAGCCTGAATTCTCACGCAACTTTGCTTTTGTGCAGTGCACGCGTAGTGTGACTTTGCCGGCCATTTTTATCCACGAGCTTTCGATGCCCGCTACTGCACCCCGTTCAGCTGGAAAATCCGATCTCATCGAGCTTGCCCAAGAGGCCAGTGCCTCCCTGGATGCACTCCTGGCGGAGGCGACGGCAAAGGTACGCGCGCAGGTCACGGTCGAGGGACGTATCGTCGGCCGTTTGTTCGACCGCGAGCAACGTGCCACCCACGGCCTGGCCTGGCTCGCCACCTATGTCGAAGCCGTCCGCCAACTCGCGTCCTATGCGGCACGACTGACCGGCGAAGGAACGCTCGGCGAGCTTGAGGAACTGCTGATCCGCATCGGACTTGGCGAATATCTTGCCCAAGTCGCCGGCGGAATTCCGATGAGTCAAAACGAAGTGGTGAGGTTGTCCGACCTCGGCCTGTCCCAAGCCCAGATCGCCGCTCGCCTTGGTCCGATAGCCGAAACTCTGATCGCCGGCGGCAATAACGCGGAACGGCGTGCACGTTTGATCGAGTTGATACGTGCAAGCCATGGCATCACCGTTGGCGTCTGCGGCCTCGAAGAAACACTGGAATCGATCCGTGTGGAAATGCGCCGGTTCGCCGATGCCGAAGTGATCGGACACGCGCAGGGCTGGCATCGGACGAACAGCTACATTCCGCTCGACATCATCAAACAGATGTCGGAACTGGGCGTGTTCGGGCTCACAATTCCGGAAGACTTCGGAGGAATGGGACTCGGCAAGGAATCAATGTGCGTCGTTTCTGAAGAACTGTCGCGAGGATACATCGGTGTGGGGTCGCTTGGTACGCGTTCCGAGATTGCCGCCGAATTGATTCTCGGCAGCGGAACCGCTGAGCAGAAGGAAAAATGGCTGCCCAAGATTGCGTCAGGAGAAGTGCTTCCAACCGCGGTTTTTACCGAACCGAACACCGGGTCGGATCTCGCATCGATCAAGACGCGCGCGGTTCGCGAGGGCAATGTCTATAAAGTCTATGGCAACAAAACGTGGATCACGCATCCGGTGCGCGCCGATCTGATGACGCTGCTTGTGCGCACCAATCCGAAAGAAGCTGGCCATCGCGGTCTCTCGATGCTTCTTGCTGAAAAGCCGCGTGGCGATGACAAGAACCCGTTTCCAGCAAAGGGAATGAGCGGAACCGAAATCGAAGTGCTCGGATATCGCGGCATGAAGGAGTACGAAATAGCCTTCGACGGCTTCGGGGTGAAGGCCGAGAATTTGCTGGGCGGGGTCGAGGGGCTCGGCTTCAAACAGCTCATGCAGACTTTCGAATCGGCGCGCATTCAGACTGCCGCGCGAGCGATCGGTGTCGCGCAAGCTGCCATGGAACAGGCGCTTGACTATGCGCAGAATCGCGTTCAGTTCGGCGGTCCGATCGTCGGTTTCCCGCGCGTCGCCGACAAAATTGTCATGATGGCGGCGGAAATCATGATTGCGCGTCAACTGACCTATCATGCCGCGCGGGAAAAGGATTCAGGCCGCCGATGCGATCTTGAAGCGGGCATGGCCAAGCTGCTGGCGGCTAGAGTAGCGTGGGCGGCGGCGGACAACGCCGTACAGGTACACGGAGGCAACGGGTTCGCGTTGGAGTTTCCGGTTTCCCGCATCCTGTGCGATGCCCGAATTCTCAATATCTTTGAAGGCGCCGCCGAGATTCAGGCGCAGGTCATCGCGCGACGGTTACTTGACGGTACGAACTGACGGCCGGCTAAACCAATTTCGTCCAGGCAAAATGCCGAGGCCGTAACTATCTGTTTTTAGTTGCGTCCATTTAAGGAGGTTGGTCCATGACGGCGCTTTTAATCCGGCACGGAGAGTGGGTTGTGGTCTGCGATGGGGCAAAGGCGCTGGTTCTGGAAAATGCGGGCGACATCAGGGCCCCCAACCTCAAGACGGTTCAGGTTTTTGAGCAGAAGGATCTGGCGACACATCTGATTGGAACGGATGCGCCGGGCCGCACATTCAATTCTGTCGGCAGCGCGCGAAGCGCGGTTGAACAGACCGATTGGCACGATCAAGCCGAACGGGCATTTCTCACGCAGTTGGCGCAGCATCTCGAGGAAGCGCTTTCGTCTGGGAGAACGAAATCGCTGATTATCGTCGCCTCACCGCGCGCGCTGGGGATGATCCGTCCGTCTTATTCGCATGCCGTTAAAGGGGCGGTGCGCGCCGAGGTGGACAAGGATCTTGTCAAGATGCCGGTCCACGAAATTGCAAAACGTTTGACGGGCGCTTGATGGCGGCCAACCGACCGCATGATGCGTGATTATGACTGGCCCGCTGCTCCGACGATGCTATGGTCGCCACGATTCGAGGTTAAGGACCGTCGGATGAGGCTGCATTCACTTACGTGCTGGCGCGGCGCGGCGTACGCTCTCGTCACTATATTGACGACTTTGGCCCCGGCTGCGGCACACGCACAAGCGACGACGCCCAGTTCACCTCCGCCAGCCGCATCTACGCCGCCAGGTTCCGCCGCCGCGACCGCGGACCCGATGGCAGTACCCGGGTTTTGGGATCCCCGCCGTCGGCCGGAAAGGCCGGATCTTTCCCGCATCAACATAATCCGGTTCTTAACGGAGATCGATTATCCCCCCTTCAACTATGCCGGACCTGACGGAGCACCTATCGGGTTCAACGTGGATCTCGCGCGGATGATCTGCGAGGAGCTCAAGGTGGCCTGCACGGTCCAAATGCGCCGGTTCGATACTTTGATCAGTGCGCTCAACAGCAACAACGGCGACGCCGTGATCGCCTCGATTGCCGCTACTCCGGAAATGCGAGCGCGCGTGGATTTCAGCGATCCGTACTACCGCACGCCGGCTCGGTTCGTTTCGCGCCGTGACAGCACAATCGAGGACATCCGCCCGGAAGCGCTCGAAGGAAAAAAGATTGCGGTTGTCGCAGGCACCGCGCACGAAGCATTCCTGAAAGCACTTTTCACGGAAGCGGAGCTGCGACCTTTTCCCGATGCCGACGCTGCGCGATTTGCCCTCAAGCGTGGCGAGGTCGACCTTCTGTTCGGTGACGGGGTTTCGCTTGCCTTCTGGCTCAATGGGACCGACTCGGCCAACTGCTGCGTTTTCCGTGGCGGGCCCTATCTGGAAAGCCGGTTTTTCGGTGAGGGCGTTGGAATAGCGGTGAGGCGCGGCAACGATTTGTTGCGGCAGGCTTTCAACTGGGCACTGTTCCGCTTGTGGGAAAAGGGGCGTTTCACAGACCTGTGGCTGCGCTATTTCCCGGTCAGCCCTTTTTGAGCGGCGAGCATTTGACGTGACGCGGCGGCATTTCTAGTGTCCGCGCCCCGGAGATTGTCTGTGAACGAAACTATTACCAACTTGCGCCAACTGGCCGAGCAGTCAAATGCGTGGCCGTTCGAAGAAGCGCGCAAAATCGTTGCGCGGCTCAAAAAGCACCCTAAGGACGAGGTGATCTTCGAGACCGGCTATGGCCCATCCGGCCTGCCGCACATCGGGACGTTCGGCGAGGTCGCCCGCACGACCATGGTGCGTCACGCGTTTCGTGTCCTGACCGACGACAAGATCTGGACGCGCTTGATTGCTTTTTCCGACGATATGGATGGGCTGCGCAAAGTCCCGGACAACGTGCCGAACAAGGAGCTGCTCGAGAAGCATCTCGGCAAACCTCTGACAAAGGTGCCTGATCCTTTCGGCACGCACCCGAGCTTCGGTGAGCATAACAATGCGCGGTTACGCGCCTTCTTGGATCACTTCGGTTTCGAATACGAATTCATGTCGTCGACCGAATGCTACAAGTCGGGTCGTTTCGACGAAGCCTTGCTCAAGACGCTTTCCCGCTTCGACGAGGTGATGGCGATCATGCTACCATCGTTGCGTGAGGAGAGGGCGGCAACCTATTCGCCATTCCTGCCGGTGTCGCCAACAACCGGAATCGTTCTGCAAGTGCCGGTTACGGCGCACGATGCAAAAGCCGGCACCATCACCTATGAGGATCCTGACACCAAAGAACAGATCGTGACGCCAGTCACGGCCGGTCGCTGCAAGCTGCAGTGGAAGCCCGATTGGGCCATGCGCTGGGTGGCGCTCGGCGTCGACTACGAGATGGCCGGGAAGGATCTGATCGATTCGGTGAAACTGTCGGGCGAGATCTGTCGTGCACTTGGCGGTGTCGCGCCCGAGGGATTCAACTATGAGCTTTTTCTCGATGAAAAGGGCCAGAAGATTTCCAAATCAAAAGGTAACGGCCTGACCATCGAAGAGTGGCTGCGCTACGCAAGCCCCGAAAGCCTGTCATTGTTCATGTATCGCGAGCCGAAGGCGGCCAAGCGACTCTATTTCGACGTCATCCCGCGCAATGTCGACGAGTACTATCAATTTCTCGATCGCTTCGAACGGCAGGATTCGAGGCAGCAACTTTCGAACCCGGTCTGGCACATTCACTCCGGCAAGCCTCCGAAGGCTGACATGCCGATCGCGTTCAACATGCTGTTGACGCTCGTCTCTTCGTCTAATGCCGAGAATGCCGAGACCTTGTGGGGTTTCATCGGGCGCTACCGGCCGGGTGTCACGCCCAAAACGCATCCGAAGCTGAATGAGCTGGTCGAATACGCCATTCATTATTTCCGTGACTTTGTGTTACCGGAAAAAAGATTCCGCGAACCTACGGATGCTGAACGCGCTGCACTGATCGACCTGCGTGATGCTCTTTCGCAGCTGAAACCCGAGGCCAGCGCCGAAGAGATCCAGAACGTGGTCTACGAGGTCGGCCGCCGCGAGCCATTCCTTGATCAGAAAAAGAAGGCAAAGGATGGCAAGCCCGGCGTATCACTCGACTGGTTCAACCTGATTTATCAAGTGTTGCTGGGTCAGGAAAAAGGTCCGCGTTTCGGTTCGTTCGTCGCGCTTTACGGTCTGCAGAACACCGTCGATATGATCGATGGCGCCTTGGCGCGATCCGCTTGACGGATCGGACTACTGGCTCGCCCAGACGATACGCGCGAGCCAAACGATATCAACGGTCGGCAGTGTCCGGTCGCGATGGTCAGAGTTGAGCGACTTCAACTCGACGGCTTTTACGGTCTTGCGCTTGAGTTCTTTGACCATGACCTCGCCGTCTTTGGTCTTGACCACGACGCGATCGCCTTTTCGTACAGTAGCTCCTGGCGAAACGATGATGACGTCGCCGTTGCGATAGGCGGGCTTCATGGAGTCGCCTGAGATTTCCAGGGCGTAAGCATGTTCGTCGTTCACCGAGGGAAAGGCGATCTCCTCCCAGCCCTTGCCGACCGGAAAGCCGCCGTCATCGAAAAATCCGCCGGCACCGGCCTGCGCGAAACCCATGAGCGGCACGCTATGCATCGTCGCCTTGCCGCCGTCGCTGATCAGGGTCACGAACGTGTCGAACTTGGTGCTCGTCGCCTGAAGCGCCTTGGCGACCGATTCTGTCGAAGGCCAACGCGGTCGTCCTTCCGGGGTGACGCGCTTGGACTTGTTGAACGTCGTCGGGTCGAGGCCGGCCTTTTTCGCAAGGCCTGACGGCGTCATCTTGGCGCGCGCGGCCAAACGATCGATGGCTGTCCAGATTTGGCTGTGGCTAAGCATGGGCATGGACGCTCGCACCGGCTGTAACTGTGAGTCAGACAGGATAGGAATTATAGCCTTGAGTGGGCCCCCTGTCGCAACCGTTTCCTTTGGTGGCTGCCTTGAAAAAACCCCGCCGTCGCCGATAGGGTCGGGCCGTCATGCAACGGAGACTCGCCTTTTGATCGGTCTTTTCGACCGCCTGTCGCGACCGTTCCTGCGTGCGCTCGATCCCGAAGACGCGCACAGGCTTGCCATCAAAGCGCTGCGGATCATGCCCATCGCCAAGGCGCCGGCCGACGGGGACGAACTAGCCGTGCGCGCCTTCGGACTCAAGTTTCCGAATCCTATCGGTCTTGCGGCCGGTTTTGACAAGAACGCGGAGGTCCCTGACGCGCTGCTGCGGCTCGGATTTGGCTTCGTTGAAGTTGGAACGGTCACACCGCGGCCCCAATCCGGCAACCCGAGACCGCGTCTGTTCCGCCTCGAGAGCGATCAGGCTGTCATAAATCGGTTGGGGTTCAATAACGAGGGCGCGGCCGCAGTGCACATGCGGCTCGCGGCGCGGCGCGGCGCGGGTGGGATCGTTGGCGTCAACATCGGAGCCAATCGCGACGCGAAAGATCGCGCTGAGGATTACGTCCGGCTGATCGAAACGCTTTCCGCCGTCGCCAGCTACTTTACGGTCAACGTGTCATCACCGAATACGCCGGGTCTGCGCGATTTGCAGCAGGCGAATGCGCTCGACGATTTGTTGGCGCGTGTGATCGATGCACGCGAAAGAACGCGATCACGCACGGGCCCGACACCGATCCTCCTGAAAATTGCGCCGGATCTCACATTGTCCGAACTCGATGATGTTGTCGGCATCGCTCGCAAACGTCGTGTCGATGGAATGATCGTCGGGAACACGACGATCACGCGGCCCGGCTCGTTGCGCGACCGCAGCAAGACGCGCGAGCAGGGCGGATTATCGGGTCGACCTCTGTTCAAACTCTCGACCCGGATGCTGGCGGAAACGTTCGTTCGGGCCGAAGGGGCGTTCCCCGTCGTCGGCGTCGGCGGCATCGACTCCGGCGCCACCGCCATTGCCAAGATCAAGGCCGGCGCGACGCTACTGCAGCTCTACAGCGCACTGGTCTATCACGGCATCGGGCTGGTTTCGGAGATCAAGGCCGACCTGACGGCCGCACTCAAGCGCGGCCACCGCAACTCGCTCGCATCGATGGTCGGCAGCGACGCGGCGGCCATCACCGCGGAGAGCTGGCCCGGCTAGGATCTACCGCCCGCGCGGCGCATTAACCATGCGCATGATGAACCAGATGGGGATAACGATCACCGCGCCGAGCAGGAAATAGCGCCACAGCCAGCGGATCGCATCAAAACCCATGTTCCAGATCGAGCGGATCAGCCGCTCGATGCTGTGGATGATGTCGAACGGATCGAGGCCGAGCGCCGAAAGGATCACGCCCACCAGAATCGACACCAGAATCAAGCGCACCAGCACTCCCATCGGAGAGCCGCCCACCCAACGCGCGACCTGATTTTCAGACATTACCGCCTCCATTCGCAGCCATTGTAGCATGCTCGCGCTGCGTCAGCATGTTTTCGAGTGTCTCCAGCCGATCGGCTTCGGCCGGCGGCTTATCCCAGCGCAAACGACTGATGCGCGGAAATCGCATCGCGATACCGGACTTGTGGCGCGTCGAGCGCTGCAGCCCTTCGAAAGCAACTTCCAGCACCAACCCTGATTTCGGTTCGTGCACGACCTCTCGCACCGGGCCGAATCGATCGACGGTATTCCGCCGCACGAAACGATCGATAAGGAGCAGCTCCTCGTCGGTGAATCCGAAATAGGCCTTGCCGACGGGAACAAGCTCTTCGCCGGTCTCCCCTTTGCTCCATACACCGAACGTATAGTCGGAATAGTAGGACGAACGCTTGCCATGCCCGCGCTGCGCATACATCAGCACGGCATCGATCACCATGGGATCGCGTTTCCATTTCCACCAGGCGCCCCTGGGTCGGCCGGGCACATAGGCCGCGTCCCGGCGCTTCACCATGACGCCTTCGACCGCTTCGGCATCTGCACCGGCTCCAGCCGATGACGGGTCGGCACGGGCGGCGGTCAACTCACTCCAGGTTTTGAACGGCACCAGTGGGGAAATATCGACGCGCGGATCATTCAGCCGGGTGATGAGCGCCTGCAGCCGTCCGCGCCGATCAGAAAAAGAGCGATCGCGCACGTCCTCGTCGCCTTCCGCCAGCAGATCGTAGGCTCGCAGATGCGCGGGAAACTCTGCCATCAGCTTCGCCGTCACCGATTTGCGGTTTAGACGCTGCTGCAGCACGTTGAAGGACTGCACCCGGGCTTCGCGCATGATCAGCAATTCGCCGTCGATTGCGCAGGGCAGCCGCAACGCCGCGAGCAGATCAGGAAAGCTGCGGGAAATTTCCTCGCCTGTGCGCGAATAGAGCCGGGCAACCAATTCGCCATGCTCGTCATATCCGGCAACGGCCTGCACACGGATGCCGTCCCACTTCCATTCGGCGAGATAATCCGCGGCGTTGAGAGTGATGAGGTCGGATTCCTCTGCAGCATGTGCAAGCATTGCCGGACGGAACGGCGCGGGGTCGCGCGTTGACGGTTTATCAGCCCGCCCCTCAAGCCAGGCGAAGAGATCCAGATAAGGCGGTGACAGCCCCGGCCAGAGAATCTCGATCTCGTCAGATTCTCGATGGCCGAATGACGCGACCGCGGTTTTTGCAAGCCGCGCCGACACGCCAATCCGCAGCGCGCCGGTCACGAGTTTCAGGAGTGCCCAACGCCCGGTCTCGTCCAGTCCATCGAGCCAGCGCGCGATCTGCGCCGGCAGCTGTGCTTTGCCGAGCGTGGACAGGGTTTGTACAACGTCGGACAGCGTCGGCGCCGACCTGGATTTCTGTGTCGGGTCGGCAGGCCACATCAGCGCGACCGTTTCCGACAGATCGCCAACGTAGTCATAGGAGAGTGCAAACAGTGCGGGGTCCGTTCGCTCGGCAATGAGACCGCGAATCATGCCGGCCTTGGCATGCTTGAAACTGAGCGCGCCGGTAAGCGCCGCGAGCGCCCAGCCGCGCTCGGGATCCGGCGTGCCGCGTAAATAGTCGGTGATCAGCCGCAGCTTGGCATTGCGTCCGGGTTCGTAGGCCAGCCGGTCGAGCAGTTCGGCAAAGCGGTTCATGCTTCGGCCTCGGCTTGCGCGCCGGGATCGTCTTCATCGCCGTAGCCGACAATATCGAGCGGCCGCGCCTTCAAGCCTTTCGACTGGCACCAATGCACCAGCGCATCTTCCTGACCGTGAGTAACCCATATTTCGAAAGCGCCAGTGGCGGAGATCGTCGCGGTCAGCCCGTCCCAATCGGCGTGATCAGAGATGACGAGGGGCAAGGTGACACCATGTTGACGCGCGCGTGCGCGCACGCGCATCCAGCCCGACGCGAACGCCGTCACCGGTTCCGGAAAGCGGCGCGACCACAGATCGCTCATTGCAGTGGGAGGACAGATGATGATGTGGCCGCCGAGCTCGGCCTTGTTGGCACCGCGTACCAGCTCAACCTGCCCGAGATTGATGGCGCGGCTCTCGTAGTAGCGCGTGATCGCTTCCATGGCGCCATGGATATAGATGGGTCGATCGTGTCCGGCCGCACGCAGCATCGCCATCACGCGCTGAGCCTTGCCGAGAGAATAGGCGCCGACCAGGTGTGCGCGTTCGGGGAACAGCTCGACAGAGCGCAAGAGCTTGGCGATTTCGCCTTCCGCGTCATGGTGGCGGAACACCGGTAGTCCGAAAGTCGCCTCGGTTATAAATACGTCGCACGGAATCAACTCAAACGGGGCGCATGTCGGGTCGGCAACATCCTTGTAGTCGCCGGAGGCAACGACACGGAGGCCGTTGCATTCGACCCGGATCTGTGCCGAACCGAGCACATGCCCGGCGGGATGGAAACTGACAGTTACACCATCGAGCTTTACGGTTTCGCCGTAGCTCACCGCCTGCGTGCTGACGGCAAAATTGTCGCCGTAGCGCAGACGCATGATGTCGAGGGTTTCCTGCGTTGCCAGGACAGCGCCGTGCCCGGCGCGCGCATGGTCAGAATGGCCATGCGTGATCAGGGCCTTTTTGACCGGACGGGTCGGATCGATGTGAAAGCCACCGGGCTTGCAACAGACACCCGACGGCGTCGGGACCAGGATATCTTCAGGGCGCATCGTGATTAGATAGTTATGCGGTGCCAGACGACAAAGAACCAAAGAATGAGCAGTCCGATATTCCTGTCTTCCGGTGATGTGATTGCCGACAGACGCTTCGAATGGGCCCGCGATCGCGAGGCGAGGGGCGACCTGACGGGCGCGGCCGACCTGCTGATGCAGGCGCTCGAGCTCGCGCCGAGCTATGCCTCGGCCTGGTTCATGCTCGGCGAACTGCGTGAAAGGCTGGGCGATCGCGCCGGCGCTGTTGCGGCTTTCGGCCAGGCAAAAGCAGCCGATCCGCAGGACGTCCACGGTGCCGCGCTTCGTCTCACGCGCCTGGGCGTCCGTTCTGGCGGGGCCATGGGAGAAGGCTACGTTCGCGCGCTGTTCGATGACTACGCGCCCCGTTTCGACCAAGTACTGACGGTCGGCCTGAACTATCGCGCTCCGGAGCTGTTGTTCCGTGCCATCGAAGGGGTGCACTCCGATCGCCGCATGAAATTCGGTTCGGTTCTCGACCTCGGCTGCGGTACAGGCCTCGCGGCTTTGCCGTTACGTCCGTTCAGCGACTGGATGGTAGGTGTCGATCTCTCGTCGGGAATGCTCGTCCAGGCGCGGACAAAGGGCGTCTACGACCGCCTGATCGAGAAAGAGATTCTCGCTTTTCTGGCAAGCGAAGCGGAAATCGGCGCCCACTATCACCTTGTACTCGCGGCCGACGTTTTTATGTATCTCGACGACCTTGCGCCGGCGTTGCACGCCGTTGCAAAGGTGATGGATTCATCCGGGCTGCTGGCTTTCAGCGTGGAAACGCACGAAAACGGAGACGTCATCTTGCGGGACACGTTGCGTTACGCTCACAGCGAAGCGCACGTGCGTGCTGCTTTGGTGGCGTCGGGCCTGAACCCGTTAAGCCTGGATTTTGCCTCCACGCGCGTCGAGAAAGGCGTCCCCGTGCCCGGATTGATCATTGTGGCCGGACACTGAAATCCATGGAACCCGCGCGAGACCTCTTCAGCGCAACGCCGCAATTGCCGGATGTCTTTCTCCGCTGGTTCGCTGGCCGCGGTTGGCGGGTGCGCGAGCATCAGCTTGCGCTTTTGGGGAAAGCCAGTGCGGGACATTCGGCGCTGCTCATCGCACCGACCGGCGGCGGCAAGACCCTGGCCGGCTTTCTGCCGACGCTCGTGGAGTTGAGCCAACGCGGCATCCGCTCGCGCAACCTGAAGCCGATCGGGCGAACTTTGGTGCGCTCGCAGGGGCTGCACACTCTTTATATTTCGCCGCTGAAGGCGCTCGCCGTCGACATTGCGCGCAACCTCGAGATTCCGGTTCAGGAGATGAGACTGCCGGTGCGGATTGAAACCCGTACGGGCGACACGCCGACGTCAAAGCGCCAGCGCCAGCGGCGAGATCCGCCCGATATTCTGCTCACCACGCCGGAGCAATTGGCGCTGCTGCTCGCCAGCGCCGATGCGCCCTATCTGTTCGGTACGCTCAAGCGTGTGGTCCTCGACGAACTTCATTCGCTCGTCACGTCGAAGCGCGGCGACCTGCTGTCGCTCGGTTTGGCCCGCCTGTTCAAGCTCGCGCCCGAACTGACCACGATTGGCCTTTCCGCGACCGTCGCCGAACCTGACGAGCTGCGTCGATTTCTGGTGCCGCAGCCGTCGCAGGGTCGGGCGCTTGCCGACCTGGTTACGGCGCAAGCTGGCGCCCAACCGGTCGTCACGATGCTCGATACCGAGGAGCATCTGCCATGGGCCGGCCATTCGGCGCGTCATGCTCTTGGGGAAATCTACGCGCAAATCAAGACGCACAAGACCACGCTGATATTCGTCAATACACGCAGTCAGGCGGAATTTCTTTTCCAAGAGTTGTGGCGGGCCAACGAGGACAACCTGGCCATCGCACTTCATCACGGTTCCCTCGATGTTGCGCAACGCCGTCGTGTCGAAGATGCGATGGCCGCGGGCAAGCTGCGCGCGGTGGTTTGCACGTCTTCTCTCGATCTTGGTGTAGACTGGGGTGACGTCGATCTCGTGATCAATGTCGGCGCACCGAAAGGGTGCTCGCGACTGATGCAACGAATTGGGCGCTCCAATCACCGCCTCGATGAACCGTCCGAGGCGGTGTTGGTGCCGGCAAATCGCTTCGAGGTGCTTGAATGCCGCGCGGCCATCGATGCCGTGGCCGAGAATGCGCAGGATACGCCGCCATTGCGCACGGGTGCGCTTGATGTACTTGCCCAGCACATCCTGGGGCGGGCTTGTGGAGAGCCGTTCATTGCCGATGAACTCTACGCGGAGATCTGCGCCGCAGCGCCCTACGCCGGGCTCAGTCGTGCCGATTTCGACGCCGCCGTCGAGTTCGTTGCGACAGGAGGCTACGCGCTGAAGGCCTATGAGCGGTTTGCCAAGATCAGGCAAGGCAAGGACGGCCGCTGGCGCATCACGCATCCGCGGGTCGCCCAGCGTTACCGCATGAATGTCGGTACGATCGTCGAAGCCGACATGATCAAGGTCCGGCTGGTGCGCTCGCGTCGCAGTGGCGCCATCGTGCCGCGCGGCGGTCGACTGCTGGGAGAGGTTGAGGAATATTTCATCGAGACATTGAGACCAGGGGACACTTTCGTTTTTGCCGGCGAAATTCTCAAATACGAAGCCCTCGTCGAAGACGAGGTTTACGTCTCACGGTCGGATGCCACTGACCCGAAGGTGCCGGCTTACGAGGGAGGCAAGTTTCCGCTTTCGACCTATCTGGCGGGGCGCGTGCGCGCCATTCTGGCGAAGCCTGAGGCTTGGCGCGCGCTTCCTGATCAGGTGCGCGAGTGGCTGAAGATCCAGCAAAGGCGTTCGATACTTCCGGATGCCGGCGATCTATTGGTCGAAACGTTTCCACGGGCCGCCAACTACTACCTCGTCTGCTATCCGTTCGAAGGCCGATTGGCGCACCAGACGCTTGGCATGTTGCTGACGCGCCGGCTGGAACGGGCGCGGCTGCGGCCGCTCGGCTTTGTCGCCAATGAATACGCCTTGGCGGTCTGGGGGTTGGGCGACATTGCCTTGCACATCAGGCGCGGCGACTTCTCGCTCGCCCAGTTATTCGACGAGGACATGCTTGGTGATGATCTGGAAGCGTGGCTCGCTGAATCGGCGCTGATGAAACGGACGTTCCGCAGCTGCGCGATCATTGCCGGGTTGATCGAAAAGCGTTTCCCAGGCGAGGAAAAATCGCGGCGGCAACTCACGATTTCCACCGACCTCGTCTACGACGTGCTGCGCAAGCATCAGCCGGATCATATTCTCCTGCGCGCTGCGCGTTCCGACGCGGCGACCGGTCTGCTCGACATCAAGCGCCTTGGTGAAATGCTCTCGCGGATCCGGGGCCGAATCATTCATAAGGCTCTCGACCACGTCTCGCCACTGGCGGTTCCCGTGTTGCTCGAGATTGGACGGGAAACCGTGTATGGCGAGGCGGGTGATACACTGCTGGCCGAGGCGGCCGATGAATTGGTCAAGGAGGCGATGAGTTGAGCGAAGTGGCGCCAAATGTGGCGGAAAGCGAGGGCAATCTCATCGTCCTCTCCGGAGTTCCGCTCCTCGCCGATCCGCGCGGCGCGCTCTATTGGCCGGAGCAGCGGCTTTTGGGTGTTGCCGATCTGCATCTGGAGAAGGGTTCAAGTTTTGCCGCCCGTGGCCAGATGCTTCCCCCGCATGACACCGCGAGTGCGCTCGCAAACCTGTCGGCCTTGATAGCGGACTATTCCCCGCACTGTGTCGTCTCGCTCGGCGACAGCTTTCATGACGGCGGTGGCCCGACACGGTTGAGCGACAAGGACCGTGACACGCTTACAAGGCTGCAACGTGGACGCGACTGGATATGGATTACCGGCAATCACGATCCCGAGCCGTCCGAAGGAATCGGTGGCGTATTCCAGGAAACGCTGAAAATAGCTGGGCTGACGTTCCGTCATGAACCGAAAGGCGGTTGCGGCGAAATCAGTGGTCATCTGCATCCGGTGGCCCGAATCGCGCATCGCGGGCGGGCGGTCAGCCGCCGCTGCTTTGCCGCCGATGCGACGCGCCTTGTTTTGCCGGCTTTTGGTGCATTTACCGGCGGGTTGAATGTGAGAGACGCGGCCTTTGCGGATTTGTTCGGGACGCTCGCGTTCAAGGCCTATCTGCTTGGCGAGGGCCGCATCTATACTTTCACCGCAAAGCGGTGCCTGCCGGACTAGTCGCGCGCGAATATCACACTGGCAAACCAGCCGATCAGCAGCGCCATCAGTGCCGTCACTGCTCCGTAGAGAAGGCCGTAGTCGCGCGCGGCGTCGGCGACATACTGTTCAAACCCCGTCTTGATCACATCCAGGGCCGAGTTGGTGCGGGCGACCAGATTCCCTCCGGTGAATAGTTCAACCTCGATTCCGTAGCTGCCGGTCGGCACTGCGGCAGGCATGGGGATTGCTGCACGAAACACGGTTGGCGTGAGGAAGGTCACGGCGGTGGCAGATTCGCGATACAGGCCCTGCTGGGTCTGCAGTCGCACGAAAGCGCGGCGGAACGGATCGTCGCTCACCGTGTCGGCAAAGTCGGTTCCTATCCGCTGCGGCAACAGAAAATTGTCGAGCCCGATCTGTAACCGGCGCAGCGTGTCCGGGTTGGCGATGGTGTTGACGGGGCGGTTGCTCAGAATGGCAAGATAGGATGGCACACGCAAAAATTCGCGCGAATCCACGTTGACCCAAATGCCGAGTACGCGCTCCTTGCGCCGCGTGCGCAGGGTCTGGCGCGGCCCCGTGACCGTGACGACAAGATCGTAAGGCGGGCGCAGCGGACGGGTGACCGGATCGGGCTCGATGGTGCCAAACAACACCAGTTCTTCGCCGACGAAACTTGAAGTAACGGCCACGCGATGATTGGACAACGATACCACCAGTCGCTCGGCCACTGCGGGCCCCGCGCCGCAGAGCAGCGCGATAAAGGCGAGCGTGATCGCGATCCGCCGCATCACCCGCTCTCCACGTAACGAAGCGAAAAGAGGTCGTCGGGCTTTACCACCAGCTCGTAGGCGAACCGGCAGCCCACTGCGAAAACCAAAAGGCCGAGAAGCAGACGCAGGCGCTCGCCGCGCATTTTCTGCCCGGTGCGGGCACCGAACTGCGCGCCGATGACACCGCCGACCATCAGGATCAGGGCCAGTACTGCATCGACCAGATGGTTCGTCGCCGCGTGCATCAAGGTCGCGGAAGCCATCGTGACAAGCGTCAGAACCATGGAGGTACCGATGACGGTCGCAGTCGGCACCCGCAGGAAGTAGATCAGCATCGGCACCAGCAGGAAGCCGCCACCGATGCCCATGATCGCACCGACAAAACCGATGACGAATCCGATCGCCCAGACCGGGATCGCCGACACATATATTTTGGAGCGCTTGAACCGCAGCTTGAACGGCAAACCGTGAAGCCACGTGTGGCTGCCCGGCCGCCGCAGCGTCGCCGGCATACCATGACGCGTACGCAAAATTGCGCGCACGCTTTCATAAATCATCATCGCGCCGACGACGGTCAATAGCGTGACGTACGAAATGCCAATCATCAGATCGAGTTGGTCGAGCGCGCGCAGTTCGGTGAAGAGCCAGACACCCGTGGCCGTGCCGAGAATGCCCGAGCTGAGCAGCATCAAGGCAAGAGCAATGTCGACCGCACGCTTGCGCCAGTAACTTAGCGCGCCCGTGAATGAGGATGCGGCGATGTGGCTGGAAACGGTCGCCACGGCAACTGCCGGCGAGATCCCAACAAAGATCAGGAGCGGCGTCATCAAAAACCCGCCGCCGATCCCGAACATGCCGGAGATGTAGCCCACCGCGAGACCCATCCCCAGAATCAGGAAGACGTTCACGGGCAAATCGGCGATGGGAAGATAGATCTGCAAGCGTCCTCGTCCGACGGATTGGGGCGTGCTTTATAAACCGGTACGCCGTCTCTCGTCATGACAACTAGCACCGAGGCATCCGATCGTCAGCAATATGATCGAAGCGGATTGCTTGTCGGCTCGCTTTTCGGCCGTCAGTTCCTGCCCGTGGAGCAGGTCACTGTTTTCCTAAGGCGACGGCGCTTATCGAGAGTGGGGCGGCCGCGCGCGGCTTGTCTTGCGGCGGGGGTGCGGCCCGATCCCAACCGCCCGAAGGTTCCGGAACGGCAATGGCTGCTGTCGGCTGGACCTGTACCGCAAAGTTTTTGACCGCTTCCTGGGCGGCTGCCAGCGCCGGCGCATCGAGGACGGCCTCGGCATCGTCACGTTTGCGGCCCGCATCCCGGTCGCCCTGAGCGGCTGCCAGTGCAAACCACTTGTAAGACTCGGCGATGTTTTTCTCGGTCCCGAGACCGCGTGCGACCAGGACGGCAAGATTGAATTGGCTGTCGGCGACGCCATAGTCCGCAGCCTTACGGAACCACAGGACCGCGTTGGCATAGTCAGGCTTGCCATCGACCCCCTCGGCATAGAGGACGGCGAGATTGTGCATGGCCTTAGCGTGACCTTTGGCCGCCGCAGCCGCATAAAGTTTTTGCGCCGCGCCCCGGTCCTTTCGGACGCCCTGTCCTTTTTCGAGCATGCTCGCGTAACGGAATTGAGCCGGTACGAGGCCTTTGCTCGCGGCACGCTCCAGCCATTTGGCGGCCTCTTCAAGATTTGCCGGTACACCGCGGCCTTCCATGAAGCGCATGGCCACTTCGTAGGCCGCGGCGGGATCGCCGGCGGTAGCCGCGTTGCGCAGACGCGCACCGCCGATGGCGGTGGGTAAGCCGTCTGTCGCAGGTGGCTGCGCGATGGGTGCTTCCGGACGCGCCGTTCGGCTATCCGCGGGCGTGCGGGCGATCGCGCCGGTGACATCCCCTTTTGCTGAGGGCGCCGGTCCCGTCGCGGGAACGTTCAACAAGGGCGGGCTCAGCAACGCGGACAGGCTTCCGGCATCCACCGAATTCAGAAGTGATTGGACGGGATCGCCTTTGGGAGCTTGAGGCGCAGGAGTCAAACTCGGCTGCGTCTGCGGCGCGAGCAGACTAGCTGTGACATCGCTGCCGCCCAGAGATTTTCTCTCCTGCCCGCTGGCAGTGACCGCTTCGCTCTCCCCGTTCTGGATTTCGCTCGTGTCTGCGGTGGGCTCCGTTTCGAAATTGACCGCGACCTTGCTGTCGGAGGCTTCGAAAATTCCGAAATGGAAAATATTGCTCGTGATTTGCACCAGCCCCACGGTAATGGCGACGATGCTGGCCGCCAGCACGACCGCTTTGGCTCGCGTTGCCAACTTTGCTCGCAGTGGTGGGTCGGCTGTCTTTCTCGAAGGTTCAGAGCGCGTCTGACCGTTCCTTGGATCCTGGCCTGCAGCTTGGGCAGCGCGCCGGGCCGCCGCGATGAAACTCGATTTCGAACCCGTTGCGGATGGTCGTTCACCTCCCTGCGCCTCTTCCGATACGGCAATGCGCGCGCCGGCAGTTGCACTCGATCCAGGCCGGCCGGAACCAGGCTCAAGCGGCCGATCCCCATGCAAATCAAGTCCGACCCTGGCCTCGGTCTGAGGCGCAATCCTGCTGCTCGGGTCAGTCGGTATCGTCAAGGCGTCCTCAGGCATCGTGTGACGCGACGGGGTCGTCGTGGCCTGGGTGATCAGGTCATGTCGTACGGCACTTTTTGCGATCGGGGTTGGCGCGGCGTCCACGACCTGGGTCAGCTCCATAACCGGGTGTTCAGTCGCGGCAGGAGGAGCCCGATTGCTGCGGACGTCGTTTTCGAGTGTGCTAAGCCGATCGGCGACGCGATCGAGTGTTCCATGCATGGCCGTGAGCACGTCGTGGGTGCGCGCCATGTCCTGCTTCAGCAAGTCGATGCCAGGCGCCGTATCTGCTCGCGCTTCGTCGGGCTCCTTGTGTGTCCTGATTTCCCTGATGTGGACCAGCAGATCGGCCAACCCGCGCTCGATGGCATCAAGGTGGTTGAGCCGGGAATCCGTCGCCTCCAGACGCTCGACAAATTTGGCGATGCGGCCTTCGAAATGATCAAGTGCAGTCCAGTCTCCACGCGATTGAAGCTGTTCGATCTTGGCGGACAGGGACTGGAGCAGCGTTTCTATATGCCCTATTGCGGTATCGCCGCCGTTTGCGCGTTCAGACACGGCGCGGCTGAGAGCGTCGATGCGCATTTCGAGTCTGTTGAAGGCGTCGCCAGCGCCGCCACCCATTGCGAGGTGATCAATCTTGTCGCTCAGCGCCTGGATCCGGGTGGTTAGGGCACCTACCGTCTCATCGGAGGCGACATGTGCCGCCATATTGCGCAACGTCTCAAAGAGATTGTCCAGTTGCGCGATCATCGCTGGGTCGTCTTGGGCGACTATGAAATCGATTTTGCGTCCAAGAGCCTCGATCGCTTCGTTGTATCCACAAAGTTCTTCGGCCGGCACGAGCTCGCGGAGTGCGTCGCGCAACTCGGCTAGTCCAAATTCGATTCCAGCCAGAGCGTTGCTATCGAGGCCCGCCTGCCGACCGCCCACGATACTGTAGGCCAATTCCTGAATTTGCTTTTCGATGGATTCAATGGCCTGTCGTGGTAGTGCCTCATTTATCGTTTGGCCGATCTCGGCGAGTTCGGAGCGCCGCGCCGCGATCTCTCCCTTCATATCGGGGTGTCGTAGCGTTTCGATCTGATCGGTAATTCGGCGCAGCTGATTTTCCAGGCCAGTCAGGTCCGGCGACGTTGCTCTGTCTCCTTTGCCGAGACGCCGGCGCGCGGCCTGCTTGGTTGGCATCTCAGTCGCTGGCGATCGCGTGATGTCGCTGGCCGACTGCTCGATCCGCTGCTCCAGCCGTGCAAATTGTTCGACGAGCGGGTCAGTCTCGTCCCGTTTACGCCTTGGGGCGTAGGCGGCGAATCCACTGCGGGTAATCTGATCGAGGCGCCGTCCGAGATCATCCAACCGCAGTTGTACGTCGGAGAGTTCTTCGGAAGACCGCTCGTCTTCGAAGCGCGTCTGTGGTGAGAGCCTGATCCCCTGTTTCGCACCCTGTTGCAGAATGGCCGCATTAAGCCAGTCATTCAGCGGCAGGCCAGCTCGTCGCGCAGCTTCTTCCGCCGTCCTGCGCGCGTCGTTTCGAATACCTTTGACGCTCGACGCAAAGCCAAAATTCATTGCTCGCATCCACGTCCGCGGTGGTGACTTCGGGAGTCGGATCGACTCTCGCGGAACCGGCGCGCGTTAACGACGGGTGGATACGCTCGGTCCTTCGTCCACGCCTGACTTTTTCCCGGCGACGGTAAACAAGCGGTTAACGTTTCGGCGACGTACCCCAGTTTTGGGCAAGACTGGGGGCAGGCGAAGCTGTCCGCAGGTTCCGCAGACCGTAATATTTTCCGGGCAGAACACCAGAATGCCACCGGGCCAGTTGGCCGCAAGAATAGGATTCGCACGATTCGACGCTGGCGGTACGCAGGGGTGGGCTGGCGGTGCGCAGGGGTGGCATGGATAGCGAAGAACGACGTCACGCTTACGGTGGTACGGATCGAGCCGCCGGTACCACCGAACGCCCCTCAGGATCGCGCGGGGCAGACAGTCTTACCATCGGCGAACTTGCGCGCGATTCGGGCGTCACATTGAGAGCCCTGCGTTTCTATCAAAGCAAGGGCTTGCTGGCTCCACGCCGCAACGGCTCGGCCCGCCTGTTCAGCCACGAAGACCGGGATCGTTTGGCGCTGATCCTGCAGGGAAAACGACTCGGTTTCACTCTGACTGAAATCCGCGAGATGCTGTCGGCGCGGGACCGTGGGTGCGTCAAGGCTCTTCCGATCGGTCGTCGAAAATGTGTCGAGCAGATCAATCTGCTCGAACGCCAGCGCCGCGACATTGATGGCGCGCTGGCCGAATTGCGGCAAATTTACACAGAGATGTTTATTGCATCCGAATTGTCGCGTGCGCGCGAAGCTTCGGTATCGAGAAAGGCCTGACTCTTATCGCAAATTTTTCGCGTTTCCCGGGCCTTAATACAGGTGTAAACCAAAACCTCCATAGTCATGCGGAGTTTTGACCTGTGCGGTGGCGGGATTGCGCCCGGATCGTGCGAAGCACAAGAGATCGCCAGCTTTACATTCCATTAACTTTTGCGGCGCCCGGCCGGGAGAGGGACGATGCCAATTTATAAAGCCCCCGTAGATGACGCCTTGTTCCTGCTCAACGACGTGTTCCATCTGGATCACTACGGAAACCTGCCGGGGTTTTCTGATGCCGCACCCGACGTCGTAGAGGCCGTATTACGCGAGGCGGCCAAATTCAGCGAAGAGGTGCTCACGCCGCTCAATCGCGTCGGCGACAAGGAAGGCTGCAAGCGCGCGGGCGACGGAAGCGTGTCGACACCAACTGGCTTCAAGGACGCCTACAAGCAGATTGTTGAAGGCGGTTGGATCGGGATTTCAGTGCCGCCTGAATTCGGCGGCCAAGGGCTGCCGGCGACACTGACCGAAATCGTCAACGAATTTTTCTGCTCGGCCAACATGGCGTTCGCTATGTATCCGGGCCTGACCCAGGGTGCGATCGCTGCGCTGCTGACGCACGCCTCCGGTGAACTGAAGACGAAGTATCTGCCGAAAATGGTCGAAGGTGTCTGGACCGGCACCATGAATCTTACCGAGCCGCACTGCGGTACCGATCTCGGGCTGTTGCGATCGAAGGCGACCAAGCAGACGGATGGCAGCTACAAGATCAGTGGCACCAAGATATTCATCTCGGCCGGCGAGCACGACCTGTCGGAAAATATCATTCACCTGGTCCTTGCGCGCATCGAAGGCGCACCGGCGGGAACCAAAGGAATTTCGCTGTTCCTGGTGCCGAAATTCATGGTGAAGGACGACGGCTCGCTGGGTTCACGCAATGCCGTGGGCTGCGGCTCGATAGAAGAGAAGATGGGCATTCACGGTAACTCCACCTGCGTGATGAACTATGACGGCGCCACGGGCTGGCTCATCGGCGAAGAAAACCGCGGCCTCAATGCAATGTTCGTGATGATGAACGAAGCGCGCCTGGCCGTGGGTGTTCAGGGGCTTGCGCTGTCCGAGGTCGCCTACCAAAACGCCGCGGCTTATGCGAAGGAGCGTTTGCAGGGCCGGTCGATTTCTGGCGTGAAGTATCCCGACAAGCCGGCCGATCCGATCGTCGTGCATCCGGACGTGCGGCGTATTCTCATGAGCATCCGCGCATTCAACGAGGCAGCGCGCGCGCTGGTAATGTGGACTGCCCTCAAGAGCGATGTAGCCCACCGCTCCGACGATGAAAAGGAACGCAAAAGCGCCGACGATCACATGGGGCTGCTCACGCCGGTGATCAAAGGCGTTCTCACCGATAGCGGTTTTGCCAACGCTGTTCTGGCGCAACAGATCTTCGGCGGACACGGGTATATTGCCGAGCACGGCATGGAGCAGTTCGTGCGCGATGCACGAATTGCGCAGATCTACGAAGGCGCCAACGGCATTCAGGCGCTCGATCTGGTCGGACGCAAACTCGGCAAGGATGGCGGCCGGGCGATCATGACCTTCTTCAACGAAGTCCAGACCTACCTGAAGGAGCGCGCCAACAGCGACGCAATGAACGTTTATCTCAAGCCGCTCGGCCAGTCGCTGGCGCACCTGCAACAGGCCTCGATGTGGTTCATGCAGAATGCAATGGCAAAGCCCGACAATGCAGGCGCCGGCTCATACGACTACATGCACCTCTTTGGCCTTGTCGCACTCGGTTACATGTGGTGCAGGATTGCCGAAGCCGCGCTAGCGAAACTGCCGAAGGCGAACGGCTCCGCGGCCCGCTTGAATACGAAGCTCGTCACGGCGCGTTTCTTCATGGAGCACATGTTGCCGGAGACAGCGACGCGTCTTGCGCGGATCGAGGCAGGCGCGGCCTCGACCATGGAGCTCTCGGACGACGCGTTCTAGTCGTCATCCGTTCAGGCAAAGGCCATGCGATGCCGCGTGCGCTGCAGCAGCCAGACCATGATCGCAACATTCAGCAGGTTCCAGCCGAGCCCGTTCAGGAAGGCCGCGCGGTAAGAGCCGGTAAGGTCGAAGACCAGGCCCGACAGCCAACCACCTAGGGCCATGCCCAACAGCGTCGCCATCAGTACAACGCCAAGCCGCGTGGCGGCTTCGCGCGGCGGGAAATATTCGCGCACAATGATGGCGTAGCTCGGCACAATTCCTCCCTGGAAAAGGCCGAACAGCGCCGAGATCACGTAAAGGGACGCGAGGCCGTCGAACCAGAGGTAGAGAAACAGAGCAACGCCTTGAAGGAGGGATCCAAGCAGGAGTGTACGCACGCCGCCGATACGGTCAGCGATGAAGCCCGAGCCGATGCGGCTCACGATGCCGAATCCCAGCATCAGCGACAGCATTTCGGCGCCGCGCGCGACGCCATAACCGAGATCGCCGCAATAGGCGACGATATGCACCTGAGGCATCGACATCGCCACGCAACACGCAACTCCGGCGATGCACAGGACCGCCTGGAGCGTGAGCGGTGAAAACGGAACCTGCGCCATGCGCCCCGTGGCGCTGTCCGCCTCATCCTCATGAATATTCAGTCGCCGGCGCAGCGCGAAAGCCAGCGGCAACATCGCTGCGAGGCAGAACAGACCGATGCCAATGTGCGTGGCACGCCAGCCTGACGTGGCGATGAAATGCTGTACGACCGGCGGCCAAATCGTGCCGGCGACATAATTGCCCGACGCCGCGATCGCGACTGCAATGCCGCGTCGTTGCACGAACCAGTGCGAGATGTCGGCCATCAACGGCCCGAAACTCGCCGAGCAGCCAAGCCCGATCAAGCCGTGGGCGAAAGAAACAAGCCAAAGATTCGGTGACCATCCGGTGGCGAGATAGCCCGCCGCGACGGCGAGCGTTCCGATGCCGAGCGGCACGGCGATGCCGAAGCGGTCGGCGAGGCGCCCCATCAGCACGCCGCCGGCCGCAAAACCAAACATGACCATCGTGAAGGGGAACGAAGCCTCGGCGCGGCTGACGCCGAAATCCGTCTGGAGCGCGGGGAGGGCCACCATGAAGGACCACATGCCGACGCCACCAACCGTGGAAATCGTTACGGCGACGGCAAGGCGCAGCCACGCGTACGAGGACTCGATCTCGTCGGGTCCTCCGCCCGTCTGAGCAATCATGGTTGAAATCCCGGCACTGCGCAGTTGGTAACACCGCGCGGGGGTACAAATCCAGACGCGGAGCTATGCGTTTAGGAAAAGGCCGGAATGATTTCTCCGCCAAACAGACCGATTGAGCGTGCGGCGTCGTCAAAGCGCATATCGCCGAACACCATCTGACAGAGCACAGAGTTGACGCCGGTCTCTTCCTGCAGGCGGACGAGATAGTCTCTTACCGTCGCGGGCGAACCAGCAATCCCATGGCCGATGCGCTCAAGCGCCGCGAAATCGCGGGGATAGATATCCTTCAAAACGAAATCTGCATTTGTCCGGCGCCAGAGAAATTCGATGGCATCGCGCCAGCGCGGATAGGCAGCGGCAGCGATCGCACGTGCTGCGTCATCTGTTTCGGCAACGACAATGTGTCGAGTAATACCGATGCCGGGCAAGGCACTGCCATCGCGTCCGAGTTTTTTCCATTCGTCACGATAGCGATCACTGATTGCACGCGCCCGGGCGGCGGGTCCAAGCGATACGACATTGATGCTGCGTGGACCAGCCCAGGCAATCGCATCGGCATGGGGCGCTCCGTACCAGATCGGCGGATGCGGACGCTGTAAGGGTTTGGCCTGAACAAGGTAGTCCTTGTAGTTGTAGTAACGACCTTCGAAGTCGAGAACGTCGGTTTCGAACGCGCGCATCAGCACCGCGAACGCTTCCTGATACATCGCCGGTGCCTGAGCGGGATCGACTCCAAATCGCTGATGCTCGATGAGCGCACCGCCGCGGCCCACGCCCACAGTCAGGCGTCCGCCGCTCAGATGGTCGAGCATGCAGATTTCCTCGTAGAGCCGCAGGGGGTGATAGAGCGGCAACACGTACACAAGCGGACCCAGCCTGATGGTGCGTGTCCGCTGTATCGCGCTTGCCAGAAATACGCTTGGGCTCGACGCCATTCCGAGCGGGGTCGAGTGGTGCTCGGCAAGATGATAGCCGTGGAAACCTGACCGTTCGATCAATTCGAGGAGACGCAAACGCTTTTCGAAAAAGCGGCCCAACGGGCCGCCGTCACTGTCGAGATGGTCGAAGATCGCGAAATTCAGCACACCGCCAACTCCGTGACGGCGCCGCCAAATGCCGCTAACCTTGCAAGCAGATGGTCAATTAAAACGGCTCCTAGGAGGGCCTTCATGCGAAAGACTCTTTTCTGCCTCGTAGCTGCAGTTCTGGCGGCATCCTCTGCGAACGCGCAACAGACCGTCAAGATCGGACTGATCATGGCCTACTCGGGCCAGTTCGCCGATACCGCGACGCAGATGGACAATGGCATCAAGCTCTATATCAAACAGCACGGCGACACTGTTGCGGGCAAGAAGATCGAGATCATCCGTAAGGATACCGGCGGTCCGAATCCTGACGTTGCCAGGCGCCTGGCGCAGGAGCTGGTCGTGCGCGATCAGGTGGATGTCATCGCCGGGTTCACATTGACTCCGGAAGCGCTGGGCGCGGGAGACGTGTCGGCCGAAGCAAAAAAACTCATGGTGGTCATGAATGCTGCCACCTCCGTCATCACGACGAAGTCGCCTTACATCGCGCGCACGTCGCTGACGATCCCGCAGCTCGAAAACACATTCGGTCAGTGGGCCTATAAAAACGGCCTGCGCAAGATCTACACCATGGTTTCCGACTACGGCCCAGGCATCGACGCCGAAACCTGGTTCACCAAGGGGTTCAAGGACGCCGGCGGCGAGATCGTCGGATCGGTACGCATGCCGGTCGCGAGCCCCGACTTCTCGGCGTTCGTCCAGCGCGCGAAGGACCTCGATCCCGAGGCCATCTTCATTTTCATTCCCGGCGGCACGCAGCCCGCGGCGATGACCAAGGCAATGCAGGAACGCGGCATCCCGGCCACCAAGATCCTCGGTCAGGGTGAGATCATGATGGACGACAACGCACTGCGAAGCATGGGTGACAGCGCGGTCGGTATCCGCACCGTGTTCCACTATGGCTGGGAGCACAAGTCGCCGATGAATGAGGATTTCGTGAAAGCGTACCGGGCCGAGTTCAATCGTAGTCCGGATGTGTTCTCGATCGGCGGCTGGGACGGCATGCATCTGATCTACGAGGCACTGAAGAAAACCGGCGGCAAAGCCGATGGCGATTCTCTGATTGCTGCCGCCAAGGGAATGAAATGGGAAAGCCCGCGCGGAGAAATTTCAATCGACCCTGAAACACGAGATATCGTGCAGACCGTCTATATCCGCAGGGTCGAGAAGGTAGACGGCAAAACGCAGAACACCGAGATCGACAAGATCGAGAACGTGAAGGATCCTGCCAAAAAGTAGTGGGGAGAAGACCACGCGATGGACGCACTGAACGTTCCACGACCGGAATGGATGAGCGAAGATCTCGTCCTGCTCGAAGAGCAGGCGAGACGCTTTATTGCCGACGAGTTCGTTCCTCATCTCGACCACTGGCATGAGGCCGGCATCTATGATCGCGATGTGTGGACCAAGGCCGGTCAGGCCGGTTTGCTCTGCGCATCGATGCCGGAGGAGTATGGGGGCGCTGGCGGCACCTTCGCCCACGAAGCGGTGATCAATCGCGAATTTGCCCTCGCCGGATTCGATACATTCGGCGCGCCGTTGCATTCCGGAATTGTTGCTCCTTACATCCTTCACTACGGCACGGAGGATCAGAAGAAGCGATGGCTGCCAAAACTCGCGACGGGCGAGATGGTGGGCGCTATCGCCATGACCGAACCGGGGACGGGATCTGATCTGCAGGGGGTGCGCGCTACCGCCAAGAAATCAGGCAACGGTTATCTCCTCAACGGCTCGAAGACGTTCATCACAAATGGACAGCATGCCAATTTGATCATCGTCGTTGCCAAGACCGACCCGAAGGCCGGCGCAAAAGGCACATCCTTATTCGTGGTTGAGACCGACGACGTGAATGGATTTCGCCGCGGACGAAAACTGAAGAAGCTCGGAATGGATGCAGCGGATACGTCGGAGTTGTTTTTTGAAGATGTGCAGCTTCCGGCGGCCAGCCTGCTTGGTACCGAAGAGGGCCAGGGCTTCTATCAGTTGATGAAGGAGCTTCCGCAGGAGCGGCTGATCGTCGCCGTGCACGCGGTCGCGATGATGGAGCGCGCTCTCGCGCTGACCATCGATTACGTCAAGCAACGCAAGGCCTTTGGCCAGGCGATAATCGAGTTTCAGAACACCCAATTCGAGCTCGCCGAATGCAAGACCGATGCGACCATTGCCAAGGTTTTCCTCGACCACTGCATTGAGCGCCATGTCAGGGGCGAACTGGATACGGTCACTGCCTCGATGGCGAAATACCGTCTCACAGACACCCAAGGCAAAGTGATCGACCGATGCCTGCAATTGTTCGGTGGCTATGGCTATATGGACGAATATCCGATCTCGCGTATGTACCGGGATGCCCGGGTTTTGCGTATTTACGCGGGCACCAACGAGATCATGAAGCTGCTGATTGCGCGAAGCTTGTAATGGCCGAGTCTCGCACCAAATTTGACAGTAGATAGGTTGGAGAAAGAGCTCATGCCCGAGGCATTTATCTACGACGCCGTGCGCAGCCCGCGTGGACGTGGCAAGGCCGACGGATCTCTGCACGAAGTAACCGCGCTCAACCTCGCCGCGCAGACGCTGGCGGCGGTCAAGGATCGCAACAAGCTCGACCCCGCGCTCGTCGATGATGTTGTGCTGGGTTGCGTCGATCCGGTCGGCGAAGCGGGCGGGGACATCGCGCGCGCGGCGGCCCTGGTCGCCGGATTTGGCGATGGCGTGCCGGGCATCCAGATCAACCGTTTTTGTGCCTCGGGCCTTGATGCGGTCAACTTCGCCGCGGCGGAGGTTATGTCGGGACAGCACGAAATGACCATCGGAGGCGGCGCCGAATCGATGAGCCGCGTCGGCATTGGTGCGTCCGGCGGCGCCTGGCCAGTCGACCCATCGATCGCAGTCACGACTTATTTTCTGCCGCAGGGCATTTCCGCTGACCTCATCGCCACCAAATATGGATTTTCGCGCGACGACGTCGACGCTTACGCGGTCGAAAGCCAGAAGCGCGCAGCCAAGGCGTGGGACGAGGGCCGTTTCAAGAAATCGGTTGTACCGATCAAGGACGTCAATGGTCTGACAATTCTCGCAAAAGATGAACACATGCGGCCCGGCACGACCATGCAGACGCTCGCTGCCTTGCAGCCGTCTTTTGTGCAAATGGGCGAGATGGCGGGGTTCGATGCGGTTGCTGTGCAGCGCTATCCGGAAGTTGAAGCCATCAATCATGTGCACACGCCCGGCAATTCGTCGGGCATCGTCGACGGGGCAGCTGCGGTTCTGATCGGCAGCAAAGCCGCAGGCAAGGCCGCCGGGCTGAAGCCACGCGCGCGCATCCGTCAATTCGCCAATGTCGGCTCTGAGCCGTCGATTATGCTGACCGGTCCGATCCCGGTGACGGAAAAAGTTCTGAAAAAGGCCGGCATGACAAAGAAGGACATCGACCTCTGGGAGCTCAACGAGGCATTTGCCTCCGTGGTGCTGCGCTACATGCAGGCGCTCAACGTTCCGCACGACAAGATAAACGTGAACGGCGGAGCAATCGCCATGGGTCATCCCCTCGGCGCGACCGGCGCAATGATCCTCGGCACTGTGCTCGACGAGCTCGAGCGGCGCGACAAGGAAACCGCGCTTGTGACACTTTGCATCGGCGTCGGTATGGGAACCGCGACGATCATCGAGCGAGTGTAGGCGGAGACACTGATGCCGAAGATCGACATCGATAAGATTCCGATCGACACAGCGACCGGTTATCCGCCGCCGTTCAACAAGGCGGTCGCCGGGCGTTCGCGCAAGCGGCTGGCGCGTGCCGCCGGTCTCACGCAGTTTGGCGTCAACATCTGTACGCTGAAGCCGGGCGCCGCTTCTTCGCAGCGCCACTGGCACGAGAAGGAGGACGAGCTCGTCTACGTTCTCGAAGGCGAAGTCGTCCTATGCGAGGACAATGGCGAGACCGTGCTCGGGCCCGGCAATGCCGTTGCCTGGAAGGCCGGAATGTCAGATGGGCATTGCCTGATCAACAAGTCCGATTGCGACGCTATACTCATTGAAGTCGGCACGCGCGCCGCTGCCGACCGTGCGTACTATTCCGATATCGACATGATGGTCGTGCGCGACGAAAAGGGCGCACGCTATACCAGGAAAAACGGCGAACCGTATTGAGGGAGCGACCGATGGCGAATTTCAAACTCGATGTCGACGGTGATGGAATCGCTCTCGTTACCTGGGACATGGCCGATCGCTCGATGAACGTCATCACCACCAGCGTGATCGAAGAGCTGGGTGGACTTGTCGACAAGATCACAGCCGATCCCGCGACCAAGGGCGTGGTCGTCACGTCAGGCAAGGACGCCTTCTGCGGCGGCGCAGATCTCACCATGCTTGAGGGCATGGGCACTGTGTTCGCGAATCTGGTGCGCACCAAGGGCGAAGAGGCGGCCGCGGCGTTCGTGTTCGATGAAAGCCGCAAGCTGTCGCAGGTCTACCGACGGATCGAAACGTGCGGCAAGCCCTGGGTCTGCGCGCTCAACGGAACGGCAATGGGAGGCGGTTTCGAGTTCGCGCTTGCCTGCCACTACCGGATCGCCACAGACAATCCGAAAACACGGCTCGGCCTTCCCGAGATCAAGGTCGGTCTGTTTCCAGGCGCCGGCGGCACCCAGCGCGTCGCGCGGATGATCCCGCCGGCGGACGCACTTCAGTTCCTTCTCAAGGGTGAGCAACTCAAGGTCGATCGTGCAAAGGCGATGAAGCTGATCGATGCGGTGGTCCCGCAGGTCGACCTGATCAAGGTAGCAAAGGACTGGATCAAGGCTGGCGGCAAGGCCAAGGCACCATGGGACACGGAAGGCTTCCGCCTGCCGGGCGGGCCGGTCTATTCCAAGGCGGGGATGATGACATTCCCGGCGGCCAACGCGATCTATCGGCGCGAGACCTACGACAACTATCCGGCTGCGCGTGCCATCCTGCAGGTTGTCTACGAGGGTTTGCAGGTCCCGTTTGACACGGCGCTGCGCATCGAATCGCGCTGGTTCGCCAAGATTCTGCGCTCGCCGGAAGCGGCCGCGATGATCCGCTCGCTCTTCGTGTCGATGCAGGAACTCAACAAGGGCGCACGCCGCCCGGCCAACGAACCGCTAACGAGCCTGAAAAAAATCGGCATCGTCGGTGCCGGCTTCATGGGAGCCGGCATTGCGCAAGTCAGCGCCGCAGCCGGCTTGCAAGTGGTGCTGATCGATCGCGATCAGGAAACCGCCGACAAGGGCAAAGCGGGTCTGCACAAGGCACTCAGCGACCGCGTCATGAAAGGTCGCATGAAGGGCGCCGAGCGCGACGAATGGCTCGCGCGGATTTCACCCAGCGCGGATTACGGGGCGCTGAAGGACTGCGATCTCATCATCGAAGCGGTGTTCGAAGATCGCAAAGTCAAATCCGAGGTCATCGCAAAAATTCAGGCGGTCATCGGGGACAAGGCGATTTTTGCTTCCAACACATCGACCCTGCCGATTTCCTCGCTCGCCTCCGAATTCAAAGATCCCGCCCGCTTCATCGGAATCCACTTCTTCTCACCCGTCGACCGGATGATGCTGGTCGAAATCATTCTCGGCAAAGAGACCGGCAACAAAGCTCTGGCGGCCGCACTCGACTACGTGCGCGTCATCCGCAAGACGCCGATCGTCGTCAACGACTCGCGCGGCTTTTACACTTCACGCGTCGTTGGCACTTACATCCGTGAAGGCCATCTGATGCTGACCGAGGGTGTGCCGGCGGCGATGATCGAAAATGTCGGCCGCATGGCCGGCATGCCGGTTGGACCGCTTGCTTTGAACGATGAGGTGGCCGTGGATCTCGCGTGGAAGATTCTCAAGGCGACGGAGGCTGATCTGGGCGCCAAAGCCGTCGACGCGCGACAAAAGACGTTGCTGCGGGAGATGGTCGAAAAACGCGGGCGTTTCGGACGAAAGAACGGGAAAGGGTTCTACGATTATCCCGCAAATGGTCCGAAAAAATTGTGGCCCGACCTGGTGGATTTTCAACTGAAGAAGCTCGACCCCGACAAGATCGACATCGAGGAGTTGAAGCTGCGCCTGCTTGGCATTCAGGCGCTGGAAACGTCGCGCTGCTTCGAGGAAAAAGTGCTCACCGATGTGCGGGAAGCCGATGTCGGTTCAATCCTTGGTTTTGGCTTTGCGCCATTCTCCGGCGGCACGCTGTCATGGATCGACATGATGGGCACCAAGCGTTTCGTTGAACTGTGCCGCAAGCTGGACAAGAAGTTCGGCGCGCGTTTTGCGCCGAACAAGTTGCTGATCGATCTCGCGCAGCACAACGAAGGCTTTTATCAGCGCTTCGCGCCGGGCAAAAAGAAGGAAGCGGCGTAGTGGATGCGTCGAGCCGTCCTATGGCTACATCACGACCGTCAACCGTTTCGCGGCGCGCGTCACGCCGGTGTAGAGCCAGCGTTCACGGCTCTCGGGAAAAGCAAAAGACTCGTCAAACAGCACGACGTCGTCCCATTGCGAGCCTTGGGCCTTGTGCACCGTCAGCACATAACCGTAGTCGAATTCGTCGTACGGCCTGCGTCGTTCCCAGTCCACCTTCTCGATTCCGCCGACAAAACATTCCGGCCGTACCGATACCTTGACGCCGCGCGTGCTTGTTTCGTCGTCCGGCAGAAGCCGCATGGTCATGATCTCGGCCTTGCCGCGGCCTTTGCGTCCGCCGCGTTCTTTCACGGTCCATAGTCCGCCGTTGAAGAGACCTTTTTTCCGGTTGTTGCGCAGACAGACCAGCTTATCGCCGGCCAAAGGCATTTCACCCTCGAAGCCGCGTCGTTCGCGCATGCGTGCGTTGTACGCCCGTCGCGTCGCATTGCACCCTACCAGAACCTGATCGGCCTCGAGTACGCTATCCGGATCGAGGTCGCCTTTGCGCAAAACCTCGCTCTCGCCGTATCGCCCGGGTTCGATGTAGTCGCCCGCGCGTATATCCATCGACAACCGCACAATCGGATCGTCCTGAGCTTGTCGATGCACCTCGGTGAGCATCGCGTCAGGTTCTCCCTCGGTGAAAAAGCCGCAGCCCTGGATCGGCGGCAGTTGCGCCGGGTCGCCAAGGACCAGCACCGGCACGCCGAAGGAGAGGAGGTCGCGCCCGAGTTCGGCGTCGACCATTGAACATTCGTCGATGATGATCAGTTGCGCCTTCGACGCGGGTGCCTCGTCCCAGAGATCGAAGCTGGGCACTTCCTCGCCGCTCTCACGCGCCCGGTAGATAAGGCTGTGAATAGTTGATGCGCCGCGGCAGCCTTTCCCTCGCATGACCGATGCCGCCTTGCCGGTGAAAGCGGCGAATTTCACCTCTCCGTCCGCCTCATCGGCGATGTGCCTTGCGAGAGTCGTCTTGCCTGTGCCGGCATAACCGAACAGGCGAAAGACCTGCGGTGCACTACTCGTGCCGGGTCCGGATTTGAGCCAGTCGGCAACCGATTTGAGGGCTTCGTTTTGATGCGGGGTAAACTGTGTCATGCGGGCAAATCAGTAGCGCATTGAGGATGTTGACGAAAGAACAAAAATAGAACGCAATTTTTCATGTCCTTGGATTCTTTTCCTGCTGCATCCGCGCCGGCACATTGCCCTTTGCGGTGCACCATGTTTAACGTCGCGGCCCTTTGCGGCGACGGAATCCTGCATGGCCCGTGATCAGATCGACATGACCCCGATCGAGGCGCGCGACGAGCTTGTCGCCTGGCTCGAAGCGGGTTGCAAGCCGAAGGAGCAGTTCCGCGTCGGCACCGAGCACGAAAAATTTGCCTTCACCGTGGCCGACCACCGTCCGGTCCCTTACTCAGGCAAGCGCAGCATTCATGCCCTGCTTGAAGGAATGCACGGTCTGCTTGGCTGGGATCCGATCATGGAGGGCGACAACATCATCGGCATGTTCGATGTCACCGGCGGCGGTGCGATTTCGCTCGAGCCCGGCGGACAGTTCGAACTCTCTGGTGCGCCCCTCGACAATGTGCACCAGACGGCAGCCGAACTCATGGCGCACCTTGCGCAGCTGAGGGAAGTGGCGAAGCCACTTGGCATCGGCTTTCTCGGCATCGGCATGACGCCGAACTGGACCCGTGCCGATATGCCGAAAATGCCCAAAGGCCGGTACGAGATTATGACGGCCTACATGCCGAAGGTCGGTAAATACGGCCTCGACATGATGTATCGCACGTGCACCGTGCAGGCGAACCTCGACTTCGCCAATGAAGCCGACATGGTCAAGAAGCTACGCGTCTCACTCGCCCTGCAGCCTGTCGCGACCGCGCTGTTCGCCAATTCACCATTCACCGAGGGCAAGCCCAACGGATTTCTCTCGTTTCGCTCCGAGATCTGGCGCGACACAGACAACCAGCGCGCCGGTATGCTGCCCTGGGCTTTCGAAGATGGGATGGGTTTCGAACGCTGGACCGACTATGCCCTCGGCGTGCCCATGTACTTCGTCAAGCGGGGCGACAAGTACATCGATGTGTCGGGAAGATCTTTCCGCGACTTTTTCGCCGGCAAACTTCCTGAACTGCCCGGCGAACGCCCGACGATTTCAGATTGGGCCAACCATCTGAGCACAATTTTCCCCGAGGTGCGGCTCAAACGTTACCTCGAAATGCGCGGAGCCGATGGTGGCCCGTGGCGACGGTTGCCCTCGCTCACGGCCTATTGGGTTGGGCTGCTCTACGACGATGATGCTCTTAACGCTTGCTGGGACATGGTCAAGTCGTGGACAACGGCGGAGCGGCAGAAGCTGCGAGACGACGTTCCGCGGCTGGGATTCAAGGCTGAAATTCGCGACCGCAATGTGTTCACCTTGGCGCAGGAAACACTGAGGCTTTGCTCTCGCGGGCTCGGGCGGCGCAAACGGTTCGACCGCAATGGCTGGGACGAGACGCGCTACCTGCGGCCGCTGGAGGAATCCATCGCCCGCGGCATTACACCGGCCGAAGAACTCCTCGAGAAATTCCACGGCGAATGGAACGATTCGGTCGAGCCGATCTTCGACGAATACGCCTACTGATTTCTCCGGCGCGAAATTACTCCGCCGCCTGTGCAGCTTCCGACAGGTTGTCGAGCGATGAAATGATGTGCTCGGCAAGCGCGTCGGCGAGCGCCGAGCTTTCGTGGGCATTGCGAACAAGGCCGACGCGGCAACTCGGCAGATCCGGAAATCCATCTGATGCCGAAAGCACGCGCATGCCCGGACGGAGCCCGGATTCCGGCAGCACCGATACAGCAAGTCCCGCGAGCACGGCGGCGGCGACTGCGCCGGCGTTCGAACTAGAGTAGAGCACGCGGAAGGGGCGACCGATCGTTTCCAGGCGATCGATAGCGATTCGTCGCCACGTGCAACTTGGCCTGCCGAGCGCCAACGGCATGCGCTCCTCGAGATGAGTCGAATGGCGATTTGACGTAACCCACAGCAATCGCTCGCTGCGGAATGTTTCCGAGGCCCGCTTTGACTCGCAATTCGTGACGATTGCAAGATCGATTTCGTTTGCGTCGATGCGCTCAAGCAGATCGACCGAAGGTTCGCAGATTACGCTCAGTTCGACAGCTGGGTAGCTGTGCGAGAAGCGAGCCATGATCTCAGGCAGATAACGGTCGGCGTAATCGTCGGGCACTCCGAGGCGGACGCGGCCGGACAGTTCGCCGTCGGAAAATGCAGCCAGGGTTTCGATATTGAGTTTGACGATCCGGCGCGCGTAGTCGAGCAGGCGCTGTCCATCATCGGTCAACTTCGACGCGCGGCCATCGCGCGCAAAGATTGGGCGCTCCAGTCTTTCTTCCAGCCGCTTCATCTGCATCGAAACGGCGGACTGAGTCTTGTTCACGACCTCGGCGGCCTTGGTGAAGCTACCGGTTTCGGAAATGGCGATGAAGGTGCGCAGTTGGTCGATATCGAGCATTGCCGTCATTGGCGCGGTCCTAGATAGGCCGGGAGAGCCGGCTGACTATATCACTATTCCTGATCAGTCAGATTAAAAACATTCGTTTCACTAATCAATCCCCGCAGTGCAATATCCCTAGGCTTCCAGTGGAATCGGGTGGGGATTTCGGGTGGTTCTGGGCGGCGCCAGAGCTGATTTTGGCGCTGTAACCCGCGAACTGAATGGAGACTGATATGAGCGCCAAATATGTTGTTTTGCCCGTGGCCGGCAGCGCTCTGGTACGAGCTTTGGCTTCGTTGCTGGCCTTGGTGTCCTACTGGCTCAAAGAGCTTGCTCGCGCGCGCCGCCACAGGCGCGAGGCCAGCGTATTGACCGGGCTGGACCGCCGAATGCTCGCCGATATCGGCATCACGCGCGCCGATCTTCATGATGCGTTCTCCGAGCCGTTCTGGGACGACCCTACGGCCCTTCTGCGTGAGCGCGCTCTGGAGCGGCGCCTGAATCACTCGATCAGGCGCGCAGAGTTCGACCTGGCCGCACGGCGTCCTGTGTCGGGACGGCCTCAGCAGCAGGCGACGTAACGAGTAAGAAAACGGCCGATCCCTCTCGTCGGCCGCTCGATCCGACATCCGCGATCATCCCCTCTCGCGGCCGGATCCGCGCCCGTCGGCCCCTCCGGCGGGCGCTTACATTTGTTGGGCAAGGACGCCGTCATGTGTCCCAGACCCTCCTGCACAATTCTTCAGCGGTGCGTTAACATGCGGTCGGGGCAAAGCTACCGGTTCTCGAATTCGGGCGGGCGCGCATGCGATTTCCACTTTGGCTGTCGGCCGCGCTCATTCTGGCCGTATGGGCGCCGCTTCTACCGGCGCATGCCCAAACCGGGTTCGACCGTCGCGGTGGCGACTACACGAATTTCCCAATCCGCAACGGTGATCCGGCAGTGTGCGCCGCTCGCTGCGAACGCGACCCACGTTGCCGTGCCTGGAGCTTCTCGTATCCACGCACAGCCAACGCGATTGCCACCTGCTGGTTGAAGAGCCAGGTACCTGCGCGCACGGAGGACAAGTGCTGCGTTTCCGGCGTTCGCGGCGCCGGCGTCATTGAGCCGCGCAAGGGACCAGTTGAATATTCCATCGACCGCGCCGGCGGCGACTATCGCAGTCTTGAAATTGCCGCTGATTCTGCGGGCGCACCGTGCAAGGCAGCGTGCGAAGCTGACAACAAATGCCGTGCGTGGACTTATGTGCGGCCGGGCTACATTGGTGCTTCAGCGCGGTGCTATCTCAAGGATCACATCACACGGCCGAAGAGTAAGCCGTGTTGTATTTCTGGTGTTGTGCGCTAGCGGCCGCGATCAGCGCACGGCGGTAAAAAATCGTGACAAACGCAAGCCGGAAGGCCATTCGCTCAACGGGCGATTCTTGGTGGCGAGGTCCCAGGAGCCAACGACGGCGTCCACGCGACCCACCAGATCATTCACCGGCAACATGCCGACGCCGCCGGCGCGCACGGGCACCCGACTGTCAGAGGAATTGTCGCGGTTGTCCCCCATGACGAACAGGTGGCTGGGCGGCACAACCACCTCCGCCATGTCGTCGTATGCGGCGCGAGGCAGCATCTTGAATATCGAGTGCTCGTACCCGCCGGGTAGTGTCTCGATATAGCGCACGGCTGATACCGCGCGGCCATCCCCGACCTCGACCTGACCCTCACCGGCGGGACGCACGTCGACCGGCGCGCCGTCTATCCACACCTGTCCGCGATGCACGGCGATGCGGTCACCGGGCAAGCCGATGACGCGCTTAACCCAAACCTGCGACCGGTCGCCTGGCCACCGAAACACGACGACATCACCGCGTTTGGGCAAAGTCGCGAAAACCCGCGGAGTGTTCGGCAAGGTCAGAAAAGCGGGGAGGGAAGCCGCGCTGTAGCCATATGGAAATTTTGTCGCCAGCAATTCATCGCCAATCAGCAGCGTGGGCTCCATCGAGCCGGATGGCACGTAGAACGGTTCCGCGATTGCGGTTTTCGCAGCAACCACGATCAGCACGATAACAGCGATATCGGCGATATTCTTGATCCATCGGGCAGGGCGCGAGTTGTTCTGCATTCGGCTTACTCCATCACTACGCGGTGCCGCCCACCGTGATCTTGTCCATGCGCAGGCTCGGTTGACCGACACCCACCGGCACGCCCTGGCCGTTCTTGCCGCAGGTGCCTATCCCTGGGTCGAGCGCAAAATCATTGCCGATCATGCTGATGCGATGCAGATCAGTAGGGCCGTTGCCGATCAGCATCGCGCCCTTGACCGGTGCACCGATCTTGCCGTTTTCGATCCGGTAGGCCTCGGTGCACTGAAACACGTATTTGCCCGACGTGATGTCGACCTGACCGCCGCCAAAGCTCACGGCGTAAAGTCCATTTTTGACCGAGGCGAGGACCTCTTTCGGATCGCGATCGCCCGCGAGCATGTAGGTGTTGGTCATGCGCGGCATCGGCACGTGTGCGTGCGATTCGCGCCGGCCGTTACCGGTCGGCGCCATCCCCATCAACCGGGCATTCTGCCTGTCCTGCATGTAGCCCACGAGGATTCCGTCTTCGATCAGCACGGTGCGGTTGGTCGGTGTGCCTTCATCGTCGATGGACAATGATCCGCGGCGTGCTTGAATGGTGCCGTCATCGACAACCGTGACCCCTTTGGCCGCAACGCGCTGCCCCATGAGGCCGGCGAACGCCGAGGTCTTCTTGCGATTGAAGTCGCCTTCGAGTCCGTGGCCCACCGCCTCGTGCAACATCACGCCGGGCCAGCCCGAGCCGAGCACGACATCCATTTCACCCGCCGGAGCCGGAATGGCCTGAAGGTTGACCAGGGCCTGCCTGATCGCTTCATTTACTGCCCCTTGCCAGGTACGCGGCTCGATCAGCCGCTGGAAGCCTTCACGGCCGCCAAACCCATAGCTGCCAGATTCCTGTCGATCGCCGTCTCCGGCAACGATCGATACGTTCATCCGCACCATCGGGCGGATGTCGCGATAGGTTTCCCCGTCAGCGCGCAGGATTTCGACGACCTGCCAACTCGCCGCGACGCTAGCCGATACCTGCCGGACGCGTGCATCCTTCTCGCGGGCATAGGCATCGATCGACTCAAGCAATTTCACTTTTGCTTCGAAGGCCGGGAAGCCCAAAGGATTTTCGTCGTCATAGAGCTTGCGGTTAGTGCGCGCCGGCGCCTCGGCATAGGTTCCGCTGTGTCCGCCTTTGACGGCGCGGACCGCTTCGGCGGCGCGTTCAAGCGCGCTTTCGGACAGGTCCGAGGCGTGCGCATAGCCGACGGATTCGTCCTTCACCGCGCGCAGGCCGAATCCCTGGACCGTATCGTAGGTCGCCTGCTTGAGACGGCCGTTGTCGAACGTCAGGGCTTCAGCCTGGCGGTACTCAAGGAACAGTTCCCCGTCATCGGCGCTATCAAGCCCGCGTCCGAGGATCTTGAGCACTTTGCCGCGATCGAGTCCGGCACGGTCGATAAGAGAGGAGGGTGATGTCATGCTTGGCTCCGCCACGCGCGAACCCAAAGATAATGTCGCGGAAGCCTGGCCGCGAGGGGTGTCACGGCAGCTTGTCGTAGCCCTCGCCGAAACCGGCAAGGCTCATTGGGAAGCCGATACCTTCTTCCGGTGTCTGGAAAATAATGAAGGTCGCGCTCTTGCCGGTACGAAGTTTTTTGATGAGTTCGTCGTCCATGACCACTTCGGCTATGCACCCGTTGGGTAGACAACGCACGAAACCCGCCCGTCCAATATCAGCCTGGTCGATCTTGAGCCCCAGCCCTGACGGCAGCAGCACACCCAGCGGGGCAACCACGCGCATGAGGCGGCTTCTCTGGTCGGCGGTCTTGAGCACGATGACGGTCAAACCGACATTGGCGCGGTCTTCCGCCGTTACACTCTGAATGAGGGCGCACTGCTCGGACTTGGCTCCCGGTGGAGTATCGCAGCGAATCTGCCAGTCCCTGTGCACCGATTTGACCGCACCTTGAGCCAAGGCATGTCCGGCACCCGCGAGCGTCAGCAACACGCCCAGCAAGATTGCCTTGCGTCGCGTCGCGCCCCTCAAAGCCCGTCTGCCAAGCCCGAAAATTCCCATGATCAATCCTTTGCAATCCAGAGCGCGCCCACCTTGATACCCCGAAGCACAGGCGAATCGCGGCCCGGACAGCATTCTATTCGCCCTCTTTCGGTCATGCCCGGGCGGTCCTGTCAAGCAAGTATGGCCGTTGGGGGGCGCGGCTATAAGGCGGACGCTACTGCCCTTTTTGGATAAGCTTGGATAAGCCGTTTGTCGCATGCGGGCCCTTATAAGGCTCATTGCGGGAGGACTGGAATTGTGGTTTGAGAGGCCGGGATTTCCCCCCGTCCCGTTGCGCCGCCCAAGCTGCCACGCCCGTGGCAATGCCGTGCTCAGCGGGTCGCGCCGAACATCATGTCCTGTGGTGGGCGGCAAAAAAGGGGCCTGAAGCAAGGCCGTTTTTTCGTCGAAGGAGCGCATTGAACAATGCTGGTGCTCAAGCGGTTGATCACATTCATCGGCACAAGCGTGCCCCTCATGACCGCGAAAGTGGCGCTAGCCGCGGCGGGCCAGCCGGAGCCTTGGCAGCTCGGCATGCAGAAGGGCGCAACCCCGGTGATGGATGATATCATCTGGTTCCATGACTTCCTGTTGTGGGTGATTTCGGCGATCGCGCTCTTCGTTTTGGTGCTGCTGATCATGGTGATGGTGAAATTCAATGCGCGCAGCAACCCGGTTCCCTCGCGCACGACCCACAACACCGCTATCGAGGTGCTGTGGACAGTCGTCCCGGTTCTCGTTCTTGTAACGATCGCGGTGCCATCGTTCCGCCTGCTGTTTTTCCAGCTCAATGTCCCGAAGGCGGACGTGACCGTGAAGGCCACCGGCAAGCAATGGTTCTGGAGCTACAGCTACCCCGACAGCAAATTCGAATTCGACTCGCTTCTTGCCTGCGACCCGGAACGCACCAAGTGCGAACAGCCGCGCCTGCTCGCGGTGGACAATGAGATGGTCGTGCCGGTGAACAAGATCGTGCACGTGCTTACGACCGGCAGCGACGTCATCCACTCATTCGCGGTGCCTGCGTTCGGCATCAAGATCGACGCGATCCCGGGCCGCATCAACGAGACATGGTTCAAGGCCGAGCGCGAAGGCAAATACTACGGACAATGCTCCGAGCTTTGCGGCAAGGACCACGCCTTCATGCCGATCGTGGTGCGCGTGGTGAACGAGAAGGACTACAGCGCTTGGCTTGAGGACGCGAAGAAGAAATATGCAACCGACGGCAGCCGCGCGACCACAGTGGCTGCGGCCGGTGGTGCCGACTGAAGACTACGCTGGCGACAATGATGAGGTCGAAGGACAATAACGATGGCTAGCAATACGGCTGCTCCACACGCCACCCGCGATGCGCACGCACACGATGCGCACGAAGCGCATGAGCACCACCCCACCGGCTGGCGGCGCTTCGTTTACTCGACGAACCACAAGGACATAGGAACGATGTACCTGGTGTTCGCGCTCGTCGCCGGCGTGATCGGTGGCCTGATGTCGATCGCCATCCGGATGGAATTGCAGAACCCGGGCATTCAGATTTTCCCGACCCCGCACGAGTTCAACGTGTTCGTGACGGCGCATGGCCTGATCATGATCTTCTTCATGGTGATGCCGGCGATGATCGGCGGCTTCGGCAACTGGTTCGTGCCGCTGATGATCGGCGCGCCGGACATGGCCTTCCCGCGCATGAACAACATTTCGTTCTGGCTGCTGCCGGCGTCCTTCGCGCTGCTGCTCACATCGACCTTTGTCGAGGGGGAGCCAGGATCAAACGGTATCGGCGCCGGCTGGACGCTCTATGCGCCGCTATCGACCAGCGGACATCCGGGGCCGGCGGTCGATTTCGGTATTCTGGCGCTGCACCTTGCCGGTGCCTCCTCGATCCTCGGCGCCATCAACTTCATCACGACCATTTTCAACATGCGTGCGCCGGGCATGACCCTGCACAAGATGCCGCTGTTCGTCTGGTCGATCCTGGTGACGGTGTTCCTGCTGCTGCTGGCGCTGCCGGTGCTCGCGGGCGCGATCACGATGCTGCTGACCGACCGTAACTTCGGAACGACGTTCTTCTCCGGCGACAATGGCGGTGATCCGATCCTGTACCAGCACCTGTTCTGGTTCTTCGGCCATCCCGAAGTTTACATCCTGATCCTTCCGGGCTTCGGGATGATCAGCCAGATCGTCGCGACCTTCAGCCGCAAGCCGGTGTTCGGCTATCTCGGCATGGCTTACGCCATGGTCGCAATCGGCGGCATCGGCTTCGTGGTGTGGGCGCACCATATGTACACGGTCGGCATGTCGACCGGCGCGCAGGCCTACTTCATCGCGGCGACGATGGTGATCGCCGTGCCGACAGGCGTGAAAATCTTCTCGTGGATCGCCACCATGTGGGGCGGCTCGATCGAATTCCGCACGCCCATGCTGTGGGCGCTTGGTTTCATCTTCCTGTTTACGGTCGGTGGCGTTACCGGCGTCGTGCTGGCGAATGCGGGTGTCGATCGCGTTCTACAGGACACCTATTACGTGGTGGCGCACTTCCACTACGTGCTTTCGCTCGGCGCGGTCTTCGCCATTTTCGGCGGCTGGTATTACTGGTTCCCGAAGATGAGCGGCTACATGTACAACGAAACCATCGGCAAGTTGCACTTCTGGGTGACCTTCGTCGGCGTGAACCTCGTCTTCTTCCCGCAGCATTTCCTCGGGCTCGCCGGCATGCCGCGCCGCTATGTCGATTATCCGGACGCGTTCCACGGCTGGAACATGGTCTCGTCGTTCGGGTCGTACATCTCCGGCTTTGGCGTGATCATCTTCTTTTTCGGACTGATCGAGGCTTTCGCCAAGAAGCGCGTGGCCGGAAACAATCCGTGGGGTGCTGGCGCAACCACGCTGGAGTGGACGCTGTCATCGCCGCCGCCGTTCCATCAGTTTGAAACGCTGCCGCGGATCAAATAGGGCGCCGGCCTAGCTCATGTCACTTGTCAGCGAAGGTGTAGAAGTTCGCGGTCCGCTCGTCGCCGGCGTTGGTGAGCCGAGCCTGGCGACCGTCGGCGACTACATCGCGCTGATGAAGCCTCGGGTCATGTCGCTCGTGGTATTCACCGCTTTGGTAGGCCTCGCAGTTGCCCCCGGATCGCTGCATCCGGTCGCTGCCTTTACCGCATTACTTTGCATTGCTGTTGGTGCTGGCGCCGCTGGCGCGCTCAATATGTGGTACGACGCCGATGTCGACGCGCTGATGACGCGCACGGCACGCCGTCCTGTGCCGATGGGGCGCGTGCGTCCGGGCGAAGCGCTGGCGTTCGGCCTGACGCTCGGCTCGTTCGCCATTGTCGTCCTAGGGCTACTCGTGAACTGGGTGGCAGCGGCGCTGCTTGCCTTCACAATCTTCTTCTATGTCGTGATCTATACGATCTGGCTCAAGCGTTCGACCCCGCAGAATATCGTCATCGGCGGAGCCGCCGGAGCATTCCCGCCAATGATCGGTTGGGCGGCGGTGACCGGGTCGCTGAGTCTCGAACCCGTCCTGCTGTTTCTGATCATCTTCTTCTGGACGCCACCGCATTTCTGGGCGCTGGCGCTTTACCGCACCGAAGATTATGCGCGAGCGCGTATTCCGATGCTGCCCGTGGTGTCGGGTGACGCGAGCACCAGGCGTCAGATCATCCTCTATACGCTCGTTCTTGTACCGCTCGGAGTGGCGCCCTGGGCTTTCGGCTATACCGGCGCGCTTTACGGCGTCACGGCCCTCGTGACCGGTGCCATCATGGTGATGCTGGGCTGGCAGGTTTTTCGCGAAAGCCGCCCAGCGGAACGTGCAAGCCGTAATCTTTTCGCCTTCTCGATCCTATATCTGTTTCTTCTGTTTGCGGTGCTGCTGGTCGAACGCGGATGGGGCGGGCTGATCGCCCGATTGGCAGCGTGAGCAAGGAAATCGCCATGAGCGAGAATTCTGACGACGACGGCATCGTGCTCACCGAAGCACAGAAACGCGCGCGGCGGTCCCGTTCGATTGCCATTGCTCTGGCACTGGCAGCTCTGGTTGTGTTGTTCTACGCAATGACCTTGGTGAAAGGGCCGGGCGTTCTGATCCGCCCGATCTAGCGCGATGACCGAACGACCCCGCAAATCCGATCAACGACTGTTGCGACGCGATGTTTTTGTCGCCTCTTGTTGCGGAGCTTTGGTTGTCGGCATGGTCGGTGCGGCCTACGCGGCGGTCCCTCTCTATACTTGGTTTTGTAAGACCACCGGTTTCGGCGGTACTACTCAGGTTTCGGAAAAGGCGCCCGATCACATGCTCGATCGCACTCTCACCATCCGTTTCGATTCCAACGTTGCGCCCGGGCTGCCTTGGAAATTCGTGCCGGAGCAGAATGAGACCCAGGTGCGTATCGGCGAGGTGGCGACCGTCCGCTACAAAGTCGTTAACGAGGCTGCGCGGGAAATTACTGGGCAGGCCGGTTACAACGTCTCACCGCCGACGGTCGGCGCCTATTTCAGCAAGATAAACTGCTTCTGCTTTACCGAGCAGCGCCTGAAAGCTGGCGAGACCCGCGAAATGACGGTGGTGTTCTATGTCGATCCCTCACTCGTCAAGGATAGCGATCAGAACGACCTGAACACCATTACGCTCTCATATACGTTCTACCGGCTGCGCGAGCCGGATCAGCCGACGGTTGAAGCGCCCAAGAAAAATCTGAGCAAGCTCTAACGGAGACTAAGAAGATGGCCGACGTTCACGCCAAACAACACGACTATCATCTGGTCGATCCGAGTCCGTGGCCGGCGGTCGGCTCTATATCCGTTTTTGTCCTGGCGGTCGGCGCCATCAGTTGGATGCATCATATGTACGCAGCGGCGCCGCTCGTTTTCGGCGTGGGCGTGCTGGGCGTGCTCTACACATTTGTCGTCTGGTGGCGCGACGTCATCCGGGAGGCCCAATACGAGGGCTTTCATACGCGCGTTGTGCAGATCTCGCACCGCTACGGGATGATCCTCTTCATCGCCTCCGAGGTGATGTTTTTCGTCGCCTGGTTCTGGGCCTACTTCAACACTGCACTGTTTCCAGGCGAGGCCAACGATATCGGTCGACTCGCGGCAACCGGAGGCGTCTGGCCCCCGAAAGGAATCGAGACATTCGATCCCTGGCATTTGCCGCTGCTTAACACGTTGATCCTGCTCACGTCAGGCACCACGGTAACCTGGGCGCACCATGCCTTGCTTGAGGATGATCGGAAGGGACTCAAGTGGGGTTTGATTCTCACCATCCTCCTTGGCCTGACCTTCACGGGCGTCCAGGCCTACGAATACTCGCATGCCCATTTTCACTTCGCTGGAAATATCTATGGTGCCACCTTCTTCATGGCGACCGGATTCCACGGCGCACATGTAATCATCGGCTCGATCTTCCTGACCGTCTGCCTGTTTCGTGCGATGGCCGGGCACTTCACGCCGAAACAGCACCTCGGCTTCGAATTCGCCGCTTGGTACTGGCACTTCGTCGACGTGGTCTGGCTGTTCCTGTTCGCCTGTATATATGTCTGGGGATCTGGCGCGGCGCACGAGTGACCCTTGATGGATGGTTGCTGAAAGGGCGGCGTCATCGCGCCGCCCTTTTATTTTGAAATCAGAAACGCATGACCGAACAAACACTGCACGGCCACCTGCCGATCGGCCGCGGTCTTCGCGGTCGCTGCCCGCGTTGCGGGGAGGGCCATCTGTTCATGGGATTTCTGTCGGTTCGCCCAAAGTGCGAACACTGCGGTCTCGATTTCAGTTTTGCCGATTCCGGCGATGGCCCGGCCGTGTTTGTAATCCTCATTGCGGGCTTCATTGTTGTCTTTGCCGCATTGATCACGGAAATCGTCTATCAGCCGCCATATTGGGTGCATGCTGTTTTGTGGTTGCCGCTGATCTTGATTGTGACCCTTGCGCCCCTTCGCATGGTCAAAGGACTGTTGATAGCGCTGCAATATCATCACAAGGCCGCGGAAGGCCGTCTCGATCGCCGAGGTGAGATGTGAGTAAGGCACGCCCCAAGCGGAAAGGCAGCGTCCTGGATGCGACGCTCATGGCGTTCGCTGGCCTCGTGATTCTGATCGGGCTTGGTGTCTGGCAACTCGACCGAAAGGTCTGGAAGGAAAATCTCATTACGACGATCAATACCCGGCTCGGCGGTGCGCCAGAAGATCTCCCGCCGCGTTCCAGTTGGCAGCAGCTTCGTGAAGACGAAGAGGAATTTCGCCGAGTCGCATTTCCAGCCGAATTCCTCGACGGAGAGGAGGCGCTTGTTTACACGGCCGGGTCTCCGTTGCGTCCCGATGTCAAACGACCGGGCTACTGGGTATTTGCGCCGGCTCGCCTTGCCGGTGGCAGCATCATCCTCGTCAATCGCGGGTTTGTGCCTGCCGATCGCAAAGACCCGGGGACGCGCGCCGAAGGCACACCGCACGGCATAGTCGACATTGTTGGCGTGTTGCGCTGGCCAGAGACGCGCAATTCCTTTACGCCGGCTGACGATCCCAAAAACAACATCTGGTTTCTGCGTGATTCGAATTCGATCGCCACGTTCAAGAAATGGGCGACCGCGGCCCCATTCTACATTGACCAGGAGGGACCGACGCCGTCCGGCGGGTTGCCAAAGCCGGGCAAGCTCGAGCCGCATTTGCCCGACAATCACCTGCAATATGCCATCACGTGGTTCGGCCTCGCACTTGCTCTTGCTGGCGTCTACATCGTCTGGCTCGCGCGTCGCCTCAGTCGACGGAACTGAGATATAGGCATTTGATCCTTTCCGGTCCCACAGCCATAACGCGTCACTTCACCTTCTGCCTCAGCAACTTTCTCCCCGTCAGGGACCGCCAAGGACCGACAGGGCACGACAGGATTTTGCTTACTACCACTTACTATCCGCTTAATTCTTAATGCAAGTTTGTAGGCCAATCATCATCAATGCAATTCCTGACGATCTGGCCGATAGAGCCGATCTTGCGGATAGGTCTATCGTCGTGGAATTGCCTGCGATGGATGAAGACAAGCAGCGAGGCGAAGACGAGTTTTGGGGAAGTTTCAAAGAAGCAAACCCAAGGATACTTGGCACATTGCTCGATGGGGTTGCTGGTGCAATAGCTGGCGCTGATCGAGTTGATTTAAGCGGTTACGGTCGCTTCAGAATGCCTGACTTTGCCAAGTTTGCCGAAGCTGGTTGCTGTGCGCTTGGGTTTGAAGAAGGTGAATTCCTCAGCGCTCTATCCACCAACTCTGAGCGAGCAATGCGACTAGCCTTCAAACAAGACGTCGTGGCTCAAGCCATCAAACTCCTAATCGACCTCAACCCCGAAGGCTGGAGAGGCAACACCAAGCCGCTATTGGATGCGCTACGAAAAGCCGTAGCCAAAGCCAAACAAAACCACCTCCTCGAACACAAGACCTGGCCTAAAACCGACACTTGGCTTGGCCGCCAACTCCGTCGAGCCGTGCCTATCCTCCGAAAAACCTGCAACATCGAGATCGAGTTCGGCCTCGATCTCCGTCAAACCGGCGAGGGTGACAAAGATGGATTTGAAATCCGCAAACGCTAAATCCTCCCCGGGGACTAAGGGGACTAAAACTCCACGTTGTCCAGAACCAGGGACCCTCTGCGGTAGTAGAAGAAAATCGACGCCCATGGGTAGCCGAGAAAAAACGAACTTGA
>DATLJR010000146.1:0-1514 GCA_035538755.1 Pseudolabrys sp.
GCGGGCGATGGCGTCATGGTCATTTTCAATGATCCTGTTCCGGTCGAGAACCCGGCGCTCCAAGCCGTCCTTATGGCACTCGATATGCGAAGCGCTATCGAGGCGTTGATGGAGAAATGGCGCTTGCTTGGTCACGAGATCGGATTTGGTATCGGCATCGCTCACGGCTATGCGACGCTTGGGACCATTGGATGGCGGACAAAATCTGCGGATTGACTACCGCTTCGTGGGCGACAGCACCGAGCGGACGCGAATCGCTGCCGAGGAGTTGGTCGCGCTAAAGCCGGGCGTCATCTTCGTCTCGACCAACCCTGTAGTAACGGCTGTGTCGCAAGCGACTCACACGATCCCAATCGTTTTTCACATGGGTGTCTGATTCCGTTGGAAGCGGGTACGTGAAAAGCCTGGCACACCCCGGGGGAAACATAACCGGCTTTCATAATTACGAACCGGCACTAGGTGGCAAATGGCTTGAGGTGCTCAAGGAGGTTGCCCCATCAGTGCGTCGCGTGGCGGTCGTGCACGTCCTGGAAATTGCGGCAAATGCGTTCATCCGCGCCGCTGAAGCCTCTTCCAAAGGCTCTGGGTGTCACCGTCATGGGAGCCGGCGTGCGCGATGCCGCAGATATCGAGAGCGTCTTATCTGATTTCGCGCGGGGACCAAATGGCGGTCTCATTGTAACGCCGAGTCCACTTACGGCGACTAGGCGCGACGTGATCATCGCCACTGCGTTGCGACTGAACTTGCCAGCGATCTATTCGTTCCGTTTCTACGCAGCAAGCGGTGGGTTGATCTCATACGGAATCGACCAGCTAGAAACCGTGCGAGAAGCAGCGTCTTACGTCAATCGCATCTTGCGTGGCGAGAATCCCGCCAATTTACCAGTACAATTGCCAACCAAATATCAATTAATAATCAATCTCAGGACCGCGAAGGCTCTCGGCTTGAGGCCGTCGGAATCATTCCTACAGCGTGCTGACGAGGTGATCGAATGAGGCGGCGCGACTTCATCACGCTTACAGGTGGCTCGGCGGCTGCGTGGCCGCTCGTGGCAAGCGCACAAAGTCCGGCGCAAGAGCCTCGAAGGATCGCCGCTATGCACAATATCCAGAGTGAAAATTCTGAGGCCTTTGTCCAAGGACTGCGCGAGGCCGGATATCAATACAAAAACCGCTCAGGCGATCGACCTTAAGATGCCGGAAGCGCTGCTGGTTCGCGGCCGATAAGGTGATCGAATAAGAGATGTTTCTTGCTGGCCCGGAAACGCCTATGCGAACGCACCAGTTGCCCGCGCCGCCGTCGCACACGGAAATCGGGGTGAAATCGGCAATCGATTCCGACTGAAGTAGTCGTTGTTGACAGCGCGACCTGAAGTGCCCGCGATCGATAATACCGATGCGCCGCTACTTGACCCTGAGATTGGTCGCGGACTCTTTGCCGCGATTGCTCTCAATCTCGTACTCGACGGTTTGTCCCTCGTTGAGTGAACGCAGGCCGGCTCGCTCAACAGCCG
>DATLJR010000147.1:0-2842 GCA_035538755.1 Pseudolabrys sp.
TCACTGAGCTGGGCGGTTCCCAAAGACAAAGCCCGTACCCGGGCAGAATTGGTTCCAACCGGTCGAATAGTCAAAGGTCGGGTAGCAAAGTGCAGCGCCCAAACCGAAACCATAGCCGCCCATACCGGGGATTAAGAGACCGCTTCCCCCGCCAAAACCGCCAAAAGTCCCAACCCTTGCGCTTGCGAAGAGAGGACGATTCCAGCCCCAACCGCCCCAGCCCCAACCGGCTCCGGTAGCGGCTGCGCCGGCAGCGACCGCGCCGACCGCGGCTGCACGAGCAACGGGGTGATAGCCGAGATTGGCACCGACGCCATAGGTGCGACGCATCGCGCGGCGATGAACGCCAGCAACGCTCATTGGGGTCAGGGGATGTCCAATTCGCGCGGCGGCACTGTCCAGAGATAGCGACACACTTCCTGGGGGCGTGACGCTAAGCGAGTACGGAGATGTACAGAGAATGCCAGCGCAGAGTGCAGTCGCACCGGCAGCTGCTATTTTCAACATAGTGGATCTCCTATTTGCCACCCAGGAGCCCACTAAAACAATAGCCACACACCGCGAGATTGGTTTGATTCAGATCAAGTTCTACCGCCCCAATTGGTTCATGCGGCGTTCATTTGTAATGCCGGTTAGCGCCAGCGCGGGATTTTGACCCCGCAAAATGTGTCGTCTTCGGGTTCGTCAACGTAAACAACCTCAGTCGTCGGTTCGGATGGCGGCTTGGCATTAATCATCGCATCCAGTTCGCCAAACAGCGTGTTTCTGTAATTTTGACGCGCGGCGTTGTTGGCGGCGGCATCGACATTGCGTTGCCACCATTGGGCCTTGGTCATTTCCATACGAAGCGACCGAAGTTCACGCTCCCGAAACTCACGCTCGATTTGCGCGTGGCGTTCCTGCAGTGACTCCGAATGGACGCTTCCTTGCGCGGGCGCGCGCGCACGCGTACTTTCAGGAAACTCACTGTGACAAATAGACTTAGAAACTGAAACTCGATTGCGGTCCCGCTCGTCGGGTGTGCCGGCACCCACCCCTGGTCCTCGGGTCTCGAACTGCAGCAATACGGGACGATGACACGCGGAGGATCGAGCGCGCCAAAGCAAGTATTTACGAAGGAAGCGAGCATCAGCGCCTGAGCATTTGCGGCAAGTCCAATACCTCAAAATCGCGCCAGAACGCCATAGGTGCCGACCAGTTTAAGCGGCGTGCTGCGCGGCAGAGACGGCGATCTCTGTTTGGTCAAGCCGCGCCCCCACTCGAAAAAAGCTTCGCCGAGACGACGCGGGTTCGTCATTTCTGGTCGCCACTGTCCGCCGTGGCCCCGACTGATTCTGCAAGGCGTCGGGCAGCCCAATATCGACGGGTCGCTATTCGGTTATTTTTATGCGTTTCCACTGCCAAGGCAGGGTGATGGTATCGACAAAGGCCGTCGCGAGCAGCAACCATTGTGCAGCGGTTGCCTTGCGCTGTCATCGCTGTGCAGCGCGGCAGCGAGTTTCTAAGTCTATTTGTCACAGTGAGTTTCCTGAAAGTACGCGCGCGCCCTGACGCGCGCAAGGACGTGTCGATCCGGAGTCAGCATCCGCTCAGCGGTACTTGTCCGGTCCTCATGCTCACGAGGCGGCATTCTAGGGTGACTGCAGCTACTTTATCCACCCAGCTTTGATTCGAGCGTTTATAATGATTGCCTCGCAATCCTCGCGCGACATCTTAAAGCGATCGAGGATACCTGCGTGCCTGATTGTGTTTCCGTCCTTAGATTCGCTCCAGCCATCAAGATCATCAGTCGCGCAATCGGCAAGATCTTCGATAGACTTTATGCCCTGTTCACCAAAGGCGACTAGCATTTGTGTCGTTACGCCTGGAACATCCTTGAGACTGTCTTCAACGCCAAGCTCCTTTCGCTTTGCATCAAAGTTCACCTCACTAGGCTGCGATGAGCCTACTTCGTCCGTTTTATGTGGGTCAGTAGGCGTGATCGGTCCGTTACCTAACGCAGGTTCTTGGGAACGTACGGCGATGAGGTGCCCTATCCGATCAAGAATCCATTTCATGGGGCCGAATTCTAGCTGCGGCAGTTACGCTAAGTCGAACAATTTATTCGCCATGTACGCTTTACCCCCAGCGGACTTCAGTCCGACATCGTTGCACGTCCGCTAAGTGCCAACACCGGAAATAAACCGACAAATATTTGCTCCGCTCCATGGCTAGAATCACACACGATTGTCGTCTTTCCTGGCCCGGTCACAAATTGACGCGTTGTTCGGATCATCAGTAGGCCATTGCCCGTCAACGCCGCCGGAATTGGTGACGCTGCGGCGGACGGCTCGGCGATCCGGCGCGTTCGTCCTTGTGGCGGAAGATTAAACGCCCCTTTTCCAAATCATAGGGCGATACTTCCACCGTCACGCGATCCCCGGCCAGGGTTTTGATCCGATTCTTTTTCATTCTTCCGGCAGTGTAGGCGACTAGCTGATGTCCATTGTCGAGCTGAACGCGATAACGAGCGTCGGGCAATATCTCGGTTACGAGACCCTCGAATTGCAATAATTCTTCCTTGGGCATTTTACATCCTTGTGAATGACCAGCCCAACGCCGCGCGCGTGGAGTATCCTCGCGGTCAATCCGGTCTTTGTCGTGTATGAAGGCGACGGAATCGATGCCACGCGGCTCGTTCCGGTTGGCCAAAGCTTTTTTGCTTACGTGCGACGTCGTTTGCTCTGTTCGTTTTCAAGGCGTCGCAATCATTATCCGGTGCGTTCCTTATCGGCTGCCTCTTTCGCCTATCGAAGTGCCTTTTATCGGTCCGTTTTTTCACGAACCATTCGACTGTTGGCGT
>DATLJR010000148.1:0-1566 GCA_035538755.1 Pseudolabrys sp.
ACCCCATGCACTTACCCATGCACCAGGCGCCACGATGCCGGGCGCGGACGCGCCGCGGCAGCCCGTGCCAGTCGCCTGCGATGAAGAACGGTCGCTGCCGGATGCACGGGGGGCCGTCGCCGGGCGCACCGAAAGGTAACAGGAACGCCTTAAAGCACGGCCGCTACACGGCACAGGCTATGGAGCGCCGTCGGGAGATTGCAGCACTGCTGCGTGCAATGAGAGCCCTTGTACAAAGCCAGTGACTTCTGGGCGACTGCACTGGCTGTGTGCGAACGGTGGCAAGCGGAGATAGTCGTGTAGCCGGAGGGTGAGGGAGCACCAAGCAAGAGTAACGAGGGATAAAGGTCGCGGTCAGTCCCTATCCCCGACGGATCGCTAAGTTGGAAGTTTGAGACAACATCTTAGTCGGTTTCTCAAAATGCCAGGTACCAGTGCCATGCTTCGTCACTTGAAATATACGAAAGCGGTACGACAGTTGGCGGGAAGGGCTCGCCAAAAGGCGATGGACCGAGACGCGTTGTATCACGGGACCAGGTACGCCGAATTAATTCTGAATACGGGGGTCTTATTCTATTCGGATCCCGGCCAACCCAAGGTGTCATTTACGCGCTCCCCCGAGGTCGCGGCGTATTTTGCATTGCTGGAGCGGGATGACGACGAAGGCCGCGGATCAGTATTTGTTTTTGATCGGCAATCTCTTGAACGCCGATACAAGGTCGAAGCCAATCCAGAGGTTGATTGGCACACAAAAACGCTTTTCCATGATGAAGCGGAGGAGGAAATATGGGCCAACGTGATTGACATCGGCAATCACCTTATCGGGCTTGTTTCCGGTCCTATGGGCTGGCGTTCGCACAAACACAAAACGCTAAATCGCGAAAACAGAGCGGGGATCGAAGCTCGATTGCTGCTGCTGGAACCCCAGATGACGTTTTCTTTCATGCACGACTGCATGAGCTCCTTGAAGCCGTTGTAAATTTGGCGCGACGTATGCCGATCCGATCTCTCCTAACTACGCCGATCGCCAATGTGCAAAGGATTAGCAGGCTCTTGATCATCGTTGGGCGTCACCTTTGAAGACGGCAGGGCGGATCATCTGGCCGATCTTGGTCAGCGGCGTCGGGGCGGCGGCGCGACGCCGGCGGATTGCGGTTGCTTTGCGATTGCCAAGTCCAACGTCGCCGGGTTCGAGTACCAATACGGGGGCGGAACATGGCGTCGCAAGTCCTCCTCGGCCGCCATCATCGCCGCGATGGTATGCGCCGCCTGATCCTGCGTTTCCATGAGCTCCTTGACGTCGTTCTTCAGCGCTTCGAGCTCGCCCCGTAGCCGCTCGATCTCCTGCGGCGCTGCTGCGCGCTGCGCGCTTTTCGGCGCGGTCGCCGCCGATTGCAGCTCGAACCGCAGCCGCCCATCCGCGTTCGACCAAGCAAAGGCGAGAGCACCGATGACGCACAGGCCCAGCGCCACAATGGCCAGATTTAAAAGCCGTGCGCCTGTCCGGCCGGCGGCATCCTCTCCGTCGTCGAGCACATCGAAATTGGCGACTATGGATCCGCCGGA
>DATLJR010000149.1:0-6174 GCA_035538755.1 Pseudolabrys sp.
GCGTCGCGAAGTTGCGTTAGCCTAGGGCGTGCCTGACTATTCCACCACCAGAGTTACTCCTCACCGACAAGGTGATCGAAATAGGATTTTTGCTGCAGCGCACTTTGTCCGCTTTTGGCACAAAGCGGACATCCCGACACGCTCAACCGACGTCCGCTTTGGGCCAAAAGCGGACACAGATGCTATTCGATTATCTCGTTGGCTTGCGCAAGCAGCGCCGGCGGAACAGCTATGCCCAGTGCCTTAGCGGTCTTCAGATTGATCACCAGTTCGTACTTGGTCGGCGTCTGCACTGGCAGGTCGGAAGGCTTCTCGCCCTTGAGGATGCGATCAACGTAGCTCGCCGCCCGCCGGTACTGGTCGATGTAATCGGGACCGTAGGAGATCAGGCCCCCATCGGCGACATACAGTCGTCGGTAGTAGACGGCGGGCAGTTTGTGCCGCGCCGCAAGGTCGATAATCACCTTGCGACGAACTGTGGCCAAGCCGCCGGCCGTCACTACCATGCCGCCATTCGCGGTTCGCGCAAAGGCGCTGACGGCACGCTCGATCTCATCCGCGTCGTGAACGTTGATCGGGCTCACGTCTATCCCGACTGACGGCGCCACAGACTGAATAACGGCGAACTGACCGATGCCCGCCACAATCGCAGGGTCGCGAAGGACCACAGCGCGCGTCACACTCGGTGCGATCTGCTTGAGCAGTTCCAGCCATTTCGCGCTCAAGTTATATTCAAACAGTGCAAAACCGGTAGCGTTGCCCCCCGGTCGCGCCAAACTGTCAACGAAGCCGGCGCCCACGGGATCGCCGACATTTACAAATACGATCGGCACCGTGCGGGTGATCTGCAACAATGGCGCAACAGTCACCGTGCCGCTTGCAACGATTAGGTCCGGATTAAGTGCGACCAACTCAGCCGCGAATTTGCGCGAGCGCTCGGTATCGCCTCCGCTCGACCGATGATCGATTTGCAGATTGCGCCCTTCGATCCAACCCAATTGTTGCAGGGCTTGCGCTAGCGTGTCGGTGCGGGCCTGAAAGTCTGGATCGTCTACGCCTGGGCCGCCGAGCAGCACCCCGATGCGGCGCATCCGATCGGGTTGCTGCGCGCGTACTAGGACTGGCCAAGCCGCGCCGGCGCCAATTAGAGCCTTGACGAAATCTCGCCGCCTCATGGCTGTTCCGAGGCTTAGGACGCTTTATCGTACTGCCCCACGGGGCTTCCTTGAAGGGGGAGCGCGCCGGCGGATGTCCGCTTTGGGTCAAAAGCAGACATGTGCGCTGCCTCACTCGATCACTTCGTCGGCGGTGCAAGGAGCGGCTGCGGTTTCCGCCCTTCGAGGTTCATTCGGACATTGGACTTGAGTCCAACTCGATACCGAGCCGGGCTCGCGATACTAACGCGATGACGAGCGACATCCTCCTGATAGAGCGGGATCGTATCGCGTGGCTGCTTTGAGGGAGGACAGTCATGAAGCGGCTTACGAGCTTGGGCGGCCTTCGGGATCGCGACGGCGGCGAGCAGCTGATCCATCGACTGAAAGAGGACGTTCGGAACTGGTACGAGCTACATCGACGCAACGGTGCGACCAATGTGGTCGTCTGGACTATCTACCTGCTGCTGCTGTTGATGCTCGTCCTGCTCGTTCTTTTGCCATTTGATACCGTGCAAGTGGGAGGCCGCTACCGCCTGATCAAGCCACTCAATTTTACGATGTCGATGGCCATGTACCTCGCGACGGTGGTGATTTTGCTGGATTACCTCCGGGCATCGATGTGGTGGAAGAAGGTCATCGGCTGGGGAGTCTCAATCTGCATTTTGATCGGCATCACCTGCATCACGCTGCAAGCGGCGCGTGGTACGACCTCACACTTTAACAACAGCACGCCTTTCGACTCCGCCGTCTCCTCGGTGATGGACATAGTGGATCCTCTCAATGCCGCCTTTGTCCTTGTCCTGCTAATCTTCGCTCTACAGGCCAAGTACGATGTCTCGCGGTTATCTCAACTCGGGATCGCATTTGGGCTTTTCCTTTTCCTTGCAGGATCCGCCATCGGAGGGGTAATGGTGGCGCACGGACAGAGTGTGGTGGGCGTTGCGCCTGAGGGTCCCGGGCTGCCGATGCTCAATTGGAGCACCACGGGGGGCGATTTCAGGGTCGCACACTTCTTGGGTATCCACGCATTACAGATTTTGCCGATAGTGGGCTGGCTTATCGATCGGCTGAACGCTCTGCCCAGACGAGCAAAGGCGACAGCGTTTGTTGCCGTCTCCGCAGGGTACGTCGTACTCATGGGATTTGTGTTCATGCAGGCCATGAACGGTGTGCCGCTCGTGAGAATGTGAGGCTTCAACGAAGTGCACGGCATTTTTGGGATCGTTGAACGGATGATTGCGCGTCCTGATCCTCAATGGTGATCTATGCGAGCGATAGGATGCCCACGATCAGATTTGGCGTAATAGGTCCACCGCGCGATAATGGTTGCGCTTCGGTTGATTCTCTCGCCCGCCGCATGGACATACGGTGGGCATTTTTTAGTCGCGCAGTTTGCGGAAGATGCGCCACCCGATGCCAGCAATCACCGCAACCACTGCTATCAGCAGCAAAACTTCGCCGATAAAAGACGTTGCATCGCCCATACCAATGTAAACGGATCGGCGTTGGAATTCCTGCGGAGTAACGGAGTAAACCCTATTAGGTCGAGCCGTCGCTGCGACTAGCCAAGGAAGGCCGCCGCATTGCTTGCCCTAACGAAAAGCAAAGTGCGTTGTTGCTCCGATGGCCTCCCGTATCTTCGCCGCATGTTCGGACAACGGCGATTCGAGATTTCACTACCGATGGATCGGCGGCGCGAACTTGATGCGCTGGCCGCGGAGACTGGTGTTAGCGCGAGCGATCTTGCGCGGCTCGCGATCATTCGGCTGTTGGCTTCGCGTGCTGGCGCCCTGAGGAGTGTCGTCCCGTGCCTACGTCGCCGGCGCGGCGCTCGCGGTTATGTCCGCTTTACCCCCAAAAGCGGACATATGCAGTGCAGCAAAAAGTTATTCGATCACTTCGTCAGCTCGCGCAATTAACGCAGGCGGCACGGACAAGCCAAGCTGTCTGGCGGTTGTCAGATTAATTACAAGTTCAATTGTAGTCGGCCGCTCTACCGGTAGATCCGCGGGCTTAGCGCCTTTCAAAATCTTGTCCACGAAAGTCGCGGCCCGGCGATAGCTCTCGGATATATTCGGGCCATAAGACAACAGACCGCCAGCTTCGATGTACGGACGGTTGAAATAGATTGCTGGCAAGTGCGATTTGGCAGCGAGTTCTACGATACGCATCCGGCGGGCGTTGAAAGTTACATCGGGTGGAACAAGAACTGCATCTACTTTTTCCCTTGTAAACTTGGCAAAGGCTCGCTCCAAATCTTCAACAGTGCGGTAGTCAAATCGCAGCACCGCGAGCGATGCCTTCGTCGCTGCTGCCTGGGTCTCTTGCCATTGGGGCACATGCAGCGGGTTCGTAACATTCACAAGAGCGCCAATGCGGGCAATGTTTGGCAGCAATTCACGGATCAAGTCGAGCTGTTTCGATGCCAGCTCTTCAGCAAAGTTTGTTAGCCCAGTAATGTTGCCACCGGGATGAGACAGACTTTGGACCAAGCCAAAACCGACTGGGTCAGCGCCCGTTGCCATGACGACAGGGATCGTTGAGGTGGCCTGGTGGATTGCGAGGTTAGCTGGCAGCGGTGCTGACACTATAACTTTCGGACCGAGCCGCACGAGCTCTCCAGCCAACCCCGGAAGGCGATCAAGGAAACCGTCGGCATATCGGTATTCCAGTCGAATGTTGCGCCCCTCGACGTAGTCAAGCTGAGCCAAACCACTCCGAAATGCCTCGTGATACCTTTTCGCCGATACAGCAGACCCGGCGTCCAATACACCGATCAGTGGCATTGGCGATTGTTGGGCTAACGCCGACAACGAGTTAAAAGCTGCCGCACCACTGACCAAAGCAATTAAATCGCGCCGCCTCATCGATGCCCCTGAAGGCTTAGACCGGGCATTATATCTACTTGAACCACCATTCTGGAGGGGCAATGTCCGCTTTGGGCCAAGAGCGGACATGGGTCCAAGTGACCCCGATGCCCTACGCCTTCGGAGTAAATTGCTTGAGGTGCAGACGACGAGGCTGTCTAGAGCAGGCCATAAAAGTTTCAGCTTCAGCGATTTTCGCTCGCTCAAGAAAGCAGATTAGAAAAAAGTCCGCAAAAGAAATAAAAAACAAATTAAATCACGCAGGACCGCGCTGCCTGGATCGTTGAAAGTTGGGCGACCGTTAGATCAAAGAGTTCCGGGAGCGACAACTAACCGAAGGAACTCAGGAAGGAGGTGAAACTCATGCGCCCCAAGGTCACCCCCCTTTGGAAGCAGGATGCCGTCGCTCTGATCGCAGTAATTATATACCTAGCTCTAGCCTTCTGCGTGATGCAGTTGTGGAGCATTCTCAGTGATCAAGCCAACGCCTTTGCCAACAACGCAATGCACATGAGTGGCAAGTAGCTGTGAGGCGCGCCGAAGTAGAGCATCGCCGCTCCGCCCACTAAGTCCAATCGCTGCCAGACGGGAAAGGCACGTAAATTTCGCTTAACCTGTTCGCGCTCTAAAGCGGACATTAACAGGCGCGCAAAAGTGCGCGGTGCCCGGATTTGCCGAGGATGCTGTAGAGCTTTCCCATGTCCGCTTTACCCCCAAAAGCGGACATGTGCGGCGCAACAGGCGAGGAGCGAGCCCGTGCTGTGATGGCGGGATTCCAAATATCGTCAGATGGGACTACCAATGCGCTTCGGAACCAAGGTTATGGCGGCGCTTGTAAGTAGTCCGCGCCTCATTACTCCTTTTCTTGCCCTTTTGCCCCCCGCGCTGATTGCTGCCTGTTCCAGCACATTGCCGGATAATGCGCCGGCCTGGCCGCCCGCTGATTACCGCAAAATCATCCGCGACTCCGCTGATTACCGCGCAATCATCCGCGACTCTGCTGGTTACCGAAAAATCATCCGCGACTCTAAAGAAGAGATTCCCGATAAAAAAGAGATTCCCGATGAGTTTTCAAAAGGAGTGCAAGTGTCGGAACCGCGTAAGACCATTGCGCCGCAACTTTACGATTGGGTGGTATGTCTCAAGTCGGATACAAAGCCGGCTACGAGCTTTTTCGCGGTGTTCTTCGAAGGCGAAACGATAAGACTGGTCCGGCGGTCAGTGCAGATTGATCAATGCGAAATAGCTGACTATTCCCCACTTACTCCGCCGGCCCCCCCATCGGTGCGAAAGGTGCAAATCAAACGCAAAACTTAGTGGCTTGCGACAATTGGCTGACAAGGATGAATGAAAGCAGCGGGCGCATTTCAAGGCCACCGCCAAAGCTACGCCACAACATGCCGCCGATATATAACAGTTAGTCAGAAACTCAACCGCCCTATTGCCTGACCAAATCGACGTAACGAACCATGCAGGCGTCGTGCGTCTGTCCATGACGCCTGCATATGCAATGTCCGCTTTACCCCCGAAAGCGACATCAAATGCGACATATGGGAATGTCCGCTTTGGGCCAATAGCGGACATTCCGTTGTTCACTCGATCACCAGGTCGGCGCGATCAAGCAGCGTTGGTGGGTACCGTCAGGCCGAGTGCTTTAGCCGTCGTGAGATTGATGGCAAGCTCGAATTTATGGCGCGGTCCGCTTGTAGCGAGAGCCTGGCGGCCAATAGCCCAATTTCTTTTCGCCCACCGATTAGGGCGCCTTACTGAGATGGCGTATCTTTGTCGCAGAAATTGCTTCGGTTGGCTCATCAAGCACAATGCGCTCGACCGCGTAACCAACATCGCGGCCGTAGAATACATTGGTAATATTGGGGAGGGCTACAATTACGAACCGGCCGTCGTAAGCTGACAACGCCGCTTCGATCCGCTGCTTTACCGCGAAGAACGGTAAAGGGTTTTTGTTATCGATTCCATGGGTGTCACGAACGGCGATGCAAACCTGACCAACCCTCTTTAAACCTTCCTCTATCAGGCGCAAATGACCAGCATGGAACGGCTGATAGCGCCCGATAAAAAGTGCAGTCGGTTTTTGCGGTTCAAAAGATGGTCGCAACCGACCCATGATGTGCTCAGCCCAATACTGAGGG
>DATLJR010000150.1:0-1735 GCA_035538755.1 Pseudolabrys sp.
ATTGGGAATTTCTGATGAAGAGTTCGGAACGGCGGAGCGATTGCGAGCGGACTCTCGCTGACTTTGTCGATGGCATGGCATTGCGCGCAATGCACACGCACGAATGTCAGACCTCGCTGCGCTGCTGGCGATTGGGCGAGGGCCGGATTACTCGCCAATGAAAGCAAAGCGCCTAGCGCGATAAACAGGCACCGGCTGTCCGCCGGGATATGTTTTGGCACGCAGTGAAGCCAACGTGTCAGCAACTCCGGCCTTGAATGTAGTGCTCAAGTTGATCGATAGCGAATTCCTTTTTAGAAATTATATGGTTGAGCAAATCGCCGATGGAAACAATGCCGATCACCTTTGAGTCTTCGATTACAGGCAGATGACGCACTCGCTTCTCGAGCATGAGGGTCATGCATAGCTCGACCGATTGTTCTGGCCTGACATGGATTCGGCTTGTGTCCATGATCTCCCCGACGAGCGTGGTAGGGGAGGTTTTGCCTTTGAGCACGACATTCCGCGAATAGTGTCTCTCGGTTATGATGCCGACCAATTTTTCGCCGTCCATCACAACCAAAGAACCGATATCTTTCTCCGCCATTTTTGCCACAGCGTCGAGCACTGTGGCGTCTGGACGAATGGTCCAAACGGTCCGACCTTTCTGTTCAAGTAGGTGTCTTACGGTCATGTCGCGCCCCCTTCACTCGTTGTCGGAACGCCACTAAAAATTATCAACCCATTCGCATCGGCGATTTTGATTTAGGTCAACAGGGAACTCCGCGCGGCGAAGTGACACGGAAGGCCCAAAAAGGACATCGGCTGGGGCGATTTAATGAGTACGCCTTAGTCGAGGTCGCAATTCCGCTCGCATACACGTCCACGTACCGCAAACCGGTCCGCATATAACGCGCGTAGCCTCATTTCCACTGATCGTCACTTCCGCGCTCCGCAAGCGTCTTACCACCCCGCCTCCCGGAAGGACCGTCGGTCATTCCGAGCATCCCAGAGGAGACTCCAGGGTGGAAGACAACGGGCGCAGGTCCTGCCCTTATCGTCGACTACGTTTGACCGCTATCCCTTGATGCAGACCAGCGGTCTCAGACGGGCGACCCTTCGGGCCAGACCGGCATGCTCGGCGGCGGCCACCACTGCACCGACATCCTTATAGGCCCCAGGCGCCTCCTCGGCGACGCCGCGGGTGGAGGGGCTGCGGATCAGTATCCCTTGCGACGCCAGGTCGTCGATGATCTTGCGCCCGCTCCAGCGCTTGAGGGCGGCGTGGCGCGACAATGCACGGCCCGCGCCGTGGCACGCAGAAGAGAACGCTTTGTCCTCGGCGCTGGCCTCGCCCACCAGAATGTACGAGCCCGTCCCCATGCTGCCGCCGATCAACACCGGCTGACCGACAAGACAGAGCGCCGCAGGCAGGCTTTCGTGACCGGGCCCGAAGGCGCGGGTGGCGCCTTTTCGATGAACGAACAGCTCTCGCCGTTTGCCGTCGACCGTGTGCCTTTCAACTTTGCAGGTATTGTGCGAGACGTCGAACAAGAGCTGCAGCTCGCAATTCGGGAAAAAGTGCGCAAAGACACGTCGCGCGTAGTGGCCGAGAATCTCGCGGTTGGCGAGCGCGCAATTGATCGCGGCGCGCATAGCGCCGAGGTAACGTTGGCCAACCTCGGAATTGATCGGCGCGCAGGCGAGCTCGCGATCGGGAAGCGCGATGCCGGAAGCTTCTGCGGTCACCACCATT
>DATLJR010000151.1:0-3526 GCA_035538755.1 Pseudolabrys sp.
CCGTTGTCCATGAACCATTCGCCCATCGCGGCCCCGGCAAAGGGAGCAAGGTACTGGTTGGTGGCGGAATCAGCAGCGGGGGAAGCAAGTACGATGGTATAAGGCATCGCTCCCGCGGTTTCAAGGGTGGATATGATCCGAGCTATGCTGGATTGCTTCTGACCGATCGCAACGTAGATGCAGTACAAAGGGCGATATTCTTTGTCGCCGGCTTCCTCCGCCGCCTTATTGAGGCGGGCCTGGCTGATGATGGTGTCGATACAGATGGTCGTTTTACCAGTCGAGCGATCGCCGATGATCAACTCGCGCTGGCCGCGCCCGATCGGAATCATGGCATCGATAGCCACGATGCCCGTCTGTACCGGCTGGCGTACTGGATTACGCTTAATAATTCCAGGAGCAAGTTTTTCGACCGGATACGCGACATCGGATTGAATCGGCCCTTTGCCATCGACCGGCTCGCCAAGCGTGTTTACGACTCGTCCCAGCAAACCTTTGCCGACCGGAACCTGCAACAGCTTGCCGGTTGCTCGAACTTCGTCCCCTTCTTCAAGCTTCGTGTAATCCCCAAAGATAATTACGCCAACTTCGGTCTCATCCAGGTCCAGCGCAATCCCAGTGACGCCGTTTCCGAGGTCGAGCATCTCGTTGACCATCGCGTCTCCAAGACCTTCAACTCTCGCGACACCGTCGCCGATCTCGCGGATGACCCCCACGTTCTGCTTGGCCGGCGTTGCCGTAGCCTTCGCAATTTCAGCTTCAATCTCCCGCAGTATGTCGGCCATACACCCTCACTCTACTTTCGTTACACAAAGATCACATCTCGAACAATTCAACGTCGGTACGTTTCACTCACGGCATTGAAATGCGCTTTTCGAGGGAAGACAGTCGACTCTGTATGCTGCCGTCATAAACGTCACTTCCGACCTTGATGCGCATTCCTCCAATTAACGTCGGGTCATGAGAAAAAGAGGTAATGATTCCACTGCCGTACAATTCTTCAAGAGCTGCTTGAACTCTGCGTCGTACATCATCGGACAAGCTTTCGGCGCTCAGAATTTCGGCTGTATGGGCAGCACGCTCAAGCTTAAGCAATCGCTGAAATTCGCTTATCAGACCGACGTAACCTCGGTGCTTGAGTCCCAGGACCCTCTCGGTCACACGACGAACTCGCTGCTCATCGAGTGAGCCATCAATGATGCACATGCGGAACAATCTCTTGGCATCTCGACGAATTTTGGTGGTAGTTTTCATCGTCGTTGTTAAACGAGCTGCCTCGCCGTCTCGTCCTCCAGGCGACGGTGATCCTCCGGTGTCAACACCTTCCCAGCAACCGCTGCCGTGGTCTGCACAACAAGACGGCCGACATCGCGTTTGAGGTCGGCAAGCATTCGGGCATAGTCTTGCTCGGCCGCTTCACGAGCCTTGGCAATAATCTGCTCAGCAGCGGTAATTGCTTTCTGAGTTTCTTGTTCACCTACGCGTCCAGCTGCAGACCGGGCTTCTTCGATCAGTTTGTTGGCTTGAGTACCGGCTTGCGCCATCATTTCTTGACGGTGAACTTCGGTCTGAGCCAACTCCGCCTTGATCTTCTCCGTGTTGGCCACGCTTTCCGCGATTTGTTGGCGTCGCAGTTCCAATGTCTTAAGCACAGGCTTGTACGCGTACCGTTGCAAAATCAGGCAAACGATCCCAAAACTGATCATTTGTGCGATCAGATGGGGCCAATCGACGCCGAATGTCTTAGCGATCTCCTCGACCTGTCCTCCGCCATCCGCAGCCGCAAGGAATACTAGAAGGTGCATGTTTGTCCTCCGAAAGCCCGCATGTCTCGTCGCTCAGTGCACATTCTCTGAAAGCTCGTCTTACTTCACGAGGAACAAGGCATAGAACACGATCGCTTCAGCGAAAGCAATGGCAAGGATCGACTGGACCAGGATCTTTGTTGAAGCCTCTGGATTGCGGCCTACTGCTTGCGAGGCCCCCATGCCAATCAGGCCCACACCAACGGCCGCTCCAAGCGCCGCCAGACCAACGTGGATACTTCCGATCATGATTTCTTCCTTTCTTCGATGTCCGCACTCAAACGCGGCCAATCCGTACAATTCCTCATTTATTCGTGTGTCGCCTCAGGGGTGCTTGTCTCCTCATGCTGGCAAATAAGCATCGTGAACACGGCGGTCAACAGCATGAAGACCAGTGCTTGCACAAGGCCTACCAATACTTCGAGTAGATAGAACGGAACCGGCAGCAGCCAACCCAGGCTCGGAATCAGTCTGGACATGGCATCCAGCATGTTTTCGCCTGCGAAGACATTGCCGTAAAGTCGAAACCCAAGCGAAATTGGCCGGAACAAGATCGAAACGATCTCCAGGCATCCCGCAAGGAAAAACACCGCGATCATCAGTACTTTCATCAAGCCTGTATTCTCACCCTTGGGTGCAAACAGTTCTTTTAGGAACCCCCTCAGGCCGACTTCTCGAAGTGCCCAGACGATCCAGCACGCGAAGAAAATCAAGGCCATAGCAAACGTCATATTGACGTCGGCATTACCGCCGCGAAGCAGTGGCTGGTCCACCTCAAACCCGTGAGCCGTCTGATGGCCCCAACCGATTGTGCCAACGCCGGGAATAAGGCTCACCCAATTCGTGGCCAGGATGAAAATGAAAATGGTCGCAAAAAACCAGAAGGTTCGGTCCACCAACTGAGGTCCTATGATTCCTTCGAGAAAATTCCGCAAGCCGCCGACCATCCATTCCCATAAGTTTTGCGCGCCCGTAGGCACCGATTTCATATTGCGAGTGGATATACGCGCCCAGACAATCAGCACCAGGGCGACTGCCCAGCTCACAATCATCGAATTCGTGATTGGGAACCCGAAGAGGCGGACGACCTCCTCGGCCTTTCGCGAGATTCCATGTTCTTCCTGCTTCTCGCTCTGTGCAGCGGACTGGTTCGGGCCGGCAGAGTCTGTTGCTATGGCTTGGGCGAGGTCAGACCTGCCAATCGCGTGCCAGCTACGATCGATGCTGGGGCTGGAGAGCCCGGCGAAAAATAAGGCTAGGAATATGGCAGATCTTCGTCTATTTAAGGGCGAGAATATTTGTCGGGGGACAAATCGCGCAACGTGCGAACGAGGGAAAATCTCACGTTGCTGATTCCCGCAAATCCGCGGCGAGATACTCGGAGGGATCCGGGCCACGAATAGTCCTCTGACAAAGTGGTCTATCGTACGCTTAAGGAAGCCCTAGGGGGTCGGCCGCCAAGCCGACTAGTGTTCGGTGCGATTATTATACTCGCGATTGCGTGCTGGCGAAATCGGTTCCACTTGCTCGAAGCAAAGCATCCAATAGCGATTTTCTCGTTAGACAGTGCGGTATGACTGCTAGGTGAATGTGCGTAATTCCACGTGCCTGTAAGCGAGCGGAGGATGGTCAAAAATACGTTCTCATTGGGCGCATCCACCCTTTTCCGTGGCCTCCTATATACGTAACCATGACGGTTCCAACGGCGTCCTCGATTTTCA
>DATLJR010000152.1:0-3392 GCA_035538755.1 Pseudolabrys sp.
AGCGGCGCTGTCTCTCCTCACCGTCGCTGCCTCCGCACAAACCTACGCACCGTACGGCAAGGGCAAAGCCCCTCCGCCGCCACCGGTTGTTACCAAAGGCTAGTGCGGGCGATTGGAGGGACCGGCTATTGCGCCGGTCCCTTTCTTTTTGGGCAGGGGCGCCGAGGCAGAGTGAAGAACTCAAGACTGAGAGCGCCTGGTTCGTGCGACTTGATGACTTTGATTGTCTGATCGGCTGATAAAGCGGCACTTCTCACACTGATAACTGTGCTCCAACGCGCGACGGTCCTCCGTGAGGTCCGCGCGATACCACCTCATCGGCGATTCACAGCGAGGGCAGAGATTTTTTTCGATGTTCTTGCTACGCGCAGCCAGCGCAGACCACGCCTTCGCCATTGCAACGAGGGCGCGTTTGCTTTCGAAGTCCGTAAAGGTGCGGGCGAGTTCCAGACATTTTTCGGCGTGTAGCCGGTATCGGTTTATCAACTCCGCCATTCGCGGGGTCCCCGACTCAAAACGCACACCTGCCGCATTCAAAGCCAAATAATCGGCATTGTTATGGCACTATGTCGAGGAGTCGACGCTATGTATTAATTCTTGCTCGTTCGCGACGAGGTCCCACTGGTGCGCGATATATTGAAGCACCCCTTTGTCCTCTGGCCGGGTCGTCACCTTGGCTGCCAGTTTACGACACTGGTCGGCATATGATCGGTATTCCGCCACGGTTTTCATTCTCCTCAGCCGCCCCCCATGAACCCGGTACTGCCGATGCCCGCAGCGTAATGTGATGGCTGTCACGAAATGGCGATTAGCAGGGGCTGAGCCATACCTTCCAAATCTCTCACACAATGCGCGAACCCCCTCGCGTCCGCGCCGCAAGACTCGATTTTGGCCCCCGCCCCCCGGCATGACCTAGTTCGCGCGAAAGTCCCGTGACGTGCCGGTCTGCGTCGAGCAAAAGCGTCGCAGTATTGTGTTGAAAGTCCTGCGTGAGCCGGGGCCGACAAATCAACGGTCAACGGCAGCTGGGCGGATGGTCGCCAAAGGGCATTATGTGCAAAGTCACAGCATGATGGGCACTAATCGACGCCAATACTTCACCGAAGCCGAACTCGGCAAACTAATCAGTGCCGCCCGCAAAGGCCGCTATGGCCATCGCGACGCGACCCTAATCCTCATCATGGCTCGCCACGGATTGCGGGTCACCGAGGCAATTGACTTGCAGTGGGATCAAATCGATTTCACTCGCGCCCATCTCCACGTCCGACGCCTGAAGGGCGGGATCGCCTCGGTGCATCCGATCCAGGGCGATGAACTCCGGACGTTGCGTGAACTGCGTCGCCAATCGCAAGGTGCGTTCGTATTCGCGTCCGAGCGTGGCGGCCCAATGACACGCTTCAACGTCTCAAAGATGATCGAGGCGGCTGGCGAACGTGCAGGGTTACCGTATGCCCATCCGCACATGCTCAGGCACACATGCGGCCATCTGCTGGCCGATGCGGGACACGACACCCGACGATCCGCTTTCCACCACCCTGGTCTATCGAAGATCAGGAAGCCTGCTTCGTCGTAAAAGAATGGCCCCGATAAAGTGTATCGAGGCCAAGTTTCCGGATTTTGCGAAATCTGGCTGGCAGGCCGGACCGCTACGACTGTCCGATCATTTTAGATAACTCCGCCACCGTCGGGAGCCTTCCGTTTGGAGTCACCATATTAATGATCACGGGTATACCCTGCGACAGTTGTTTGGTGAGTTGATCCTCGGAGACGCCCGTCATCTGAGACAGTGTCTTGATGATATTGGGGCCAAGCGCCTGACCAAGTTGACCAGGTGAGACCGGCTGATTTTGCCCGGTACCGACCCAGGACTTGGTCTGATCGCCAAGCCCGCCCTGCTCCAGTTTGTTCAACAGCCCGCCCAATCCGCCCAGTAGTCCACCGGCATCGCTAGTGTCCGTTGTCGGTCGCGAACCCGCGCTCGCGGTCTGTCCTGCGCCGCCTCCGCTTAGCGAACCCAGCAATGCACCGAGAGCGTCGGTCAACGGTTTGGAAACATTGGGGTCCGGAAAGGCTGAGCGGATGATGTCATTAAGTCCTGCCATTGCTCTTCTCCAATAGCATTAATGCCCCTTGCCTCTCTTTCGAGAATATTTGGACACACACGTCCGCGTCTTTGATCTAAATCATGCTTTTCCGACGAGGGCGCGGCCGCCGCGTGGTTGGTCGCCGCTACTCACATGGTGCATAACGACATTGCGCTCCGGTGACTCTTCCGCCGTCAATGCCGCTTCCAACGATTTTGGGTTGTGAAGGCACGGGTGCGAGTGCGGGTCGTGGCGACTGCACGGGCACTGTCGCGGGTGTGTGAGAAGCGTGTCTCGGCGGACTGCCATCCCAGCAATGTTCGCTGCCGTGCCAATAAAGATGTGCCTTAGGAAATTTGGTGTGCGCCTCGCTTTCCGTCATGCAAGCTGACGAGCCATAGACTAGTGATGGCCCGATCATGATGGCGACGGCAACGATAAGCATAAAGCGTGTTGTCATTGCCAACGACGATATCCTCTCAGGCGGGGAAATGGTCAGTTGGGTTACTTTGTTTTATTTGGTGCGAAGGGCAACAGCTTTTATTTGTTCGGAATCAGACATTTAATGGACCGGGAAAAGTCCAATGTTTGTTGCTCCGAGTGCTGTTTGTTTGGTCCGCTGATCCCAAACGCGGAAGTCATATGGCGGGTCCAGTCGAACTCGCTCTTGTTTGGTACCAGCCATTAGTGTTGCACCCCGGTTTTTTGATTGCGCCGCCCGTTTTTTTGGTTAGCCCCGCTCTTTCTTGTCAGGAAACAGTATTAAGCGCCCATCAGGCGTGCGCCCAGCCCCCGCGCTCTGATACGTTCGTCACGTTCGAGTTCGCGTTCGCGTTCGCTCATTTCCATCTCCTTCGTCTTGCGTTACGCGAATCTCCTTCTGCGCAGTGCTTCGCCATTGGGGCGCAGCGTCAGTGCCTCCACGACCAACATCGGGTCGATCTTGTCGCGTAGTGCGCGCAGAAGAGACCATCTGCGCGACCTTGTCGTTGATCAGCTTGGCGAGGTCAGAGATGGTGCGGCCCTTCTGGCGCAGGCAGTGGCGCTGCCGGCAGCTTGGTTTGTGCGTCAACCATTTCGCTTCTCCGATGTTGAGGCTACGACGCGCGCTGCGATGTAGGCTTCCAGTCTTGCTGGCGGTAGCGGATGGAATGGTTGAGGCGAACGAACTTTGGACCAGTCCCGGACACTCGTAGACGTCAAGCGTGATGAAGCTCAGCGGTCCCCAAGCAATGCTTTCTGCGATGCTTAATCCCACTATGTCACGCTTTCGACGCTACTAATCCTCAATCACGCCACTGCTGGACT
>DATLJR010000153.1:0-3197 GCA_035538755.1 Pseudolabrys sp.
GAATCGAATATGCGCGATTGGCTTTGCCTCCAGAGGTTAGGGGCGAGAAGCCGCTTGATTACCAAACCATTTTCAACGCCATGCTCACATACAAAAATCGATTTTTGGTGAGCCCTACCATGATGGTACGGGCGTCCGTGCACCACGATGTGGGACTCTATAATCAGAGGCAGTATCGCAACACGTCGGATCTCGAAATGTGGCTACGCATTGCACGGCGGTATCCAATAGCGATACTCGAGTCGCACTTAATGAAATATCGCCACTTCCACGGCAGCTCGTCGCAAAGGTATCATCGGCTTCGCACCGAACCAGAGAACTTCTTTCGAATTCTCGACGCGTGCTTCGCAAAGGGAGACCGCGCCCTAGCAACGCCCCGATCGCTCGCAAATTATGAGGCCCACCGATCGCAAGATCGCCTAATGAACGCGATCAGTTGCTATATCAAGGGTCAGATGTCTGAGGGACAACGGGCAATGCGCGATGTGCAACTAGGCGCAATTCTGCGCGCTAGCCAGGTCGACAAGTGGCGCCTCCTGGTACTCGCGACAGCGATGTGGTTGCTTTTACGGATGCCGCGTATTGAGACACTCGCGAAGTTGATGCACGAACGTTGGCACGTAAAGCGACGCCCACGGCGCACCTCCAGTCCTGCATTAGGCAACTAATCTGATGTGCGGCATAGTTGGTGCCATTTCGCACTTAGCAATCAACCCTAAGATCGTCGAGCAAATGCGCGATCGACTCGCCCATCGTGGCCCCGACCATGCCGGACTATGGCGATCGCAGGATGGGCAAGTATGCCTTGGGCACCGGCGCTTATCGATCATCGATCTCGATCCTCGCTCGAATCAACCCATGTCATCACACGATGACAGGTTCCAGGTGACATTGAACGGCGAAATCTACAATTACCGTTCCCTCCGCACCCGTCTCGGCCGAGAAGGCGCACAGTTCCGCACTGAATCGGATACCGAAGTGCTCATAGAGGCCTATCGCTTTTGGGGTGAGGACTCGCTCAATCACCTGTCCGGAATGTATGCATTCGCAATCTGGGATACGAAAGCTCGACGCTTGTTTTGCGCGCGCGATCGGGCGGGTGAAAAGCCATTTTACTATGCATTCAAGGGAGGCACTTTTCTTTTCGCCTCTGAGATAAAGGCGTTGCTGGAATGGCCGCAATTTCCTCGCCGGCTTGACTACAACGCGTTGATCGACTTTCTGACGCTCGGGTTCATCGCGGATCCGAAGACCATCTGGCTGGATGTGCGGAAACTTCCTCCGGCACATTCGATGGTGGTCGATCTTAACCACGATGGCGAACCTATCCCGTGCAAGCCGCGACGTTACTGGTCTCTGAGTTTCGTGCCGCGTGCGAAGGCGACTAGTCCGGAGGAAATTCGCGCAACACTGCTCACGGCTGCGAAGGAAATGGCGGTTGCCGACGTGCCGCTTGGAACGTTCCTCAGTGGCGGGGTCGACTCTTCGTCGGTGACGGCTGCGCTGAGTCTCTCCGGTCACGCAGTTCGGAGCTTCACGATCGGCTTTGACCTTGCGCAATACGACGAGCGCCGATGGGCCCGTCAGGTTGCCGAACGGTATCACACGCAGCATGTGGAGCGGACGGTTGAACCAACGGACGTCGTCTCGGTGATTGACCGTCTGAGTTGGCACTACGACGAGCCGTTTGGCGACTATTCCAACTTCCCGACCTACTACCTGTGCCGTGATGCACGCCGCTCGATCACCGTCGCCCTGTCTGGGGACGGTGCCGACGAGCTCTTTGCCGGCTATCGCAAGTATCAACGGCTCGTCCGTCGGGCGGAGCTCAGCGTAGCGTTCCCGATAGCTGTGGCACGGGGCATCGCGGCCGTGGCGCGCCAAGCCCTCGGCGAAGGAAGCCACTGGCGGAGAACCCTCACCCAATATGGTCTAGCTGCGCCGCAAATGCTCGCCGACATGCTCTGCCTCGGTTTCCCGCTCTCGCTTCTGCGTGAAGTGGCGCGCGGGCCACTCGCAGAAGCGCTGCGGCATTACAGCCCAGATCTGCTCGTAGAGGAGCTTCTGGTCGCGGCTCCACCTGATAAGATTGGGCTCGTGAATGCCATGCGTCATATCGATTTTGCGCTGACGCTACCAGGGGACATGCTTGTGAAGATCGATCGCGCCAGTATGGCGGTAGCGCTCGAGGTAAGACCGCTTTTTCTGCACCGGGAAGTGATGGAGCTGGCAGCAGGTATTGCACCGGGGCAACTAGTCAATCGACACGCCGCCAAGCTTGCGCTCAAGGCTGCCGTCCGGCCATGGCTTCCGAGCCCGCTGCTGGATCGCCCGAAGCAGGGATTTGCCTTGCCGCTTCCAGAGTGGCTGGCTGAGAATTCATCAATTGCGACGAGAATGGGTGGCGCCGACTGCGCGCCAGTCCGCGATCTGTTAGACCTCGGTCGCATCGCAGAGCTACGAGCGGCTCACGACTCGCGCAGGAGTAACTTCACCTCTGCCGTTCACGCTGTCTTCATTCTCGACCAATGGTTCTCACGATGGTCGCCTAACTAAATTCCCGACTCGCAGCCAGGTGGCGACCTTCTTTCGAGGGGCTCTCGAAGCCCGAGTTTAGGCGGTTAAAGAGCCGAATTTGAGCACTGCAAAGGTACCGGAGCAATCCTATTGTCCAGTGAAGTACGAGCTTCGAGAGTGGATTCCTATCAGGGCCGCCGCCGCAGCTCCGCTGCGAGGGCTTTGGGTGGAGCGGATGTGCGTTGCCGCGGCTCGAGAAGCCGACATTCGCGGATGACGTAGGGAATCTTTCGCACAAATAGGTAGGGGCTGGCGGCCCCGAATCTGGCTGAACTGGTGGTGGCTAAACGCAACCAGGACAGCAAGAAGGAGCCGCCATGACTGAGACTACACCGAGTCCACTTGGGAATGTCATCACGATTGATGATGAGCGGATCAAGAGCCACCTTGACCGCGTGGTTCGCGGCAGCGTGGAGGAGACGTTGAACGCACTGCTGGATGCCGAGGCGGATCGGTTATGCAATGCGCAGCGTTACGAACGCAGCGTGGCACGACGCGATACCCGAGCCGGCCACTACGAGCGCAAGCTGCAGACCAAGGCCGGCGAGGTCAAGCTGCAGATACCGAAGCTTCGGACGCAGACATTCGAGACAGCCATTATTGAGCGTTACCGTCGGCGT
>DATLJR010000154.1:0-4402 GCA_035538755.1 Pseudolabrys sp.
CTGTGGGACAACTGGACCGCCAAGATCGAATATAACATGATGGACTTTGGCAATGGCGGTCCTTTTAACGATAACAAGTTCAATATTCTCAAGGCCGGTATCAACTATCGATTCGGCGCCCCCGCTTGGCACTTCTAACTAGTTCGGGACTGAGTGACTTCTCGGTCTGGACGCGCCATCACTGCTAGCGCCAACGAGATGGTTGAATAGAGACATTTTGCTGCAGTGCATGAGTCCGCTTCTGGCACAAAACGGACATTGCTACCGTTCTGAACGATGTCCGCTTTTGGGTAAAGCGGACATGGCGACTAACCGCGAGAATGTCTGCTTTTGACCCAAAGCCGACATGACCGTGTCTCGCTGGGGCAAGAGAGCACCGTCCTGATAATTGGCACCTCTCAGCTCCGATGATCATGGACGTAGTCGCGTCTTGTTAACGACAATGGCAACGATTTGGGGCAGTACCCAGGGCGCCTGACGGGTGGCCGCTGCCGTCAAGCGCTGTGCGGACGCGTTGACAAAAGCAAAGTTTGCAAGCTTTGCCCAAAACATCTGAGGCTTTAGCTTTGCGATCGTCGCTCTTTGGAAATCGGCGGCCGATCGATTTCGCAGGACGGCGCGCGCCGCGCTCAATCCTGTATGCAAGGCCAGTGATGTCCCGTCACCGGTATAGGAAGGAGTGACCGCAAGCTGATCGCCGACCGGATAAACGGTTTCGGAAATGACGCGTTTACGAATAAATCCATATGGAATGGAGGCAACCGCTAATGGTTTACCCCATAGTGGGGCCGCGTTGAACGTCCCAACATCGCGCCATTAAAACGCGCCAGATCGGAAAGTATCAATGCGAGCTCGCGAGAGTCGACAGAACCATCGAGCACCTCCGTCTGCGTGCTGCGACGCAGACGTTCAAACACCGGCAGTGGCCGACCAGTTATCAAATCCATCTGCCAATTACGCCATCGTACGGAACATCAGTCCACACGAATTCGAATCGCCCACATCGTCACCGCGCCGCCGATGAGCGTGATGAACGTGCGCCGTTTTTTTGCTGCGGTGCACTTCGTCCGCGTTTGGCACAAAGCGGACATGGCAGTTGCGCCGATCGATTTCCGCTTTCGGGGGAATAGCGGACATCGGCGCGACCTGATCCATAGTGCCGGCTCAATACTTGAACGCATTGAGGACCGCTATGGTGTGCCGGTGGAAGCGGTAGTGGCAATCCGGGGCCGATCCCGCGGCGCACTGGCGTCAGCGGCTTGTGGACGGCCTCGTACACGACCTCGGCCTCGTTATCGCCAAGGCCGTGCATGGTCATCAGCCAGAGCACTGCGTCGATCAGCGGCGCGGGAAAACTGCATTCGCGACATCGCCGACAGCCTCGACCGTCTCGCCGCAACCTGAGAAACAGAGGATCCGACACGGGCAGGCCTCAAGCCCTTCGTACCGCCAGGGGAAGGCGCCGATGAGGAAGCGCTGGTTGAGTACTAGGTCTATATCGCCGCCCAGATTCTCCGCATGGATCAAGCCCTCCGAAAAGGCGTAGCTATGGAAGGGGAATATATTATCGGTGATGCGGCGACCCGACTTCTTGTGAACGTAGGAAAAGTCACCAAAAAACTCTTCACAGGTTTTACCGACTCTCTTTTCGAAATGCTTGGCGAGATCAGGACGCATCATGCGAATGGAGGTATTCATTGCGTGATCGCCCGAACCGCAATCAACGCCAAACCACTTGATCTTTTTTTGCAGCATCCAATCAAGCAGTTCAACTTTGCCCCCGGGATGCATACAGAAGTAGCGCACCAGATCCTGTCGCGGCTGGCCCTCCCAATAGCGATGCCATCCAGTATGGATGATCAGGATATCGCCGTTCTTGATCTCGACCGGAGCAGCCTCGAGCATTGCAGGAGTGATGACAGCCCAATCATCCATGTGCTGTGAAATATCGACCACCGCTCCAGGTCCGACCAGAAAATTCAGCGGATAGGAAGCCATGTCGCCCATGCCGTCGGTGCCATGCATGGCGCCATCAATATGAGTGCCGACGTGCAGCGCGGTATCGATTCGTTGAGCAACGATCATCTTAGTCTGAAGATTCTGAGCGTAATACATTTGATTGCCGGCATAGCCGACCCACCCTGGCGTATGCACGTTCATGAGATGAGATAGATCGACGATCTTCATGCCGTTTGACGGATTTGTTCTCGCTCCAGAGGCAGCGATAGCGTGTCGGCTTCCGGTAGCGGTTCTCCCTTTGTCTCAGGCAAGAACGGCACAGCGAACAGCCCAAGGCTATAAAACAAGCCGATAATAGTCGCAGCTTTGCCGTAGCCACCGAGACTGACAATAAGCGTGCCGGCGAACAATGGCGCGATCGCGGAGATCAACCGGGGCGTATTGAAGATAAATCCGGCTGCTGTCGCGCGCATTCGCGTCGGAAACAGTTCCGGCAGCCATACCGCGGTCCACGAGAAGACGCCCTGAACGAAAAATCCGTAAACTGCGAAGACCAGCAACAACAGATGGATGTCCTGCACCCACAAGTAGACAATTGGAGTAAGAACAAGGCTCATCAGATAGTACACGATCGTCGTTGGCTTGCGGCCAACCGCATCGGCCAGAAAGCCGAAACTGATGAAGCCAATCAAGGCACCGACATTTTGGACCAGTCCGGCTAATCCCACCCAGCGCTGCGCTTCGAGACCCGCAGCGGTCGCCACCGTCCCCACGTAGCTCGGAACAAAGCTCGAAACGCCCCAATAGCCGATCGTCACCGACAGCGACATAACGAACGTCAAAAGCAAGCGCGAGCGGACGGCGGGATCAGCGAACAAATCGACCAGCGTAAAGCGCACAATCGCCGCGTCTTCTCCCTGAAGCACTGCACCTTGCCGTTTGAGCTCATAAGCGGCGCGTCGATGCTTGTTCGATCGCTCCCATCGCGGCGATTCGGGAATATTCCGCCGGATCCAGAAAGCCACCAGCGCCGGCAGGACGCCCACGAGATACATGTAACGCCAGGAGCTGGGACCCAGAGGGCCGATCATTACCCAAACACCGGAAGCGAGAATGCTTCCGATCGGATAGCCGGATTGCAAAAAGGCACCACCCTTGCCGCGTGCGTGATCTGGCCAAAGCTCCGCCGTGATTGATGCGCCTGTGGCCCACTCCGAACCGATCGCGAGCCCCACGAGAAAACGAAAAATGGCAAAGGACAGCCAATTCCACGACAGAGCACTCAGACCCGTGAGAGCCGAATAGGCGAGGATCGTGAGGGTCATCGATCGCTTGCGGCCGATGTAGTCGGCAAGAATACCCCCAAGCAATCCACCCGCTCCCCATCCAAACACGGTTATGGCAATAACGGCCCCGGCATAAACTGGAATGAGCCGGTACTCCGAGGTGTCCAAGAGCTGATGCAGCGCGGCGCCGATCGTAAGAATAAGGGCAAACACTTCGAACCCGTCAAACGTCCACCCGAGATTCGAGGCAATCAATGCTTTCCATTGCGTCCGGTCGAGCGAGCGATACCAACGAGAAGTGGCGTCTGTGCCGACTTCAGTCATACCTTCCTCCTTGACCTCTTCGCGGTCAGTCCGCTTCCATTGCTTGGGGATCGTAACGCAAGCGCAAAGCCGAGGACAGCAGCGCATGCTCGGACGTACACCGCTGCTTCGCCAGCGTCAGTTTTTCGATGGCCAGGAGCGCTAACCCATCTACGAATCCCCGCGGATCAAGGTCATCGAACTGCCTGGTCAATGTCTGCTTCTGGCACTTAGCGGACATCCCGGTCGAGCTGAACAATGTCCGCTATTGGGGGTAAAGCGGACATCAGTTGGACATTCCGAAATGCCGCTTTTGACCCAAAGCCGACATGACAGCCGTGGGACTTCGCTCTGAGAATTAACGTTCACTGCAGGAGAACTGGGGCGCGGGCTCGTCTCATTCCGGGGCCGCAGCGATTCAGAACGTCTTCGCTGTCGAACGACTATACGTCGTCTCACCGATGCCATCGTTGCACGGGAAGTGTAATTCGACCCTCAGACCAGGCGAGTTGTCGATTAATCTGATACTAGCGCCGTGTAAACGGGCGACGGCGGCGACCAGGCTTAGACCCAAACCATTTCCTGGCATACCGCGGCTTCGTTCTAGGCGATAAAAGCGTTTAAAAACACACTCAAACTCCTGTGAAGGAATACCTGGCCCGTCGTCAGAAACTGACAGAATGGCCTCGCCATCCTTCTGATCGAGATGGATGCTCACCAGTCCGCCTTCCCGTCCGTGTTTGATGGCATTGTCGACGAGATTCGATATTGCGTCGAACAGGAGGTCACGATCAGCGCTAATACGCGCGGTCTTATCGCCAAAGACCTCGACCCGCCCGCCTTTGTTTTCTGCG
>DATLJR010000155.1:0-2642 GCA_035538755.1 Pseudolabrys sp.
GGGCGTGCATGTGTCGCAGTTGCGCGATTGGGTGAAGAAGTTCGCCGACGATCCGGAACATGCGTTTCCTGGCCACGGCCAGATGAAGCCGGAGCAGCTCGAGATCGCGCGTCTCAAGCGCGAGGTCACCAAGCTGAAGGCCGAGCGAGACATCCTAAAAAAAGCCGCAGCCTACTTCGCGAAGGAATCCACGTAAAGTTCGGTTTCGTTGCGAAGCCCGGGGGATCTGGCCTGGCGGGTTGGCTGTGCGAGGCGGAGAATGCTGCTTTTCCCCAAAAGATGTTGTTAATTAACGCAAGCGCAATGCTAATACAGTCGTTTGAAGGGGCATCGAACCGCGCCATAAGCCGTGTAATTTTTGCAACGGTCAGAAAATCTTTTTAAACTGCTGCGTACTTTTTCGGTTTCGCTGTCGCTTGCTTTACGACAACCACGGGGGCGACATGACACATAGCGATCAAGATTTATCTGCTGCGCTCTACCTGCTGGGCTTTAGTCTCTTGCGTAGCGATCTCGGAGAAATTGCCGAGATCAAGGGCGATATAACTATCAAGCTGGTGCATGCGCCCGGCGAGGAATTGAAATTCGTCGTTGAGTTGCCGGGTGAGAAGCAAATGATCTTCAGTGTCGACCGACATCAAATCGTCAGCTTGGCCGAGCGTTGGCAATGACGCTCAACTGACTTGCGATCAAGCTCGTGGCCTTCGGTAAATTCACCCTGGTCTAGGTTGGCGAGCGCAGCACGCATCCGAGCATGAATGACGGAAGCGCCCAGGCTCGATGACGACTGAGATATGATTATTGTGGCGGTAGACGAGCCAGTAGAGAGTCATCGGGCTAGGGCCTTCAGCAGCAACGCCTGAGAGCGTACCATGCAAGCAGCCTTGCTGATGGGTCTTGGGGTCAATTCTATGCGGCGCTTGTCGCTGATCGCCCGCACGTATGGCGTCGATCGAACCACCATCTCCCGTCTGCAGAAGCGCGCGCAGGAGACCGCCCCCAGCCCTTTCGCCGCAAGCGCGGCCGACGCCCGATGAAGCGAGGGCCGCGATGATCAAGGAAGCCATCATTCTCGCCGCACTCGCGGTGTCATCGCCGACAGTCATCGACGGCGACACGATTCGCATCGCCGGCGTGTCCGTCCGGCTGACGGACTATGATGCGCCCGAGTTGTTTTCGGCTAAGTGTCCGCGCGAGCGCGCGCTGGCGATGAAGGCGAGACAGGAACTCGGGGCGCTGCTGATGCTGGCCGAGGCCGGTTCTATCAAGATGACCTACAGGGTCGTGCCCTGCGCCTTTGCCAACTATGGCCGTTTGTGCGCGGAGGGATCGGTCGATGGCAAACCGCTGGCGGCGCACATGATCAAGCTGGGCTTCGCCTCATCGTATACGTGCCGGCCAGGCTGGTGTCCGCCGAAACAAAATTGGTGTCGCGCCCCATAGTGATCCCCTGCAGCCTGTCGGCCGAGGGACACAACAGCTATACTGAAGAGCCTAATCGCAAAACGAGGCTCGCCATGGCCGACGCACTATCACTCATCGACAACCACGAGTTCGTCGTCGATTGCGCACGCTACGCAGAGGGCATCCTCACCGAAGCCGCAGTAAAGAAAAAATACCGTTTTGACGACGCGACCTGGGCAAGCCTCGGCGAGGACGACGCGCTGGTCGAAGCGATCGAAGCTGAAAAAATACGTAGGGTGCGCAACGGCAGTACCGCACGAGAACGGGCACAACAAGTGTTTGCCACGGCCCCCAACGTGCTCGGCAACATCCTGAACGATGACAGCGCATCGCCCCGACACAGAATCGAAGCAAGCAAGGAGTTGCGCATGGTCGCCGACAACGGACCGCAAGCAGCACCGGCGGCGGACAGATTCATCATCACCATCGATCTGGGCGAGGATCAGAAACTCACAATCGATAAGCCGCGCAAACCCGGCCTCGATGACGATAAGGTTATTGACGCCACGCCACAGAAGGCACTCACGGATAGAACAGAGGACGACTGGAAGAAATGGTAGACCTGTTCAAACGACTGGATGCAGGACGACCACCACCGGCCGAAGAAACAATCAACCAACCGCGCAAACAGTTACGCAAAAGCGCCGATCCAAAAACCCTCATCATGGACGTTCTGGCGAACGGACCTGTGCCATGCACCCTCGTCGAAGAACGAGGTGCCGTGCATGGATTCACCAAGAAACAACTCAGTTACGCTAGGCGGCAAATGAGGATTGTTTCTTTCAAAGAGGTAGGAAAAATCAACGGCCGCTGGTTCTGGGCTCTCCCACAACACGTCTGGCATCCCGGCACAGCGAGCAACACCTAGTATACTGAGCTCTCGGGTCACCTCCCTCGCGGCTTATCGGCCCCGTTGTCCTTGTTGGGCGAACCAGGGAGCCGCGTTATGCGCCTTCGCGTAAACCACTGACTTAGCACGAAGAGTCCCAAGGCACCCAAGGTACCTTGGAGATACAGGTAGGGAATGGAAGGCATTGAACGCAGTTTCCAGCGCGTGGGGGTGGGGGCCTAGTCCATCGTGGGTAGGGGGTCGGCCATCCCATAGCCCATGGCCGACGGCAGCGCGCCGGGCGGCGTCATTGACGCAAAAGCAATCGACCGGCGCGCAAAACGGAAAC
>DATLJR010000156.1:0-2498 GCA_035538755.1 Pseudolabrys sp.
CCCGCTCCGGCCGCCGGTCAGCCACCCGAGCCCGAGCAAGCCGCGCTTGCCCGCGCTGAGTCAAATTATCACTTAAGTCTTCTGTCGGGGGGCAAAGCCGCGGTAGACTCAACTAATCTTCGCATTGAGAATCTACTGAACGCGATTCAAGACATCCGCCGAAAGAATTTTACTTCCATTTTGTTCCAACCGATTCCCGGTGTTTACGCTTACGAGACCTGGGCAAATTTACCAGAATATGTGCCGTCGGCGCCCCGCAAAATCCGCGACTTGATCGCGGATTGGTGGCGCGATGTTCGGGATCGGGGTGATATCGGATACATCGCTATCGAAGCGTTATTGCTCTCTTTGGTACTCGGTTTTGCGAGCTGGCGAGGAATTCGTAGATTACGCCGCTGGGAAGGAAACACAGAGCCGCCATTCTGGCGCCGGGCGTCTTCGGCGGCCGGAGTGGTCTTTTTTCGCGCGCTTCCGATCGTAGCCCCGGTCACCTTTCTGTATGGCATGATCGCCTACACGCAGGACCTGCCCGAGCCTGTCGACTGGCTGTTCTATTCTATTGCCCAATCCATAGTGATTGTCTTCACGGTTGGAGCGCTTGCTAGCGCGGTATTTGCACCCAGGGCACCGCAATGGCGGCTCGTTTCGACTTCGGATGCGGGAGCGGTGCGCCTGTGCGGCCTCGTCATCCTGCTCGCCTTCATCTACAGCCTTACCACGGTGCTTTACCTGACCACTCAGCTAGTCCAAGCGCCGTTTGCGCTGACGATCGCCGTTGCGTTGCCTTCCAGTCTACTCATAGCCGGTCTCGTTGTTGCGCTTCTCCGGACGCCCTTCGGGGCGACGAAGGAGACTGCAGCGCCACGCGTATTCAAACTTATCCGAATGGTGGTTTGGGCCATTGTGGGCGCAATTGTCGTGTGCGCGGTCGCCGGTTATTTGCCGTTGGCTCGCTTTTTGAGTCAACAATTGATCGTAACAGGGTCGATCCTCGCACTCGTGTATCTTCTGCTGTTGTGGGTTGATGGATTCGCGCAGGGACTAAGCAACGATGGCACAATTGTGGGCGGTTGGCTTAAGAAAAGCGCTGGGTTGGAGCACGCACGCCGCGAACACCTGGGCTTGCCCGTCAGCTTATTCTTGAAATTTGCCGTGCTGGTCATGTCGGTGCCGCTGATCATGTTGCAATGGGGCTACAGCTGGCCAGACATTCAGGAATGGTATCGGCAGCTGTTTTTTGGACTTCACATCGGAAACACCGAGGTGACCATCGGCGCCTTGTTGGCCTCGATACTTGTGTTCGGGATCGGCTACGCAGCAGCTCGGTTGTTTCAAGGCTGGCTTGATGCCCGGGTGTTGCTGCCGGCCGGCATTTCCGGCGGCGTACGGAACTCGATCCGCACTGGGATCGGCTATACCGGGATTGTGATCGCGGCCTTGGCGGCTTTGTCCTACGCCGGCTTCAACCTTTCCAGCATTGCTATCATCGCCGGTGCGTTATCCGTTGGCATCGGTTTTGGCCTGCAAAACCTCGTCAACAATTTTATCTCCGGTCTCATTCTGCTGGTGGAACGTCCTATCAGTGTCGGGGACTTGGTGGTCGTCGGCGGCGAAGAAGGTTGCGTGCGCAAAATCAGCGTACGCTCGACGGAAGTGGAAACATTCGACGGTGCGAATGTTCTCATTCCAAACTCTTACTTCATCTCGGAAAAGGTGAAGAACTGGACGTTCCGGAACAAGGTTCGCCGTGTTGCCATTCCGATTGGAGTCGCATACGGCAGCGACCCGCGTCAGGTCCAAGCCGTGCTGCTGACGGTGGCTGGGGGCAATCCAGACGTTCTAAAAACACCGGAACCAGTGGTGACGTTGGACGAATTCTCCCCTGCAAGCATCAATTTTACTCTTTACACGTTCGTTGGCGACATCAACAAAGCCGGAAGCGTTCGCACGCAGTTATCGATGGCAATCCTTGACGCCTTCGCCAAGGCCGGCATCGAGATCCCGTATGGGCAAACCGACGTCGCGGTTCGGAAAATGGATTGGTTGCGCGACATCATTGGGGAATTTACGTCGCTGCCGGGAGAAAGACGCCCGGGAAACGGCAGCCGGACGCCTTCGCATCGTCCAATCTTGGCGAAGTAAAGCGCTTGAAAGCTAATTGAGGGTCGAGTGATTGATGAAGCGCGGGATTGATCGACCGTTTCCCGTTTGGCCTTCTCTCCGTTTCGATACCTGGGGCCGCTCTACATCCTTTTCATCCTGAAGCGGGCCGCACCAACGCAGCCAAGCAATAAGTGCGATGAAGCTCAGCAGACCCCAAGCAATTCTTTCTGCGATGCTCATCCCCCACCCCCGCACGCACTGAACGATCAATAAAGTTCCCTTGGAACTGAATTATGGCCGTTAGTGTCGGGGAACGGTCTTAGGTTCATTCGATTAAACGTTGCGTGAGGGTGCCCAAAGATGGGTGCCGAGCATGCCACAGGCGCAGTCATTTT
>DATLJR010000157.1:0-3494 GCA_035538755.1 Pseudolabrys sp.
GTCTTTCGGCGCGCGCGTACAGAGTGCCCGCACCGCACCGATAAATACGACATCGGCCCGGTGACCATCACGCGCGAGCGCTACGAGAACTCGGTTGGCCGCTGCAAATTTTTGGACGCGGTGCCGACATCGCGCGGCACGCAATTGTGGTCCCGATTTTACTGCCGCTCGAAAGCCGACGACGCCAATCCACGCATCATCGATTATCGGATGTGTCGGATCAGCCGCACGTTCATCAGTGAGCCCTACGACGGACCTACTACATCGCCGCGCGCATCGCAGCCGCGGCAAACCGATGGTGTATTAATTGATCGCGCGGCGGGGCGGCAATGGGTTGGGCAGCTCGGCGATCTCGTCGTCGCACCTCGCGCTTGTTGGCGCTCCCCATTCTCTTGGCGACTCAATTCAGTTTCGGTGGCTCGTTTTTGTGCTCAGAGAGAGGCAGCGGCAGAGCGTCGATACGCGCCTGAAGGCTCGCAAAGCCCCTGTCCGTTTGCGCCTGCAAATCAGAGAACATGCGCCGATTGTCAGATTTGACTGTAACGAGAACGTCATCGATTTCAGCGAACATCTGCCGATTGGCAGATTTGACTGTAACTAGAACTTCATCGACTCGCGCAAGCACTCCCTCGACGATGTCGATCATCTGCAGCCGCAAGGCGTCGAGTTCGCCGCGCAACTGCTCTATGTCCCGCTCGCATTTTTCACAGCGACTGTCGAGATCGCCCATGCGCCACCGAGCTATCCTACTTCGTTCAAGAACTGCTCAAACAGCCCACGTAAGTTCAGCGGCGGGCCGCTGCTGCCGTCGCTCATGATCGGCACAATGGTGTAGCCCGCGCGGTCGATGTTCCAGCCGACAAGCGCCGCCGCATCCACTCCTGATGGGCCCGCTATGCCGGTGTCCCCCCGCGGCCCCTGTTCTCCTGTCGCGCCGCGTTTGCCCTGCGCACACAGTAGTTGCCAGCCGGGACCGGGACATACACCGGGCTTGTCGTGCAGCGCCAGAAACGAGCCCCCGTTGAGCGCGACGATGTCGTGCGAGGCATACTCAGCATCATCTTTGAAGGTGCCGCGATGGCGAAATGATTTAGCATCGCGACCAGGAGCGGCGAGACAAATCCAATGCGCCTCGTTATCGGGCGGCTCGCCGGTGTCGTGAAGGGCCTGATAAGTGGCGCCATCGTAGGTGACGACTTCACCTTCGTAGCAGACCTTTTCGCGTTGCCAATCTTTGGCGATCGGCAGCTTGCCGGTAGGCCCCACCGGCCCGGCCGGGCCTCGTAGCGCGGGCAGCGTCGCGACGACCTCGGGAATCAGGTCCTTTTTGATCCCCACAAGCAGTTCAGTCAGCAGATCAAACGTCCGCTCGCGCTCATCCTCAATCGCGCTGCGAATTTGGTTCGTGGTCCAGTTCGACCACTGCTCGGCGTTGGTGGCCGTCTCGCTCATGCGACTCATACTAACACCGAAAGCGGGTGAAAGAAATCAGCCGTCCGTCGGCCCATCTTTCTTTCCATTCTTGGAATGGTTGGTGCTGAAACGCTATCGCACCATCGGGGGCCAGCGATCTCGCTGGCACGAAGGGCGTCGGAAAGAGCCGATGCCATCACGCAAGTGCGTCTCGTAGTGGGCCTGCCGCTAACGATGACGCGCGCGCTTGGAGTCCGGGCGTGACAAGTCAGCGATGCAGGCCGAGCACGCAGACATCGCTAGGTGAGCGCAGCCTGATCAAATGTCCCGCTTTGGCCCACTTTGCGGACTCAAGCCGGACATCTCGCGAGGTCAGAGAAGTGACATTAGCGGACACAATGACTGCCGCCTTCGACGGCGCCGTTTTGAGGAGGCGATTGTGACGTCATCCCGATCCATCGGCATAGAGCTGTCACTATCGTTGACATCGCTTAGCACTCTCAAACTTTGTAATATCGTCGATTGCTTGTCGTTGTGTCTCTGACAGCGGCACGCTCAACAAATCATCATATTGACAACCCGCATTACCAAATTTGCGGATTGCACGTTGCGTTTTAAAACAATATCCCGCCGCCTTAAATATCATGTTTCTTTGGGTCCACAGTCCTTCACAACTGGTATTAGCCAAGGACGCTGCACCGTCACTGCGATTCGGCTCGGCGGCTCCTTGTCCAGAATCGTAAGGAGGTTGCCTCCGCAGAAACAGAATGGCGAGATCCTTTTTCGGAGTGAAATCAGATATTGTCATTTCGAATTGCGTTGGACCAACTTGCTTCACATTGCGACCACAGAAGCTCACTAGATTTTTAGGGTCGCCTTTATCGACGACGAGCCGGAACTGCTTTATCGGTCCAGACCAATTTGCTCCAGTCGTGAGTATGTAGTCGACCCACTGTTCGAAAAAGTAATTACGGTTGTCTTTGGCAAGTTCGCGAAGAAAGTCCTCGTCCACGCAATACTTGCGATGGAATTCATTTTTCAGCCACTGACGCATTTGCGAGCTACTAACGGCTACGGCGCCCCCGACGCTAGGCTTGTAGCGATGCTCAATAACAGTCTCACGTCCAGGTGGGAATCGCTGTTGCCAATAGAACTTCGTCCTCAATGTCCAAAGAGGCTGGCCGTCTTCGTTGACGAGTCCTAGGCGCTTTAATCGAGCTTTGTCGGGAGCCGATGCTTTATCTAGGGCATCTTGAGATCGGTAAGGAGAGAGCGGGATGCCCAGACTGGTCAACGCTGCTGTTTGATCCTGGTCACGCGCGAAGATTCTTTGCTCGACGCTGGGATGCACTTGGAGACCGGCGACCGTGGTCACAAATCCGACGAAGTTGACCGGGTCATCAACAGGTATGACGAAGACATCATCCACCAGGTCCATTTTCAGGTCTGGTAATGGAAACGCCACGTAAACGGTGACATCCTTGTCCGATTTATTTGCGAATCGATAAAGTATGCGGATCTGTTCGGTAGAGATAAATAGATCCTCGGAAACCATTTCGACATCAGGGTTCTTAACGAAAACCAGTCCTCCGGTGGAAAGCTCGGCTGAGGAATCGTTCGCTTTTGATGGGAAAGTTGAAATTGTGCAAAGAAAGCTGGCGAGCAAAAAACTTCGTATCAACGATCGCTGCCTTGAAAGCTTTACCATGATGTAGCTAGCTCCTGATACGACACAAACCGTTCCAGGCATCGGGCGAGCATGTCGATAAAGCCAACCAGAGGCATCGCCGGCTGCTGCGCGCGCGCCATCAATGGCCCAGCCCCCGCGCCGCCAAGCGCCGCAATGAACGCGCGCCGCTTCATTAGATCACCTCGCCAGGGGATCGTAGCCGGTTACACGGCAGACTGGAAGTGGCTGCATGGGAGTTGGGCAATGTCCGAGTTGCGCAGAACTCGGTCATTCGGCGATGTTGGCTCAATGTCCGGTTTGCTCAAAAGCGGACAGCGGCTCCTGCATCCTTGATGTTGGCCGCCTGGATCACCTTGGCCCACTTCTCGGTTTCGTCGGCGATCAGCCTGCC
>DATLJR010000158.1:0-3157 GCA_035538755.1 Pseudolabrys sp.
AGCAGGGCGCGATTCTTCTGCTGGTAGATCTCCGCCTGGGCGATGTTTCCAATCGTGAGATAATTGTTGATAATCCTTTGGTTCAAGACAAAGAGCTTTCCCCGTCCACCTCGACCCGGGGTCTCGTATTTGCGCGCCAAGGTTTGATTGATTTCGATCGCACGTCGAGAATCGCCGAGCAGAGTGTATTGATTGGACATAAACTCCTGGTATCGATCGACGTTGTAGCCATCGATGTCGCTGCCCACTTTGCCGCCGTGAACGATCGCTTTTTCACAGTCGGCAATCGCCTCCACATTGCGGCCAAGGCCGGCGCGGGCCTGAGCACGGGCAAAATAGAATTGCGCTAAACCACGGTCGTCGTTCAGCGATGAAGGCGGGGTCGCGTCAGCATCGCCGCGGATCTTGGCTGCCTTCGCCGGATCGGGTTTTTCCTGGTCGAGGACCGCCGTGATGTCAGCGGTCGAGCGTGGAGGCGCCACAAAGGCCGTTTGGGCGGCCGCAAAATCGCAGCTAACGCAAACTGCAAAGATCGCGCCTAAGAAGCCCGCAATAAGCGGCCGTTCCGCACTGTTGATAAGGTCGCGTCGCCGCATTGCCCCTCAAGCCTCGGGACCACGCCAACCACAACACTGATTAAAGCAGGGATTTCCCGCCAGCGGAATGGGGTTCAGGGGGTCAGTTTGCACAGCAGCAATTCTGTACCGCCCATGTCCGCTTTGGGTCAAAAGCGGACATTGGGTGCGCCCGCGCCATGTCCGCTTTACCCCCAAAAGCAGGCATTGGAACTCAACCGCGTGATGTCCGCTTTGTGCCAAAAGCGGACATCGCTGCTTATTCGATCACTTCGTCGGCGCGGGCGAGGAGGTTCGGGGGAATTTCGATGTTCAAGATTTTTGCCGTCTTTAGATTGAGAACGAACGTGAATTTATCAGCTTGCTGGACCGGCAGATTTGCTGGTTTGTCGCCACGAAGGATGCGGTCCACGTACTCCGCACCTCGACGATAGAGGCTTTGCAAGTTAGCCCCATAGGCCATAAGGCCACCGCCAACAGCATATTGTGGATACTGGGAAGCGATGGGCAGCTTTCGTGCGGCAGCAATGCGTGTAACAGCTTCCACATGTCCCTGCATGACCGGATCGTCAAGGACGACAACGGCTGCGGACTTGTTGCTGACTGCCGAATCAAAGGCACGATCAAACTCAGTGGCTTCCGAAACACCAATATCTTGAACATCGATATTCAGGCTTCTGCCAGCCGCGGTTATCTCTTCTAAGACGAAAGTGGATCCCTTGCTCGGCCTGTTCCACAAAACCGAAACTCGTTTCAAAGTTGGCAACACCTCTTTCAATAAAGCGAGCCGTTTTCCGGCAATGTCTGGGGCCAGGCTGCTCATGCCAGTAACATTTGCATCGGGCCTAGCCAGGTTCGCTACGATGCCAGCCACCAGTGGATCGGCAAGCTGCACGAATATTATGGGGATGGTGGAGGTCGCTTGCTTCGCAGCAATCGTCGGCTGAGTTGGTGTGGTAACGATGACATCAACCTTTTTCTCGACAAGTTCAGCCGCCAGCCGTGCGAGGGGAACATCGCTTCCTTCGGAGAAGCGCCAATCAATCAGCAAATTCTGGTTTTCAGTCCAGCCAAGCTCGCGCACGCGTTCGAGAAATGCTCGAAATTCAGGTGTAGGATGATTATGAATCGACCCTTGAGAGAGCACGCCGATACGTCGGATGCCTGATTGCTGCTGGCCTAGCGCTGGCGAAGCTGCCACCGCACCGCCAATAAGCGTGATGAACTGCCGCCGCTTCATTCGATCACCTCGTCGGCGCGAAGCAGAATCGATGTCGGCAATGTCACCCCGATCGCGCGTGCAGTCTTGAGGTTGACCGCGAACTCAAATTGGACGGCTTGCTCGACCGGCAAGTCGGCTGGCTTGGCGCCTCGCAGAATTTTGGCGGTGAGCGATCCGGCTCGGCGCGCCAATGGGACCAAGTCGACGCCGTAGGACATCAGCCCACCCTCCTGGACGTATTGCTTAAGCATAAAGATCGCCGGCAGCCGATACTCCATGGCAAGTTTAGTGATTTCGGGGCGTTGCAGGCCGAACGACGGGCTCGACAGCACGATCAGCATTTGCACGCCGTCCTGCGCTAGGGCACGAAACGCGGCAACGAAATCGTATGGCGGATTTTCCATCCTGATCGCCTGCAATTCCAGTTGTCGCAGCTTCGCTTCACGCTCGGCTGAGGCAAACTGGTCTGCAGATTGGACATCCCACAGCGCCCCAAGCTTCTTGCGCTCGGGAAACGCCTCCATCAGCAATTCGATCTGCTTGGCGGTTAGTTCCAATTGTCGCGCGACGATGCCAGTCATATTGCCGCCCGGTTGCGCCAGACTTTGCACATATCCGCGGGCGATTGGGTCAAAGTTGACCGCAAGGAATACGATCGGCAGCGGTGGTCGGGCGGCGGCAGCCGCCTGCAGCGCTAATTCAGGCCCGTTGGCGAATAAGACGTCCGCCTTCCATGCGGCCAGCTCATTGACACTGGCAAAAGCGCGCGGCACGCCGTCTTCGACTCGACGATACTCGATCGCAAGGTTGCGGCCCTCGGCAAAGCCGAGCTTACGCAGCTCATCTGTAAATGCTGCATACGCAGGGGCCATGGCAGGACCTTCGCGCCGTGAGCCGATTACGCCGACGCGGGCAATCGACCCGTCCTGCTGAGCGTGCGTTGCTTTCGACCACGCCGACGCGGCACCAAGAGCGATGAGAAATTCCCGCCGCCTCATAGGCTGCCTCTTCGAGCCGGAGGATCACAACCCTACCACATCGTTGACTGAGAGCGGTGTCGTTGTGCGTCACAGCAAGGCCGGCAGCCAGACTTCCGGTTAGGCTCAAAAGCGAACCTTGGAGTGCATTCTTGTGATGTCCGCTTTGCCCCCAAAAGCGGACATTGGATGAGAGTGTCGGGATGTCCGCTTTGTGCCGAAACACACCACTACTTCGACAGAGCTGTTGACAGCGCTTCCAGATTTTTTGGATCAAACTGGTGAGCGTCGCGCCAGACTTGTCGCAATGCGGAATCGAATTCTACAGACTTTGTTTCTCGATCGTGCAAGACTGACTCAATAGGGCCGTCCTAAAGGCCATA
>DATLJR010000159.1:0-1786 GCA_035538755.1 Pseudolabrys sp.
GCCCTCGGCATCGATCCCGAGCGCGGCCACCAGCACCAGATCGTTGCCGATGTGCAAGCCGTCGATCTGGATCACCAGCAGGTCCAACTCCGACAAGTCCGATGCCATCCATTCGGCCAACCGGTCGGCCGACAGAGCCACAAAGCGCCGTGAGGCCGCCGACTTCGAGGTGCCGTCACCGGCGACCACCGGCAGATCACCTTCCGGCAGGCGCACGGCGCGCCGTAGCTTGCGCGTCGACACGTTGATCAGCATCAGGTTCATCGCCCAGCGGCCAAGCCAGTCCTCGGCCTGTGCCGCTGTCCAGGTCGGCAGCTCGACTTCGCGCCCGTCGTAGCTGCGCACGCGTGGCCGATGCACAACGACCTTGCCGCCATGGAAGCCGATCTTGCCTTTGGTCGTGCCCCAGCGCTGGCCGACGCGGTGCTCGTTGCGACTATACGGCGTGCCCGTGAACTGCTGGGCGTCGTCACAGAGCATCTGCTCGATCGCGCCGATGCCGGCGGTCAAACAGAACCGCTCGAAGGACCTATCCACATCTTGCCAGGCCGTCTCGAGGCTAGCCACGAGCGGAAACAATGCGGTCGTGGTAATGCTGGTCATGGCGTTGCTCTCCTTTGCGGATTCGTCACCCCGAGCCTACCGGCTCAAGGTGGGCAACGCCTCCCTCCCTAATTCAACATCGGCCGGGACATTCCCGAAGGGAGCGCGCTTGGCGCATAGCTCGGGACTGGGCTCTTAAAGCAGACGATGCATCGGATCACGAAATCAGGGAACTGTTTGAACGATTGCGGGACAAATGGATAGACATCGCGAATAAATGCGAGCTGGTTGATAGCGAACTTTCACCGGGATCCGGAGGGCTTTAGGGGCCGGCTAGCCGCGGCCTCAGCGCACCTCTCGTTGGCGGCGCAGGGGCCGTCCACTCAATACAATAGCTGGCCGAACCTCCAATCGATCAATGCGCCCCGTCAATATGCCCCAAAGCGATAGTTGATGCCGAATTTCACGGTAGAAATATTCTCCTTGATGTTAATTCCTGGCACCACTTCGGGGATACCAAAAATCGTTCCGGGTAGCGTTAGGTTGCGCGTGCTGAAGTCGTAATAGTCATATTCGACCTTTGCGGACCAGTTGTGCCAAAAAGCGCATTCGACACCGCCGCCAACGGTCCAGCCCGGTCGCGCAACCCTAGTCTCGATGTGTTCATTAAACGCCGCTAGATCTGCTGAGTATCTGTCACCGGCCCATGCCACGCCTCCCTTGGCATAGAGCATCACGCGATTCCACGTCCAACCGAGCCGACCAGTGGCACTGGCAATCCAATCTGTCTGCGCATGGGCCGTTCCGGTCACTGTGTTGGGACCACCCGTCCGCGGGTCCGTAAATGAGACGGATTCAGTCACGTCGCCCTTGATGCTGGCTGCTTCACCATCGCCTTCAATGCCGATCACCCAATTGGGTGCGAATTGATAATTGCAGCCGATCTGACCACCACCGAGTACCCCCTGGGTATTACCGGTAACGGAAGGAAGGGAAACACCTGCTAATTCCGGCACGCCCGTTGTTTCGGCGAGATTTGGAATAGAGACGGTATCGCGTCCCGAGCCCCACCCGATGTTGCCGCCGATGTAGCACCCCGTCCATGAGAAAGCCGCGATTCGTGCGAGCGGCGTGTAAATCGGTCGTGCGCCCAAATCGGCCGCACTGGCAGGCGCAATCGTCATTGCGGCAGCAGCGGCGATGCTGGTGAGCAAAAGCTTTTTCATCTCAGACGCTCTTTATC
>DATLJR010000160.1:0-1892 GCA_035538755.1 Pseudolabrys sp.
GACGGCAGGCTCCAACGGCACTCACCCGATGCGCCAACGAGGGCGTACATCGCTGCGTCCTTGCCTGCGCTTTTTGATGTTGCGCTTTTTCGGGTCCCTGCACGGCAATTGGTGTTGGCAAAAATGGCGAGTTCCTTCACAACGGCCGGATCATTGGTATCTCACCAGCCGAGGAAGGAGCCTCGCCATGACTATGGTCGTCGATTCGATTCCAGGACTCAAGCGTTTTCTTCGCCCGCTGGAGGTGAGCGAAGCCGCGCGGGGGATGATGACCCGGCTCATCGTAACGTTCTTACTGCATGCTGGCCGGATGTCGTGCCTGCAGGCCGCAGGCGCGATCCGCACCGAGCCGCGGCATCGAGCCCAGATCGGTCGTCTGCTGCGGCGTCCGAGTTTTTGCTGCCAGACGGCGGTCAACGTTTTGCGCATCAACCTTATCTTGCGCCGGCCGGAACGCGGGCGGTATATTTTCATCATCGATGCGACGCTCATCACCCAGGCAGGCAAGAAGACCGAAAACACCTACAGTACCGGCAATCGCCAACGACGGCCAAAGAAAGGCCGACGGTACGGCAAGCAGAAGCACGCCCGAAAAACCTGCCACAGTTTTACGATGGGTTTGTTGATTACGCCGTCCGGTATCCGCATTCCGTTTTCGCGACCGCACTACACGCAGGAGTACTGTCTGAAAAAGGGACTGCCGCACCGGACCACGGCCGAAGCGGCCGCCGATCTGGTCCGCCAGTTGCCTCTGCCGGAGGAGGCCGAAGTCGTCGTCTTGGGCGATACTGCCTACGATGCGGATGCCGTTCGCCAGGCCTGCCTGGATCGTGGGTACGAATGGATTTTCCCATGCAATCCCGAACGCGTGCTCGCGGGCGAGAAGCCGCGGCCGAAAGTTCGTTCGTTGTTAAAGGACTGGTCGTCCTGGTCGCTGACCCCCATCAGGTTCTCTCCGGGACAAGGCGCGTACGTGAATTACCGCCGTCTCTCGCCACACCGGATCGGACCGAAAGCGAAACGCCGCACGTTCTACGTGCATCAGGAAAAACGAGACGTGCGTGGCGTCGGCGACGTACGACTCATTTTTTCGACAACCAAAGCTCAGTTGACCAAAGCGACGCCGGACGACGTCAAAATCCTGATGACGAACATCACGCGTTTGAGTTTGCAGGAAGTGGTCGAGTTGTACGCGCTGCGCTGGCAAATCGAACTCTTCTTCAAAGAGCTGAAATCGACACTGGGCGTCCACCAGTATCGATTTCGGCATTTCGCCTGTGTGGAAAGCTGGGTCGAAACGGCGCTGTTGTCGTTCATGTATCTCGAATGGTATCGAGCCGAGCAACTTGCTCGACGCAAGCTCACCGCCGCCGAACATCGCTGGTGGCGGCACCAGCGGACCCACGGCCTCTGCCAGGCGATTCGCCATGCGAGCCAGGAAGGCGAACTCACCTATCTGGCCGAACGACTGGAGACGGCTGGCGGTATTGCCAAACTCAAACGCCTGCTCCGCAACGGCTTCGCCCCGGAGTACAGGAGCAAAGGATGAAATCACTGCTCAAATAGCGCAACATCAAAACTGGCGCGTCGGGCTGGTGTGATGACGCGCGCTACAGCGCCGCAAGGGCTTCGGGCGTGCGGCCGCCGGCGGCGGCGGCGGCGTCGATCATCGTCGCCAGCGCCGCCAGATCGCGGGTGGCAAAGAAATCGCGGAGCGACAGCTCGATGCGGAACATTTCCCGGATGCGTCCCACCAGCATCACGGCCTGCAGCGAATGGCCGCCGAGGGCGAAGAAATTGTCGTACAACCCGATCGGTCGATCGATCTCCAGCACGCCTCGCCACAATTGCACCAGGGTTCGCTCGGTGGACGTCCGCCAGGGGATGAATTC
>DATLJR010000161.1:0-2642 GCA_035538755.1 Pseudolabrys sp.
GCTGATTCAGGGCCCCGGCCAGCAGGGGCTGTCGCAGACCGTGATCTGCAAACAGGCCGGCGCCTCGCTGATCATCGTCACCGGCACGTCGAAGGACAAAGCCCGGCTTGACGTCGCCAAGAAGCTTGGCGCCGATCACGTAATCGACGTCAACAGGGAGGATCCGCTCTCCCGCGTCATGGCAATCACCGGCGGCAAAGGCGTCGACGTCTCGCTCGACTGCACCGCCGGCGCCGGCACCATTCCGATGCTGCTCGGGATCGAGGCGCTCAAGCGCAAAGGCGGGGTGATCGTCGCGCAGGCTGAGATGGCGCAGTTTCCAAACTTCCCGCTGGAAAAATTCACGGTGAAATTCATCACCATGAAAAGCGCGCGCGGTCACAGCTACAAGGCTTGCGAGCTCGCCTTGGCGCAGCTTGCCTCCAAGCGCTTCCCGCTCGAATTGATCACGACCCATCGCTTCGGGCTCGACGAGGTCGATCTTGCCATTCGCTCGGTCGGCGGCGAGGGCGTGGCCGACGTCATCCATGCCTCGCTGATGCCGTGGCTGTGACTCAAATTCCAAGGCTGAAGAAATCGCAGAAGCGCTCGATATTCATGGGCAGGTGCTCGTCGTAATTCGCCCACTTCTCGTACTTTGGCAATTTGATCTCGCGCATCGCCTGGGCCAGGCACTTGTGATCATCCGCGGCCTGTTTTACCGCGGCTGACAAGTCTTGCAGATAGGAAACGTATATCCGCCTTGCGATCGATTGCGCGTCGATTTTAGTGAGGTGCGGTTCTAACAGCACTCGCTCGATGCTGTTTCACGTTTTCCTCACACTGAATCGCGCTCTTCTCATGCATCGCGATTTGCTGACGAGGCGATCGGGACTGCCCAAAATTTATTCCTGTTAGATGGGAAAGGCATGACGTCTGCTATTTCAAAAGCGTCCCCGGCGGATGATCCATGTCACAGATCTACTCTCGCGCCTTGACCGTGATCTGTCCGACCATGTTGGGATGAAACCTGCAGTAATATTCAATGGTGCCCGCCGATTTCAGCATGATGCTGTTCTTGCTATTGGGAGCGATCACGACGTCCCAGCTCTTATCCCGCGCCGTCGCGGTGTGCGCGACAATATCCTTGTTATCCCATTCGACCGTGTCGCCGACGGAAGCCGAGATTTGCGCCGGCATGTAGGCGATTTGCTCCATCGTGACGTGGATGACTTCGGCGCGCACCGGCCCCGCCACGACAATAGCGAAGGCAGCCAGAACGGGGAGCGCGCCAAAACTCAGCCTCGATCTTCGCCGGCGCATGGAGAATTATTTGATGCCGGCGGCGACCTGTTCGGCGTGCTGCTGGTGGCCCTGGAAAATTTTCAAGCCAGTGGTCAGGAGGTCTTTGAGCTCTTGATTGCTGGCCGATGGAATGAGCGTGTTCTGCAGCGCATCATTCACGGTCTTATGATAGGCGACCTCGTTGTCGATGTAGGCTTTGTCGAAGGCCGCGCCGTTGAGCTTGGACAATTCAGCGCGCTTGTCGCTTGCCTGCTTGCTTAACTGCTGGCTGGTGGGATTGTCTTCCGGCTTGACCTTGAGCTTCTTCACGAGCGCCAGTGCTTTTTGGTTCACCGCCGTGTGGTCGCGTACCATATCGGAGGCGAATGCGCGCACGTCCTTGTTCTTGCTTTTTTTCAACGCCAGTTGCCCGGCCTGCATATCGATCTGATCGGCGGTGTAAGCGATGTGGGCAATCTGTGGATCGGTCGGCTTTGCGGCGGTCTGGGCAAATCCACTGCCGGCGAAAAGGCAAATGGCGGCTATTGCCGCGCCGGTTCGAGTAAAGATGCGGATAGACATGGGGGTCTCCCTATAACGCGGCGAATTTGGTTCGCCCGAGTGCATCAAGTGCGTATGCATCAAGTGCGTATGCATCAAGTGCGTAGCGGACATCCACATGGATGAGTCGGGAAGCAAAAGGTTCCCGATTTTTCGCAATTTATTCACGGAACTTATTCGCCAGGAGCCCAGGTGCCGGTGCTTTTTCTGCAGCAAACGCAATTCTAGTTTGCCCTAGCGGCAGTTCCGACACGTACTGATTTCTGCAAAGCTGTTCTAATCGCAAAGCTGTTCTAATCGTCTCACCAGCAAGGGGTGCCCTATGGCCAGCTACCGGCTTCGTATCAACGGGGTCGAGCACGCAATCGAGTCGTCGGATCCCGATCAGCCGCTGCTTTACGGCTTGCGCGGATTGGGGCTCACCGCTGCCAAATTTGGATGTGGTCTGGGCCAGTGCGGCGCCTGCAACGTTCTCCTCGACGGACGCCCGACGCGATCCTGCCTCGAAACGATTGCGAGTGCGCAGGGCAAATCGGTCGTCACCGTCGAAGGGCTCGGATCGATCGCGGCGCCGCATCCAGTGCAGGCCGCTTTCATCAAAGAGCAAGTGCCGCAGTGCGGCTATTGCACCAGCGGCATGATCATCAGCGCTGCCGCACTTCTTGCCGAAAAGTCCAAACCGACAGAAGACGACATCCGCACTGCACTCGCCGGCAATCTCTGCCGGTGCGGAACGCATGTGCGCGTCATCCGCGCCGTGATGTCGGCCTCGGGACAGGGAGGCTGATATGTCGCCACCTAAAACACCGCTTGCAGCG
>DATLJR010000162.1:0-5264 GCA_035538755.1 Pseudolabrys sp.
ACTAAGGGCGACGGCGGCGGTCCGATCGGGGATGGCGACGTCCACCGCGCTGTCCACGCGGCGCAGAAAAAGTTCTTCGATCCGCCGGTGCTCGATCACGACGTCAGTAAATATCGCTGAGCGCCGCCGGACGTAACACACAGCTGGCAGTTACAGCGGTCCCCAATGCAAACCCCGCACCGCGTGCGGCCAGCGGGCAATCTGACGTTGGTTCAACGACGCTTTCCCCGTCGAGCTTGGGGCATTAATGCGAACAACGCGACCATCTTGCCGCTTGGTTATCGATGCACCGGCCCAAATCTTCTTACAGGTCACCAGCTCGTGCAGCCGCACGATCTCGCGCCGCCAGGCCTCGCTGTCATGACCGGCAGGCTCTCCACGCTCGTTAAGATACTGATGAACCCATCTCGTGTAACAGCGTGCCGCTATCGGCCATCAGATCGGTGAACATCGTCGGGACGTTAAGCGTGATCGCGCGCCCCTCGTCCTTGCGAATCAAAGGCACACGATTCAGAACAATTCAGGTTTGCCCCAAGGACTGCGGGCCTCTCTGTGGCAGGCTGAGGTACCGGAAAACCGAGCGCACGGGTCGGTCGGCGGGTTGATAGCGCATAGGGGAGGAAGTCCCCATGCCTGACATGAAGCGGCGCGATTTTAACACGCTGCTCGGCGGTGCTGTCGTCGTGTCGCCGATAATGGCGCACGCGCAGACGTATCCATCGCGCCCGATCCCCATCGTGGTACCCGCGCCGGCCGGCGGCCCCGGAGATACGCTCGCGCGCCTTTTGGCTGAGCCCATGAGGGCATCGCTCGGCCAGCCGATTATCATCGAAAACGTAGGGAACGAACGGTACGATCGGGACCGCTCGTGTCGCGCGCGCAGGCCCGGACGGGTACACACTCATTCTCGGCAATTGGAACAGCCAAATGGCGGCAAGTGCGTTCTATCCTGTCCAATATGACGTCGTGAAAGACTTCGAACCGATCTCACTGGTCAGCATTTCGCGACTGTGGCTGGTGGGGAAAATCGCTTTCCCTCCGAAGGATGCTGCGGAACCGATCGCGTGGTTGAAGGCGAATCCAATCGAGCATCCGCTGCGAGCGTCGCACCGGCAGCGCGGCACAGATCTGCGGTATTCATTTCCAGAACATCACCGGCACCCAGTCTCAGTTTGTGTTCTATCGCGGCGGCAGCCCGGCATATCAGGATTTGGTGGCCGGACAGGTTGATCTCATGTGTGCGGAGGCATCGGCGACGTTGCCGCTTCTGCGCGATGGCAAGTTCAAAGCATATGGCGTGATGGCCAAGTCACGCTGGTTCGCGGCTCCCAATGTTCCGATCATGGACGAGGTAGGCGTGCCCGGTCTCTACATTCCATGGTGGCAGGGCTTGTGGGCTCCTAAAGGTACGCGCAACGACGTCATCGCTAAGCTCAACGGCGCGGTCGTCAAGGCTCTCATCGATCCGACGGTAAGCCGACTGTTCTCCGACCTTGGTCTGGAAACTCCATCGGAGGAGCAACGCACGCCCGAAGGGGCCCGGGCGTTTCACAAGAACGATATTGAGAAGTGGTGGCCGATAATCAAAAGCGGCGAACATCAAGGCAGAATAGGGGAAGGTACATTTTCACGTCATGCTCACCCGCGCTGACGAGGTGACCGAATGAGGCGACGCGAGTTCATCACGCTGCTCGGCGGTGCGGCGGTCGCGTGGCCGCTCGCGGCGTCGGCGCAGCAGCCGTCGATGCCAGTGATCGAGTTCCTTCACCCCGCATCGTCCGACGCTTTTGCGGATCGCTTGCGTGCATTCCGTCAGGGCCTAAAAGACGCGGGCTTCGTCGCGGGTGAGAACGTGGCGATCGAATATCGGTGGGCCGAAAATCAAGTCGATCGGCTGCCTGCGTTGGCGGCTGACCTTGTCAGCCGCCGCGTGGCCTTAATCGCCGCGATCGCTCTTCCTGCATCGGTCGCGGCCAAGGGCACGACCGTGACGATCCCGGTCGTCTTCCTCGCCCCCGAAGACCCGGTCAGACTTGGTCTTGTCGCCAGCCTCGCCCGGCCGGAAAACAATTTGACGGGGATTAATTTTTTCGCGAGCGAGTTGGCGGCAAAGCGGCTGGAACTCCTGCGTGAACTGGTGCCAGGGACCACTCGTGGGTTGCCGTGCTCGTCGAACCGGCCAACGTGAGGATCACTGAGGGCACGGTGAGAGACGTGGAAGCGGCAGCCCGCGCTGAACAAGGGTTATTTTCGCCCTTCCACCGCCTGGTGGTTGGAGTCAGAGAGAATGAAATTTGTGAAAGTTTGCCGCAACGTGCGCCCCTAAAGTTGGGCTAACCAAAATTTTCTCCCCACCCCCGGCCGGCTTTGCACAAGAGGGCTGAATTCACAGCCCATTCTTGTGCAGGCTAGAACTCTGCACAAAAGGCCTCGCTCACTAACTTGCAAATTTTTTTCTATTTATCGTCTGGCGGCCCTCGCGGCCTGTTCTATCCACACGCCGATATTGTTGTAACCATCGTCGCGAACCCAGTCATATGTCCGATACATCGACGTAAATGGCCGATCGCCGTCCCTCCAAAGTTCTAGTGGGTTTCGGCCTTGCACGTCGGTCCCCTTCAGTGGGTCGCGAATATTGTGAATGTCGATCGCGAGAATGCCCATCTTTAGTTGGTAACTTCTTAGGATTTCGTGCTTGACCCACTCTCTGTAGTAGGTCTCGGCACCGAACAGCACAGCAGTCACCGAGCATCCCTTGAGTTGCTCCTCGACCCAATTTTCGATGCCTCCGGCACGTCGCTTGGCTTCCTCAAAATCCGCGGCATCGTAGAACGGCTGCGCAGCTCCTTTTTCGCGAACAACCCAAGAATTTCGAACTTGCTGAATTCTTCGGACGTCACGCTCATAGTGAAAGCTGAAGAAGACTTTGCGTGCCACGGTTAGACCTTCCCTTGTAGTTTACGAACGAGTGCAACGATCGGCGTTATCAGCGACTTCAGATCGTCAGTGTGGTTTGTGAGTGTCGCAAGCATGCCTCGTCCGTGAGCATCGAGCGCCGGGGTGAATTTGTCAGGGTTAGATACGACCTGGTCCGCAAGAATTTTAGCTGCTGATCCCGTCGCGCCAATGGGTAGCACTGCTGCGCCCTGTTGCCCTGCAATTTCAAACTCGCGCAAGACCCCGTCGGATACGGCAAGTTCAGCATCAGGATCTTTCTTGTTGCCGAATAGGAATAAAGCAATGCCCGCATGCGAAAGGATCTCTTGCCTGTAGTCCTCCCAAAATGATGCCAGTCGGCTAGGATCGCCCGCTTGGGGAAACGGACGCAAGATAAGGGCATCCTCTATACTGCTCGCTTTGGTCTGCATGACTTCCCGAAGAGCCCCGGTGAATATCGCGTCCCCTACGCCTGCACCGAGTCCAGTCGCAATTCGGCTGCCATCGGCAATGAGTGCCCGGCCCAAGTCCTGAGCGAACTCGATCACTGCCGTTTCTCCCCAAGGACCGTAGTCCGCAACGCTGGTGGAGACAAACACCGTCCGACGTCGATACTTGTTGACCAGTTCGGTTAAAAACTCAGTGATTTCGCCGTAGTCGTCGATCAGCAGGACTTTGATGTTGAAGCGCTTCAGATCTTCAATAACGTGGCCCTGTCGTAATCGATGGTGCTCGAAGTCGGCCTCGGATTCGCCCGACTTCCTTGTTCGGGAGCGGAAAACTGCATAGTGTCGGCGCTGGTTGTTTGTAAATGTCAACCGGACCTGCGAAAGTACGTGCTCCAAATTCGGATCGGTAAAGCTGAAACCAAGAAACAGGAATGTTTTCGACACCAAATCGCCCGCGAGAGCGTTAATGAACGCACCGCGATCTCTGGCGTAGCGTTCGTAGTCGTCTTTTGTAGCGACCGCGTCATCCGGCCGATCAACGTCTCCATGCATTTTGAATACGGTCGCATCACGACCCGGTCGAGTAATAGCCAATTGAGGCAGGGCACTTTTCACATCAACGATTTTCCCGTTCGCTTTCAGTGCATTCTCGACGAGTTTGTCGTAGTTGGTGGTCCAAAAAGTTCGGATGGGCAATTGGGCCAACAGCTTATGGTTAGTCGTGGGAGGGTTGTCGGGAGATAGAGCTTCGATCAATTGCTTGTGGAGCGCGTGCCTGTTTTGACCGCTCCAATTCACATGAAACTGCGCGAGCGTGATGAGGTCGCTCTCCAAATCGATTTTAAGACCAAGTTCTTCAGAGAGGGGGCGCAACAATGCCTGCCAGTCGACGTACCCTGCTGGAACAGACAAACCTGCGCCTGCAAAGATAGCGGCATTGCCCTCGATCATTTCCGCAAGGTAGTCGACTATAAAGCTCTTAATATGCGGCTTCATGCGCAACAGGTAACAGGTATGCGGCAAAACTTGCCCGGCCAGCAGACATCTTCCTATTGGCTCCCTGCTACGTCAAGTTGCTCGCGACGATTAGCGCGGAGTGACCGCTCCAAACTTTGGGTCAATGCCAAGTTCATGCGCCTCTTGGATAAGACAGCAAATACTTGTGGCAGATGAATGGGAGAGTTGAAGGGTATGCGTGAAGACCGGCGATCGGACAACGTCGTCGAGCTGCCGCGCTCGGCGTGGAGGCACAATGCAGCCTAACCCGCGCAACGGCATGTCCATCGCTTCGGCCCTCGTTCGGGGGCTATCTCACGCGCTCAGATGCGCGCGCTGAATTGATGGCCACGCAGAGCTGGCTGCAGGACGAGGTGGCCGAATTGCGCAAGGAGCTTGCGGGTGCTCGCGCTGAGTTGGAGCGCCTGCGTGCCACGCAACGCAATCCCGACGCGACCCTGAACTAGCGCGCGCACTGCTCGTTCTGAGCCTTTCCGGTTTGTTCTGTCTGTGGCTTGGCTAGGGTGCCACGCCGCCCGGCAGCCGCACCGCGAACACCGAGCCCTTGCCCGGCTCGCTCGTCACTGTCACGTCGCCGCCCATCATGCGGGCGAGCTTGCGGGAGATGGCTAGACCCAGCCCCGTTCCGCCATACCGACGCGCGGTCAGGGAATCTGCCTGGGTGAAGTCCTGGAACAGTTTGGCCTGCTGCTCCGCCGTCATGCCGATGCCGCTATCCGCGACCGCAAGCTCGACCCACTCGCGTCCGTCCGCCACCTTGCGCACGCGCAGCGCGACCTCGCCCTCCTTCGTGAACTTGCAGGCATTGCTCAGCAGATTGAGCAGGATCTGCTTGAGCCGCATTGAGTCAGCGGTAAGCCT
>DATLJR010000163.1:0-10068 GCA_035538755.1 Pseudolabrys sp.
TCGGCGGTACCATGCCGAGCAAAAGCACGCCCTTTACGCCCTCGTCGATCCTATTTCGCCCCCGCCGAAACCTGTGCTCGCCGGGCTTTGGTGGAGGCGCCGGGTACTGCCCCCGGGTCCGATGGGTTTATTGCGACGGCCATTTATCGCCATAGCCGGGTTGCCCCGGCACACAGGAATATAAGCGCTGAAGGTTACCGAAGAAAGAGTGCCTGCGGTTCCCAGAAATTGGGCCTTACAGCGGGGGCGGGGTCGTTTCGGCGTAGGGCCCGGGGAACTCCTCTACCGGTACGAGGTAAGTAACCACGCTTCCGAATCCCGGTCCGGCAAGCCATGCGTGCAAATGGAAGGCTGAAGGCTCGATTCTAAAAACCTCCGGCCAGCGTGGTTTAAATTCGAGGGTCACCGCCTGCTCTCCGGCCGGGCAGATACTGGCCGAAATGCCGCGAGCACGGTTTGCGCCTAACGATGAACATGTCCTGCCGCGACCAGCAGCACACACGGGTGTCAGCCAAGAACTTCGGCAAGCGCGTCGGAGTTTCGAAGCCGCACGGGGTCTGTGTACGCAATCCCCGTGTCGGCCGGAGGATGATGCAAGAAGAGGAGCGCAGATCGTGCGATCGACGCGCCGAGTGTTTCGTCAAGTCAACTCAGCGTCGGCGCGTCGAGTTCGCCGTGTGCCGCGCCGGCAACAGTTGAATCGATCAGGAAAATATCGAGTCTGTCGATGCGACGCACTGTATTGAGTGCACAGCCACCGTTTCATAGGCGGGATCGGGACACGTTTCGCGGACCAGTGCACGGCGATCGTAATTGCCGGGAATTCCCACGAATAGCTTTATTGCATGCGCGTACTCTTCCAGCAGCGCAGAAATCCCCCGCGCACAAGGGAGATTTGCGCGCGCCACTATCTAGGCGCTGCATTCGGCCCGTTGTAGTTTGACGGCGCATGTCGGCACCCACCGCGCCATCTTCCTCAACGACAATCCGCCCCAAGCTTTCTGAACTTTTCCGCGCCTTCGTGATCGTTTCCATTTCAGGGTTCGGTGGCGCGCTTCCGTGGGCGCGGCGAATGATCGTCGAGCAACGTCGTTGGATGACGTCTGAAGAATTCAACGAAGCGTTCGCACTCTCCCAATTTCTACCCGGACCGAACGTCGTGAATTTTTCCGTCGTGTTCGGTTCGCGCTTTGGCGGTGCGCCGGGAGCGGCTGTTGCACTGGCTGGGCTGATGGGACCGCCTCTGATCATTGTCACCATTCTCGCCATTCTCTATGCGCGCTACGGTGACGTCGAAGCGCTTGGTCGTATTCTGACCGGCATTACAGCTGCAGCCACGGGCCTATTGATTGCGGTGGTCGCCAAAATGGCGACGCCACTGTTCAGTAAGCGGTGGGACTGGGCGCCTCTCATTGCCATCGCGGCCTTTACTGGTGTCGCCATCATGCAGTGGCCGCTGCCGTTGGTTTTTGCAGTGCTGGCACCGGTCAGCGTTGCGAGCGCGTGGATGACAAGATGAATGACAATCCGCTGATTGCACTGGCCGGCTATTTTGCGCTGTTGTCGTTGTTTGCGGTTGGCGGCGCGAATGCCGCGATTCCGGAAATGCACCGCATCGCCGTCGAGGTGATGCATTGGATGACCGATCGGCAATTCGCCGACAGTTTCGCGATTTCGCAGGTTTCGCCGGGGCCGAACATCATTATCGTGACGTTGATCGGGTATCACGTTGCAGGCTTGGCCGGTGCGGCCGTGGCGACGGCGGCGATGTGCGGGCCGACCTGCGTTCTGGCGTTTCTCGTGGCGCGGACCTGGGATCGTTTCAAGGAGGCGCGCTGGCGTATCGCCATTCAGGTCGGCCTGGTTCCCGTGTCGCTGGGGTTGATTGCGGCCAGCGCTTTCGTGCTAGCGCGGAGCGCCGATCACAACATTTATGCTGCTGCGATTACTGCGATAACTGCAATTATCGGCTTTGCGAGCCGCATAAATCCGCTGTGGATTTTTGCCGTGGGTGGGGTCCTGGGCCTGTCCGGTTGGCTTTAGAGGGACTGCCAAACATCCGTGCTTCCGGCCGAGGTGTCTCGTGTGGTAGGGATCAATCGGCGGGAGCCGGCCCAAGAACCAAGAATAAAGAGCAGGGAGGAACATGATGTCCGAGGGGGCAAAGACCTCCGCGAACGGGGGTGGGTTTCGCTTCAAGGTGCGAGGTCCACGCGATTTTTACGGTGGCCTCGCGCTGATTGCATTGGCGATCATCGCAATCTGGGCCTCCGGTGATCTTCCGGGTACGCACGGCTTTGCGTTTGGGCCCGGCACGGCGCCGCGCCTATTTGCCGGCCTGCTTGCCATTGTCGGTGCGCTCGTTGCTCTCGGCGGGCTGCTCTTCGACGGACCACCGCTTGACAGTTATGCCATTCGCGGTCCGGCCTGGGTCATCCTGGCTATTCTTGCTTTTGCCGGGATGATCCGCGGCTTTAGTCTGGGTTTTGTCAGCATTCCGCCGTTGGGACTCGTGCCTTCGACCTTTGCCGCCTTCATGATCTCGATTTTCGGCTCAAGCGAAATGCGGTGGATCGAAAGCTTGATCGCTGCGGTGGTGATGACAGCGTTCTGCGTAGGGCTGTTCGTCTACTTGCTGCAACTGCCGTTTCAGCTTTGGCCCTGGTACTGAGAAGATAGACCGTCATGAGTGAACTTCTGGCCAATCTTGCGCTCGGCTTCTCGGTCGCCGCTCATCCTTACAACATCGGCTTTTGCTTGCTTGGCGCGCTCGTCGGCACGTTGGTCGGTGTGCTCCCCGGCATCGGCACCGTTGCGACGGTTGCCATGCTGCTCCCGATTACGTTCGGGTTGCCACCGGTCGGCGCGCTGATCATGCTCGCCGGAATCTATTACGGTGCCCAATATGGCGGCTCGACCACGTCGGTGCTGGTGAACATTCCCGGCGAGGCGACGTCCGTCGTTACGTGTCTCGATGGGCATCAGATGGCGCGACAAGGCCGTGCCGGTGCGGCGCTCGCCATCGCCGCCATTGGCTCGTTCTTCGCCGGTTGTGTCTCGACGGTTCTGGTCGCCGCGCTAGGAGTGCCGCTCACCTCGATTGCACTTCTGTTCGGGCCTGCGGAGTATTTTTCCCTGATGGTGCTGGGCCTCATTTTTGCGGTGGTCCTTGCCAAGGGTTCGGTGCTCAAGGCCATCGCCATGATCCTCACCGGCCTATTGCTATCGATGGTCGGCTCGGATCTCGAGACTGGCGCCGGCCGCATGACCTTCGATATCGCGGAATTGTCGGATGGCATCGGCTTCACCAACGTGGCGATGGGCGTCTTCGGGTTCGCGGAAATCATCCGCAATCTGGAAATGTCGCAGGAAAGCCGCGACATCGTGAAGGCCAAGATCAAGGGCCTGATGCCGACGCGACAGGACCTGATCGACTCGTCCGGAGCGATTGCGCGTGGGACCATCCTTGGGTCTCTGCTAGGAATCCTGCCGGGCGGTGGCGCCGTCGTCGCCTCTTTCGCCGCCTACACCTTCGAGAAGCGCATTTCGAGGACACCCGAGCGCTTCGGTCGCGGCGCCATTGAGGGCGTGGCAGCGCCGGAAAGTGCCAACAACGCCGCGGCACAGACGTCATTCATTCCGCTACTCACGCTCGGCATTCCGCCCAATGCGGTGATGGCGTTGATGGTCGGTGCGATGACCATCCACGGCATCGTCCCGGGCCCGCAGGTCATGACCAAGCAGCCGGAGCTGTTCTGGGGCATGATCGCCTCAATGTGGCTCGGCAACCTCATGCTGATCATCATCAACCTGCCACTTGTCGGCGTGTGGGTGAGCCTGCTGCGCGTCCCGTACCGGTTGCTCTATCCCTCGATCATCGTGTTCTGCTGCATCGGCATCTATTCCATCAACAATTCGCCAACTGACGTGGTCATTGCTGCGATCTTCGGGCTTGTCGGTTACTGGCTGACCAAGCATGAGTTCGAACCGGCACCTCTGGTGCTCGCCTTCGTCCTGGGTCCGCTGATGGAAGAGAATCTGCGCCGCGCCATGCTGATCGCGCGGGGGGACGCCACTGTGTTTGCCACGCGCCCGATCTCGGCCGGGCTTCTCGCGGTCGCGTTGTTTCTGCTGGTGCTCGCCGCCCTTCCGATGATCCGCAAACGACGCGACGAAGTGTTCGTCGAATAGCGCTCAGGCGGCGGGCGCTGCCCGTCGCCCATTTATCAGCCCGCGCCAGCTCCGCTCACCGCCACGAGTCCGGCCGCAAGTATGATGAGTTGAACCGAGAAGGCTGTAATATTGGCGTCCCATCTCTTTGCAATGATTGGAATGGGCGCCTCGAACGGTTGATAGCCGTTTTCGTCGTAGGCCGCGCCGCCATAGATTGGCATCGCGATCAGCGCGGCAAAAAACGCTGCATACACAATCGCTCCCATGAGCGCTACGAAATAGAGCCGCTCAACCGCCAACGGGCCTGGCCACCAGATCAGCGCGAAGGCAAACAGCCCAAAGCCCACATAACTCAGGACCTGCAAAACAACGTGGAAACGCGCGTGTGGTGTCCAGGCGGGATTGGTCGCGTGTGTCTTGTTGAAATCGGCGACAACGGTCAGGACGCCCCAACCAACGGTCACTAATGAAAAAAGAAGGGGAGCGATGAGAATGCGATCGAAGCCCATGGCGATCCCAGTACGGCATCGCGATACTATCAGGTTTGGATCTCGATCGACCGTAAAACAGCGCATTTAGGTCGTTGATAAAGGCGTGCTGGGAGTTGTCGTCGGGAGTAAACTTCCCCACCTTTCCGAGTCGTGGAAAGAATCGAGGATCGATGCGCCAGTATCTCGACCTAATGGAACTCATCCTTGGCCGCGGTGCGGAAAAACACGACCGCACGGGTACCGGCACATTGTCGGTGTTCGGCTATCAGATGCGCTTTGCGCTGGACGAAGGTTTTCCTCTGCTGACGACGAAGAAACTTCATCTGAAATCGATCATATACGAGCTTCTTTGGTTCCTGGCCGGCGATACCAACGTCAAATATCTGCAGGAACATGGGGTGCGGATCTGGGATGAGTGGGCCGATGAACGCGGCGAGCTGGGCCCAGTCTATGGTCATCAGTGGCGTTCCTGGCCGGCGCAGGATGGCAAAACGATCGACCAGATCGGCAATGTGATTCAGATGATCCGGCGCAACCCGGATTCGCGTCGTCTGATTGTCACCGCGTGGAATCCGGCTGACGTCGATAAAATGGCGTTACCCCCGTGCCATTGTCTGTTTCAGTTTTACGTCGCGGACGGCAAGCTCTCTTGCCAGCTCTACCAGCGCTCGGCGGATGTTTTTCTCGGGGTGCCGTTCAACATTGCCTCCTATGCGCTGCTTACGATGATGGTGGCCCAGGTGACCGGCTACAAGCCGGGCGACTTCATCCACACGTTCGGCGATGCGCATTTGTATCTCAATCACCTTGAGCAAGCGCGGCTCCAGTTGTCGCGCGCGCCACGGCACTTACCGACGGTGCGTTTAAATCCCGCGGTGAAGGACATATTCGCGTTTCGGTATGAGGATTTCGCGATCGAGAACTACGATCCCCATCCGCACATCAGGGCCGAAGTGGCTGTGTAACCGGTTGCCAAGGGCTCGTGTTCCTGGTGTCGCCGTTTGCATACATCAAGCTAAGACGATTCTAACTGGAACCTACGCCTGGAAGAATTTTTCTGGCTCTCATGTTCGTCACAAAGTGCTTGGTCGTTAGTGAATTATCAGAACAATCGTTCTAGCGTCGATGACGGATCGCCGGATCATGTCGCGCATTTTGACAAATTTTGTCTGTGGGAACGCGGATCTATCTCGCCAAACAGTTCCTATCCCGGAAACGCGTTCAGCCGCGGGCACGTTCATATGAAAATCGTGCTGGTTGCGGCGATCGGCGACAATTCGGTCATTGGCCGCGAGGGTCAACTGCCGTGGCGACTGAAGTCGGATCTTCAGCATTTTCGGAAGCTTACTTTCAATCGCCCGCTGATCATGGGCCGCAAGACCCACGAGTCCATCGGGAAGCTGCTTGACGGTCGGACAAACATCGTGCTCACGCGCGATTTAAGTCTTGTCGCACCCGGCACTGTGTTGGCCACGAGCCTCGATGCGGCACTCGGCTTTGCGCGCAGCGATGCAATCCGGCGTGGGGTCGATGAAATCATGGTTATAGGCGGTGGCGATATTTTCGCTGCAATCATGCCGATGGCCGATCGGCTCGAAATCACCCATGTGCATGTTTCACCCCACGGAGACGCGCTGTTCCCGCCAATCGACCCAGAGGTCTGGCAAGAGGTAACACACGATGATCGCTTTGCTGGGCCGGACGACGATGCCAACTTCACTTTGGCGACATATGTAAGACGTTAACCGGCCAATAGTCGCGGCATCGGAGCGCGTTGTAACGGGCCTTAGGGTCCCCTATAACCCCTCCCAACTAAGGTTAGCCGGGTAATAGCCGGCGCGGGAGATATCATTCAATGCCTTGGACCAATCAGGGCGGCGGAGGGCCGTGGGGCAGTGGCGGCAAGGGCCCGTGGGGCTCAGGACCGCAATCACCGGGACCAACTCCGCCCGATCTCGAGGAAATCCTGCGCCGTGGCCAGGACAGGCTGCGGCGCGTGCTGCCAGGTGGCAACCTGGGCGGACGCGGCCTCGCTCTCATTACGCTCGGTGTTCTTGCGCTCTGGGGATTTTCCGGCTTCTTCCGGGTCGAGCCGGACGAGTTGGGTGTTGTGCTGCGCTTCGGGAAGGAAGTGCGCGAAGTACAGCCCGGCCTGAATTATCATTTGCCGTATCCCATCGAGACTGTGCTCACGCCAAAGGCGCTGCGCGTGAACAAGATCGACATCGGCATGCGGGTGGTCGACGACATCCGACGCGGCGGAACAACGGTCCGCGATGTACCGGAAGAAAGCCTGATGCTCACCGGAGACGAGAATATCGTCGACGTCGACTTTTCGGTCCTATGGAAAGTGAAACCGACAGGTGTCGGTGAATTTCTCTTCAATATTCAGAATCCGGAAGGCACGGTGAAAGCTGTGGCGGAAAGTGCCATGCGCGAGGTGATCGGTCGTTCCGAAATCCAGCCGATTCTGACCGGCGCGCGGCAGACTATTGAGACGGCCGTGCAGGACCTGATGCAGAGGACGCTCGATCACTATGGCGCCGGAGTCATCGTGCAACAGGTGCAACTGCAGAAAGTCGATCCTCCGGCGCAGGTTATTGACGCGTTCCGCGATGTGCAGGCGGCGCGTGCCGACCTCGAACGCGCGGTAAACGAGGCGCAGACTTACGCCAACCGTGTCGTACCGGAGGCGCGCGGACGGGTGGCGCAGATCACCCAGGCCGCCGAGGCATACAAGCAGCAAACAGTCGCCGAAGCCGTCGGCCAGACATCGCGCTTCCTGAAAATCTACGAGCAGTACAAGAAAGCTCCGGACGTCACCCGCGAGCGTATGTATCTCGAAACGATGGAACGTGTGCTTGGCGGTACGGACAAGATCATCCTGGACTCCAGCGCAGGCGGCAATGGCGTGGTGCCTTATTTGCCGCTCAGCGAGTTGTCTCGTCAGCCACAGACGCGCGGCCAACCGCAGACGGGAGGCCGGCAATGAGGTTGAATTTTCTCGGTGGAATCCTTGCGGTCGTTTTCGTCGCTGCGCTGATTATCGGCTACTCGTCTTTGTTCACCGTCTATCAGACACAGCAAGCGCTGGTGATCCGCCTGGGCCAGCCGGTCCGCGTCGTGAATGAGCCGGGTCTCAACGTAAAGGCCCCTTTCATCGACTCCGTTGTCTATATCGACAAGCGCATTCTTGACCTCGAAGCGCCCCCGCAGGAAGTGATCGCCTCCGATCAGAAGCGGTTGGTGGTCGATGCGTTCGCGCGATATCGTATTCAGGAGCCGCTCCGGTTCTATCAGACCCTCGGCTCAATCGCAGGTGCGAATTCTCAGCTCTCGATCCTCCTCAATTCGGCGCTGCGTAGAGTGCTTGGCGAGGTGACGTTCACGCACGTCGTGCGCGACCAACGCGCCGACCTGATGGCACGCATCCGCGAATTGGTTGATCGCGAGGCTGCCACCTACGGCGTCCAGGTCGTCGATGTTCGTATTCGACGCGCGGATCTTCCCGAGCAGAATAGCCAGGCTGTCTATCAGCGCATGCAGACCGAACGTCAACGCGAGGCCGCGGAATTCCGCGCACAGGGCGCGCAACGCGCGCAGGAAATTCGTTCGCGTGCGGATCGCGAAGTCACGGTGCTGGTCGCGGAAGCGACATCGAAAGCGGAACAGATCCGCGGTGAGGGCGATGCAACCCGAAATCAGGTTTTCGCGGATGCCTTTAACCAGGACCAGGACTTCTTCGCTTTCTATCGTTCGATGCAGGCCTACGAACATGGCCTGAAGTCGAACGATACGCGGATGCTGCTGAAACCCGATTCAAGCTTTTTCCGTTATTTCTCTGATCCTTCCGGGAAAGCACGGGACAAAGCGGCCCCGTCGTCTGGCCAGGCTCCAGCCCGATAGCAAGCAGCGAGTGGCATGTCGGACTTTCTGGCCGCGCTCGGACTGGTGTTCGTCATCGAGGGCTTGATATTTGCGGCCTTTCCCGATGCGGCGAAGCGAGCGATGACCAGCGTTCTGGAAACGCCTGACATCTCGCTGCGTCTCATCGGAATCGGGTCGGCTCTCGTCGGACTTATAGTGGTCTGGTTGGTTCGCGGATAAGGTGCAAATCAGCTTCGCATGGTATTGTCTTAAAGTGCCCTTGAATCGCCTGCCGGTCGGGGCCACTCTCACTGAAAGCTAACTCCCAGGAGACTCGACGCCCATGGGCGCACACTATTTCCGTTTGAGGAACCCGGTCGGCCGCGCTGGCTTGGCCATTTTAACGGCTGCAGCCATTGCCTTGCCGGTCTTCAGCTCCCCCGCGGCTGCTCGTGGCCCTGAGGGAATAGCGGATGTGGCCGAGCAGGTCATAGACGCCGTGGTCAATGTATCGACCAAGCAATCCGTCGATCTCCGAAGCGGTGGCGCGATGCCACAATTGCCGCCGGGTTCGCCGTTTGAGGAGTTTTTTGAGGAATTCTTCAAGAACCGGCGTGGTCAACCGGGCCAAAACGGGCAAAACGGCCAAAACGGGCAGAACAATCAAACGCCCACGCCGCGTCGCGTTAATTCGCTCGGTTCTGGCTTCATCGTTGATGCGGCGGGCCTCGTCGTCACCAACAATCACGTCATAGCGGACGCCGACGAAGTCAATGTCATTCTCAATGACGGAACCACTCTGAGGGCGGAAGTTGTCGGCCGTGATCAGAGAACCGACCTCGCGTTGCTAAGGGTCAAGCCGACCAAGCCGCTGAAGGCGGTAAAATTCGGCGACAGTGACAAATTGCGGCTCGGTGAATGGGTGATTGCCATTGGCAATCCGTTCAGCTTGGGTGGAACGGTTACCGCCGGGATCGTTTCGGCGCGCAACCGCGATATCCAGTCCGGACCGTACGACAACTACATTCAGACAGACGCCGCGATCAATCGCGGCAACTCGGGTGGTCCATTGTTCAACCTCAATGGCGAAGTGATCGGTGTAAACACCGCGATCATTTCGCCGTCCGGCGGTTCGATCGGTATCGGATTTGCCGTTCCCTCAAAGACGGCTCTGCCGGTGATCGATCAACTGCGGGAGTTCAAGGAAGTGCGCCGCGGATGGCTTGGCGTACGCATCCAACAGGTGAGTGACGAGATCGCCGAAAGCCTGAGCGTGAAGCCCGCGCGGGGCGCGCTCGTCGCCGGCATTGATGAAAAAGGCCCGGCAAAACCGGCCGGCATCGAGCCGGGCGACGTCATCGTCAAATTTGACGGCAAGGACGTGAAGGAAATGCGTGACCTGCCGCGGATCGTTGCCGACACGCCGGTCGGTAAGGATGTCGACGTGGTGGTCATTCGCAAAGGCAAAGAAGAGACAAAGTCCGTCAAGCTTGGGCGGCTTGAGGATGAGAAAAAGCAGGCGTCGGTCAGCGACAAG
>DATLJR010000164.1:0-4040 GCA_035538755.1 Pseudolabrys sp.
CGTTTGGAGACGAAAACAGCAACAGAGTTTCGTTATCTGCGGTGGGGTTTGGGCATCGTGATCGCACTTGTGCTCGGCTTGGTGACGAAAGTGATCCTTGACTGGCTAGACAGCCCGATTTTGAGTTTGTTTGGCCGCGCCCATTAACGCAATCCATTTTTAGCGGCATCCTGCTTGATCAATTGCCCTTGAGGAGGACAGTTCAGTTCACGCGGAATGAGGCCCGTTGACGCCGCCGTCGCCACCAAGCAAGAAGTCCGCCGCTCGCCAAGATCAGACCGGGCAGTCCAGCACCGGCGATGGGGCCCGGCACGAAGGGCTCTTGCACGTCGATCGTGTCATTAGTGCCCCTGGCCCCAAGTACCGGCATGATAGCCGTGGTGGTGATGGTGTACTTTTCAGTCAGTGTGCCCGGACAAGAATTGGAACACGGCCCGAAGGTTAGTTGTTGTGCGGTGCCAATGGTATTGAACGTAGCGGCACCTAGGGACTCGGTGAATGGTCCGGTTGGTGGGGCCACGGCGAAAGACGTTTCTTCCTGCACCGTCCAGTTGGTAGACAGAAAATTTGAGGTAAAGCTGCTGAATACCGGAGTGCTGAGGCGGATTTGCAGCGGCGGCAGTCGGGCGTCTGATAGCTCGACAAATACCGTCAGCGTGCCAGGGGTGGATGGCTGCGCCACGATCACGTTGCTAAACAACGCGCTGAAGCCAGACGGAAACGGCGTTAAGTCAACGCCGTCAACGGAAATAGAAGTAAACGCGCCATACGTAAGGCCTGTAATACCTGCTGATCCCTGTCCTGTTGCTACGGTAGTGATTGCGCCCCCATTCACCCCCGCTTCTTGCAATTCAATCGTAACCGTGTTGGCATTTGCACCGTCCGTCAATAAGGACAAAGCAAGCCCCGCGCCAGCCAAAGCCAATTTGTACGACATCGCCAGTCCTCCTCAAAGTTTCCCCGCAGCGGGGCTTTTTCCTCGTTAAGTGCTCGGTGTCGGAGCTGCGAAGGCGGACACCACATTCGATGTTTCGGCAAGCGCCGTGCTCCGCTTCGATGTGAAAGACATGTGCCTCTCCTGTCGCTCGTTATCCGGGCGGATGAGCGTCGGCGTGAAAAAGCGGTCCGACAGAAGTATAATCGCGACCCAACCGGCGTTGCCGTAGGTCCGCGCAGGAGTGGCCTCTATTTTGGATTATATGCTTGATCGACGATTGGCAGTGAGTGCAATTTTGTTGGACAACCGTAAGCAGAAGTACCAGTTACTAAGTACCAGTGGCGACGAACCGCAAAGTAAGCGCGTAATCCGCTGCGATCTGCGCGTTAATGAGTACACGGCCTAGATCAGGTCCGCCTCGGTGTATGTTAAACCCAACGCGTTTGGTCTCGGCATACTGTTGAGGTTGAGTGATGGCGATGACAATTTTGAAGAACGGGCGCACGCGTCTGGCGTTCCAATTCGGTCGGGCGTCCGCCCTGCGTTCGGCCAGCGACGTGATCGATCAATTGCAGGCGCAACTCGATGCCGAGCGCAAGCAGCACGCTTTCGACGTCGCCGAGTCAGAGAAGCAAATCGCGATATTGATACGCGACTTGATGCAGGCGAAGTACGAGTTGGCCCAACGCAATGTGATCGAGACCTTCGCCAAAATGGAGAGTCCATCAGCAATGCTGCATTAGCTCAGCATGCGGTAAACCGAACGCGTTCGCTTTCCACCCACTGTGTTCAGGCGATCATCGCCTCCACGTCAAACGCTGGCGCTTTCAGCGGCGCGACGCCGAACGCCATCGTCAGCGCGACCATGCCATCAATCCGGCCGGTCGAGCGTTTTTTGTTGAGCTTCCGGTTGCCCGCGCTATCGCGCTCAACGACGCAATTGGACGCGCACATTTTCAGCACGGGATGATCGCCATGGCGCAGCTTCTTTTCCAGGATGACGCTTTCGAGGTCGCGCAGCGCGGGGCTCATGCTTTTGTAGCCTTGCCCGAAGCCGACGAACTTGTCCTTGATCATCTGCTCGGTGAACCCGGCGTTGAGCAGCCACGGTTTCAGGTGCTCCATGTTCCATCGGTCGAACGCGATCTTCGCAACGCGATGCCGATCAAACACCTGTTTGAGGTGGCGCGCCACATACTCGTATGAAATCGAAGCACCGGGCGTCGTCTGCAGGAACCCCTTTGCTGCCCAGGTGTCGTAGGGAACGCGATCAGCCTTCGCTTTGTCGTGTAGACCTTCGCTCGGTAGCCAAAACGTACACTGTGCGCTCCAGCAGCCGTCGCGGATGTCGCAGCCAATCAGAACGAGCGCCGTCAAATCCCGCGTTTCGGAAAGGTCGAGCCCAGCGAATACGTCGCGCCCGCGCAGGTCGAGCGGCTCGCCACCACAGGCTCTCCATTGTGCCGGGGTCACGAACGGCGAGCTTGCCTCGACGCGCTGGTTCAGAACCAAATTCCTGAACGCGCTTTCCCTTGCGGGCATGCGGCGAGCGTCTTCGGCCATGGCCAGGACCTCCTCCGGATTTTGAAAATTGCCGAGCGCTGGATTGGCCAGCTTAATCGTTGCAATGTCGAACGGATCAGCATCGGGCGGCGCGGTATAGAGCGAGCAGACGACGCGGGGATCGTGACCGGCCGTCGCGTCGTCGAGCAAAACCGAAAGCAGGTCGGCATCAGAAACCGCCTGCGTCGAAATGATGACCGACAATGGCGCGAGTTGAGCGGCACTTCCGGTTTCGAGCGCCTCGAATAATTCGCTGCGCGGACCGCGAACAAGGCCAAGCTCATCGTGCACAACAAATGCGGGACTTAAGCCATATGCAACCGCGCTTTCCGACGATAGCGCGCGATACGCGCTGCCCCGTGCTGGGCACACCAATTGCTTTATGCCGTCCTTGCAGAGGATCGCGGCGCTCAACGCCGGTGACATGCGGACGATCTTCGCCGCCAACGCATACAAGAGCGCCGCCTGATCGCGTGACATTGCGGTCGAATAAAGCTGGCTATTGGGGATCGCGGCCGGACCAGCCAAATGGACGAGCAGCAGGCAGGCTGCCAGACAGGTCTTTCCCGATTTCCGACCAACCGAAATAATCGCCCGACGCGTCGTCGCGGGGTTGTCGTATATCCGCAGGATTTCCCGCTTCTGCCAGTCCATGAGTTCGATCGGTTGACCGATCAGAACGCCCTCGGGGACGCGGCAGGTCGCCTCGATCCAGCCGATAACCTCTGCGCCAAGAGTCTGCCGCTCGTCGTCGGCTGGCATGTCCGGCTCCTGCGTCACCGCCGCTCGCCCCGGGGATAGTGCGGGCGGCCATATTTCCCGCCACTGCCGACAGCGACCCTCAGGAAGTCGCGTTGAGCCTCCGTCGCAAGCCGGTGCACGAGACCGGGGCCACGGGCTTCTGGCGGATAGGCTGAAAGCTTACCGGCGACCAGCTGCAGGAAGCCGTCGCGCGCCGCCCGCGGCTAACTCTTGACTGAAGCTAATGCCGATACGTTGCAGCCGTTGAGGCGCATCGTTACCTGTCGGGCTTCTTACTTGCGAGGATTAAAGCGCCAAGGCTTGAGAGCCCCTTCTCCCAACCCGGTTTCGACCCGGACGGGGTCACTAAACGATACCCACTGTATTACGCCCGGCACCGGCGCGGGTTTAATTACTCGAATAAGGTCATCAAGTCTCGTTTCAAGCGAACGCATCTCCTCATAGCATGCATCGAATTGCTTAGCGGGCCAAAGTGGACCGACTGGAAGCACACGCCCATCCTTCGTTACTGTCTTGCCAAACTGCACACCTCCGCCTGGAGCGGGATCAAAATCTGAGTGTGCAACAGTCGTTCGGTTATCGTTGGCCTTGTAGATGTCGCTGCAAAGGTCGTGAGCCTTCTTTTTCTTCTCTCGGTCTTTGATCTGCGTATCGACAGAAATCTTGATGAGCCGGAGCTTCTTAGCAAAATCAATGGCAGTCACAACCGGTGTGGTCTTATCGTCAAGGTCCAGGAGCTTAACAACCGCTTGATCAATCTTGCGCTCGATGCGACCGA
>DATLJR010000165.1:0-1744 GCA_035538755.1 Pseudolabrys sp.
CAGGCCCGGCGCAGGCACCAATATCGGCACCGAGGCGGCCGTGCGTGCGCCCGCTGACGGGTACACGCTCCTCCTGTGCAGTACTCCCAACGCGACGAACGCGGCGCTCTACGACAAGCTCAATTTCAATTTCATTCGCGACATCGCGCCGGTGGCAGGCATCAGCAGCGAGCCTCACGTCATGGTGGTCAATCCATTCGTCCCAACCAAGACAGTTCCCGAGTTCATCGCATACGCTAAGGCCAATTCGGGCAAGATCAGCATGGCATCGGCCGGCAACGGAACGCCGGCTCATGTCTCTGGAGAGTTGTTCAAGATGATGACTGGCGTCAGTTTGGTTCACGTGCCTTATCGTGGCGCGGGACCCGCGCTTGTTGATCTGCTCAGCGGACAGGTACAGGTCATGTTCCCCACCATGTCCTCATCGATCGAATACGTCAGGGCCGGCAAACTCCGCGCGCTGGCAGTTACGAGCGCGACGCGGTCGGAGGCGCTGCCGCAGACCCCGACCGTGGGTGATTTCGTGCCGGGCTTTGAGGCGACCTACTGGACCGGCATCGGCGCGCCGAAAAGCACGCCCGCCGACATTGTTGATAAGCTCAACAAGGAGATCAATGTCGGCCTCGTCGATCCCACGATTAAGGCGCGGCTTGCCAACCTGGGTGCCAATGCTTTTGAGGGCTCACCCGCCGACTTCGGAAGGCTCATCGCCGAGGAAACAGAAAAGTGGGCCAAGCTGATCAAGTTTGCGGGCATTAAGGGGGAGTGATCCGCCCGACTCAGGCCAAATATTCCGTACCGCCCGTTCCGCGAACACGAACGCTTATTCCATATCGTCGGGCGCAACAACCGTGGCACAGGCTATGGGAGAGAAGTGCCAAAAGCGGTCGTGAGCAGATGCAGCAAATGACTTGCGAAAATGCGCGCCTACTCGATCACCTCGTCGGCGCGGCCGAGCAGGGTGATTGGAAAGGTCAGGCCAAGCGCCTTTGCGGTCTTGAGGTTTAGGAACAGTTCGACTTGCGTGCCCTGCTGAACCGGCAACTCGCTAGGCTTTTCGCCTTTGAGAATACGGGCTGCGTAGACGCCGGCCAGACGGTAAGTGTCGGAGGAGCCGCCTCCATAGCTCATAAGGCCGCCCGCCGCGACAAACTCCCGATATTCAAAGACTACCGGCACCGAGTGCTGCAATGCCTGTGTGGCGAGTAGTTTGCTTCGGCTAGTAAAGAATGGATCGGGACCGATCACGAGCCCGCCGGCCCGCAATTGGATCAGGCTTGCAAATGCGGTGTCGAAGTCGCGCTCTGTGCTCGCATTAAAGACATGCAGTTCCAGCCCGAGGGTTTGAGCCGCAGCCCGCAGGGTTCTTGTAGTTGTCTCGGCAAGGGCGGGATTGGTCGGGTTGACGAGGAGCGCAATGACGCTCGCGGTGGGGAGAAGCTCGTGCAGCAGTTCCAGCCGCTTCGGTGCTACCTCCTCGTTCAATTGGGTCGCCCCGGTGATGTTGCCGCTCGGCCGATTAAGGCTATTCACGAGCCCAAGCTTGATCGGGTCACCACCCGTTTGGAACACAATCGGAATGACGGTGGTCGCAGCTTTGGCAGCGAGGGCTGCGGGCGTGCTGATCGCGACGATCACTGTCACCCGTCGGCGCACTAGATCGGCCGCCATCCGCGGCAGTCGATCGTATCGGCCCTCCGCCCATCGGTATTCGATCTTGATGTTATCGCCCTCGATGTAGCCG
>DATLJR010000166.1:0-1793 GCA_035538755.1 Pseudolabrys sp.
TCGTGTATTTTCCACAATGTCTCGTAATCGATGACGAGCACAGATGCAGCCGTTCGAGCCACGGCGGTTGCGGTTGCGCGGCTGCCCTGCAGGAGGCCGATCTCGCCGATCATCGAGCCGGGTCCGAGCGATGTGCGCACCCCTTGCGCAGGCGCGGGAGAAAGCACATCAAGAGAGCCCTCCGTAACAAGGTAGAGCTCCTTGTAGTATTGGTCCTGGCGCCGAACGATCTCGCCGGGATCGAAGCTTATTTTTCCGCAGCAAGCGCGAAGGAACTCGGGGTACGGCGGCGTCGATGCAAGCTTTCGCAAATTTTTTGTCTCTGACATTCGGTCGTGCCTTGCATGGCGGGCCTGGCGTGATCTGAGGCCACCTGAAAGCTCACAGTCCTGAAATAGCGCTCGATTCTAGATTTGCCAGCTGGCGCGCGCAAGGGCGTAGCCTTCGGCTCTTCAATCGCCGACTTCATTGCCACGGGCGGCTGCGTCCGGCTTTACCCACAGGCGTTGATGGAGCTATCATATTCGCATTGACCCTGCGTGGGCGCAATGCGAGCTGCGGTCAGAGGAACCAGATGGCGCAATCTCTCGACCAGAGCACAAACATAGACCCGCCGCGCGGAAAGAACTGGTCGGCGGATCTGCCATGGCACAGCCATCTCAAGCGATCAGCCATCAAGGCTTTCCTATGGGGGCCGAATGAGCTGTTCAGGCGTTCGCTGGACTGGGATCACCGGCCTGCCATTGTGTGGGATGCAGCTTCGGTTTTTCCGGCGCTAAGTCTGCTCGAGCAGAACTTCGCCCTCATCCAATCGGAATATCGCAGCGCGGTTCGGGACATCGAAATTGCTCCGAGATACCACGAGGTCGACCCCCGACAGCGCGGGCTCTCCGAGCCTGACGAAGCGCGAAGCTGGCGCGTCTTCTTCCTGGAAGCGCTTGGACGAAAAATCGACAGCAACAGAAAGCTGCTGCCGCAGACGTCTCGTCTGCTCGACCGAATTCCCAATCTCTTTCAAGCCCAGTTATCAAGACTTGAGCCGGGAAAGTCGGTGCCGCGACACGCCGGCCCATACAATGGCTATTTGCGCTACCACCTCGCGTTGGAAGTTCCTCGCGCGGAACCGCCCTACATGATCATCGCAGGTCAGAGGCTGGATTGGATCGAGGGCAAGGGCGTGCTCATTGATGATACTTACGATCATGAAGTCATCAATATGTGCTCGCAGCCAAGAACGGTCCTCATCGTGGACATCGATCGGCCGACGAGCTTTGCCGGCCGCCTGGGAGCCAGGGCAATAAATTTCATACTCAAGCAGACCTATGCCAGATGGGTGTGCAAGAATGTTGAAGGCGCGCTGTTGACGAACTGATCAAGCAGTTCTGCCGCATCCCGATCAGAGTTCATACTTCAACAGCCGTCTCCCCCTCGCTTGCGTCACTTGGGCTCAAAAAATGCGCTGCTCGCCTACGGGACATTTGCCGCCGTTTTCTTATGCGGCCGCTCGGCGGATTGCTGTTTGACCATTTCGGAGACCGCATAGGCCCCGAAAACCACCGCTCGTCCTAACCAGCACCCCTGCCCAGCCCCGCATGCCCACCGATCGCCGCTCGTTGCCAGACCTCCGAGTATCACACCACCGATTGCGTAGACGCGGCGCCGTCGGAATTAGGATATGGCCGATAGGCACGCATGTGAATCCGGTTTTTCCCGAGGATGTCATACGTGATGCCTCGCCATTCTATCATTGGGATCCGAGGCGCTGTGCACATCGCGTAGCTTGCCTCGTAAAT
>DATLJR010000167.1:0-41926 GCA_035538755.1 Pseudolabrys sp.
GTATAAGCGATATAGTTACAAAGAATTCATATTGTTGAGACCGGGACGGTAGTAGTATCGGGGCCGCTCTCGATCCCCAAGAGAGCACGGCCCCGATCTTCTTTACCCCGTCCCCAGTGTCCCCGAAGGTCGGGGCCAACATTTCTACAATGAATTGTGGTTGTTCGGTGGACGCAATGCGTTTGCGCCTTCGAATTTTCTGAATTGTTACCATTAGGGCACATTTGGGAAAGCATCGCTGACCTGTTGGTGATTGCCGTCAAACATTAGAGGTCCAGAGGAATTCCTCCTTAGCCAACACAGGTCATGTTCGTCAGCGCAGGTCTTCGATGTGATTTGATGTGGCGAGGCCGGGTAGGGCACCTACACCTGCGGCCTTTTCCGGCAGCCCCTGACTATTTCACTGTTCACTCTATATCTATGAATACGGTGCATCCGGGGGCTGAGCCCAGAGGCACGCTATGCAAGACCTTATGGAAGCAAAGAAGGCGCTTCAGGAATTCGGGAAGAGAGCCGATCTTGATGCGATAGCCAAGACGAAGGTGACGTTGATAGCTAACGCCTTGGGGGAGGCCGAGCAAAGACTAAAAGCTCTTGAGGAGGTTGTTGAAGAATTGGCAGCAGGTGCCAAACTAGAAACTGTCCGAGGCACGATGGCTAATTCACACTATGTTGCGAAGCTTCTTGGGAGACATCGGTCCTAATCAGCCCCTCCAAGTTCCGTTGAACCGGGGCTGAGATATCCTTGGTATATCTCACCGTCATCTCAATCGAACGATGCCCTAGCCCATTCTTGGATTGTGCGGAGATCAACGCCACGACCAGCTAACACATAACCACTGTGCCGAAGACAATGCGGATGAAGATTAGTGAACCCCGCTGCTTCGGCGGTTCGATTGACAAGGTAATTAACTGCGAACCGAGTTAGGCGCTGAGTTAAAATCGGAACGAATATCGAGAGGGGGCTAAGGTGTCTTACGCATTCATCACCGCATTGATCTTTGCCTTTGTAGCGATCATGCATGGCTGGAGGATTTATAATCGCTGGCCTGTGACGATTGGACCGCACTCCATTTCCATGGATGTCTCATGGGCCGGACTTGCTGTAGCTTCGGTGCTGGCGGTTTGGGGCTTTAGTTTACTTTGAGCTGAGTGAAATCAGGGGAGCACCCACATGGCTAAAAAGCGCAAGGCGAGGAAAACCAAGGCCAAACGCAAGCGAACGACGAAGAAAAACGACCGTAAAAAGCGGTCCACTCGTAAATCCAATCTTCGTGTTGTCGCCAAGAGGGAAAACAACGCAGTGGAGATACCCCAAGCCCCGACGCCTAGTGATATCTTTGAAGGGATAAAAGGTCGTCGGCCGAACTCAGATGAGGAGCTGAACAAGTGGCTCGCTTCTCCTGAGGGGGAAGCCGCAATGAGGTCTGAGCAATCTATTGATCGCTGGGGAGAAACGATCTAGGGCGACTGAAGAAGGCCCGTCAGTAATTGATTGCGTCATGTGTGTTGCAAACCAAACTCGAAGGGTATTGGGAGTTCCAACTCCCCGGCTATAAAGGTCGACATCACTTGGCCATCGTTCCATTGCAATGTCTGCAACGCAGCGTTGCTAAGTAGTGATATTGTTGAGATGGCAAAGGAGTAAAATCCGGGTCGCTCTAGAGCACGGCCCCGATCTCAACTCCTCCCCCCAGTCCCCAGAGGTCGGGGCCACCTGTCTTTAATAAGAAATCGGGGGCCACTCACCAAGGTTCCGAAGGTGCAGCCCCCGATCCCTCCCGTCCCAATCGACCAGTCGGGCCCAATATTGTTACCGTAATTCACAGCCTCTAGGTTGGTCGGGATTACGAATTCTTTTGGTTGTTGCAGTGAGGTCACATGCCTTTGTTGTCAGGCCGGCCGTGGCCTACCCTGCCGACTACGTTGCATGGACTTCGGCTGTGGCAGGAATGAAATGAAACGTGTTGCGATGACGATAGTCATGATCAGACCAAGGACGTTCTGAACCCAGCATGACGAAGCACACCAAGATCGATTTATCGTCAAACGCATCGCTTGAGTTTGCCACTATCGACATGACGCTCTCTTGCAGCAGGATGATGGCCTTCAGGATGATGGCCTTTGTACGCTCGTCGTCAGCAAGCTTTAGCTGACCCTTAGCCTGCAGGATCGAGTAGCAGGCAGCGAACCAGAAGATCACCAAAATGATCATGATCACCGACCTCCCTTCAGGCCGAAGGCTTTGATCCCGCGATGACTTACTGACGCCTTACTGACGCCAGATGCGAGATCACCAAGGGCAACATTCCCTAATGATCACATTCGCTTCGCTATCTTCGTCCCAAGTGGGTTGAAAGTGGTCGGTGGCTGAGGTCCACCTACGACGACAATGACCGCGTCGCTGCGGCGAGCCATGTTCGTGTCGGCTTGTCGACCAATGGTCCGATGACCTCGTGCACACGCGCGTGATAGCTGTCGAGCCAAACGCGTTCCTTCGTCGTCAGCATCCGCGTTTCGATTAAGCGCTGGTCAATCGGTGCGAGCGTCAGCGTCTCGAACGCGTTGAGGGGCTTTTCGGCGCCGACCGGCTCGGGCGCGGCGATCACAAGGACCAGGTTCTCGATGCGAATGCCGTAAGCCGCTGTTTTGTAGTAGCCCGGCTCGTTCGACAGGATCATGCCGCGACGGAGCGCGACAGTCCCCAACTTCGATATGCGTGCCGGACCTTCGTGTACGGACAGATAGCTGCCGACGCCGTGTCCGGTGCCGTGGTCGAAATCGAGTCCGGCCTGCCATAGCGCCGTGCGCGCCAGCGGGTCGAGTTGAGCGCCGCTGGTGTTTTCCGGAAAGACCGCGGTCGCAATCGCGATATGGCCTTTGAGCACCCGCGTGAAGCGATCGCGCATCTCCTCGCTCGGCTCGCCGACAATGGCGGTGCGCGTGATGTCGGTCGTACCGTCCTCGTATTGAGCGCCAGAATCGATCAGGAACAGCTCGTTCGTGCCGATACGACGGTTGGACGCGCGCGTCACACGGTAGTGTACAATTGCACCGTTCGGTCCGGCCCCGGCGATGGTCGGAAAGGAAATATCCTTGAGCGCTCCAGTGTCGCGGCGGAAGCTCTCCAGCGCGGCCACCGCATCGATTTCGGTGAGTTTGCCGGACAAAGCCTCCTTGTCGAACCAGGCGAGGAAACGAGCCATCGCGACACCATCGCGTTTGTGTGCCGCGCGGCTGCCGACGATCTCCGCGTGATTCTTCGTCGCTTTTAGCAAGGCGATCGGGTCGGCGCCGCGCCGCGGCTTACCGCCATTGTCGGTGAGCACCCGTGTCAAAGCATCTGACGCGCTCGCCTGGTCGATGCGGACGATTTTGCTGTTCAGCCTGCCGAGATCGTGCGCGAGGTCCTCCGGCGCGCGGACGTCAGTGAATTCTTCCAGCGCGTGGCGCACCTGGTTGTTGAGTTTGCCTGCCTCGATATAGAGCGATGGCCGCCCGTCTTGCGGGATGAGGGCAAAAGCAAGTGCCAACGGCGTGTGCGTTACGTCCGCGCCACGGATGTTGAAAGCCCACGCGACATTCTGCGGATCGGATACGAGCAGTGCATCGGCACGGATTTTCTTCAGTTCGCCACGGACGCGTTTGAGCTTATCCGGTGCGGCCTCGCCGGCGAGTTTGAGTTCGCGCAACGTTGCTGCCCCAGCCGGCGGAGCAGGGCGGTCGCGCCACAATGCGTCAATCGGATTACTGTCGACCGCAACCAGTTCTGCACCGGCGCTGGCGCAGGCCTTTCGCAGTTTCTCCGCCTGATCGCTGGTGTGAAGCCAGGGGTCGTAGCCAAGCCTGGCACCTTTGCTCAGATTCTGTTCGAGCCACTGCTCGGGCGGATGCTCCACAAGGTGCTCGATCGAAAAAACCTTGCCATCGACCTGTGACGCTGCCTGCACAGAGTAACGCCCGTCGACGAACAACGCCGCTCGGTCGGCCAGAACAACTGCCGCACCCGCCGAGCCGGTAAATCCCGTCAGCCAAGCCAGTCGTTCTTCGCTTGCCGGCAGATATTCGTTCTGTTGCCGGTCGGCGCGCGGCACCACAAAACCGTCGAGGCCGCGTCGCTTAAGCTCGCTGCGCAACGCCGCAACGCGCGCCGCGATTTGCGCGCGCTCGCTCGAATCGTCAAATGATTGAAAGCGGGATTCGAACATGAAAATCGACTCTAGCGTGACACGCAGACCTAGCAATGCAGGCATGCGTAAGCGTCGCACGTGCTTTGAGCAAACACTGCCCGAAGATTGTGAAGATTTCTTTCGTAAAGTTGGCGATTTCGGGCGCAAATCGGTCGCCGGCATCCGCTTTTGCGCGATGCATCAATATGGTGCATCGGTGTCATCAATTTCGGCAAATGATTAATCGATTCATGCCGGAATTACACGGCAACCATGCATGGTTGCGCGTGGTCGAAGAGCGACTCGGGAATATATTGCAGTGCAATAGTCGGAGGCGAAGACGTTTGCCGATGCTGTGATTTGAGAAGGAGACATACAATGGTTGCTGTCACTTATGGCACTCACCGAATTCCCACCGCCAAAACCGCTGAGCGCGCGAAAGCCGCGGCGCCGCGTAAAGGCCTGTTCGCCCGCTTCATGGATGCGCTCGTAGAGTCACGTCTGCAAAGCGTCCATCGCGAGATTTCCAGGCACGCGCACCTGCTGCCGTACACGTTCGACGAACGCGGCAATCGGTTGATCAATACCGCCGACAAAATGCCGTTCAGCGGCTGACAACAGCCGCCTTACCGGCGAAACCGCCCCGGTGTCCCCGCCCAGGGCGGTTTTGCTTTGTGATGTCTAACCGGAAGAAGCTGACCGTCGCATCACCAGTGTAACCCAGCCCTCGAGAAGGGTCCGTCGTTCGAGCACAAGGTCCTGGGCGCTATAGATGCTGATGACGGCGTTGGCATGGGAAGGCAGCAGGCCAGACAAAATGACATGGGCCCCGGGCGCGGCAAGGCTACGCACGGGCACCGCAAGCCTTGTGAGGGGCCCCATCAGAATATTGGCAAATATCAGATCGTATGGCCCGCGCTCGCGGATGACTTGCGCGCGCACACCGGCGGCGCGCACAAAGGTGATCATCGACGCCGCGCAGTTCTCCCGGGCATTTTCACGAGCGGCGCGCACGGCCACCCGGTCGATGTCTCCCGCCGCAACGCGCTTGCGCAGCAATCGCGCCGCCGCGATTGCAAGCACACCTGTGCCGGTGCCGATGTCCAGCACGTTAAGCGCGCGACGGCGTTTCGTCAGATCATCAAGCGCGAGGAGACAGCCGCGGGTCGTCCCATGATGACCAGTGCCGAAGGCGAGGGCGGCTTCGATCTCGATGCCGATGTCATTTACTCTGAGGCCGACTCGGTCATGTGCGCCATGAACGACGAAACGTCCGGCACGCACCGGCCTCAATCCGGCAAGGCTCTCCGCCACCCAGTCGTTGGCGGGTACCCGCTCGATGCTGAGCGCCTTCGCTGCGGCTTCGCCGGCCGCGAGCTTGACCAGGTCACGCAACCCGGCTTCGTCAGGCGCGTTACGGAAATGAATCGCCACCTGCCAGCGACCGGCATCGTCTTCGAAGGCGGCACAGGCTGAGTCCACGGCATCAAGGCTTTCGCCAAGAAAAGCCGCAAGACGCCGGGCAGTTGGTCCGTCGCAAGAAAGACGGGCGACCGTGGTGGGAGCATTCATGCGGCGCAAGATTGCCCTTCGCATTCGCGCACGCAATGGCTATGTAGGCCCCCGTGACCATCGAACGAGCTCATTCCATCGAGATTGAAGCACTTGCCCTGGCCCGCCGCAGCGGCTGGCCAGAAGACATGCGCGTGCTGCTTGATCGCTATCCGCGCGAGAAATGGGAAGCCCACGCCAATTTGGGCGAAATGGCCCGTTTCTGGCTGTCGCGGCACGCCATGTTTCGCGAACTTTCAGGAGCGATTGAAAAGGTCACCGAGCAGTTTCGTGCCGGCAGGCTTCCACCCATTGAGTTCGCGCGGAAATTCGTACCGCGGCTGCAGTTCGTCCTGGACCAGCTGAATGTTCATCATCAGATCGAGGACTTTCATTACTTCCCGATCTTCCGCGCTGCGGACGCCCGATTAGCCATCGGATTTGACGTACTGGAAGGCGACCACCACCACATTCACGCCGAAATGGCGCGGACCGCAAAGAACGCCAATGCGCTGTTGCGGGCACTGCGCAGCGATACCGATACCCTTCGGCGCTGCAGTGACGGCTACGCAGACGCAAGCGCGGTCCTACTAAAGGGGCTCATCCGTCATCTCGATGATGAGGAGGACCTTATCGTGCCGCTGATCCTCGATCGCGGTGAAGAGGAACTCGGCGTTGCGCACCACGGCTAGCGTCGTGCAATGGCGGCGGCATTTGGCTTTTGCGTTCAGTGCCGCTTGAAATACTGAATCTCACGCTCGTGCCGTAGCGCTTCCCGCCTTGTAGGAAAGGTGCCCAGGTTTCGGCGCTTTCCCGTGCGCGGATTCTTTTTACGCGAATAGAGCCTGAACTTCCCGTCGGCGAGTTTACGGATCATCACAATCCTCCATAGCCACCAACCAAACGGGAAGAACCCGCGTTCGTTCCGCGGCCGGCTAGGCAGCTATTTGGTGATCAGGCGCCGGGCAACATTGCGGTATCGCCACAGCGCGTGGCGCTGATCAGTTTGCCAACTGCGCCTCGGGGAATTTCCATTTGCCGTTCAGCATTTCATCGCGCGGGCGATATAGCCGCACCATGTAATTCCAGTCCTTCATGGTGGGCAGGCAATTCGGGATCTTCCCGTCGCATCCGCCGAACTGGATGGCGGCCGAGCCGTCATCACCTTTCGTGGCGTTCATGCTGTTCACCGAATAGGTGTTGTAGGGGTTTTTCAGGAAACGGCCGTTGGCGTCATAAACGGTAACCGACCAGAATGCGTCGACGGGCACCTTGGCCGGAACGGTGAGCTTGTAGACAGCCGTGCCGTCGTTCTTGCTCGGCGTGACGTTCAGGTAGAGGACGTCCTTCTCGGGGTTGCCGCCCCAAGCCGACGCCGTGGCAATCAGGTGGCGCACACCGTCCACCTGGGTTTTGGTTCCGAACGCTCGTTGCAGGTCGGGCAGCGTCGTGTTCAATGCCAGAAGCAGATCGCGCACCTTCTTCTGACTTACGGGATCCCAGTTGGTCGCCTCAAACCGACCGGGAACCTTCTGTTTGACGATCACGGCGTCCTGCAGAGCCTGCGCCTGTTTCATGTCCTGCTGATCGGAGGGATTTGCCAGAATTCGCAGCGCCACGAAAAGGTAACGCGTGCCGACTTCCCCTCTGTTGTAAGTGTAGTTGCCGGGACCATATGCGACTTCGAAAACATAGTGGTTCTCGTTGATCGCGGTTATCGACATGAAGCGTTTGCCCGCCTTGGGCAGCGTGATTTTTACGGGCCCGGCGTCAAGGTCGAACACCGCTTCGGAATAAAGCATGTCACGGTTTGGCCGTACGCCAATGCCTTCAACCGGCAAATCGCGGACGTGGACGAATTTGCCGAATGCTCCGCGTTTCACGATTTGCGTGAAATACATGTCAGTTTCGGCGCGATTGAAGTTGTCGGCTGTAACTGGCACGGCGTCGCCGGTTGATGACTGCGCATGAGCCACAGCGGTGCCGCAGGCCAGCAGAACGCCCGCGAGGAGCACTTTGCGAATTTTTCTTCCGTTACGTCTACCGGTCATTTCTTTGACTTCTTCAGGCTGCGGATGAACTTCTCGGCCTGCGTTTCGCTGATGCGCACCAGCGGCGGAGGAAAATACGTGCCGTCAGCGACATCCTTCGTCGGCCCGTAAAATCGATAGGTGAGGTTATATTTTTTGCCGTTCGGTGTAGGCAGCCAATTTGACTGCAGAAAGTCCTCGGGCAGTTTCGGGCCGAAGACCAGCGTGAGAGAGCCGTCATCGTTCAACTTCAGAGGTGATTGCTTGTTGAGCAGATACCGATTGAGCTCGTTGGGAATGACCTTGTAGTCCGCGGTATCGACCGCGATGACCGACCAGAAGTAACGCGTCTTCGACAGCGGCAGCGCTTCTTTGGGATAGGTTTGCGTGTAGGTCTGGCTGCCGTCGAGACCCAGGCCGGCGAAGTAGACCACTTCCTTGCCGGTGTTCGCCCAAATGCCGGCGTAGTTGGCCACGCTCCGCATCGTGTAGTCGGTCCGATAGTTGCCGGTGAGGCGAGGACGCATCCACCCATTCACGACCTTGCCCATCTTCTGGACTTCGCCCTGGAAGGCCGGGATCGCATATTTGCGGATCACTTCGTCGATGCGTGTCCGCTGAGCGGGATCGGCCGCAGCCTTTGCAACCGCGCGCGCCCTTTCCCGGATATCGATCATGCCGACGTTGAGGTCGGCCTCGCTCGCGAGGATCTCTTCGGTTTTGTCGAACGCTTCGACCCCCGGCAATTTGCTGTTCGCAAAATCCAGTTTCACAACCATCGGATCGATCACGGGAGATCCGGTGGCCTTCATCGTGACTTTTTTCTGCAAGGCAATTGCATCCGCGGGATTGGCGCCCAGTTCGATGCGCATCAATATGCGCGACTTCTTGCTGGGTAGGTCGACTCGTTGCGTACCCTTCGGAAGCGTGATGCTTTTGGCGCCTTTTAGGCAGAACGCGAATTTGCCGGCCGGGTGTTTCGGGAAAGTGCGCTCGTTGATGTTGGCTGAAACTTCGCCCCAGCCGTTGAGCGCCTGCACAGTGTAATAGCGTCCCTTGATCTCTGGGATTTCGATCAACGTGCAGCTCTTCTCGTCGACGGCGACCCAGGCCTCGCTATAGACAACATCAAGATTCGGATTGGCCCAGTCGACGCCGCCGGGCTCGCGGTGGATGATCTGGTTCCACTTGAAGCCTTCCTTGAAATCGAGGTTTTCCTGCCGCAGTACGAGCCAGCGGCCGAGCAAATATTCATAGGCCTCGACAACATCCCTGTCGGTGACGCCCCGGGCCGGCTGCGCCTGTGACGAAGCCATCAGGCAAACCAGCGCGAGCGCCACGAGAATGGATTTTTTCATGATCCCGATCCGTACAAATTGCTGCAATTCTAGCGTACCCGTTCGGTCTCCGTCAGCGGTCTTCCGCCGCGCCAAAGCTCTCTACGGGCTCTCAGAATGGGTCGTAGTTCAATATCGCAATCTGCCGCAGGATGACCTTGCGGATAACATGCGCCGGCCGGACAGGACTTTCTTTTGGGAGGCCGCCTCAGCTCGTCCGCAACCGCGTGCATGCGGTCACCGAACGTGCCGAGGCGGAAGCAAGGGCCTCATTTTTCCGTGTCGACGACCTTCCTCCAGGTGTGGTCCGGATTGAACTCGCTCATGCGCGCGGCAATGCGGCCTGTCCTCGGGCCGAGGTCCTTCTCGAACACGTCGCCATCATTGTTGATGATGAAGGTCATGATGCCTGAATTGCCGTATTCCGCCGGATAGGCCACGAGCCCGAAACCGCCGATCATGTTGCCGCGAACGACGTATTCGACGGCGCCGCCCGGGGCGCTCGGTCCCTGACCGGTCAGTATCTTGTAGTAGTAGCCGTGATAGGGTTCGCCGGAGCCAACGCGATAACCCTGTTGCGTCGCTCCCGCGACCGCTTCGCCGAGTGGACTGTCAGGTTCGCTGCCCGACGTCGGCCAGTACAGGCCATCCTTGTTGCCGGGTGAGCTGACGATCTTCTGCGCATAGACCGCCTGACCGGTCTTGTCCTTGAACATGTCGGCGTATTCATTCTGCGCGTCGAAGTAGGCCAGGGAGGCCTTGATCGCCCCCAGTTCATTGCGGCCGATGCGTCGCGCGAGGATTTCCTCGCGGCCTGCGGCCGTGTCGAAGGTCCACTGGCCATCCTTCTGCACGAGCGGAATCGGGAAGGGCCAGTCGTTTTGACCCATCACGAGGACAGACGGCTTGCCTGCCTCAGCAACGATCCGATGTTGCGCATCGTAGGCTGCGAGGAACTCCTGTTTGATATTGTCGTCGGCCACGGGATCGCCCGAGGATACTATTTCCTGCGAGCCGGGACCGAGTATTGCTAAGACAGCCCTGCGGTCACCGCTTCTTGCAGCGGCTACCAGCGCTTCGACGGCAGCATCGGGAGTATTGAAGCGCTGTTGGGCTTGGGCGAGCGAAGCAATACCGAGAGCAAATGTCGCGGTAGCCGCCAACAAAGCCAGTTTGCTGATGAAACGAATTTTCTGTGCTTTGGTCATGGCTGTCACCCGTTAATGCGAGCTCGAGCGGTGGAGGGAATCCGTGCTCCGGATGCGATCCACTGGTTGTAGGTTTCGAACTTCACCCCGATCTTGTCGTAGAAGACTCTCAGATAGCCGTCGCGGCCACGTACGACCGCATCCGGCCTGACCGTCTGTACTTCCTGCGCCATCACGCCGACATAGGCCTTGTCGCCGCCGTTATAGACAAAGCGATAGAATCCAAGGCCGTTATCGAGATGACCGAGCAGGGTGATGTCGTGCTTGAGTGCGGCATCCGAGCGTCGTCCGCCGCCGCCACCGCGTCCGCCGCCGCCACCGCGTCCGCCGCCACCGCCCATGCGCGGGCCACCGCCACCGCCGCCCATGCGAGGGCCACCGCCACCGCCGCGTCCGCCGAGACTCGCGTGTCCGCGTGACGACTGCGCCATCGCGCTGCGGCCGGCGCCACTACCCGCGAACGCATTGCGACCGCCCCCGCCACCGCCACCGGGACGGGCTCCGCCGCTCGGACGCGCAGCGGCTTTGCCTTGACCTCCGCCTGGACGCGCCTGGCCTTTGCCGCCGCCACCGGCACGATCGCCGCCAGGACGGTTGCCAGCGCCTGGACGATCGCCGCCGCCAGGACGGTTGCCAGCACCTGGACGATCGCTGCCACCTGGACGCTGCACGCCGCCTCCGCCCGCGCCCGGCCGATCTCCCGCGCCGCCCGGTCGCAGCGCGGCTTGACCATTATGGCCGCGGAAATCCATGCGGTTGTTCGCGCCGCCACGGATGTTATTGCCCTTGTTGAATTTGTTGGCGACGTTCTGATTGTTGTACCGGACACCGTGCCGGTGATCGACGTTATGATTCCAGTTGTTGCCACTGTTGTTGATGTTGATCGGTCGGTTGACGTTGATGTTGTTGCCGCCCCAATTTACGCCGCCACCCCAATAGTTTCCACCGGAAGCCCAGCGTCCAACGGCATAACCCGCGCCGAATGCCAATCCGGTTGCAAGAAGTGCGCCGCCACCTGGCCAATAGCTTGCGCCCCAGTAGTACGGCGGATTGGCGGGGTAGGGCCATGCGCCATAGACGACCGCGGGATCGTAGTAAGGAACGTAAACCGTTTGCGGATCGGTCGGCTCGATCACGATGTACTGCTTGCCACCCTCACTTTTCTTCGAGACTTTTTGCTGAGGCGTCGATTTGAGCTTGTCGTTTGCATCGGCCCTGGCGCGCAGCCGCTGGATCGAGTCCATCACATCGGTTTGCTGCGCAAGCACTGCATCACCGAGCTTCTGTGTCCAGTCCAGCTTGTCGCTCATCATCTTCAGAACGTCTGGAGTTGCCGTGAGCGATTTAATGCTTTCGTCCCATCCTTGCTTGTCGACTTCAGCTTTCAATGCGTCGCCCTTTAGATTTTTGTTCTCAGCGACCCAACGAGCCGCCTGCACGACCTCGAGTGGATATGTCGAGGCCATCAAAACCTCTGCCAGCAACGTGTCGGGATAGAGGGCAATCGGGGACACGATCGCGTCGAGTTGCTCAGGTTTGAGCAACTGGTCGGTGGAGGTATTCGCCGGCGCGGGGGCCGACTGGCCCTGGGCATGCGTTCCGTGCGCAAATGCGAGAAGCAGCACGAAAGCGATCGTTTGTGCGAGCAGTCTGGACATCACCATCCCCTTGGTTCAAAGCGCGCAAAAGCCACGTCGCCCACGCGGCGCTTCTGCTTGGGTCAGCCTAGAGAGATGGGTATCGCTGATCGAGTTGGACGGAGGTCCAATATCCTTTCGGCCGCAACTATGGCCTCGCGTCAGGACGCCCTGTGCACGCCCGCAATTGCCGGAACATCCAGGTGAGGCCCATTGACCGGCAGCTTCGCTTCGCGGCTGCTGTTCCTGAAATGATCCAGGACGAATACCCGGATCGCTGACGACAAATTGCGCCTATTGGGGCCGTGATCGATCGTCGCGACGAGCGCAGACACGGTCATATGCTTGAGGTCTGCGATCTCCCGCAGACCATCCCAGAACTGGTCTTCCAGCGACACACTCGATTTGTGTCCGTTACGGATAATCGAGCGCTTGATCACGGGTGAATTGGCCGCGCGGTGCGCGGGACTGCGATCAGTAACCGGCGCTTCGGAAGGCACAACTGTTTTTGACATTTTCCTCGATCCTGATGCTTCAGCCCGGACCATTAAAAGCGGCCCAGCGAGCATGAATCGAGTTGGACCATGGGCCAACGCCAGGTCATGGAAAGTCCAATTCAGCTCAAAAACGCTCAGTTTTGGGGTTGTCAGCCGGATTTCCGCAAGATCTTGCGTGCGTGTTCGAGCCTTGGCGGGGCCGCCACCCTGAATTGACGGAAATTTGAGATTGAGGCGGCCCGTATCCTCAAACGCCTCCGATAGAGTTGGTCGAGGCTCGAGGAGGGTCTTTATGGGCGGGCGACGGGGCGCCTAAACCGTGGATCGATCTGCGACTGCGCCGCTACCGGATTGAGGTGGCCCGGCAACATCTTCGGATGCACCCGAGCGGATCCGGATTCTTGCAGCCGGTGACGCGCCGCCGTGACACTTCTCAGGAGTTTGCGTTGGACCGAGCGAATACCCGGCCTCCACCGCGCGAGGCGACTGGGGACGGGGAGGAGGGGGATGTCGCCTCGCGCGAGTCCATGAGGCTGGCAAACCACAATGGATACTCTGGAGCGTGGTAGGTTCTACCTCTGCGTCAGGGCTGTCGATTGGACCGTGGTCCAATAAAACGTGGCACTCGCACGACACTTGTGTAGCGACCCGCTTGCAAATGCATGTCTGTGAAGCGTTTTTTCCATTTCCCGCCCGCGTCGCCCGACGATACCTTGGCATAGTATAAAATCATTGTGATCCGGGTGATGGATTATGACCTCCTTCGTTTCCGGAATTCCAATGCGAAACGGCCAGAGCGGTGATGTATCAGGCAACGACCTGGCAAAGACCGTTCGAATTTTTTGCGTTGTCGCGATTGCATATTATCTCGGCGCCGAAATCGCTTTCCTGGTCGGCACGCTCTCGGACAAGATTTTCGCGCCGTTCTGGCCACCCAACGTCGTTCTTTTTTGTGCACTCGTTCTTACCCCGCCACGACAATGGTGGATTTATATTCTTGCTGTGCTTCCCGCCCACATCGCGGCCGAATTGCGAGTGGGAATGCCGACAACGCAACTGTTTATTGCTTTTGTCACGAACTGTCTGGTCGCCGCTATCAACGCCTACGCGCTGCAGTGGCTTAAGGTCGGATCCCCTTGGTTCGGTAATGTTCGCAACGCGACAGCCTATGTTTTCGTAACGGCCTTCGCCGGTCCGGCCTTGTGCGCATTTGGCGGCGCGTTCGTTCAGATTCTTGGTGGCGGGTCCTTCGATGACTATGGGCTGTACTGGGCGCGCTGGTATGCATCAAATGCTCTCGGCAGTCTGACGTTAGGGCCGATCGCACTGATCTGCCTAGACAAGATTCCCTTCTCAATAGTGAGTCCCGTACGTCGTCGAATCGAGGCGTTGTTGATTGCGACCGTCCTTGCTCTGACGTGCATCGTCGCGTTCGAAGAATTGCCAACAATCGCAACTGGCTACATTCCCGCTCTTCTTTATCTGCCCTTGCCAATGATCGTGTGGGCCGCCGTGCGGTTTGGTGCCAAAGGCGCGAGCGGAGCGATTATGATCGTGAGCCTCGTGTTGATTTGGCGCACAGTGAACGGTCCGAGTCCGTTTGTCGTCGGCAGCGCTGAAGCCAATGTCTTTGCCATGCAGCTATTCTTGATTGGTCTGTCGACACCAATTCTGCTGCTTGGCTCCGCGATTGAGGAGACGAGGCATGCTGAAGCAGTGACACGCGAGCGCGAAGCCCGAATCTCGGTTGCCGCAGCGTCGTCGGGCGTTGGACTATGGCAATACGAAATTGCCACCGGTGCGTTTTGGGCGACCGACTATTGTCGCGGCCTGTTCGGCCTTCCGCCGGACGCGCCGTTGACTCTCGATCGATTGCTCGGTCGGATTCATCCTAATGATTTTAAGGTGGCCAATGCGGCGTTCAAATCGGCGATCATGCGCGCGGCGCCGCTTGAAGTAGAATTTCGTGTGCGAGGCGTGGATGCCGGCATTCACTGGATCTCCGCGCGTGCTCAGCCGATCTTTGGGGAGGTTGGCGAGCCCACGGTAATGACGGGAGCCTTTGGCGACACAACATCCCGGAAAATGGCCGAGGCCGATGCCGATATACAGCGGCAGGAAATCGCACACTTGATGCGCGTCTCGATGCTCGGTGAGTTGTCCGGCGGTCTGGCGCATGAATTGACACAGCCGCTAACGGCGATCCTATCGAACGCCCAGGCTGGGAAAATATTGCTGGCTGGCAGGAAGAAGAACCTCGAAGAAATCGGTAATATTTTCGATGACATCATCACGGAAGACGGCCGCGCCGGCGAGGTTATACATCGGTTGAGAGGCCTGCTTAAAAAGGGTGAAATCAAGTACGAAGCGATTGATATGAACGAGTTGATCAACTCAACGCTTCGACTTTTGCACAGCGAACTGATCGATCGTCGAATCACTGTCAGCGATGGCAAGGCCACTGATTTGCCGCTGAGCAAAGGAGACCCGATACAGTTGCAGCAAATTCTGCTAAACCTTTTCATGAACGCGATGGACGCGATGGACGGCGTCGCGCCGACAAAACGTGCCATAGCGGTAAGCACTGCGATGACGCAGGAGGGTGGGGTCGAGGTTCGAATATCGGACTGTGGTACAGGGCTGCCACCGTCACAGGAGCAACATGTATTTCAGCCATTTTTTACGACAAAAAAACGAGGGCTTGGCCTTGGTCTTCCGATTTGCGCGTCGATTATGAAACTCCATGGTGGGAGCCTATCGCTTCAAAACAACGTGAGTGATGGCGCCACCGCAATCTTTCGGCTGCCCCCAGCGGGCGCGTAAGATAAACTTTTGGTCTGTGAGGTGGGTAGTATGCGTGAGGCGGGCTTTACCACGTTTCTTGTGGACGACGATCCCGCTGTGCTTAAGGCGATTACGCGTCTTTTGAACGCCGCCGGCTACAGGACGAAATCATTTTCGTCGCCTCAGGAATTTTTGTCAGCGCATGACCCGTCCATTCCCGGCTGCGCGATTATCGACCTCGTCATGTCCGAGCTCGATGGTCTGCATTTGCAACAGGCCCTGCTCGAGACGGGTTCTGAACGACCAATAATTTTCCTATCTGGTAAGGGCGATGTATCGACCAGTGTCAGAGCGATGAAAGCGGGTGCCGTCGATTTCCTGACGAAGCCGGTCAAGCGCGAGGCGCTTTTCTCCGCCGTGGTGAGGGCCGCTAAAGTTGATGCGCTGTCGCGACAGAAGCGTGATGAATCAAAATCAATTGGCGACCGTCTCGCCACACTGACACACCGAGAGCGGGAAGTATTGGAGTACGTCATTGCTGGTCGGCTCAACAAGCAGATCGCTGCAAGTCTCGGCACGGTCGAAAAGACTGTGAAAGTCCATCGCGGGCGAATGATGGCGAAACTCGGCGTAAAGAGCGTGGCCGATCTCGTTCGGCTTGCAGACAAGGCGGGAATTGTCCCGGCGCACGGGTCCAGCTAACGGACGGCGTATGTAGGCCCTTCGGGCAACTCGACGGCTTTATATGTTTGCCCGAAACTCGGGCAGATGTCGCCAAAAGCTCCAATAAGAGTTGCCATCGTTGACGACGAGCCTGCTGTGCGCACGGCGTTAGCTCGTTTGTTGGACGCGTCTTCTTTCGAGACCACGACCTATGGCTCGGCGCGGGAGTTTATCGATTCAATACGCCGTGACGTTCCCGAGTGCCTCATAGTCGACGTTCATATGCCGGATTTTAGCGGGCTCGATCTGCAACAATATCTCAATCGCATCAACAAGAAGATTCCCACCATTGTTATTACGGCCTTCGATGATACCGCTATCCGTGAACGGAGTGCGGCATCGGGCGCCAAGGCCTTCCTGACCAAACCCTTGCACGGTCAGACCCTGATCAATGCCATCTTGGCTGCGACGATGGACTCGGACGCAGAAAGCTCCGTTGCCCCCGCTAAAAACGGCACGCACAAGTAGCTTTCGCTGCTGCTGTTTGTGGTGTCCACATTGGACTACGGTCCAATTTCAGGAAGGCCGCCCCCCAATTTACAAACTTATTCCGCTGTTTGGCCGGAACTCCTACGCGATTTCGGGAGTTTCGCACCGGGCAGCTTGTAGTGGGGTAGCAATTGTTGCGGCGACTGCGAGGATTTCCAGTCGCGCTGAAAAACTATGGAGGAAATAATGAAACGCATTTTTCTTGCCGCTCTGATTACGTCTTTTGCCGTCGGGAGTGCGATGGCTCAGTCCTGTGAGACCCAGGCGGTCAGCAAGGAAGGCAAGCCGCTGACAGGTGCGGCGAAAACCAGCTTCATAAAAAAATGCAAGGTGGACGCGTGCGCGACCAAAGCCGTCAGCAAGGATGGCAAGCCTCTCTCTGGAGCGGCGAAAAACAGCTTCATGAAGAAATGCGCGAAGGAGGCCTAACCCTTGAATGGGCGTAAGCCCAGGAGTTGAAGACATGCGAACCATCACAGCAATCAGTTGCGCCATTATCGGCGTATCAGTTCTGTCTTTTCCGGCGCTCGCGCAGCAAAAGACAGTCAAGGCTTGCCAGGAAGAATGGCGGGCCAATAAGGATGCAAATCAGGCCAAAGGTATAACGGAGAAGGCATACGTCACGCAGTGCCGCGCAGGCGTCGTCGCTGCACAACCCGCTCCATCGAGTACAACGAGCGCCGCGCCCGCGCCGGCTGCCACCGGACAAAAGACTGCCAAGGCGTGTCGGGATGAATGGCGTGCCAACAAAGATGCAAACCAGGCCAAAGGTATAACGGAGAAAGCATACGTAACGCAGTGCCGTGCAGGCGGCGTCGCTGCACAGCCCGCTTCATCGAGTACAACGAGCGCTGCGCCCGCGCCGGCTGCCGCCGGACAAAAGACCGCCAAGGCGTGTCGGGATGAATGGCGTGCCAACAAAGATGCAAACCAGGCCAAAGGTATAACGGAGAAAGCATACGTAACGCAGTGCCGTGCAGGCGGAACGGTCGCGTCGCCTGCTCCTATGGCCCCGCCGCCCGCTTCGCCTCCGCCTGCAGCGACGACGGGAACCCGGACGGCGACGACGACCCCAACCGGTGCAAATCAGTATTCGACCGAGGGGCAAGCCAGATTCCGCTGCAGCGGCGGCACCGTTGTGTGGGCCAATCTGGATTCAAAGATCTATCACTTCACCGGCCATAAAGAGTACGGAAAGACGAAGGCCGGGGCGTATATGTGCGAGCAGGATGCAACAAGCCAAGGCATGCGCGCTGCCAAGAACGAAAAGCATCCCTGAAGCGAGCAACTGATCCTCATCGTGGACGCGCAGGTTAAGCCGCGCGTCCGCGATGAGATGATCTAGGCGGCGGGCCTCCACGCCCTTTTTTTTGTGCGTATCGTCCCCACATGCATCGAGCATAGGGGAGATAGCACCACAATGCCGGAACCGCTCATCGTTGTAATTCCACATCGGCTCAGCAAGGACGAAGCCCTGCGACGTATCAAGGAAGGTATCGGCCGCGCCAAGAACGAATTCGCCTGGTTGCTGTCTTTGGAGGAAGAGACCTGGGCTGGCGACCGCCTGAGCTTTCGCGTATCGGCCCTAGGTCAGCGGGTATCGGGCTTTATCGATGTGTACGAGGCAAATGTGCGACTCGAAGTCGTATTGCCGTGGCTGCTTGCGCGGTTCGCTCAGGCGGCACAGCGCGTCATTGGCCAGAAGGGCCAATTGATGCTGGAAAAAAAATGAACGTTGGCGCGACGACAGGACGCATTACCTGAAAGCGCGTTCGCCAAAGCCCGAATGATCGAGACGTTGTGGTGCTGCGAGACCGTGCGCGTGGCTAAAGGCGGCACCCGTAGGCCTGATGCTCTGTGACAGGGCTGAGCGACCGTGCTGCGCGCGAAAGGAATTGAGATCGAGCGCGAAAGAAGGCGTCACGAAGGGCACAAGCGGCAAACTGCAAAGGGCATAAAGTTTGCCGAGTCGTCGAATGGCGAGTATCTACTCGGTTCAATGTCCGCCAGCAGTCCTCGGCGGGCAATCGGATCAATAGACGTGGCGGCGCGTGTGGGACGGCGGTTTCCACCAGCAGGCATAAGAAATGTAGTCGCCATAAACACGATGAATACTTGTGATCACCGCGTACTTGTTGAAGCGACCGCAATTGTTCTGGGCGATTTCGATTGCCGCAGCCTCTGCTTCAGGCGACCACGGAATAATGCCGCCGACATCGTTCCCATTCGGGCCATAAACGCCGACGCAGGACGTGAGTATCACGCCAAGCGCAGCCGCCAGCACTGCTTGCCTTCCCATAGTTCCCCCAGTCCGGGCCCCGTTCCAGTTCCGCCGATTCGATTTATGCTAAAAGCTTGATGTTGAATAGGGCAGCCCCGCCGTCCTGCGCTGGCGTCTGTCAGAATACACGAAACTGCTGGGAGTTTCGCGATGAAAAACACGGGGACGGCGGCAGGGCGTTCGCACCGAAAATACTCATTCCTTCTTGGACTTGCAGTTTTTACCTGCGGCCTTTCCTGGTCGGCGCGCGGCGAATCTGACTTAAACACGTGCTTTGGCGTCGACTTCGACGCCAAACGCCACTCAAGCGGTTCCAACCTGGGGCCACGGACAGGTTGCCGCGTCGTCTCAAACCACTGCGCATTTCAATGTAATATCTGCTAAAAGGCCCCCGCGTATGGTTATTCCGCGTTGGGTGTCCAATGGCTTCCCCGCCTCCCACCGATTTGTTTTCGGATCTGCCAGAAGGCCTGGCGGCGGGTATTCTCGCCAATGCCAAGTCGGTCAAATTGGCGGCCGACGAGATTCTGTTTCTTGCCGGTGATCCAGGTGACGGCTGCTATCGCCTGAACGAAGGTCTGCTCAAAGTTAGTATGGTCGCGCCCACTGGTGCCGAACGCATTCTCGCGATACTGGGGCCCGGCTCGATCGTCGGTGACATGGCGATGATCGATGGTCGCCCTCGGTCGGCATCGGTTTCCGCACTTCGTGATTGCAAGCTCAGTTTCGTCAGTCGCGCGGCGTTCGAAACGGTCGCCGAGAAGAATCCTGAAATCTACAAGCACCTCCTCAATATGCTTGCCGCGCGCCTGCGCGACACCGATCAAGTTGTCGCGGCGGGAACCTTCTTGCCGGTCAAAGGCAGGGTCGCGCGTGCTTTGCTTGATCTTGCGAATGCGTTCGGCAACGAAGTCGGTGGTGGCCGTGTCGTTATCAGGCAGAAGTTGAGCCAGAGCGACGTTGCGGCCATGGCCGGCATTGCGCGCGAAAACGTGAGCCGAATTCTCAATGAATGGATGCGTTTGAAGCTGATTACCCGACTGTCAGGTTACTATTGTATCGAGAGCAGGCCTAAGCTCGAAAGGGAATTGAAGCTTTGAATTTTTATGCGAGCTTGCCACGACGGCGGCACCCGATTGCTTTAGTGATGGATGAGAATGCAATTGAGCGGATTGTTCCGGGATGCCGCGCGTGCGGCTGGGGCTTAGCCGATGTCGGACGATGATGTTGTCGGGTTCAGTTTCCTTGCGGAATCAGAAATGCCGGTTTGGTACCTCAAACCGGGGGAAGCGATCTTCAAGGAAGGGGAAGCGGCGAAAGAGCTATACGTCATCAAAAGCGGGCAAGTGGAAATTCAGCTTGGCAACCGTCTGTTGGCTACGCTCGAGACCAACGACATTTTCGGCGAGATGGCCCTTATCGATTCTGCCCCCCGCAGCGCCACCGCAATCGCCAAGACCGACGTGGAGCTTGTTCCTATTTCAAAGAAGGAATTTCTGGCCCTTGTCAGCCGGGCGCCAACTTTTGCGCTCGACGTCATGAGCATGTTGGTCCGGCGTCTGCGCGAGGCCAATAGAGCCCTGTAATTGCTGGTTTTCTCCGTATCCGAAAAAAGCAATTTTGTGTGATGGAAATCACAGCACAGGATCCCTCTGCGCCCTACTTGTACTTGCCGGGGATCCGGTTGCTCCCACGAGATTAAGGGCTAACTGAAATGCGCAAGACCATTATTCGGGCCATCGCCACAATCTTCCTCGCGGACGTTTCTGTGGTTACCAGCCTGGCAGGCACGGCCTCTAGCCCGATCGGTGAAACCATCTTTGCGCGACCGGTGGTTCATCCCCTTACCACCGGCAGCCTGACGGCCAGCGTAGTCCCCGCCACCTGACCGTCTTTTGGCCTGCCCCTGAGATCGGGGCAGGCCCGGAATAACCTCCAAACTCCATAGCGGCCTAACCAGGCCGCTTTTTTTGCCTCGAACGGATTAACCGCGCGGCCCCATTAGTACTAATGCGTTCCGAAACCCGCACAGACTTTGTCTGTTGCGCAGCGTCAGCATTTCCTTTGGGCCTGATGCTTGCGACGCGGCGCGGTCGCAGGACGGCGTCGAGTACATGGGGAATGTCGTTCCGCGTTTGCCGCTCACCGGGTGTACGCGCGGCCAGTGCGATTGCAAATACGTGCCTTCGGGAACCGACCATTTGCATCGTCTCGACGCAGCGCAGAAATCCGGGACTAGATCTTCGTCTTAGGCCACGCGAGGCCGTCCCACCAAAGATCAGGATAGAGTATGACTTGCAATGCATTGCCACGCACGGAATATGATTCGTATTATCGATGGGCGGCTTTCGTGCTCTTTGCTAGCCTGTCCAACCATTTTCGAATGATGGTCCAGCGTGACTGCCCAAGCCCCCGGAATTGGTGACGTCGGCGCCAGCGCGCACACCTCGCTTGCGACATGGCTACACGGCATTGGTGTGCGTCAAATCCGCCTCGTCACTGGCCTGGTAATGTTCGCTTACATTTTTTCTCATTTCTTCAATCACGCCCTTGGCAATATTTCCTACGACTTGATGGAGACCTGGCTGAAATATCACGTCTGGTGGTGGCGGATTCCGATCGTTAACGACACCCTCTACCTTGCCGCCATCGTCCATTTCTCGCTCGGCTTGTGGGCGCTCTATCAGCGGCGACATTTCCGCTATTCGATTGCGGAGATCACTCAACTTGTTCTGGGACTGAGCATTCCGCTTTGGCTCGCCAGTCATCTTGGGGCCGAGCGCGTAGGCGGACTTCTCTTCGGATGGCCGCCATTCAACTACGCCTCGGCGCTTTACACTTACTGGATCACGGAGCGCTACAACATCGCCGTGCAGTTCATTTCGTTAACGGTCGCATGGACGCACGCCTGTATCGGCCTCTATTTCTGGCTGCGGTTAAAATCGTTCTTCGATTGGGCGGCCCCGATACTTTTATCCATCGCGATTCTCATGCCGCCTCTCGCAATGATCGGCGCGCATCATGGTGGTCGCGAGGTCGCGGACCTCGCCGAGGATGCGGAATGGCGCAACGAAAACCTGAAGCGGGTTCCAGCTGCGCAGGCGCGAGTGATCACCCTAATCAGTCTTGTATATTTTCCCGTCGCCTATGGCGCCGCAATCGGATTGGTTTTCGCCGGGCGTGGCCTTCGTTCACTTCGCGAGCGCAGGCGCGGCATGGTTACAATTTCATATCCAAACCGACAGGTGCGCGTACCAAAAGGCCTGAGCGTTCTGGAAGCCAGCTTGCGGCACAAAATTCCGCACGCCAGCGTGTGCGGCGGTCGCGCGCGCTGTTCCACCTGCCGCATCCGCGTGGTGAGCGACCGCAGCAAGTTGCCAAGACCGTCAGGCCGGGAGGCGTTCGTGCTCGAGAGTATCGGCGTTTCGGCAAACCCATCGATTCGACTCGCGTGCCAGTTGCGGCCGCAGACGGACATATCCGTCATTCCGATTCTGCCGGCAAGCATGAATGCGGAACTGTTGCGCAAAGGCAGCCGCATGAACATCGGCAAGGAGCACTACATCGTCAGCATGTTCGTTGACATGCGTGGATCAACGAAGCTAGCCGAGGCGAGGTTGCCGTTCGATGTCGTATTTCTCATCAATCGGTTCCTGGGTGCATGCTCCCAAGCGACGCTCGATGCGGGTGGCCAACCCAACCAATTCGTCGGAGATGGCGTGCTTGCTCTTTTCGGAATTGAAGTGGACGCGAAGACAGCGTGCCGCCAGGCGCTGCGCGCGGCTGCCAACGTTGCGACCAACGTGGACTACATGAATCGTCAGCTCGCATCGGACCTTCCCGAGCCGATCGAGTACGGTATCGGCATCCAGGGTGGCGAAGTGATCATAGGCGACATTGGTTTTCAGGATCACACCGTTTTTACGGCGCTTGGCGATCCCGTCAATGTGGCAGCGCGTCTGCAAGACATGACGAAGGCGCTTGATTGCAAGGCTGTGATTTCTGACGAGGTCTTTACGACCGCCGGCATCGCCACCGGTTCGCTGGCGCGTAGGGAGGTCGCAATTCGCGGCCGCGAAGAGGCGATGATCGTGCGTGCAGTAACGGATCCTACTGTGCTTGCGAGCCTTGTGGAGGCGCCCACCCCGCAGGCGCCGGTGTCATAAGCCCGATAGCGACGACCGTTCTCATGCTGCGGCAATGCCGACACTCTGAACGGCACAGGGCTTGCATTCTAAGGGGCAGGTGGAGGTAAGGGATGGACGCGCGGACAGAGTTGCCCGCTGGGTCGGGTATTCGCACGGGCGGTAGCGTCCAGCCGCCTTTGTCGCGGTTTCTGGAGCGTTGTCATGCGGAAGTCGTCGGAGATAACAGCGGGGCCGTAGCCGATTACATACCCCAACTATCAAAAGCCAATCCCGGTGACTTCGGTATCAGCATTGCGACCACCGACGGCTACGTCTACGAGGTCGGCGATAGCGACGTCCCTTTCACGATCCAGTCGATTTCAAAAGCCTTTGTTTTTGCGCTCGCTCTCGAGACGATTGGTGCCGAACGGGTTGAAAGCGTCATCGGAGTTGAGCCAAGTGGCGAAGCTTTCAATTCAATCCGCCTGCGCGCAGACAACCGGCCTTTCAACCCTATGGTCAATGCCGGTGCAATCGCGTGCTCAGGTCTCATCTACGATACGGAAGGGAAGGACGCTTTTGGGCGCATCCTCGCAACGCTGAGTGCTTTCGCTGGCCGGAAACTTGGCGTAGACGAAGCGGTATTTGCCTCCGAGCGCGCGACCGGAGACCGTAATCGGGCGATTGCTTATCTTTTACGCAACTATGCTGTCATAAAAGGCGACGTCGATGCCATTCTGGATGTCTATTTCGGCCAGTGTTCGGTCCTCGTCACCGCTCGCGATATCGCGGTCATGGCGGCGACACTCGCTAATCGTGGCCTGAATCCGCTGACCGGCGACCAAGTTGTCAGTCCGTATGCCGTTGCCCGTACTTTGTCCGTGATGACCAGTTCGGGCATGTACGATTATGCGGGCGAATGGATCTACCGCGTCGGCATGCCGGCTAAGAGCGGCGTCGGCGGCGGCATTGTAGCGACACTGCCCGCGCAACTTGGGCTCGGTACCTATTCGCCGCTTCTCGACAGCCACGGGAACAGTGTCCGCGGGTTGCGCGTGTGCGCGGCTCTCTCATCGCACTTCGATCTGCACCTGTTCAATCGCGGAGGCGACGTGAGAAATGGCATCGTTGCCGACTATGACATGGGCGGCGTCTCCTCGCGCCGCAATCGGCAGCCGCACGAGCAGAAGATTCTCGACGAGCATCACACCGACTGCCATGTATTCGAACTTACCGGCGCACTGACATTCGGGTCGATCGAGTATCTGTCGCGTCGCCTGGTGCAAGGTCAGCCGCGGTCCCAACTCGTCGTGCTTGATTTTAACCGTGTGCCGACAATCACACGGGCGGCGGGCCGGCTGCTTGCGGCTAGTCTCTCCGAGTTAAGTGCAGTCAACACGACGGTGATCCTGTGCGGATTGCGGCCGCAATCGGCGGTCGATGCGACCATGAAGCCCCTCATCGAACCGCTCTCAAAGCTGCGAAATTTTCCTGTTCTCGATGAAGCTATCGAATGGGCCGAGGACCAGATCATCTATCGTTACGGCGGATACGGGCGGCTGCACGATCCGACGACGTTGCCGGAACAGCTATTGCTTGGCGGCCTAACGACCGGCGAGATTGAAGCGCTTGAGGCCTTGATGACGCCGCGGACATACCAGGCCGGCCAACGCATCATCGGTGCCGAAGAGTCGGCGTCATCACTGTTCTTTTTGCAAAGCGGCATGGTGAGCGTGAAGCTAACGAACGGTGTGCGCCTCGCGACGCTTGTCGCCGGCATGGTGTTCGGGGAGATGGCGCTGCTCGAGGATCGACGCTCCGCGGACGTGTGGGCGGATACGGTGGTTCAATGTCTCGAATTGCCACTGAGCGCCTACGCCGGATTTCGCGAAAAACATCCGGAGGTCGGGGAGCGCATCGTGCGCAATCTCGCCGTCCTTTTGGCTAAGCGGCTTATCCTCGCCAATACAAAGATCGATCTATTGACGTCGTATTAGACCTTCACACCTTCTCGACAAAGCTGTCCACCACACGCTTTTCGCCGGCCTTGTCGAAAGCGATGGTGAGCTTATTGCCGTCCACTGCCACGACATTCCCGTTACCGAATTTCTGGTGAAAGACGCGCTCGCCCACCGCAAAAGACGAAACCGTGCCGGTGGATCTCGCCACAAGCTCGCCATCGATTGTGAGCGGGGCGCGACCTTGGCGTTTTGTGGTGCGGCCTCGGGACTTCCCGCCCGAGGGTCGATCAGGATCGCTCGGATCGTCATCAAAAACGCCGTCCGGAACGTAACGCGGCTGGCCGTTGTCGTAGAAGCCACCGCGACCCTTGCGGGCCTGCGCGCGTTGCCAACCGGGTGTCGTGTAGCCGGAACCGAAGGCGTTCATCTCATCAAAGCGCGAAGCTCCATAGCCCGACATTCCGAACCCGCCGGCCCCTCCCGCGGCCTCTTTCACCTCGACCTGCGCTTCAGGCAATTCATCGAGGAACCGCGAGGGAACTGTCGAAGTCCAAAGGCCGTGAATGCGGCGATTGGTAGCAAAGTAGATCTTGGCCAGTTTGCGCGCGCGCGTGAGTCCGACATGCGCTAGGCGGCGCTCTTCCTCAAGCCCGGCGCGGCCACTTTCGTCGAGCGAGCGCTGATGTGGGAAAAGGCCTTCTTCCCAACCGGGCAGAAACACGCAGTCAAATTCGAGCCCCTTTGCCGAATGCAAGGTCATTATATTGATGGCTTGCTCGGACTCCGCGCTGTCACGGTCCATGACAAGCGAAATGTGTTCGAGGAAGCCCTGTAAGTTCTCGAATTCCTCCATGGAGCGGACCAGTTCCTTGAGGTTTTCCAGGCGGCCGGCAGCATCGGCGGAACGGTCTTTCTGCCACATCTCGGTATAGCCGGACTCATCCAGCACTATTTCCGCGAGTTCGGTGTGCGGCATCGAATCCTTCTTGGCGCGCCAGCGCTCAAAGGCCGCCATCAGGTCGCGCAGCGCAAGTCGCGGCTTTGGCTTCATCTCGTCGGTTGCCGAAAGCTGGCTTGCTGCTTCGGTCAGCGGGATGCGCCTTTTGCGCGCGTGGTCGTGCAGCATTTGCAAGGTCGCGTCGCCGAGGCCGCGCTTTGGCACATTGACAATACGCTCGAAGGCAAGGTCATCCGCTGGTTGTGCGATGACGCGCAAATAGGCGAGGGCGTCACGAATTTCCGTACGCTCGTAAAAGCGCGGGCCACCGATCACGCGATAGGGTAGCCCGAGCTGGATAAAGCGGTCTTCAAATTCACGCATCTGGAATGATGCGCGCACCAGGATCGCAATTTCATCGAGGGGATGATCCTCGCCACGCTCGCGCGCGGCACGTTGAAGCTGTTCGATTTCCTCGCCGATCGCGCGCGCCTCTTCTTCACTGTCCCATGCGCCGGTCACCTGTACCTTTTCGCCCAGTTCGTCCTCAGTGCGCAGCGTCTTGCCCAAGCGGCCTTCGTTGTGAGCGATGAGGTGCGATGCAGCCGCAAGAATATGTCCGGTGCTGCGATAATTCCGCTCCAGGCGAATGACCTTCGCGCCTGGGAAATCGTGGTCGAACCGCAGGATGTTATCGACCTCCGCGCCGCGCCAGCCGTAGATCGATTGATCATCATCGCCGACGCAGCAGATGTTTTTGGGAACGCGCAGGAGGTTTGCGCTCTGCTCGGTCATTTGCGAGTGCACTGGAAGCGCGATACCGGATTCCGCAGACTCGGCGGTAGCACTAATCTGCGGGTCCGCCGGTTGATCGCGTCCCGGAACGACCGTCATCCAGCCCGACGGAGGCTGCGCCAGCAATTTCAGCCAAAGGTACTGCGCGACGTTTGTGTCTTGATATTCATCGACGAGAATGAATTTAAATCGCTCCTGAAAATTTCGCAGCACATCAGCGTTCTGACGGAATAGCCGGATATTCTCGAGCAGCAGATCACCGAAATCGGCAGCATTCAGTGTCTTCAGCCGTTCCTGATAGGCGACGTACAGTTTCTTGCCCTTACCATTCGCAAAGCTTGCTGCTTCCCCCGAGGGCACTTGTTCAGGTGTAAGACCGCGATTTTTCCAGCTATCGATCAGAATGGCCAGAACACGTGCAGGCCATCGCTTCTCGTCGAGCTTCTCAGCTTCAAGGATCATCTTGATCAGCCGGACTTGATCATCCACGTCGAGGATCGTGAAGTTGTTCTTCAGACCAACCATTTCGGCGTGCCTTCGCAGGACTTTCACACCGATCGAATGGAAGGTGCCGAGCCACGGCATGCCCTCGACGATCTGCCCCACCATCTGACCGACGCGATCCTTCATTTCGCGGGCAGCCTTGTTGGTGAAGGTCACGGCAAGGATTTCCGACGGCCGCGCCCGACCGAGGTTGAGAATGTGCGCTATGCGGGTCGTGAGAACGCGCGTCTTACCGGTTCCGGCCCCGGCGAGGACCAGCACGGGACCGTCGAGAGTTTCCACTGCCTCGCGTTGCTCTGGGTTCAGGTCGCCGAGGTACGGCGCGGCCCTCGCGCCAAGCGCGCGCGCGGCGATGCCGCCGGCAACCGGTTGCGGGCTCAATGGAGCAGGGTCGTTACGCTTGGGCTCGGCCATTTGTCGGTAAGGGGCGGCAATGCCACCGGAATGATTCTTTCAACGCCTAAGATGGCATTGGTAGACGCCAATTTCGAGGCCGGACCGGCTCTTGTCGGGCTCTCCTTACCGATTTAGCGTGATTTTTCCTGCTTATTTCCACACAGCCTGGGGGGATTCCGTGCGATTGAAGGACAAGGTGGCATTGGTCACCGGTGGCGGCCGCGGTATCGGCCGCGATATTGTTTTGGCGTATGCGCGCGAAGGCGCCCATGTCGTCGTCAACGACGTCGATCCCGCCACAGCCGAGGCTACGGCAAAGGAAGCTGCCGTGCTCGGCAGCAAGAGCCTCCCGGTTGCCGCCGACGTTGCCAAGGCGACTGAGATCAATCGTCTCGTCGAAACGATCATGAAGGAACGCGGGCGCATCGACATTGTCGTGAACAACGCAATGAAAATCGTGCCAGGAAAACTGGAGGCGCTTCCAGAAGCGGCGTGGGACACGACGATGAATATCGGCCTCAAGGGCGCGTTCATGGTGAGCCAGGCCGCCGCAAAGCACATGATCGCCCAGAAGTCCGGCAACATCGTCAATATCGCCTCTATCGCTGGCCTTTTTCCTTACAACTGGGCTGGCGCGTACAGTGTGGTGAAAGCCGGGTTGATCATGCTGACGAAATTGCAGGCGATGGAATGGGCGCCTTATGGCATCCGCGCAAACGCAATCACGCCCGGGTATATCCGCACGCCCGGTACAGAAGCCATGTACGCCGATCCGGAAATCTATGAAGGCCGCCGCAAGGGTGTACCAATGGGCCGGGTCGGATCCGGCGAAGACATCGCAGGGCCGGCGATTTTTCTCGCAAGCGACGAGTCGCGTTATACGACCGGGAGCGTAGTCGGCGCCGATGGCGGGCAGGCGGTTGGCTATTTCCTCACTGTGCCAGGTCGCAGGTTCTCTGGCGGTCGGATTGATTGACAACGTTATCTTGCACAGCCCGCGCATGACGCCGAGGGCATCTTGAACACGCAAGTCATTATTGTGGGCGCCGGACCGGTGGGGTTGACACTGGCAATCGATCTTGGCCGCCGCGGCGTGCGCTGCATTCTGCTCGAACAGAAAGAGGCGCCGCAGTTTTTGCCCAAGATGGAACGGTGCAACGCCCGCACCATGGAGATCTACCGAAGGCTTGGAATTGCACAGAAAATACGGAAGGCCGGCCTTCCGCGCGATGTACCAATGGATGTTTTCATCGTGACGTCGCTGATCGAGCCGCCGCTTTTGCACTTGCCGTACCCATCGGTCGCGCAGGCTCAGGCGGAGATCGCCGCATGCTCCGACGGCTCTATGCCGCTCGAGCCCTATCAGCTCATTTCGCAGTACACGCTCGAGCCGCTGCTCAAGTCGGTTGCAGAAACCTTGCCGACCGTTGATGTGCGCTATGGAAATGAATTCATCTCGTTCGAGCAAGACACCGCCGGCGTGTGTGCCCGCGTTAAGTGCGGTGACTCAACGATCGAATTGAGCGCGCACTACCTCGTCGGTTGCGATGGCGGCTCGAGTAATGTGCGTCGCCAACTCGGCATTAGACTGCAGGGTGAAGCCAATCTCCTGCAATTAAGGCAGGCGCTCTATCGCTGCGACGCGCTGTTCGAGCGCATCCCGATCGGCAAAGGCCGCCACTATCACGTTGCCGACGCGCATTCGACTTTCCTGATTGTGCAGGACTCGACCCGTCATTTTACCCTGCACTCGGTTGTCGACAGCGATGACGACATGAAGACAATGTTCGAGCAGACGGTTGCCATGCCGGTCGATTACGAGATGATGTTCTGTGCGCCTTGGCGCCAGAACCTGCTGTTGGCCGACCGCTATGGTCACAAGCGCGTTTTCCTTGCCGGTGATGCTGTGCATCTTGTGATCCCGACAGGCGGCCTCGGAATGAACAGTGGGGTTGGCGATGCCGTTGACCTGTCGTGGAAGCTTGCCGCCACGCTGAAAGGGTGGGGTGGCCCGGCGCTACTCGCATCCTACGAGATTGAACGTCGGCAAATCGGTTCGCGCAATATTGAAGCCTCGCGGCATGCTTCGCGCGGCCGACGAGCCTGGCGGGCGGCCTACAAGCCCAACATTCGCGACCGGACGCCAGAAGGGGCTGCTACCCGGGCCAACCTCAGCCGTATTGCCGATGTCGAACAGCGCAAGAGTAACGAAATGATCGGTGCAGAACTTGGCTATCGTTATGCAGCTTCACCGGTCATTTTCCCAGAGGTAGGCGACGCGCCGGAAACCGATTTCATGAACTACGTTCCGACATCCTGGCCGGGTGCCCGGCTGCCGCACGTGTGGCTCTCCGACGGAACGGCATTGCATGACCGCATTGGCGACGGCTATACGCTTTTGTGTCTTCGGGGCGCGCAAGCAAACACCCCCGCGCTCGCCCAGGCCTTTGCCTCTTTGGCCGCACCATTTTCGGTCGTCGAAATCGATGAGGAAAGGCCACGCGATGTTTACGGCTATGATCTGCTGTTGCTGCGGCCCGACCTTCATGTGGTGTGGCGCGGCAATGGCTTGCCGGATGACCCGGCAAAACTCGCCGCACTGGCGACGGGACACTGAAGATCGAGTGCAAAAGAGCTCCGAATGCTGAAGAAAATCGCGCTTACGCTCGCCTGTGGCGACTATGAAATCGTCCGCCCGCTCCTCAATGAGAAGGTCGAAGTCGATGGCGTGGATCTGACGGTCCTGACGGACATGGATTCCGCTACGCGCCATTGGCGGTTCGTGCGTAACGGCGAATTCGATGTAGCGGAGCTTTCCGCGTCGTCTTATCTCGCGGCGCATGACAACGGACTGCCATTCCGCGCCATTCCGGTATTTCTCCATCGCCGTTTCCGACACGGTTTCATGTTCATTAACACTTCAAAAGGCATTACGAAGCCTGCTGACCTGCGCGGCCGAAAAATAGGCGTGAAGACGATGATGACGACTGCTGTATTGTGGATGCGCGGCATTCTCCAGCATGAATATGGCCTGCCACTGAATAGCGTGGAGTGGATTGCCGAGATCGAGGACGACGTAAAAGTCACCCTGCCTCAGGATATCAAGTATTCATGCCTCTCTGACGACAAATCGGTGGAGACTATGTTGGCCGGAGGCGAGCTTGATGCGGTTTTTCATTCTGATCTGATCAAGCCGTTTGTTGCCCGGGACGCACGCGTTGCGCGCCTATTCCCGGATCACAAGGCCGAAGAGGAGGCCTATTTTCGGAAGACCGGCATTTTTCCGATCATGCATGTTCTCGGTATCCGCCAGGCCCTGGCGGAGGAGTATCCGTGGCTTGCCGTCAATCTCTTCCAGGCCTTCAACAAGGCGAAGGACGCCGCCATGAAGCGCATGGCCAATCCACGCATCGTTCCGCTCGCATGGTATCGTGACGCATGGGAGGAGCAGGAACGCGTACTCGGTTCTGACCCGTGGGAATACGGATTGACGGAGGGAAACCGCAGGGTTCTCGAGACGCTCGTCGATTATTCATACGAACAGGGCTTGATCAGGACGCGGTCAACACTCGAACAACTCTTTCTCAGCGTCGATCAGGGCCGCAAGCGTGGCGGCGAGTTTCGTATTTAGGAGCGTCCGCACCCGGGCTTGTTCCGCCCGGCCGCCTCTTGCTTTAATCACAAATAAAAACTGGGTTCCGGCCGGGGCAGGAGATAGTGGAGGATTCATGTTTTCGCCGTTGAAGTCGCCAGCTTTCGCGATCGTGCTCCTTTGCGGTATCTCAACCGCTCACGCGCAGGAAAGAGCCTGGAAGCATGGCATCCTCGAAGCCAAGAGCGACGCGGGCTTCATCGCGATGGTCGACAAAGGCGGCTTTGCTGCCAAGCGCGGCCTGAAACTTGAACTTTTGCAGATCAAAGCCGGCGCCACGCTGATGAAAGCCCTGCTGTCCGGTGAGATCGATAGCGTGGACATGGGCGCGGCAGAGTCGATTGTGGCTGGTGTGCGCGGTACCGGCATCAAGATCGTCGGTTGCACCTGGCCGGGCGTGCCGCAGGTTGTTCTTGCCAAGGCTGACATCAGTAGCCTGGCCGACCTTAAGGGAAAGACTGTTGCGATCTCTTCACCCGGATCGCTTCCGGATTTGCTGTTCCGGGCGATGCTCGACGCTGCGAATGTTCCCTTTGCCGACGTGAAGTTGGCGACGCAGGGCGCCGATCTCGACCGCTACAAGTCCCTGGTCGCGGGCATCACGGATGCGGCAGTGGTCTCAAATGAATTCGAAGCCGTCATGCCACCCGACATTAAGGTGCTCGCCAAGGGCGGGAGCGCCGTGCCTAAATTCATCCGACTGTGCGTGGCGACCAGTAGCAAGGTTCTGGCCGAACGCCGGGAGGATCTCGTCAAATTCATCGCCGCGGAAATGGATGCCTACAAATATGCAGCCTCGCACCGTGACGAGACGGTCAAGGTGGCTCACGAAATGACAAACGCAAAACCGGACGACAAACGGGCCGAGTTCATCTCCGACCAGGCCATTCGCGAGAAGCAGGTTGACCCAACCCTGGCAATTCCGGTGGATCGCATCGACTGGATGCAGCAGCAGTTCGCCAAAGCCGGGGTCATTCCGAAACCGGTGCCGACCTCTATCCTGATCGACGCGAGCGTGCGCGACGACGCGGCCAAACTCGCCGGACAATAACGGCTGTCCTCAACCCTTCTGCGGCATCGCGATCCTGCGCCCGGCGGCTTCGGGACGCGGCAATTGCGAGTGCGCAGCCTTCATGCGCGCGAATGTACGCAGGATCGAGGGTGGAAACGGCGCGACTTTCTTGGCTGTCATGTCGACATGCAAGGTCATATTTTCTGACGTCGCCGAAACCCAGCCTTCGGTCGCATGAAACAACTGCTCGAAATAGTGAAAGCGTTTCGAATCAAAATCGAGCAACTGGAATGTCACGCGCACAGGGTCGCCTTCCTGCAACTCGCGCACATAACGCACATGGACTTCAGCGGTGAAAGTCGAATGCCGATGATTTTTCAGGTATTCGGCACCAATCCCGAGAAGCTCGTAGACCTCATCCACTGCGCGGTCGAACAGAACGTTGTAGTAGGCCATGTTCAGATGGCCGTTATAGTCGATCCATTGCGACTCGACTCGCATCAGTGACGATACGAAGGGGGCGAAGAAGACTGGTTCGAGGTCGGTGCGATCCAGCATCTGATCAGGCCGAAATCGGATAAACAGCTTTTTCGCCGTTCAGCACACGCGCGACATCTGTTGCGCACTTGGTCTGCAACTCGTTCAGCGCTTCGATCGAATAGAATGCGGTGTGAGGAGATATAATGACGTTGTCGCGACCCAAGAGTGGTGAATCCTTGGCAAGCGGCTCGGCGGCCACTACGTCGAGTCCAGCGCCACCCACCTGGCCAGAATCGAGTGCGGCGACAAGGGCTGGTTCGTCAATCAAAGGCCCGCGCGCAGTGTTCACGACGTAGGCTCCCTTTTTCATTTTGCCGAACGCAGCGGCGTTCAGCATCCCGCGCGTCGCCTGCAGCAACGGCGCATGCACGGATACGTAGTCGGAGGTTTTGAGGAGCGTATCGAGATCGACGCTTTCGACTGCCGCGGCCTTAAATGCCTCAGGTTTGGCGAACGGGTCATAGGAAATGACCTTCATGCCGAATGCCTGCGCCTTGGGGGCAACCAGTCGCGGGATGTGGCCGAAGCCGATGAGGCCGAGCACTGTGCCTTCGATACGGCGGATCGGCACGACCGCCGGCATTTCCCAGCGACCACTCTGCACCAGCTTGTTGGACAGCGGAATTTTACGGATCAGTGCCAGCAAGAGAGCCATGGCATGGTCAGACACTTCCCGAATGCAGTAGTCCGGCACATAGTTGACTGCAATCCCCTTCTCCTTGGCAGTAGGCAGATCGATATTGTCGACACCCAACCCGAACCGGCCGATGGCCCTGCAGCGGTTTAACTGCATGAGCACATCGCGCGTGAGCTTCGCGTAGGTCACAAGAACCGCGTCTGCATCCTTCGCAACGGCGACGATATCTTCAGCATTGACGCTTTTCGACATCCGATAGGTGGGATTGAGCCGCGCAAGCGCCGCCTTGGCCGGATCGAGCGAGGGGAAAACCGTGTCGGTCACAGCAATTACAGGGCCGGCCATCACAAACTCCGAGGTCATTCAGGCGCGGCAAGCTACGACAGTGACGCTGGCGCGTCCATCAGGCAAAGCCGTTGGCGCCCAAGATTTCAAGGGCTTAGCGGATTAACCAAACATTAACGACGTTCCCGTGCGGCGCGTTCTTTGACTGTTCTGACCAAAAAAAACGGAGACGACGGCGATGCTTGGCACGGCAGCTCGAGGGACGCGAAACAATGCGTCCACCCCAAACCGATGCGATCAGATCGTCGTTGCTGACGATGCGGGTCGCGGTTCTAGATGAGGTAGACCAACAGATCAAAAACCTGCGAGCTCGATCGGAACGATCGTCCCACGCGTGCGCAACTCCCGACGTTCGCCGTCGAGCGCGAAATCTTTGAACGAAAACAGGACGTTGTCGCCAGCAACAATTTGGATAAGCAATTATATCCAAGGCTCTTATCGATGAGAAATCAACCGCACCTCCGCGACAAATCCATCGTTTCGCAAGGACGGACGGTATCGTGCTCGGCACTCTGGAAACATGCCGGAGCCCTCGGATCATTCGCCAATCAATTCGAATCGGACTGGCCTATGGGCCCGTTTGTTCTCGGTCATTGCGGCGTTCAGAGCCTGGTGTTCGGGAAAGGCTCGTACGAAACCGCTTCGGATCAATCGGTTTCACTGAAAGGTCATATTTCCGGCACACCCGCCTTGCGCAAACCGTCATAGTAGCGATCAATTCCCATGTCGCGACTGAATGGATGCATGGTCCGAACAAACGCGATTGAAAAGGTCGGCCTCAATCGCGTGACTTCGGCGACATAACGTCGCGCCTCGTCTTGTCGTCCCAATTGTCCCAGCGCTGCGATCAAAATCGCGTAGCGTGACCATTGGAAGCTCGGTTGTGCTAGTGCCTTCAGGGCGAAACTTACGGCTCCCTCATCGTCTCCAATTAAATACTTCGCTTCAGCGGTTCGCACGAGATACGAGCCCATGTTCGGATCGTGAGGACTGAGCCGAACTGCCGACTCTAGATACTGAAAGGCTTTTTGCGGATTTCCCGAGAACACGAACGCGGCGCCGAGCCCGTAGTGTGCGAGGGCCAGGCTCGGGTTGAGATCTAACGCGATTTCCAGTTCGGAAATGGCGCCGGCATATTCCCGGCTGAGGTAACGAATTCGTCCCAGGCTACAATGCGCGCCCGCATCGTCTCGATCGAGCGCGACGGCCCTTTTTGCGGCATTGAGCGCGCGTTCGCGATTGGCATCGTCTCGCAGTATGAACCCGTACACCACTTCGTAATAATAAGTCTCGGCGATGGCCGAATATGCAGGTCCCAAGTCGGGGTCGATGGTTATCGCACTTTTGAAAAGCTTTCGCGCCTGCACCAGATCCTCGCGCGTGTACCGGTAAAGATGAAACATGCCACGCTGATAGATACTCCACGCGTCCACGCTCTCGCGGTGTTTGATCCGGGCTCTTTCCCGTTCTGCCCGGCTTAGCTCAGGTTCAATGCCGCCGACAATTGTCTGAGTAATTTCATCCTGCACGGCAAAAATATCGGAGAGGGCGCGGTCGTAACTTCGTGCCCATACATTGCTGCCGCGGTTCCCGTCGATAAGCTGGGCCGAGACGCGAATTTGATCGCCGGAGCGGCGGACGCTGCCCGTCAGGATGTAGCGAACGCCAAGTTCGCGGGCGATCTCGGCGGGACTGACCTCTTTGCCTTTGTAAGCGAATGCCGAACCGCGTGCGATGACGAAAAACCAACGGACGCGGGAAAGGGCAGTAATGATCTCTTCAGTAACGCCGTCGACAAAAGAGTCCTGCTCCGGGTCACCGCTCATATTTGTGAAAGGCAGGACGGCAATTGATGGCCTCTGAGGTTCTGTGAGCGCGAAGACCTGTTGGTCCCTCACGACATCGATCGGCGCGACAAAGCGAACGCCCTTTCTCGCGACGGTGCGAATAAGGCTCTGCTTTTCTCCGGTATCGCCGATTGCCTTTCGTGCGGCATTTATCCGGCTGGTCAGGGTCGACTCAGAAACTATTCGACCACCCCATACAGACGAGATGAGGTCGTCCTTGCTGACCACGCGATCACGATTTTCAACGAGGTAGATCAAAACATCGAAAACCTGCGGCTCTACGGCAACGAGCTGGTTGCTCCGGCGCAACTCCCGCCGTTCTATGTCGAGCAAGCAGTCTGCGAAGCTTATCTGCAATGAGCGCTCTATCGATGACTAGATCCACAAGGGCTGCAGGTCTTCTGCGGTACGCTGGCCAAAGAACCTCCGAACTTCGACAAGACTGAGTGCGGGCCTGATACGTCGCGCCTCGCCCAGTGCCGTTCGCGCCTCTTCATCGCGTTCAAGTTTCAGAAGTACCCATGCGACAACGATACGAGCCGTATACAGACGGCCATCGCGGCGTGCCGCGGCCGACGCCTCTGCCAACGCTTCGTCAAAACGGCCCGCACGTCCTAGCGCGTAGGCAAGTATCATGCTCCAGAAGGTCAATCGAAAATCCTTCGGACTCGATCGCATGCCGAACTTCATACTCTGGATGCCTTCATCGAAGCGGCCGAAGAGGACGAGCGATGCGCCGAGGGCTACGTGCGCCTGTGCGTTGCTTGGATCGAGAACCAGCGCGCGTCGCAGCAGTTCGACGCCCCGCTCGTGCTCTCCGATGTCGGCAAAAGCGCAACCAGCGAATCCGAGAACATCGGACGCATTTGGATCTATCGTGATTGCACGCTCTGCCTCGTCGCGAGCTCCTTTCCTCGCGGCCTCGATATCCGGGATCAGCGACAAGTTGGCTCCGAAAGCATTGAGCAACGCCAGGAACGCACGTGCCAGCGCGAAGTCGGGGTCAATGACAAGTGCCTGATTCACCTTGTCCAGAGCCTCTGCAACGGACTCCTCGTTCCAGCCTTGTACGGCGATTGCGCCTGCGGCCTGACGAAAATGCGACCACGCATCGACGCTTTCGTTCCTTCGTCGCTTGATTCCCGTGAAATCGGCTTTGGTCAGCGCCGGCTCCAATTCCACGATGATGCGACGCGCGATCTCGTCCTGAAGATCCAGTGTATCGCCGCGGCTGACGTCGTAACGTCCGGCCCATAACTGATTTCCGCTCTCCGCCTCGACAAGTTGAACGTTGATCCGAACGCGATCACCTGAACTGCGCGCGCTGCCGGTAACGACGTAACGGACCCCCAATTCGGCTCCGACCTGACGGGAGTCGGCGCGCTGCTGCGTGTAAGCGAATGAGGAAGCGCGGGCGATGACAAAAAATCCCGGTACGCGTGCCAAAAGTGCAATGATGTCTTCAGTCAGCCCGTTGGCGATCAATCCCAGTGCTCGATCATCAGACATGTTCTCGAATCGCAGGACCGCGATTGAAGGACGGTCGGCGATGAGTGGCGGATGAGCGTCAGCAGTCTTGCCGGTTGCCGTACCGCTGAGGTCATCGACCGCAGGCGGGTGTTCCTCCTGGACATCGCCGACGAAACGAAAGCCTTTTCGCGCGAACGTCCGGATCAGGCGCTGCTGTTTCCCGCTGTCGTCGATTGCCTTTCGTGCGGCGTTAATCCGGCTGGTCAGGGTCGACTCGGAGACTATTCGCCCACCCCATACGGACGCGATAAGGTCATCTTTGCTGACCACGCGGTCGCGGTTTTCAATTAGATAGACCAGGAGATCGAAGACCTGCGGCTCGACTGGCACCGCCGCGCCATCCGCACGCAGTTCCCGGCGCTCGCAATCGAGCGCAAAATCATCGAACAAAAACAGCACGTTGCTGCGCCCCCGCAATCAGGCTGCCAAATCATACCGGCACGCCGTCTAAAGCGAAATCAAGACTTCCTCAAGGACAAATCAAGCGGGGCTCAAAGCCTTTCGTGCTGGAAAGGCGCATTCCAGCGGCCAGAAAACGAATGGAGCGTGGAATGCAAACGGAGAATGTCCATCGCAGAACCAGGGAGACAGGCGAAATCGATCGTTGGCATCAGGAGGTGCTTGGCCGGCGCGCCCAGACCGGAACTCAATTCTTTTGCGTTGCTCGATCGCTGATCGGAACCGTGGCGATCCTGGCGGCCTACATCGCAGGCGTACGGATGCTCTCCCCATTGCCTGCGGCAGCCGAAGTGCCGGATGCAATTGCAGCACCGGGCGAAATTCCGGTCACAAGTGTTCACGCGGTCGGCGCGCAGGTCTACGAATGCCAAAATAGTTCGGCTGGCAAACTCGTCTGGCAGTTTCGCGAGCCGGTCGCGACATTGCTGATCGCCGGGAAAACGGTCGGTCGCCACTATGCAGGGCCGACGTGGGAAATGAGCGATGGCAGTGCAGTCAGTGCCAAGGTGCTCGCTCGCGCGCCCGGTGCCAGCGCAAACGATATTCCGCTGCTTAAACTCGAAGTCACTGCGCGGCACGGGTCCGGCAAACTTAGCAACGTCACGACGATCCAACGGCTGAACACGCAGGGTGGTACCGCCGATGGGGCGTGCGACTCATCCGGTGCCCTGCTGAGCGTGCCTTATACCGCCGACTACGTTTTCTACAGAAAAGCGTCCGATCAATCGCATTGAGTCTGCCAGTGTCGAGGATGCAATGAACATCGAAAAAATAAAACGCCTTAGGAACGGTACTATCGACGTCGATTTCTATCGTCAGGAGACATTTCGCCTCCGAAGGGAAGCGACGAACAAACTATTCAGCCGCATCAGACGGGCCAGCCGACCACTCATCGGAGCGGTCACGATCATCGCCAATTACGCATTGTTGACGCCACGTGAGCCATCGCCGCCAAGCACCAATTCAATATTCGTGTCTGCTGAAGTTCCGTTGGCGCCAACGGAGCCGAAAAAATAATTGCACAAGGTAGAAAAAAGGAGAAATTCCATGACAAGACTCATTGCACTTTTATATGGCCTCATAGCCTATGTCGCGTTCGCCGCAACGATCATCTACTCGATAGGCTTTGTCACAGGTTTGGTTGTGCCAAAGACCATCGACTCCGGTCACGCGGGGCCGCCGATGCAGGCCATCATCATCAACTTGTTGTTGATGTCGCTGTTCGCAATCCAGCATAGCGTGATGGCGCGCCCCCAGTTCAAGAAATGGTGGACGCGTATTGTGCCGGTAGCTGTTGAACGAAGCACCTTCGTCCTGTTTTCGAGTTTGGCGCTGGCGTTTCTGTTCTGGCAGTGGCAGCCGATTCCCGCCGTGGTATGGCAGGTGACAAATCCACAAGTCGCAGCCTCGTTGCTGGGGCTGAGCCTGTTCGGCTGGGTCTTGGTGTTTGTCAGTACCTTCCTGATCAATCACTTTGAACTCTTCGGCCTGCATCAGGTCGCCAACAATCTCGTAGGCAGGCCTATGCCGGCGATGCGCTTCAAAACCCCGCTTCTCTACAATCTGGTGCGCCACCCGATCTATCTTGGTTTTCTCATCTTCTTCTGGGCGACTCCGGTCATGACCGCAGGGCATCTCCTGTTCGCAATGGTTGCGACGGCCTACATCTTCGTCGGGATCGCCCTTGAAGAGCATGATCTAATCGATTTGTTTGGAGACGAATATCACCGCTATCGGAAAAGAGTCTCGATGATCGTTCCATTCCTTGGGAGATCGTCGTAAAGCGCGGCCGGCGCGTGGCGGCGTAGCCAATTATGGCGGCTGTCCCCGCAACAGGTGCCACCGCCGGTCTCGTTTCACCCGCTACCTGTCCTCTGCTAAAGTTCGCCAAACGGACCTGCAGAGGACAGTCGAATGGTGTTGGCGACAGCTGCCGAACAAAAAGCGCGGAATTCCGCGGCAATTGGCAAAGCAGTGACCGAATTGACCGCGGCTTTTGGCAATCGCGTTGTCACGTCGCAAGCGGTGCGTGAACAGCATGGCAACACCGTTACATGGATCGCCAATCAGCCACCTGACGCCGTCGTTTACCCGCAAAACACCGAGGAGGTTCAGCAGATCGTCCGGATCTGTGCGGCGAACGGTGTCGCCGTCATTCCATTCGGGGTTGGAACTTCGCTTGAAGGGCACGTGAACGCGCCGATTGGCGGCGTGTCGATCGATTTCCGTGACATGATCAGAATTATTGCAGTCCACGCGGAGGATCTTGATTGCGTTATCGAGCCCGGAATTACCCGAAAAGCGCTCAACGAACAGCTCCGCGACAGCGGACTTTTCTTTCCTATCGACCCGGGCGCAGATGCTTCGCTGGGCGGGATGGCGGCGACTCGCTGCTCGGGCACCAATGCCGTGCGCTACGGCACGATGAAGGACAACGTCATTGCGCTCAAGGTTGTGCTGTCGAATGGTGAGGTGATCGATACCGCGCGACGGGCCAAGAAGACGTCGGCCGGCTACGATCTCACGCGCCTCATGGTCGGCTCTGAAGGCACGCTCGGGGTCATCACACAACTGACGCTGAAGCTCTCGGGCATTCCGGAAGCGATTTCTGGCGGGATATGTCCGTTCCCCTCGGTCGAAGCTTGCTGCAACACGGCCATCCATACGATTCAGTCCGGTATTCCGGTTGCGCGAATTGAACTTTTGGACTCTCTCCAGGTCCGGGCGTGCAACCTCCATTCGAATCTGGGGCTGCCCGAAACGCCGATGTTGTTCCTGGAGTTCCACGGAACCGAAGCGTCGGTCGCCGAACAATCCAAGCGCTTTGGCGAAATTGCAGCCGAGTTCGGGGGCGGTCCCTTCACCTGGACTACGCGGCCTGAAGAGCGCACGCGTTTGTGGGAAGCGCGACACCACGCAGCACTGTCGAATTTCGCGCTGCGTCCGGGGGCCACGATGGTGGCCACCGACGTCTGTGTGCCCATTTCGCGATTGGCGCAATGCGTGACCGAAACACAGCGCGACATAGAAACGAGCCGCATCCTTGCGCCGATTGTCGGTCATGTCGGTGATGGTAATTTTCACCTGACGCTGCTTGTCGATATGGACGATCGCGATGAGCTCAAGCGCGCCGAGGCTCTGTCGGAACGCCTGGTTGAGCGGGCACTTGCGATGGACGGGACCTGCACTGGCGAACACGGGGTGGGGCAGGGGAAGATGAAATACCTAGTTGCAGAACATGGAAGGGCGGCGTTGGATGTGATGGCCTCCATCAAGCGGGCGCTTGACCCTCACAACATTATGAATCCGGGCAAGATTGTCGCGCTTTCCTGAGATGGCGACATAGATTTGCCGCCATAAATCGCCAATATAGTCTCGATTCACAATTGGCTGAGGGTCGCGCCGAATGCGGCTTCGGCGCTGGAGCGGGTTTTGCAGACCACCCTGCTTGGATTAGCGATCGCAATCATTCTGGCGCTTCTGGCGGCGCTGGTCGGTCCGCTGCTGATCGATCTGGGCAACTATCGGTCGCTGTTGGAAGCCGAAGCGCATCGTCTTACCGGCGTCAATATCCGGGTGACCGGAGCGATCGACGCCCGGCTGCTACCATCGCCCCGTCTCACACTGCATGACATCACGGTCGGTGATGGCGATGACGCGATCCGGGCACGCTATCTCGATGTAGAATTTGCTCTCGGGCCACTAATGCGCGGAGAGTGGCGCGCCACGGAGATGCGGCTTGCTGGGCCACAGGTGAGCCTGGGTTTGGATGTTTTGGGCCGTGTGCGCGCGCCGAGCCTCGCAGTTTCATTGAGGCCCGATTACCTTTCGATAAATCGGCTCCGAATCGAGGATGGCACGATAACTCTTACGAATGCCGGAAACGACGGAAGCATCACTTTTGGACGTGTGTCGTTTAATGGTGAGGTTCGCTCCCTGGTAGGGCCAATGAAAGGAGAGGGGAGCGCGACCGTCTCCGGTAAACTTTATCCCTACCGCGTTACAACAAACCGTTTGAGCGACGACGGCTCGATGAGGGTTCGCGTCAGTGTCGACTCGGCTGACTACCCCCTTAGCATTGAAGCCGAAGGTGCAATCGCTGTCGTTGCACGTGAGCCAAGTTTTGACGGCACTCTAAATCTGTTGCGGCCTGTCGGGATCGCCGCGCGTAATGCGGCCGAACCAGCGGATGCTTTGACGCAGCCTTGGCGGATTGGAGGAAAGATCAAAGCGACCGGGAAATCGGCGCTGATGGAGAATGTCGAGTTCCAATACGGTTCGGAGGAGCAAGGGTTCAAGTTGACCGGGGTGGCCGATCTAAAATTCGGACGCAATCCACGCTTCCAAGGCGTTCTGTCCGGACGACAAATTGACGTTGACCGAGTGGTCTCGGGCTCCGGCGGTGCAGGCCAGTCCCCTGTCGTCATCATGCGAAAGTTTGCTGAATTGGGGACCGCCGCGTTTCGTACCACGATGCC
>DATLJR010000168.1:0-55635 GCA_035538755.1 Pseudolabrys sp.
TACATGGCAAACATCATTGGGACAGCAGGCCGCAGCCTTCTCGTTCCTCTCCCCATGCGGTCGTGGCGGAATTGGTAGACGCACTAGCTTGAGGTGCTAGCGGGGCAACCCGTGGAGGTTCGAGTCCTCTCGACCGCACCAGCCGCTCAACTTCTACTTCAAGATCAGGAAGTTGCTGCAACGCACGGACATTTGGACAGCCCGAAGTACAAAAGGGCAGTAAAAATATCATTCCGCATGGTCACTCCATGTCGCTCCAGATCGGCTCGATCACGGTGCGCAAGGGCATCCCCAGGGACCCGGGTACAAGCGGCTGTACGAGGTCTCCTCCGAAGCAAAACTCATAGTGCTCGCCGGGACGCCGGCGCACGAGTTCGGCGGCCCGGCGGGACTGAGACTGCCGAGACGATATATTCTCGACGGCTGCGGGCGCGGACAGCAGAAGGTCCGACAACGGCCGCTGCGGCGAGAATCCTCACAAATTCAAGTCTGCGCACATTGGCCTCCGGAATTCCAGGCGGCAGATCGTACAGACAAAATCCTGTGGGCGGAATGCCGATGTCTGCTTTGGTTCGCGGACACTTCGGAGTGCGTTTGCAATGCACGCTGAGTACCACTAGCGGCCCACCTATTCGGGAATTTTGCAAGCGCCCTCGAACAAATCATTGCACTTGCGGCGGCAACATGTAGAGCGTAACGGCAAAGACCGCGTAGACAAATAACAGCAGAACGCCAATAAACCAAGCCGAACGCCCGCTGCTTGTCACAAAAGCAGCGACAAGTGTGGCGACAAAAACCATCACCACCGCGCCTGGCCAGAACTGCAAGTCCATCGGCGTTGGCCCAATAACGTAACTAAGAAGCACGAGCACGGGGCCGACAAATAATGCGACTTGGGAAGCGCTGCCCAGCGCGATCCCCACGCTCAGATCCAGCCGATTTTTGCGTGCCGCGGAAAACGCCACTGCCATTTCGGCGGCGGCCCCTACGAGCGCTACAACAATAAAACCAACGAAGGCCTGGCTCATCCCGAAGGCTTCTGCCGCCTTCTGCACCGACTCGACGAAGATTTCGCTCACCAACGCCACAAGCACCGTGACGACGCCAAGCGTCACCAAAGCCAGCCCTATGGGCCATGGCGCCTCCGCCGGCTCGGCATGCTCGGAGCCGGAAAAGATTTCAGCATGCGTTTTGAGCGAGAACAGAAGGCCCAAGCCGTATCCGACCACCAGCAACACCGCCAAGGCGAGGCTAAGCTTCTGGGTCAATGCCGCGCCCGGCACCAAGTCAGCTTTGGCAATCGCCGAAGGGCCCATCAGCGCAATCGTCGCCAGGAAAAGCAAAGCCGCGTGCAGACGCGCCGTAGCGCGGTTGTACTCCTGGATATGATGGTTGAGACCTCCGAGAAGAAAGGATGCTCCGAGCATGAAAAGTGTGTTGGTCACAATGGCACCCGCGATCGAGCCTTTCACCAACGCATATTCACCGGCGCGGAGCGCCGCGGCCGCAATGACCAGTTCGGTCAGGTTTCCCAGCGTCGCGTTGAGCAGTCCCCCTACGGCGTCGCCGGTTTTTTCCGCAACAGCTTCTGTTGCGTGACTCAGCAGAGCGGCAAGCGGCACGATCGCAAGTACCGAGAGTACGAACAGTAGCGTGTGTGCTTCCGGAATCAGTTTCGCCGCAATCAATGCCACCGGCACAAGAGCCAGCAGCCAGAGCAATGGGTTATGTCGGATCTCTTTAAGGAGAGGTTCCACGTTCGCCGACCTGGTCTGACTCACCTTAGAAAATGTGCTGTCATGCCGAGCGCGAACAAAACGATGCCGATAACCAAGGCAATAAGCCAGCGTCGAATCTGTGGGTCCAGCATGGCGGACAACGCCCGTCTCAACCGATTGGATGCAAAATCCCGGACAATTTCGTACATCAATGTTTTGGAGCTCGTAGATAGCCCGATCGACAATGTCTGTTCTTGAGCTAGATCAAAAACACGCGCCCGTTCAAAATCTATGATTGGTTCGGGTGGGTATCCCTTTATCGAAAAGGTGAGATTGTCATGGCTGAAACCAAACTTTCCGTCGGTCAGGCGCTTGACAAGTTGCGAGGTACCGACGCGCCGAAAGCCAAATTGACGCGGCTCGATGAAAAAATTGATGATCTCGATAAAGAGGCCCAGCGCTTGAGAGCAATGAGGCGCAGCCTTGGGCCGCGCCAAAAAGCCGAGCCCAACAAGCCTGGTTAGAAACGATGTCTTTTTGGGAACGCAGCATGGCTTCACGATTTCGCCACTGGTATTCGCCCGTGCTGACGAGGTCATCGAAAGCCGGGAAATGTCCGCTTTTGGTCTTGGCGGACATGCCCGCTGCAACACATGCACTAAGGTGAGGCGTTTAAAGTTGCACGGTTGCGAAAAGAAAGAATGGGCTCGTGAACCATCCGATTTTCTATCGCACTGCAAGGGTTGACGGGCTCTCCATCTTCTACCGAGAGACTGGCCCCAAAGGCGCGCCGACGCTTCTTCTGCTGCACGGATTTCCGTCTTCATCGAGGATGTTTGAATCGCTTTTACTTCGGCTTTCCGATCATTTTCATCTTGTTGCGCCCGATTACCCAGGCTTCGGCCATAGCGATTGGCCGGACCCGAAGCGGTTCGACTATAGCTTCGACCACATCGCTTTCGTGATTGAGGATTTCACGCAAGCGATGGGTTTGTCGCACTACACGCTTTATTTGCAGGATTACGGGGGCCCGATCGGTTTTCGCATGACGTTGGAGCATCCGGAGCGAGTGAGGGGACTTATCATTCAGAACGCGGTCGCTCACGACCAAGGCCTTGGGGCAATCTGGGCAACGCGTCGTGCATTCTGGTCGGACCGGCTTTCACACGAAAAAGCGCTCCGTGAGAATTTCCTCTCGTTTGCAACTACGAAATCACGACATATTGGGAGTGATCCGAAGATTGAGCTGTACGACCCTGACCTTTGGACCGATGAATACGCTTTTCTAAACGCTCCAGGACAAGCACAGATTCAAACTGATCTTTTTTACGACTACCGCACAAACGTAGCCGCGTATCCAAAGTGGCAGGAATGGCTTCGAAAGACGCAGCCAAGACTTTTGGTGTTTTGGGGCAAACATGATCCATCTTTCGATAGCGGAGAGCCGGAACGCTATCGTACGGACGTACCAAAAGCGGAGATTTACATACTCGACGCCGGACACTTTGCGCTTGATACCAAAGCGGATCAGATTGCACCGCTGATTGAGCGGTTTATGAAGGCGCAATGACTGAAGACCGGAACATTCGAGCGGCATTGGTTCGCCACTGGGCTGCCTCGGACGCAAATAATTTCGAGGCTGAGCACGAAATTTACCACGACGATGCAGTGCTTGAGTACCCACAGTCCGGGGAACGGATCCGCGGCCGGCACAACATTCAAGCATCTCGTTTTGTGCAACCAAACAAGAAACGCTTTAAGGTGCGGCGCGTGCTTGGTGCTGCCGATCTTTGGGTCACTGAACTTGTCCTTACATACGACGGCTTGCCGTCTTACACGGTAAGCATCATGGAGTTCAGAGACGGGAAGGTCACCCACGAGACCCAGTATTTCGGTGATCCGTTCGAACCGGGAGCCTCACGCATTCAATGGGTCGAGCGGATACGCTGAATCTCTTTGGTCCGCCCGCGACTAATCGATTGCAGGCCAATTGGCGCGTTGGGAGCGCCTCGACTCAATAAACCATCATCATATTGCTGGCTGTCCGGATAAAATCCTTCCGTTGCACGCGAGGTCGGTCTTGTCGGTGTCCGTCATCGGACCCCACGCTTGGCCACCGCCACCACCTGACAAAAACAATGCGCCGACATATCTTCTTCCCCGTGTGGCGGCGAATGGATAAACGTGCCCAGCCATTTGTCCCCCAATCCTCCGGCCACACTTGAAATTGCGCCCCGTAAAATCAACCCAGTGCGCGCGTGCAGTCGTCAAATAATTCATCGACGGAAAACATCCGCGAAATCAGCTTTTGCCGGAAGCTGTAGTCGATGATGATCTCAAGCGAACGACGATTGGCCTCAACCCCGAAACGCCACGGATCAGCAAAGCCGCCCTCAAGTGGGGGCGCGGCGCGGCGACTCTCGCGTAACATACGATAGATCTCTTTTACGAGGTCCGGTCGGGATTTCGAGATTGTATCTCGAATGACCATCATATGGTTGATCGGGACGCCGCCATGCGCTTTTGCCCATGTTTGTGCGGCCGTGTTTGCATCGGGAATGAGCGGCGCAAGCCGCGGGTCGGGCGTTTTATCGCCAACAATCGCCGCATCAATCTCGCCGTCAAGAAGCATCTGCACTAGCGTCGATCCTTCAGGCGCGCCTTCGACAAAATCAGGGTCTTTGAATTCGGCGACGTGCGGATCTTCAAAAGTAACCCAGCGGACTCCGGCAAGATTGACAGCATAGTCATCGCTGAGAAACCCGCGCACCCAAGCTCCAGTCGTCTGCGTATAGGCCCGTACGCCCACCAGTTTTCCCGTAAGGTCGTGAGCACTCAATGCGCCGCGTTGCGGGTTGTAAACGATCGTGTGGTGCTGACCGCGACCCAACACCGTTACCGGAATGAGCACATAGGGCTTGCCGTGATCTCTCGCCTGCAAATAGGTAACGATCGCCAATTCGCCGACGTCGAATCTGGCTTCGCGTACTAATGGTTTGAAAGCCGTATTCGGCACTTTCACGTCGGCGAAGTCAAAGTCGACAAGATCGGAAGTCACCTCGGCTTTCTTGAGCGCCATCGTGTTCGGATAATCTCCGAGCAAGGTACGCAACGTAGTCTTTTCGAGACCCGAGGTCATCGATTGTCTTTCCGATCCGCGAGCGTCGGGTAAAGCGTCTGCGCGGTCGCGCCAAAGATCCAATCCTGATCGGCGGCGGGCAGGCAGATTAGGGATTGTCGTGCGATTGCCAAAAGTTGCGGCAGCGTGCCTTCGCTCGAAGGATAGTTCGATCCCCACGCCAGCCGCGAGGCACCGAATTCACCGACGAGGCGCGGAAAAAATGTTTCAGGCGTTGCTTTGCCACGGCGAGATTCGGCAAAAACGCGGGGCGTAAGTTTCAGGTAGATATTCGAATGGCGGGCGAGGGCGAACAGGCTGGCGGCGGCGGAATAGGGTGGTCCATCGGCCAGCTCCGGCCTTGCACAGTGATCGAGAACGATGCGCACCTTTGGAAAGCGCTTGGCCATGCGGATCGCCTGCGGAATGGCCTTGGACGACATTTGCAGGCAGATTGAAAGACCGAGCACACTCGCGCATGCCCAGGCGGGATATGACTTCGAATCATCGAGCCAGTCAGCCTGCTCGGACATCGTGCTGCCGAATGTGAAAAGACGCATGCCGGTCAGGCCTTGGTCGCACCAGTGCCGCATACGTTCCGGGGCATCCGGCGCAAGCACATCGACTGAGAAGACGCCGGTGAAGCGGTTCGGATAAGCCGCCACTGCATCCGCGACGTAAGAGTTGTCGTGCCCATAGCAGGTCGAGGCCTGCACGATCGCGGCCTTCCGCACTCCGCTCGTGTCCATTGCGGCGACCAGCTGCTCCACCGTGACCGGGCGCGTGCGCGACCAGTCGGATTGGTGGCCGCCCAGTGGTGCCAAAGGATAACGAGCAGGATCGTTGGAAATAATATGCGGATGAATATCTGTGGTGGTCGTTGGCATGATCTGATACGGCATCGACGGAAGCGCACGCGACGAAAGCGTGGCTTTCTGTAAGACAATGGGCCATCACCGTAAAGCGTCGTCAATGAAGTGTAGAATTTCGGTCGTCTGCGCCATGTCACTCGCATTCATTGGTGCGATGGCCTTCACGTCAGCGCGAGCCGAGACCTACCCCTCGAAGCCGGTGCGCGTCATTGTTCCTTACGGCCCCGGAGGCATCGCGGATGTCACCATGCGCCTTGTCGCGCAGGATCTCAGCAAACACTTCGGTCAACAATTCTTCATCGAAAACAGGCCGGGGGCCGGTGGTGTCGTCGGCATGCAGGCAGCCAGGGAGGCCGCAGCCGACGGATATACCCTAGTCATGGTCGGTGGCGGCTTGACGATCGCCAAAGCGCTATTCAAATCCCTGCCGTACAATATCGAGACGGATTTTGTCCCGATCTCGACCACAGCGTCCTACGGGCTTGTTATCACCACCAAAGCCGGTTCGCCTTACAAGACGATCAAGGACGTCATCGCGAACGCGAAGACTCATCCCGGCACGCTGAATTTCGGCACCATCAATGCCGGCAGTGCGCAAAATCTTTCCGCCGAGCTGTTTCGCACGATGGCCGGTCTCGACGTCACCATCGTTCCGTACAAAACCACACCGGATCTGACGAGCGCCGTACTGCGCGGCGACGTCGACGTTGCGTTCGAGTACTTTGTCGGATTCGAGTCATCTATCATAAATGGGCAGATGACAGTCCTAGCGACCACCGCGCGCGAGCGCGCAAGTAATTTGCCTGACGTACCAACCGTGATTGAAGGTGGTCTGCCTGGCTACGAGGTGACAAGTTGGAATGGGCTTGCCGTCAAAGCTGGGACTTCCGCTGATATTGTCACGCAGCTCAACCAGGCCGTGGTCGAAGCCCTGAAATCGCCCGAAGTGCAGAAATTCTCGAACGACGCCGGAATGGATGCCCGCGGCATGTCGTCCGATGATTTGCGCGACCGTATCAAAGCCGACGTTCTCAAATGGTCGCGAGTGATCGCGGTCGCGGGTATTACAAAGCGATAAGCGTTGAAAGCATTGGATACCCTGCGATTTCCCGATATCCGCTAGTTAACTAAATCGCCAATTTTGGCAGGCGCCCGCCGATGGAATCAGGTTATTTTCCCGCTATACCGGCCACGTCGGGAGCACAGACATGCTGCCTCGTCTCCTTCATCTTTTCGTTTGCGCCGCCGCTGTCATCACCGTGGCCTCACCAGCGCGCGCAATTCCGGAAAAGGTTCAGTACACCGGCGAGGCCAAGCCCGGTACCATCGTAGTAGAGACCGATGAACGCAGCCTCTATCTCGTCACCGGAAAAGAGCAGGCGCTCAAGTACTCGGTCGGCGTCGGTCGCTCCGGGCAGCAATGGTTCGGTACCACGCGGATCGCCAGCAAGCACCTCAAGCCGGCGTGGAAACCGCCGGTATCACTGCGCGGAAAGCGCTCGCCGGATTTCTATATCGAGGGCGGTTCGCCGAAAAATCCGATGGGCGCCGCAGCACTAGTGCTGGTCGACCACGAGCTCGCCATCCATGGCACCAACAATCCTGGCTCGATCGGGGGCTTTGTATCGGCCGGCTGTATCCGCATGCACAACAAGGACGTCATGGACCTTTACGGCCGCGTGCATGTCGGGACACGGGTGATGTTTGTAAAGTGAATCGTTTGCCAGGCGCCGTCGCGTGCCAATTGGTTTTTCCTGCGGAACCCGACGGACCGACTACATAGTGTTTGTGCGGGAGAAATCGGATGACGATATTGCGCCTGTTTGCACTCATTGCTGCGGGTCTCATTGCCGGGATCGCATTGACGCGCGCCCAGGATGCGAATGCGACTTTCGTTGTCAGCTATATTGAAGTCGCGCCATCCTCAGCCCGCGCGGCAGCAGGCATTCTGCGCGCATTACAGGACGCAAGCCGCAAGGAACCAGGAAACAGTGGCTTTGAAGTGCTGCAGCGCAGGGGGCAGCCGCAACAATTCGCCATTCTGGAAGTCTGGAAAGACGCCAAGGCGCAGGCGAACCATGCTGCCGCGGCAAATACCACGCAGATTCGTGACAAGCTCAAGCCGCTTCTCGCGGCGCCGATTGATGAGCGTCTTCACACGGGTTTTGTGGTCGGCAAGGCCAAGGTAACCGGCCGAGGTTCCGTATATGTCCTGACGCACGTCGATCTCATTGGCGCAAAGAAGGACGAGGGCCTTGCCGCCATCAAGCAACTGAGCATCGACAGCGCGCAGGACGCCGGTATCCTGCGCTACGACCTTTTGCAGCAGGGCAACAGGCCCAATCATTTGACGTTGGTCGAGGTATGGCGCAGAACGGCCGACCAGGAAAAGCACGAAATGGCCGCACATACTCGCAAATTCCGCGAGGCACTCCTTCCGATGAGTGGCAGTCTATATGACCAAAGGCTTTACCAAGCTATCAATTGAGGTTGCTTGAGACCGGTGCCGCTCGCACTGTGCTATTGTACGCGAGCAAGTGTCCTGTCGCGAAACCGGGGGGACGAAAGGCATGGACACAGTTTCGCGATATGCGGGGACGGTCATCCTCACGATCGCCGTGTGGGTGTTTTGGTGTCTGCTCTCGCGAAGGACTAGCTTCGTGCCACCGATCGAGGTGATCGCCTTGTTCATCGGTGCCTTGGGTATCGATATTTTGCGAAATGCCCGTCCGTCAGAATAGCCCCATCAGGTGGACCTCGGTCCAATACGCCCTTGAGATTCAGACCTGTTAGCCTCACGCGATATTTTGTCCCAATTTCGGGACCACTGGATAACATTCGCGCTCTTTGATTTCCCAACGGACCGAGAGGCAGCACACGGGGAGCCTGATCATGACCGCGACGACGAACGCGGACACGGCCGATGAGGTCGTGGCTTGGTATGCGATGCCAGTCGGCGAGGTCGTGAAGACGCTCGCTACGAGCACCGAGAAGGGCCTTAGTGCCGCCGAAGCATCGACCCGCCTTGAAAAATATGGTCGTAACCGTCTACCGGAGGGAAAGAAGCGTGGGCCATTCATGCGCTTCGTCTCTCAGTTCAACAATATCTTGGTTTTTGTCTTGCTTGGTGCAGGTTTCATCAAGCTCATGCTCAACCTATGGGTCGACGCCTCAATCATTTTCGGTGTCGTCATCCTCAACGCTCTGTTGGGATTCGTGCAGGAGGGCAAAGCCGAACGGGCCCTGGATTCTATCCGCAACATGTTGTCGGCAGAGGCGCGGACTATTCGCGATGGTGAAACGCGTATGATCTCGGCCGAGGAGCTCGTGCCGGGCGACATCGTGCTGCTTGAGTCCGGCGACAAAGTGCCGGCCGATCTTCGCCTGGCCGACGCCAAAAATCTTCGGACGGAAGAGGCCGCTCTCACCGGCGAGTCGGTGCCGGCAGATAAGAACACCGAGGCCGTATCGGCAGACGCCACCGTCGGTGATCGTGAAAGCATGGCATTTTCCGGCACCATGGTCGTATCAGGTCGCGCGACTGGCCTAGTCGTTGCGACCGGCAGTGATACCGAACTCGGCCGCATCAATCAGCTTCTCACCGGCGTCAGCGCGCTTGAAACTCCGCTCCTGCGGCAGATCAAAAAGTTTGGCTACGCCATCACCGCGGTCGTCGCGATCGTCGGCATTCTGGTGTTTGCCTATGGCAAGTGGGTGGGAGGGATCGAGTTCGTCGAACTTTTTCAGGCCGTGGTCGGCATTGCCGTTTCGATGATCCCGGAAGGCCTGCCTGCGCTCATCACAATAACATTGGCAATTGGCGTGCAGCGAATGGCTCAACGCAGCGCGATCATACGAAGGCTACCCGCTGTGGAAACACTCGGCTCGGTGTCGCGTATCTGCTCCGACAAAACCGGCACCCTGACGCTGATGGAGATGATGGTCGTCTCCGCCGTTACGGCGGAATCGACCTATCAGATAACCGGCAATGGCTATGCTCCGGAGGGCGAGATCAAGAAGGATGGGCAGCCGGTCAAAAAGGACACTGTGCTCGGGCTCATGGGTCAGGTTTCCATGTTGTGCAATGATGCGGAGCTCTTTCAACAAGAGGGCACATGGAAAGTGGAGGGGGATCCGACGGAAGGCGCGCTTTATCCCTTTGCGACCAAGCTCGGCATGGATCGAGAAAAAGAACGGGCAGCATCTCCGCGGATCGACGCCATTCCGTTCGAGTCAGAACACAAATTCATGGCCACGCTGCACAAATCTGCTGCCGGCAAAGAGGTTCTTCTGGTCAAGGGCGCGCCCGAGGTGATTCTTGAGCACTGCGACCGCCAGCAGATCTCGGACGGGACGCCTCCATCGCTCGATCGCCAGTACTTCATAGAGGCTTCGGACAAGCTTGCAGCGCAAGGCGAGCGCGTGTTGGCCCTGGCGTGGCTTGAAAATCCGGCCGTTCAAAAAGGCCTCAGCCCTGCGGACCTGCCAAAGACGCTGGTCCTGATCGGATTGATCGGGCTGCTGGATCCGCCCCGCAAGGAGGCCATCGAAGCCGTCAAGGAATGCCATAGTGGCGGCATTCGCGTCACGATGATAACGGGCGATCACAAGATCACCGCGGCGGCGATCGCCAAGATGCTCGGCATAGGAGATGGAAAGACCGCGGTCACCGGGACCGAGATCGAAGAGATGAGCACTGCCACGCTGCAGGAGAAAGTGAAAAACGTCGACGTTTTCGCGCGCGCAAGTCCGGAACACAAGCTCCGGCTGGTGAAAGCCATTCAGGCTAACAAGCAGATCGTGGCAATGACAGGCGACGGCGTAAACGACGCGCCAGCGTTGAAGAAGGCCGACATAGGCGTCGCCATGGGCATCAAAGGCACCGAGGTGACCAAAGAAGCCGCCGAGATGATTCTCGCGGACGACAATTTTGCCTCGATCACGGCCGCGGTGAAGGAGGGCCGGACTGTCTACAACAACATCGAAAAGGCAATCCTGTTCATGTTGCCGACCAACGTTGCCCAGGCGCTGGTTATCGCGGTAGCCATTTTCGTCGGCTTTTCCATGCCAATCACAGCGCCGCAGGTTTTGTGGGTCAACATGGTAACCTCGGTCGCGCTCGGTCTCGTCATTTCTTTCGAGCCGCATGAGCTGGATGTCATGAATCGGCCGCCGCGCAGTGTGGACCGGGCGATCCTCACCGGTTTTGGAATCTGGCGAGTCATCTTCGTCGGACTGGCGCTGCTCGCATTTACGCTCTGGGCTTTCTTCTGGATGAAATCGCAGAATACCTCAGACGCGCTCGCCCGCACCGTCGCGGTCAACGCTATTACGATTGGCCAGGTGTTTTATCTGCTGAACAGCCGTTACCTGCTCGACTCTTCGCTTTCTCTCAAGGCTCATCTTGGCAACAAGTACCTGCCGCTCGGTATCGGAGCGGTCGTTATCTTGCAGATTTTGTTTACCTATGCGCCGCCGTTGCAGCGCCTGTTTGACAACGAAGCGATCCCGCTCTGGGTCTGGCCGTGGCTGCTGGCAGGCGGGTTGGTGTTCTTTCTTGTCGTGGAGATCGAAAAGCTCATCATTCGCTCAACGGGTCTGCGCAGCGCGGTAACGGCAGTTGAGGCAGGTACCTAGCTAGCTGCCGAGTCCAACGAGATGCGCCGCGGAACGCCAGGCGTGGTTCGTCAATGTCTCCAGGTTTCGCACCGTGTCGACGCGAACAATTGCCTGATCCGCCGTCAGTGTGCCTTTCGCTACATCGCTCAGCGTCGCGCTGCGGTGCGCCTGGCGCAACTCGCTCAGCTCTTTGGCGCGGCGCTCCAGCCCGGCAATGGATTCGGTCGACGCGGAATCCGTCGGGGCTTCAGTGTCGCCGCCGAGTAATCCGCTCCGCATTGTAACCGGGTGGGCCTCCGGCAAAGCCGCAATTTTGTGAGCGATTGAAGACGCATACTGCATCGCTTCCGCACACAGCTGCGCGGCGCGCGCATCGGCGGATTCGGAACTCGATTTTTCCAATTCAAGGCCGCTGCTCGCCGTTTCGGCGAGCCGAGATGCGTGGTCAAGTGCATGCAGCGTGCTCGTCAGCCGATGTTGTTCGTCGTCTGTGTCCGGTGGCCCCTCGGCATCTGACATGAATATCTGCGCCTGACGCAATGCATCGCCGGACTCTCGGATCAAGATGGAGTCCTTTTCGAGTCGACCGCCAGTCTCTCTTACTTTGAGCGACGAGCCCACTGAAGTGCAGATCGTTTCTAGCGCCCGTGCAACCGTCCGCCGCACAGCTTCCAACGCCGCAACCGGATTGGCGAGGGCCGAGGGATCGAGACATCGGGTGAGCGGAGATACTCGCTCGGGCAAAAGCCTCTCGACAAAGCGGGTGAATCTGTCGATCAACGGCAACAATACGGCGACGCCGACGACGTTGTAGGCCGTATGGTATCCGGCAAGCAGTGTAACGCCCGCGACCATGTTCGATGCGCGGATGAGAAGAGGAGTAACGACGGGGAAGAGCACCAAGGCAATGACCGCGGCCATTAATTTGAAGAAGACGTAGGCAATGGCCAGTCTTTTGGCTGTGGTACTTGCTCCGATCGCCGCCAACGCTGAGCTCGTTGCCGTTCCTATGTTTTGGCCGATGACGAGCGCGCAAGCCTGATCCAGCCCAACCGCGCCGGCGTAATGCGCGGACATGGTAATGGCGATCGCCGCCGTCGAGGATTGCATTACGGCCGTCATTGCGAGGCCGACCACAACAAGCGTGAGCACCCCGAGCATTCCCGCGAACCAGCCCGCGCCTGGGGCTCCAAGTACGGCAGGCAGATCCGCGGGGTGCAATCTCTCCGCCAGCCCTCCCATTCCTTGCTGAAGCGTCGTCAGGCCGAAAAGCACCAAGCCAAAACCGGCGAGTGCGGCACCGCAGCCTGAGAGGCGCCTTCGGCCCAGCAGCTTCACAAGGGCGCCGGTGAAAATCATCGGAAGTGCGGCAGCCGTCAGCGATACGCGGACGCCGATGAGCGCGACGAGCCAGCCGGTGCCGGTCGTGCCGACATTGGCGCCGAAGACAAGCCCCAACCCTTGCGGGAATGTCAGGAGTCCAGCACTCACCAGACCGATGGTTGTCATCGTGGTTGCGCTGGACGACTGCACGATGAGAGTCGCAATGGCACCCCATATGGCGCCGCGCATCGGCGTCGCAGCCGCCTTCTGAAGGACCGTTCGCAACGCGGACCCGGCCAGCGCCTTCAGACCATCGGTCATGACGGTCATGCCGAGCAGAAACAAGCCAACGCCGCCGAGAATCGAATATGTTGTCGACATGGTTGGTCTCTCCTGTCAAAGACCAAGAGCTCGTTGACCTGTGATCTGGTCGTCTATCGCTCGCGGACAAGTTCTGCGCGTGCGGCGGCCAGTTCCTTCTTCCTTTCCGCATCGACCTTCGGAAACGCGAGGTCAAGCTCTTCGACAGCGGCGACTATCGCCGCCGCGACAAGAAGCCGGGTGAACCATTTGTTGTCGGCAGGGACGACGAACCACGGAGCATGTTTTGACGCCGTGGCGCGGATCGCCTCTTCAAACGCGAACATATATTCGGGCCAGAATTTACGCTCATGAACATCGGAAGGCGAAAACTTCCAGTGCTTGCTCGGCTTGTCGAGCCGTTCCATGAAGCGATTCTTCTGTTCCTTTCGCGACACATTGAGAAAGAACTTTAGGATGATGGTCCCCTGCCGGGTCAGGTAATCCTCGAAATGTGCAATGTCGGCGAGCCGCTCGTCCCAGATGTGTTTGCTGACAAGCTTGGCCGGCAGCTTCTGGCGCCTGAGGATTTCCTGGTGCACGCGAACGACCAGAGCTTCTTCGTAGTATGAGCGGTTGAAAATCCCGATGCGTCCGCGTTCGGGCAGGCTTTTGGCGTAGCGCCACATGAAATCGTGATCGAGATCCTCACTCGTCGGCTGCTTGAACGAGAAAACTTGAACGCCCTGCGGGTTCACACCCGACATGACATGTTTGATTGTCCCGTCCTTGCCGGCCGCATCCATTGCCTGAAAGATGAGCAGCAATGACCAGCGGTCCTGCGCGTAAAGCATTTCTTGCTCTTCGGCGAGCCAAACGATGCTGCGGTGAAGCAGCTTGGCTGCGTCTCCTTTGTCCATCTTAAGGCCGCAGGTGTCGCCGGGATCGAAGTCTTTCAACCAGAAATCCTTGCCTTTGGTGATCCGGAACGGTTTTACGTATTTCTCGATCTGATCCAGAATTTCCTGTCTCGCCATCGTGCAGTCTCCCTCTGGCCAGATACACAGTTTGTTGCGGAGATACCGTGAGAATTTAGTTCGGAGCAGTTCGTGATCGCCGCCTTCGACGAGGGACAATTATGCCAAGAAGCTCGTCCTAGGCGTGTAGGCAGAGCAAGATAAACGCAGTGAACCGGACGAGAATGCTTGTCGCTATGGCCTCATGCCCCCGTTGAACTCGGACCGGGCAACAAATGACATGCCCGCTATGTCTTCATTGGCTTTTTCTTTGCTTGTGGCACAGACCGTGTACCGTGTCGCAGTTCTGACCGGCATGACAGAAATGGAAACGACCTGACGAACCCGCGTGACATTCACAGGTCTTCTTGCTCACCAGGCCCTCCGGGCAGTGGTCGAACCGCTTGAATCGAATCGCTGCAGAAGCCTCGTAGACTGTCAGGCATGTCACCGCGCAGACGAGCGTTGTGACCACTGCCTTCTTCAACATTTGTTTGGTAGCCACCGAAAATCTCCAGGCGTGAGCGTGGTCCTAAGACCGTTGATCCTATGGACTTTAAAATCCGGGCATATTGGACCGAAGGCCCATTCGTTTGCAGTGCCAACGTGATCGTAAGAGGGTGCTAATCGGCCCAGCTTTCCGGCTGGTATCGGTCTGGATAGGGTATGAGAGGGCGAGGCATTCCGCGGCCGGGTCTCGGTCAGATCAGGCCTGAGGCAAGGATTTGCCTAGCGTGGAAGAACGTTACGGTCGCCTGTCTAACGTTTGTATAGACCACGCAAGCCTTCTAGCCCTGCTTTTAAGGCCTCACGACGCGCTCCCTTCAGCCAAGAACAAAAGAAAAAGGAGTCGTCCCCGGCCTTTGCGTTGACATTCCAATCCGTTCTCCAAATACTTGTTGGCAACAATAGGCAAAACGCCACTTGGTTTCCGGGGAGGAATGCAATGAAGACTTCACGCAGGAGGCTTCTGAAAAATTCTGCCGCGGCTGCTGCCGCGCTCAGCCTCGATTGGCGCTACGCACAAGCGCAGGCTGAAACCGTTCGCATCGGAGTCATTTTCGATCACTCCGGTCCGTTCGCGGCGGGTGGCTCGGTCGCCTGCTCGGTCGGCACGCAAATTGCCATTGATCTTTGCAACGAGCGCGGCGGCGTCGGCGGCAAATACAGGGTCGCGCCGGTCAATGCCGACTCGCAGAGCAAGGCCGATGTCGCGATCAACGAGGTCGAGCGCCTGATCAACCAGGAGAAGGTCGACATCGTCAACGGCGTGTATGCCAGCGCGCACGCGGTGCCGCTCGCCGCCAAGGTCGAGGCGCAGAAGAAGATCCTCTGGATCACCACCGCGGTCTCCACCGCCGTCTTCAAGGACAAGAACCTGAGATACGTGTTTCGCGGGCAGATCCACTCCGATCAATATGGCCAGGCCTTCGCCGGTTTCATCGTCGAGAACGCCCAGGCCAAGCTCGGTGTGGATCCCAAGACGGTGAAGGTCGCGCTGATCCACGAAGACGGGCCCTATGGTGTCGGCGTCGCCGCCGCCGACGAGCAGTACTCGAAGGAAGCCGGCCTGCAGATCGTGCTGCGCGAAGGCTATTCCGCCTCAGCGCCCGATCTCTCCTCGCTGGTCACCAAGCTCAAGCGCGCCAATGCCGACGTCATCTCGCATGCCGGCTACAATCCCGACATCACTTTGTTCCTGCGCCAAGCGCGCGAGAGCGGCCTGCGCTTCAAGATGCTGGTCGGCGCCGGCGCCGGCTACAGCCAGCTCGACAAGTTGCGCGCCACCTTCGGCAAGGACATCGACAATTTCTGCAACATCGATCCGGTGCCGGCGCAACTGCTCGATCCCGCCAAGCTCAAGCCGGGCGTCGGCGACCTCACCAAGATCATGGTCGAGCGCTACAAGGCCAAGACCGGCGCCACCGACGTGCCGCCGCACTGCTCGATGGGTTTCAACCAGACCTGGGTGCTGCTCACCAACGTGCTACCGGTCGCCAAGGAAAAATACGGCGGCTTCGACCCCGAGGCGGTGCGCAAGGCCGCGCTCGACGTCGACATTCCGGTGGGCGGCACCATCCAGGGCTACGGCGTGAAGTTCTACCCGCCCGGCACGCAGATGTCGGGCCAGAACGAGCGCTCGACGCCGGTCGTCATGCAGAATGCTGGCGAGCACATCTCGGTCGTCTATCCGGGTGTGATCCGCACGCAGGATCCGGTGCTGCCGCTGCCGAAGTCGTCCGTCTACGCGAGCTGACGACGTAACAAAGAATGTAACTGAACCAGGTAGCTCATGTAGTCGCCGATGCTGGCAGTCGAGGGGCTCTGCAAGCGCTTCGGAGGATTCCTGGCGGTCAATCAGGTGTCCTTCGACGTGCGCGAGGGCGAGATCCTTGGCCTGATCGGGCCCAACGGCTCCGGCAAAAGCACGACCTTCAACCTGATCGCGGGCAACCTGCAGCCGACCGCGGGCTCGATCCGCTTCGCCGGCAAGGAAATCGGCGGGCTGCCCGCGCACGTGGTGTGTCATCAAGGCATCGGGCGCACGTTCCAGATCCCGCGGCCGTTCCGCAAGCTTTCCCTACTCGAAAACGTGGCGCTCGCCGCTTTTTACGGCGAGGCCGAAAGCATCTCGCGCGACGAGGCCACGAACCGGGCGAAAGAGGCGCTCGCGATGGTCGGGCTGCCCTCCGATGCCGCGGCGCAGATCGGCGGGCTTGGCGCCGCCGCGCTGAAGAAGCTCGAGTTGGCGCGCGCACTCGCCACCAAGCCGAAATTGCTACTCGCGGATGAGAGTCTGGGCGGGCTCGATCACGCCGAGATGGAGCGCGCCGCCGACATGCTCGGCAATATCCGTAGCCGCATGGGTATAACCATCGTCTGGGTCGAGCACATCATGGGCGTGCTGATGCGTGTGGTCGACCGCGTCATCGTGCTCGACCACGGCGAGAAGATTTTCGAGGGCACGCCCGCGCAGGCGGCCGTCGATCCGCGCGTCACCGAGGTTTACCTCGGCAAGAAAAAGGCCTCGTGATGCTGTCGCTCGCCGCAGTCTCCGCAGGCTACGGCTCGTTCCAGGCTCTCTTCGATGTTTCGCTAGAAGTGCCGCAGGGCCAAGCGGTGGGTGTCATCGGTCCCAACGGCGCCGGCAAGACCACCTTGATGCGCGTGATCTCGGGCCTGCTGCCTTTGCGCGACGGCGTCATGACGCTGGAAGGCCGGCCGGTCGGCGGCCTGCCCGCGCATCGCATGGTCGAGCAGGGCATCGCGCATGTGCCGGAGAACCGCCGGCTGTTTCCCCGCCTGTCCGTCGAGGACAATCTGCGCATCGGCGCTTTCATCCCCGAGGCCAGGAAGCGCTTCGCCGCGCAGCTCGACTGGGTCTACATGCTGTTTCCGCGCCTGAAGGATCGCCGCGAGCAGCTCGCCGGAACCTTGTCCGGCGGCGAGCAGCAGATGTGCGCCATCGGCCGCGCGCTGATGTCGAAGCCGAAAATCCTGCTGATGGACGAGCCCTCCGCCGGTCTGGCGCCGCTGGTGGTCGCGCAGGTCTTCGAGCTGGTGCAGCGCATCCGCGCCGAGGGGCTGACGGTCCTGATCGTCGAGCAGAACGTGCAGCAGGTGCTCGAGGTCGTCGACCGCGCCTATCTGCTCGAAGTCGGCGCCATCAAGCTCGCCGGCACCGCGGCCGAGCTCAGGAGCAACGATTTCATTCGCAAGTCGTATATGGGGCTATAGCGCGATGGATATTTATCTCATCGAAGCGATCATCAACGGCCTGCTGCTCGGCGGCGTGCTGGCTTTGCTCGCGCTCGGGCTCAATTTGATCTTCGGCGTGATCGACGTGGTCTGGATCGCCTATGCCGACATCGTCATGTGCGGCATGTACGTGATCTATTTCCTCTACGCCCAGTACGGCGTGCCGCTGCCGCTCGCCTGCCTGATCGCCATCCTGGCCGTGGCCGCCTTCGGCGTCGTCGTCCACCTGCTCATCATCGCGCCCGTGCTCAACTCGCCGCCGATCAACCAGCTCCTCGCGACCGGCGGCCTGCTGTTCTTTCTGCAGAGTTTCGCCACGCTGCTGTTCGGCACCGACTTCCGTAATATCGGCGTGCGGCTGCCGATCCTCGAGATCGGCACGATCTATATCAGCTTCGCGCGCCTCGTTGCCTTCGTCCTCGGCCTGGTCGGCGCGGTGGCGCTCTATTTCTTCCTCAAGCGCACTTATATCGGTACCGCCATCAGGGCGATCGCGCAGGACCGCGACATTGTCGGCCTGATGGGCGTCGACCAGCGGCGGATTTACCTGGTGACCTCGGCCATCGGCGGCGCGCTCGCCGGGCTCGCGGCCTGCCTGCTGGCGATGCAATATGACGTGCATCCCTTCATCGGGAACACCTTCGGCCCGGTCATTTTCATGATCTGCGTGCTGGGCGGGCTCGGCAACATGATCGGCGGCTTCATCGCCTCCTTCATCATCAGCCAGATCATCGCCATCGGTGGCTATTACTCCAACACCGAATTGTCCTACGTGCTCGCCTTCACGCTTTTCATCATTCTCATGTTCGTCAGGCCGCGGGGGTTATTCACGCGATGACCCCAGTCCGCATCCTGGCGCTCATCGGGCTCGCGATTTTGACCGCTTTGCCGGCGGTCACCCCGCCTTATTTCCTGCATCTGCTGATCCAGATCCTGATCTGGTCCTTCATCTACACCGCCTGGGCGCTGATGGGCCGCTTCGGCTTCGTGTCGTTCGGCCATGGCGCCTTCATGGGCGTCGGCGCCTATGTGCCGGCGCTGCTCTGGAGTTATTACGATGTCACGCCGTGGATCGGGATTCCGCTTGGCGTCGCTCTTTCCGCGTTACTCGCCTTCATCATCGGCTATCCGTGTTTCCGCCTGCGCGTCGTCGGCCACTATTTCGCGCTGGTGACGCTCGCGCTCAGCCAGGTGGTGCTGCTGTCGCTCACCGCCGCGCGCGATATCACCGGCGGCTCGCTCGGCTTCACGCCGAAGGCCGCCGGCCATTCCTGGTACGCCCTGCAATTCCCCGAGAAGAGCTACTTCTACGGCATCGCGCTGCTGCTGTGGCTCGTCGGGCTCTATGTCTGGCAGCGTATCGACCGCGGCATCAACCGCGAGGCGCTCGAGGCCATTTCCGAGGACGAGGATGCCGCCGCTGCGCTCGGCATCAACGTGTTGCGCGAGAAATTGCGCGTGACCATTATCAGCGCATCGCTGACGGCGCTGGGCGGCGCAATCTACGGCCAGTATTTCATGTATCTCAACCCCGACACCGTGTCGGGCATCGCGGTGTCGCTGCAGATCGTCTTCGCGGTCATCGCCGGCGGCATCTATTCGCTGTTCGGGCCGACCATCGGCTCACTGCTCACTCTGTCGCTGACCGAGGGGCTGCGCGTCTGGTTCGGCACCAGCTTCATCGGCGCCGCCAACACGATCTACGGCATTCTTCTTATCCTGTGCATCATCTTTATGCCGCAGGGCATCGTCGGTGCGCTCAAAGGACTGAGGTTGTGGTCGCCGCGAACGAAAGCGGCAGCCCCCGCCGAATGAACGCGATCCTGCTCAAAGCGTGACCCGTCGTCCTTCGTCGGCCGACCAATAAGCGGCGTAGTTGACCTTGATGGTTTCGTAGGCGAGGGCGAGCTCGGCGAGCGGTTCGCGTTTTTGAGCTACGCATTCCATGAAATCCTGGATCTCCTGCAGATAGCCGCGCGTCCACTCCTCCTCCAGGCAGATATATTGCCAACCGGTCTTGCGATCGACTTTCTCGGTGATGTACACGCCCGCGAGTTTCTCTTCGTCTGTCAGATAGCTCATCAGGTGATTGTTGGGCGTAATATTTGCGAACAACGAGCCACCGTTGGTGTATGCCTCCACCACATTGCGCACTCCTCCCATGATCATGTCGCCGGAGAACACTGTGGATTTTGTGCCGTCGGAAAATGTCAGGGTGAGCGTGCCCCAATCCTCGACATCAACGGGCTTCGCTTTGATGTAAGTGCGCTCCCCATCCGCAAGGCAGGCGGCCACATTGCCGACATCGGCTGTCACGGCAGATACAGCGATCCGTTCGCCGCGCGCTTTTGCTTCCACCTGCTTGAGATAAAGCACAGCCGAAAGTGGGTGACACCCCATGCGGATCAACGAGCCGCCGCCGGTCATCGCCCATTGCGCAGCATGGGCGGCATGCGAGCCGCTGTGGCTTTCCTCGCCTTTCATAAAGAGAACTTTGTCTTTCGTGGCTTTGAGAACTTCGACAATCTTGGCAATCGCCGGCGCGTAGACCCAGTCCTCGGCATACATGAACAACTTGCCGCTGGCCCCGACGGCCTTGCAGGTCTTGTCCATTTCTTCCATGACGCGCTCGTACATCAGCGATTTCGGCACGTGTTTGCCGATCGGCGTCTTGTCACCTTCGCGTCCGAAATAACCGGCAAATGGCTTTTCACAGATGACGTGCTTTCCCGCTTGCATGGCGTCGACGATCATTGACGCGTGCAGCATCGGTGGTGTGCAGATATCGATGACGTCAAGATCGGGGTCGGCGATCAGCTCGCGGAAGTCTCTGTAGGTCTTGGCGATGTGATGCTTTTTGGCAAAATCGACGACGTTGGCTCCGCGTGCAGCGACTGCGCTGACTTGCGCCTCAACCCCATAAACGCGTTTATACGCATACAAATGCAACTCGGCGACGAACCCGCATCCTACGAGGCCTACTCTCACTTTTAGCATCCGGTGCTCCTCAAGATGGCTTTACGGGTGGGCCAGTCAGCGTCGCTGCCTTAACGAACTTCCGCTGCCGGAGTAAAATGAAAATCCGATATGCTACGATCCACATAAAAGTTTCAACGTTCGACAGGGCGGAAACAAACAGCGCGCATGTGTTCTGAATGGGGCCCGGCTCCGTCAAACGGGCATCATTGAAATTGTGCACGGACATCGGTCAATAGTAGGCCATGAGTGACGTCATCAGAGAGCGCGAGCAGAGCAAAGAAATCACACTTGTCGAGACCGTCTCCGACGAAGCTTTGAAAGCTGCGGCGGGTGCGGGGAGTGATCGAGCGGGACAATACACCCTCTTTTACTGCACGGCCTTGGACCTCTGTCCCGGCCCTTGAGACCACTGAAGCGCCCATAGCACAAGGAGACAAGGAGAGTTGGCTAGACGCGGGCATAGCTCCCGCCTGATAGTGCCGTCCCAAGCCACGCGAGATCGTGCTATATGACCTGGGTCGATGAGGGAAGATTTTGTTGTACCAGCCGAAGCGTATCCAAGGAAAACTGGCGGTCGGACGGGCGAGTGGACTTTGGGCCAACTGGATTGGTCTCTCTATTCTGATTGGCGTTGCCTATTTTCTTGCGGCGCGTCTCAGCCTGCTCCTTTTGACCAAGCCTGACGGGGTTGCTGTTTTCTGGCCCGCATCGGGAGTTGCGGCTGGCGCCCTGGTCGCTCTTGGGCCGCGTGCACGACTGCCGGTTGCTGTCGGTGCAGCCGTTGCAACGATTGTTGCCAATCTTATGGGTGACCGCACGCTGGTGAGTGCGCTTGTCTTCGCCATATGCAATGCCGGCGAAGCCTTGCTGGCCGGTTGGTTGATTCAACGATACTTCGGTCTGAACTTTGCGCTCGACCGGCTCAGCCACGTTCTGGGATTGGTCACCGCGGCGGTTGTGGCAACCGCAATTTCCGGTATCGGAGGGACAGCCGGGTTTTTGTACTTCCACAGTTCCACCGCACCAATTCTATCGACCTGGCAGCATTGGTTTGCATCCGACGCGCTCGGAATTCTCACCGTCGCGCCGCTAATCATCGAGTTCGCATCGGTTGCCCGAGAGCCTCCGCCGCGAGGCGAGCTTATCGAAGGAATTCTCGGATTGACGGCGCTTGTATGTATAAGCGCGTTTGTCCTTTTCCTGCCGCAGGGCCATTGGGGGATTGTCATCCCCATCGCGGCACTTTTTCCGCTCCTGTTGTGGCTCGCAGCCCGCTGCCGCCCGATGTTTGCTGCCGGCGCGGCATTCATTATCGCCTTTGCCCTGGTCTGCATGACCACTTTTGGCATCGGCTATTTCGGCGACTCTGCGCTATCGGTCGACCAGCGCATCATGGGCGCGCAAGCCAGCATTTTGGCAATATCTCTGTGCGCCTTGGTCCTTGCTTCGCTGTTTGCGGAACGGCGACATCACGAGGCCGCGCTGTTTGAAGGCCAGGCTCGACTCCAGGAAGCGCTGACGGCCGGAGGCGTCATGGCTTTCGAGTGGAATACCCGCTCCAATGCCTCAAACCGCAGCGACAATGCTGCGCAGATCCTCGGGCTCGATCCGAACAAGCCCTTTTCTGCGGCGGAGTTTCTCGAACGCGTCCATCCCGATGACCGCGCCGATTTCAAGGCGCGTATCCGAACTGTCAGTCCTGACAAGCCCTCATACAAAAAGACATTTCGTTTCAGATGTCCGGATGGCCGGGAGATCTGGCTCGAAGAATCTTCGATAGCTGAGTTCGACCCCACAGGACAGTGCCTGCGTCTGAAAGGGCTCACACTCGACATTACAGAACGCAAGCTATCCGACGAGCGTCAGGGCTTGCTGATCGCGGAGCTGGATCACCGCGTGAAAAACCTGCTGGCGAGGGTGGCGGTCATCAGCAGCTATACCCGGCAAGGCAGCAACTCGATGGATCAGTTTATGCAAGTGCTGGACCGGCGCATTCAGTCGATGGCTGCCGCCCATTCGCTCCTGAGTCAAAACCGCTGGAGCGGTGTCAACCTTGCCGATCTCGTTCACAGCCAGCTCGCTCCTTATGCGACCACGGCGAACACAACGATCGGTGGTCCCGATGTCACGCTGACCCCGACCGTGACGCAGGCGGTGGCCATGGCGCTCCATGAACTCGTGACCAACGCGGTGAAATACGGGGCGCTATCAAACCCGAGCGGTCACGTCGCGGTAAATTGGCACCAGCGAGTCGATGAGGAACCGAGCCATGTAAAAATCGAATGGCGGGAGAGTGGTGGGCCGCCGGTCGTCAGACCAGCAAAAACCGGATACGGCACAAGCCTGATACGCGAAATGATCCCTCACGAGCTTGGCGGAACGGTCGACCTTGCTTTCGTACCGGACGGCGTGTGCTGCCGGATCGAAGTCCCGCTCTAACAGTGGTGATGGCGGTTTTTAAGACCTGTTTGTTACCGTGCGCAATATTGCGATCAGCTTTTCCTCGCTGATGGGCTTTGCAAGGATATGCGCTTTGGCCGAAACCATCGGCAAATCGGAATAACCTGACGTTACGACGACGGGGACACCCCGACCGACCAACTGATCAATCAAACCGTAGGATCGCTCGCCTTGTCGAAGATTGACGTCGATGATGGCGGCGTCCGGCACGTGCTCCGAAATCAGCCGCTCGGCATCCTTCGTTGTGGCAACGGGTCCGTCGACATCCGCGTCAAAACTGCGCAGCAGACTTTTCAGGGCCATTCCGAGCTGCCAGGAATCCTCCACGAGGAGAATGCGCGTTCCCTTCAGGTTCGGTGATCCGGCCTCGGGCCCTCCGTCGCCAATCACTGTGGTCATCTGAAATCCTGACGCGACGCCTTCAAACTTTGGGCGCTCCTGGAAGTTTCAGCGCAATCCTATCGCACCGCGTCTTGCGTTAGCAACCGGCCCGCGTCCTGAAAGGGATTTCGCGACCATCACATCAGCGTGCGATGAGAGAATCCTTTAGAGCGCGCAACTAATGCGCGTCGCCCGAGTGCAATGTCATTGCCCGACTAGCGCCAAACGTCGACCGCAGTCGCCGCTAAGGCCAACGACCCCATGCTCACGAACGCGATGATGGCTGAGGTCCGTCCGACCACTTGGCAGCAGTGGGTGAAAGCAGGTTTGAACCGCATAATCGAAGCTAGGCGGTGCAAATGTTGCCTTCGTGTGAGGTAGCTCACATTGGTAGAAAAATACTTGTGGCGCCGAAGGAAGCGGTGGCTCTCAACAGATCATCCAAGCGAGATTTGACGGCGTTTGTGGACTTAGAACTGCTTTTTCTGCCAGTCTTTGGAGATGGCGCCGTAATTGGGCTCGTGCAGATTGGCCACGGACGGACGCCGACGCTTGCCGCTAATGACCTTTTTCACGCGATGCCGCGACACCGTCTTGTCTGGCGTATCCGGACCGGTGCTCGCGGGAAGCGCGCGAGGCCAGGGTTCTTTTGCATCCGATGAAGCCACCGGCTCAGGCACGGATTCCGGACGCTCGCCGTCTGCGACCACCTGCACCACGTGGTAGCCGTGGTCCTTGAAATCCTTGAGCAGCATCGGCAGTGCCGTCACGGTCGCTGGGTGAATATCGTGCAAGAGCAGGATGCCGCGGCGGCCTCTTGCTTCAAGCCGGCGCATTGCACGACGTACGATCTCACGTGCTCCAATGCGCTTCCAATCATCCGCGACAACGTCCGCGCTCCAGGTCACCAAGGATTTCGAGGCGAGATAGTTTTCGATCGCGTTGGTCCTTCCCAGACCGGGAATCCGGAAAAACGGCGACAGTGCCTTTGAGTCACCGAGCGCAGTGTCTACCGATGCAATGCCGACATCGACCTGGGTTTCGAATTTCTGCTCGCTTAGTCGCTGGAAAGCGAAAGGGTGATTTTGACTGTGAGTGCCGATGGTGTGACCGGAATTGTAGATACGGCGTACGATCGACGGATAAGCCTGCGCCATTTCGCCGACCAGAAAATAGGTCGCCTTCACGCACTGCGATGCCAATGTGTCGAGAATAGCATTTGAATACGGTGGGATAGGGCCATCGTCGAAGGTGATGACAACTTCATGATCGTTGAGCGGCAGCGTGTTGGCGTATTGCATGCTGCCGATACGCTTGACCTCGTTCGCGCTGATGGAGAGAACGCGGCTGGTGCCGAGCGCATCCGGGTTGCCGGCGCACGGCTCCGCTACAGCCGCGACGAGGCCAAGCAACCAGGTAAACAACACCACTACACCGCGCATCAGGCCCCCCGACCTCACGCCATCAACGACGAGAATTAAAGGTTTCCCGACAGTACGGCGGGCGACCTTAACGGAGGATTACGCATGTGGACTCAACACAGCCTTGTTTTCCAATGATTTTTAATCGGTGAGGTAAATATGCGACGCCTCAACGTGCATTACCTCCGGCGGGAACAATATGCACGATCCGATAGCCACGCTTTTTCAGTTCGCGCAGGAATGCCGGTACCATCTGGGCCGTCTGTGACTTTGTGTCATGAAAGAGCACGATCCCGCGCCCAACACTTTCTATGCGGGAAAGGATAAGGCGCAATTCCTGATCGGGCGCCATCTGGTCCCAGTCACTTGCCCATACGTCAGCCCCAAAAACCACGAGACCGCGCTCGTTCATGCGATTGAGGAGAGCGGGGTTTGAGGCAAAGCCTGGAAATCGGAAAAAGGGCGTGGCCGGGGATGCTCGGACCTGACCATAGAGCGCGGTCTCATCCGCGGCGATGCCGCGGTCGACCTCTGCCTCTGCTTTCGCCATGGACATGCGATCGAGCAGGGGGTGCGAATAACTATGGTGCCCGATGCTGTGTCCTTCGGCGAGAGCCTGGCGGGCGATTTGTGGATGCGCTGCGGCATTTCGTCCCAATAGGAAGAATGTCACGCGCACGCATTCATTTTTGAGCGCGTTCAGAATTTTTGTGGTGGTCCCGGGCCACGGACCATCATCGAAGGTGAGGACCAGTTCCTTTTCACGCAGCGGGAGCGTTGAAGGAAACTGCTTGCGGCCAACCCGCGGCGTGTTTTTGACATCGACTTCGAGCACCCGCTCGGTTCCCAGTGCGTCCGGATTGCCGGGGCAAGGCGCAGCGACCGCGGTCCACGGAGCGATGACGAAAACGATTGCGACGAACGACATCCGCGTCATGAAACATCCTTTGCCGCATTCATCGGTGACCGGCAAGCTTCGCGCCCCTACACGTTTAATCGTTTGCACGAAGCGTACAACCGGGCGTACAAGCATCGCGCTTCAGTTTTCTGCCGATAGGCCTTCGACATGCTCGACCGGGGACAGGTGAACAACAGCGAGGCCGCTGCGCAACTTCCGCGCAACAAGGATGGCTCGATCCGCAAGACTTTCGTCAAAAGCGTCGCGCGCAGGATCGAGGCAGCCGATGCCACGGGATTGACGGCGCTTGTCGGCAACCTGCATGAGTCCGACATGGGCGCCCTGATCGAGGCGTTGCCGGCCGACCAGAGGCAGCGGCTTGTCGAATTGCTGGGCATTGATTTCGACTTCACAGCTCTTACCGAAGTCGATGATACAGTGCGCGAGGAAATTCTCGAGGAGTTGCCTTCGCAGGCTGTCGCCAAAGGCGTGAGTGAACTGGAGTCCGACGATGCGGTCGCCATCCTGGAAGACCTGCCGAAGGACGAACAGGCTGAGATCCTCGAACAATTGCCGCAACCCGAGCGCGTCACGCTGGGGCGCAGCCTCGACTATCCGGAGGATTCGGCGGGCCGGCGGATGCAGGCGGAGTTCATCGCCGTCCCGCCCCATTGGAATGTCGGGCAGGCGATCGACTATATGCGCGAAACAACGGAACTGCCCGATCAATTCTACGAGCTCTACGTCGTCGATGAGGGAGGACATTTTCAGGGAGCCGTGCCGCTTGATCGCTTGCTGCGCAGCAAGCGCCCCGTGCCCATTTCAGGTCTGACGGAAAAAGACCGCCATCGAGTCGGTGCGGCCCAGGATCAGGAGGAAGTCGCGCGCCTCTTTCAACGGTACAACTGGGTGACTGCTCCCGTCGTGGATGCCGACGAGCGCCTCGTCGGGGTCATTACCTTTGACGACGTTGCCGACGTGCTCGAAGAGGAAGCGGAAGAAGACATTCACGCCCTCGGCGGGATTCCGCGTGGAAGATTGCGTGCGGCCGATTCAGTTGGCTGCTAGTCAATCTTGCAACCGCATTTCTGGCGTCATCGGTGCTCGGGCTCTTTGAAGGTCAGTTGCAAAAAATGGTCGCCCTTGCAGTTTTGGCGCCAATCGTCGCCAGTCAGGGTGGTAACGCCACGACGCAGACTATGACGGTCGCAGTGCGAGCGCTCGCGACCCGCGACCTGAGTGATGCCAATGCCTGGCGCGTGATTTCACGCGAACTGATGGTTGGCCTTCTCAACGGCTTGGCATTTGCCGTTATTACCGGAACAGCGGCCTACATCTGGTTCAAGGTGCCGGGCCTCGGCTTCGTGATCGGCCTGGCAATGATCTGCAATCTGGTCGCCGCCGCGCTTGGCGGGATTCTCATCCCCTTAGCACTGCACCGGCTCAAGTTCGATCCGGCAGTGGCTTCAAGCCCGTTCGTGACCACCGTGACCGATGTGGTCGGATTTTTCTCATTTCTCAGCATTGCAAGTGTCTGGTTCGGCCTGCGGTGAGGCGGGACTTGCCAGTTACGATTTATTCACCGTGTTTGCTGACCAACACTTAAGGACCCGGCCGTAACCCTATCCTTTGCCGCCGCGCAGGCTGGGAGTCGCGGTGCACGAGGTCGATACTGCTGCAACGGGCCTGAACCCTGACTGCCACACGCCGATGTGGGCGAGACGATCACGCGCGCCTGGTCCGGCTGGGTCATCGCCGGCGCCGACCAGATGAATCCTGGCGGCTTCCCGGCTGATCTTCGTATTCACGGTATTTGCGATTGCAGCACTGCTGGTCAGTGCGGTTATCGGATACGGCCTTGCTCACCAAAACGATACGCGGCTCGCGTCGGAACAGAATTCGGCTCTGCGCAATGCCGTTGCCGAATTCCGCTCGCCCTTTAGCCCATCCGGCGCAATCACGGCCTTGTCCGTGTGGCGGGCACATGGCCGGCGTGAAAAACCTGAAGTTCGAGCGTGACCCAGATTTAGGCAATCGCGGGTCCTGATGCGCCTTGCGGGCTGCGATGAAATGCAAGGTTTCCTGTTCGCAAGGCCTGCGCCGGCCAAAGCCATCGACAAGCTCCGCAAAGTAGGGCGGTCGCCCTCTAGCTGCGGCGGACGAGGCGCTGACAGCGTGACCTTCAAACTATAGGATCATGCGTGCGAGCGGAGGGCCGCATGATCCCCAATGCCTGGGCAGGCTTCGACTTCGGCCTTGGTGCCGATATCGACATGTTGCGCAAGTCCGTCAGCGGCTTCGCCCAGGACCGGATTGCTCCGCGTGCGGACGCGATCGATCGCGACAACGTCTTTCCGCGTGACCTCTGGCCGGAGATGGGAGCGCTGGGCCTGCATGGGATTACGGTCGAGGAGGAATATGGCGGCTCAGGCCTCGGATATCTCGAACATTGCATCGCGATGGAAGAAATTTCGCGCGCGAGCGCGGCGGTCGGGTTGTCGTATGGCGCGCATTCCAATCTCTGTGTCAATCAGCTACGGCGTAACGGCAGCGATGCGCAGAAGCGCAAATATCTTCCGCAACTGATTTCCGGAGACTACGTCGGTGCTCTGGCGATGTCCGAACCGGGCGCGGGCTCGGATGTGGTTTCCATGCGCACCCGGGCCGACAAAAAAGGCGATCGTTACGTCCTCAACGGTTCCAAGATGTGGATCACCAATGGGCCGGTCGCAGACACGATGGTGATCTACGCCAAGACGGATCACACCGCCGGTGCCCGCGGCATCACGGCCTTCATCGTCGAAAAAGGGTTCAAAGGTTTTGCGCCGGCGCAAAAGCTCGACAAGCTCGGCATGCGTGGCTCGGATACGAGCGAACTGGTCTTTACCGACTGTGAAGTGCCCGAGGAAAACGTGCTTGGCGCGGTCGGCAATGGGGTGAACGTGCTGATGTCGGGTCTCGACTACGAGCGCGTGGTGCTGGCGGCAGGCCCTCTCGGCATCATGCAAGCGTGCATGGATGTCGTCGTTCCTTACGTGCACGATCGCAAGCAATTTGGCCAGCCAATCGGTCGCTTCCAGCTCGTGCAAGCCAAGCTCGCCGACATGTATGTGACGATGAATGCCGCGAAGTCGTACGTTTACATGGTCGCGCGTGCCTGCGACGAAGGCCGCACCACGCGGGAGGATGCCGCCGGCGCGATTCTCTATGCCGCCGAACGCGCAACCTGGATGGCCCTGGAGGCTATCCAGTGCCTCGGGGGAAATGGATATATCAACGATTTTCCCACCGGCCGTCTGCTGCGGGACGCCAAGCTCTACGAAATTGGGGCAGGCACGAGCGAGATCCGACGCATGTTGATTGGGCGCGAGATTTTCGAGAAGACGAGCTGAAATCGACGTTCTGACTCGCGGCGCTTGTTAGTCATTCCGGCGCAATTTTGAGCGGGCTGGCGAAGCTTCCTATTAAGCCGGCATGAGTAAATTGCTGCGCGTTGCGCGCCTTTCGAAATCGGCCGAAATCGGAACTGCGGACTATTGGCGAATGCCTGTCGACCAGCGTCCGGTTCCTGGACGCCATGCGTGGCTGGGCCGCGGTCGTCACCTGTTTCACCACATATTCGTCGACGGGCCGTGAGGCGCGCCGTTACATGGGTCCCAAATCCCGGCCTGCCTAGCTGCTTTCGTCCGTTAACGAATTGCCGGCGCGAATCAGATAGTCCATTGGCCGACTCGCCTTCGAAAGGGTAGCGGCCATGATGCGGGTACGATTGAAAGCCGACGGGCGAATTGTCGAGATTCTACCGGACGGCAGCGAAAAGACGATCGACCATAGCGACCCGGCACAATTTGTTCGCCATGTGCGTGCGCGCTGCAAGCTGACGCAGGCGGCCTTCGCGGAAAAGATCGAAGTACCGATCGAAACCGTTCGCAACTGGGAGCAGGGCAAGCGACATCCGCGCGGGCCCGCACGCGCATTGCTCAAGCTGATCGATCAGGCGCCTGACGTTGCCTTCGCTGCGCTGGGTGGAAGGCGGCGCTGAACTGCGCCTTCTTCTTGGGAAATGGTGACCGCTACTCGGCGGCGGCGGGGAGCCGCTTGGCGGGTGAGTAGCGCGCGAAGCGCATCAGGAGATACATCGCGACCAGTGTGAGGATATAGACCAGTAGCTGCATCTGCGTCGGCTGTTCGGTGTAACCGATCAAGGCATGAAGCATGCGGCCAAGAATGCTGTTTTCCGACAGCAGCCAAGAGGTATCCCAAACGGTTTTGTCGAGTGCCACGACAACTCCGGCGTTGTTGAGGAAGTGCACCGACTGTGCGGCCATGCCCGCCGCCAGCAAAGCAATCAGCCAGCTTGTCACAGAGAAGATATGGCGGTTCGGAATCGCCAGCAGGCCGAGATATGTCAGCGCCGTGAACGCTGCGCCGGCGACAATTCCCAGGACGCCGCCGATCAGTGCTGCCGATACCGTCGTGCCGGAGGCCAGTATTCCGTAAAGGAAAAGCACGACTTCAGAACCTTCTCGTAACACCGCAAGACCGACCACGACCGCCAGCGCCGTCAGTGGCTTGGCGCCTTCACTCACTGCGGCGCCCACGCGGCGCATTTCATCCGCGATCTCGCGGCCATGCCGCGCCATCCAGGCGTTGTGCCACATGAGCATGATCACGGCGACGCCAAGCACACTTGCATTGAACAATTCCTGCCCGGAGCCCTGGAATGCATCCGAGATGACGCCGGCAAACATCGCAACGATGCTCGCGCCAACAACGCCTCCGGCGACCCCGATCGTGACCCACAGGCCGCGATGCGCGACGCCGCGGGTCGCTGCCAGGACGATGCCGACGATCAAGCCGGCCTCGATAACTTCACGAAAGACGATGATCAGTGCGCCAAGCATGTTTTATTCCGCGATGACCACGCCCTTGGCGGTGGCTTCATTGAATTCGCCGAAGAAGGGATAGCGGCCGGGTGCAAGAGGGCCTATGCGCACAACGCCCTTCGATTTGCCGGGGATGACTTTCTCGACCTTCATTTCGCGGCTTTCGAATTCTTCCGGCGTCGGGTCGTCATTGACCACGGTAAGCTGAATTCGCTCGTTGGCCGGCACCTTTACTTCGCTGGGTGTGAACCGATGGTTCTTGATGGTAATGGTGATGTCCTGGGCACGCAGCTCAGCCGGAACCAGAACAGCGGCCGTGGCCAAAGAGAGAAGAACGAAAATAGTGCCCATTCGCTTTCCTCGATAACAACGAGGCTCACAAAAGCATTAAAACCTATTGATGCAAGTACTGTTTTTTACTCTTGAATTATTCCAATGTAAGATCGATGGACAAAAGCTTGGAGCTCAAAGCGTTGTCGCGCTCACTGCTCGCGCGCACATTTATGAAATTTTTTCGCCGCACCACCTGTCGTCGTGTCAAAGGCACGGAACCCCGGTTGGCAGCGCCGCAGCGACAAGGCATCCTTCGCGGCCCGCCGCCGACCCATCTGAAAAACAATGTTCCAGGGAGATAGTAATGCAAGTGGTTGAAGCCCATGGCGCCCGCATTCCGCAAATCGGTCTCGGCACCATGACATTGAAGGACGATGTTTGCGTGCGGGCCGTAGATGCGGCGTTGCAGATGGGATACCGCCATCTTGATACCGCGGCTTTTTATGCCAACGAAAAGGAGAACGGCGAAGGATTGCGTCAATCGGGTGTGAAACGCGACGAGGTATTCATCTGCACGAAGGTGCGCCAGGGTGACCTAATGCCGGACGCCTTTGACAAGGTGCTTGAACAGAGTCTGGCCAACCTGAAACTGCCTTACGTCGACCTGCTGCTGATCCACTGGAACAACGCGGACATCCCGCTCGAGCTTTCGGTCGGTGCGTTGTGCAAGGCAAAGAAGGAAGGCAAGACCAAGCACATTGGGGTCGCGAATTTCACCACCGCCTTGCTTGACGAGGCTTGGTCAGTGACCTCGGAGCCGCTCGTCTGCAACCAGATCGAGATGCATCCCTTCATTAATCAGGACAAGGTGCTTGCTGTCAGCAAGAAACATGGCATGGCGGTCGTCGCATATTGCCCGATCGCGCGCGGCAAGGTTCCGAGTGCTGACGCGCTTGAGCGCATTGGAAAGGCTCATGGAAAGAGCGCAGCGCAGGTTTCGCTGCGATATCTGGTCCAGATGGGTGTTTGCTCCATTCCGCGCACCGCAACGCCCGAGCATTTGAAGCAGAATATCGACGTTTACGATTTCAAGCTTTCGGATGCCGAGATGGCGGAGCTCAAGAAGCTAAATGCGACGAACATGCGTGTGGTCAATCCACCGCATGCGCCAAAATGGGATACGCCATAGTGAGTGCGGCCACGCGCAAACTTGCGCCAACGGTCGAGGCCAAAGGTTTCCGCATTCCGATCGTTGGCCTCGGCACATGGGCGTTGAGAGGACGCGATTGTGCGCGGTTGACCGAACAGGCGATCCGCATCGGCTACCGGCATATCGATACGGCACAGATGTATGACAATGAACGAGAGGTCGGGGAGGGTGTGCAGGCCTCCGGCCTGCGATCGGAGGTCATGATCACGACCAAGGTGCAGCCCACGCTACTCGCTCCGCATGATCTCGAGCGTTCCGTAAAGGAAAGCCTGGCCAAATTGCGTCTCGACGCAATCGATCTATTGCTGATCCATTGGCCCAATCCTCGCGTGCCGCTCGCGGAAACACTCTGCGCCATGGCCAAGATGAAGCGCGAGGGTTACACGCGCCAGATCGGCGTTTCGAATTTCACCGTATCGCTCCTTGAGGAAGCAACCAAGCTTTCTACAGAGCCGCTGGCCTGCGACCAGGTCGAGTGCCACCCTTTTCTCAATCAGGACAGGGTGGTCGGAGCGTGCCGCAGGCATGGAATGGCGGTTGTCGCTTACAGCCCCATCGCGCGTGGTGGCGCAAAAGACAACAAGTTGCTTGAGAAGATCGGCAAAGCTCACGGGAAGACTGCAGCGCAGGTCTGCCTTCGCTGGCTGGTGCAGCGGGGAATCGTCGTCATTCCGCGCACAAGCCGGGTCGAGCGACTCGAAGAGAATTTCTCGCTGTTCGATTTTGAATTGAGCCATGCCGAAATGCGTGAGATTGCGGGCCTGGCGCGGCCGGGCGGACGTATCGTGGATTGGACCTGGTCGCCGAATTGGGATTGAGGTGGTGCTCTGACCCTTTCAGCCGATGCTGCACTTGTTCTCTTTTCGGGCGGGCAAGACTCGACGGTTTGCCTCGCCTGGGCACTGGAACGTTTCGCGCGCGTCGAGACGGTCGGATTCGACTATGGCCAGAGGCACGCCATCGAACTCACCGTGCGGTCGCGCATACGCGAAAGCATGACGGCTTTGAACGGGGCCTGGAAAGCCCGTCTGGGTGAAGATCATGTGATCAAGCTCGACGCGCTCGCCGCCATTTCGGAGACTGCGCTTACACGCAACACAACCATTGCGATCGCCGATACCGGGTTGCCCACAACCTTCGTGCCCGGCCGCAATCTCATTTTTTTCTCCTTTGCGGGAGCGCTAGCTTATCGGCGCGGCGCCCGCCATTTGGTCGCCGGGATGTGCGAAACCGACTATTCCGGCTATCCGGACTGCCGCGACGACACGATCAAGGCCATGCAGGTCGCATTATCGCTTGGTCTGGACAAGCGTGTCTCCATTCATACTCCCCTGATGTGGATCGACAAGGCCGACACCTTCTTCATGGCTGAGGAAATCGGCGGAAAAGCATTTCTTGATCTCGTCATCGAGGAGAGCCATAGCTGTTATCTAGGTGATCGCACGAGGCGCCACGACTGGGGCTATGGTTGCGGCGAATGCCCGGCATGCCAGCTACGTGCTCAAGGTTTTGAGAAATTTTCGGCTCAAAGGTAGACGTGAACGAAATGGATAGGCGTCAGAATATCGAAGGTTACATTTTTCTCGTGTTGTTTTGCCTCACCATTCCGGCGGCAAACTGGTTGATAGGCCATGCGGGAACCGTGTGCGTTCCCAACGGGCCGTGTCTGGTGCCAGTCGCGCCCGGGATTATGGCGCCTTCCGGCGTACTGATGATCGGGCTCGCTCTTGTTTTGCGGGATCTGGTCCAGCGTCGGCTTGGCGTCGAGTTCGGCATCGGCGCGATCATCGTCGGGGCAGCGATCTCGGCCGGGCTCGCGCCACCGTCACTGGTGGTGGCCTCGGCCGCAGCCTTCCTGCTGTCTGAATTTGCGGATTTCGCCGTCTATACGCCACTCGCGCGCCGGCGGCTCGTTGTCGCCGTTTTCACGTCGAGCGTTGTCGGATTGGTTGTCGACTCGATCGTATTTCTGTGGCTAGCCTTCGGCTCGCTGGAGTTCCTGACCGGTCAAATCATCGGCAAACTCTGGATGGTTCTGCTCGCGATTCCCTTCGTCGTTTACATGCGTCGACGCGACGAGCGGATTGGACTTAAGGCTGCGTGAGAGACGGATTATGGCTTCGTCAATCGAAATCCTGCAAAACGTGACTACTGGCACCATCACGACGATGTTGCTGAAGAAAGGTATTCGTCACTCCTGGATGGCGGGGGCGATGCCGTTCGGCTTTTCCGGCAAGCGCGTGGTCGGCCCGGCGTTCACGCTGCGTTTTGTCCCTGTGCGTGAAGACCTGGCGACCCCGGAGAGCTGGTCGAAGCCGATCTCCACGCGCGGTGCAATCGAAGTCATGCCCGAGAATTGCGTGGTGGTCGCCGATGCGAGGGGCGTGACCGGTGCAGGAATATTTGGCGACATTCTGTGCATGCGTATGGTCAAACGCGGAGTCACTGCGCTAATCACCGATGGTGTCATGCGTGACAAGCACGGCGTGCTGGGGACAGGCCTGCCGGTGTGGTGTGCCGGCGTTGCGGCTCCGGCTTCGATAAACCAGTTGACCTTCGTTGGCTGGAATGAACCGATCGGATGCGGCGGCTGCGCGATTTTCCCCGACGATGTCATCGTTGCCGACGATGATGGCGCAGTGGTGGTTCCAAAGGATTTGGTCGACTTTGTCGCCCACGAGGGCGCAGAGCACGAACTTCTTGAAAGCTGGCTGGTCCAGGAAGTGGAGAAGGGAGCAAAGCTGCCCGGCCTCTATCCGCCTAACGAAGACAACAAGAAGCGCTACGAGCAATGGAAGAAGAGGCGTTGATGTTCTTCCCGCTTTCGAAGACCGTCGCTTTTCTTCTACTTCCTTCCAATTTTCTGATCCTGCTTGGACTCTTTGGCGTCATCCTCTTGGCCGCGCACCGAAAGCGCGCGGGGTTGAGTCTAGTGCTGACGAGCATTGTTCTGCTGGCGATTGCAGGATGGTGGCCGACGGGAAGCTTCCTCACGCATTCATTGGAAAGCCGGTTTCCAGCGTGGAAAGCAACCCGGCCGCCAGACGGAATTGTCATCCTGGGAGGTGCCATCAACTCGCGGCTGTCGCGTGAATACGGTGAAGCCGTGCTGGGAGATGATGGCGATCGCATCCTCGCCATGGCGAGACTCGCTCGCGCTTATCCCTCTAGCCGCATTATCTATTCTGGAGGTGACGCCAGTTTGCGCGGCAATAGAACGCCCGAAGCGAACTTCGTTGCTCCGTTGCTCGAAGGGCTGGGAATTCCGAACGACCGCGTCATGCTGGAGTCGCGCTCGCGCAACACGGCGGAAAACGCTGCTTTCACAAAAGAACTCGTAAAACCGAAGCCGGGGGAGCTGTGGCTTCTGGTTACTTCGGCGCAGCACATGCCTCGTGCGATCGGCTGCTTCAGGCGGGTCGGATTTCCGGTGGAAGCTTATCCGGTCGGCTGGCGCACAGGTCGTGACTATCTGAGCGTGCCATTGACATTTGGCCATGCTCTGGCACGTTTCGATTTAGCTACCCACGACTGGTTCGGTTTGTTCGTCTATTGGATGACCGGAAGGACAAGCGAATTTCTGCCGTCGCCATAGCGACGAAAAACGCTATCGTTTGCGCATCTTTCGGCAGAATACATCGTAAATCGCGCCGATGACGACACGAGCTTCATCACTAGCGAGTCTATAGTAGATCGCCTTGCCGTTGCGGCGCGTCGATACAAGCCCGTCGGCTCGAAGGCGAGCGAGCTGCTGCGAAACAGTCGGCTGGCGCAGGTTTAACAAGTCTTCAAGCTCGCTGACGGATTTCTCGCCCTCGGCGAGAATACAAAGAATCATCAGCCGGCTTTCGTGCGCCAGCGCCTTCAGAAAATTGCTGGCGCGCTTCGCGTTGTCGACCATTCGATCGAGGTCGTTGGAACGCGAGCGGCTTTCCAGATGATGCAGTTCCATTAGTACACCAACAATCGTGTTGCGGCGCCGTCCGAATAAAGACGATCAAGCGACAGGGAGCAACGTTTTTTCAGCTGGCGACACTGGTTCTCCACCTGTCCTGACTGCATCAAGTTTCTTCATCAATGCGCCTAGCAGTCCCCAGAAGTGATCCTCGCCCGGATAACCGCGAATGCGGCCGATTTCCTGGCCACTGTGGATCAGTACAAACACCGGGGCGATCCGTTCGACTTCAACGAAGGCCAGGTCCGGCGGAACAGGGTTATCGATGCTCACGCGGCGCAATGGTGCGCGCCGGCCTTCTTCTGTTTTCGGATAGATGGGAGCGATCTCGCGATCGAAAGTCTCGCACCAGGCGCAACCAGCCTGTTCGAACATTATGAGCTCAGCGGCACGGGCGTTTCCAAGGCCCAAAAAAATAAATATAGCGACAACACTCATGCCGAGAGAAAAACATTTCAGAATTTTTGACCCGCAGACCAATTTTTTCTCGCTCGAACGTAAGGCTTCGGACCGACGTCAATCGGCGCGTTCTATATCACAAAAGGGTCGATGTCGACGTGATGGAGAGACGAATTGACCGCCAATCAACCGTAACGGAAGGCCAGCAGATTATCGAATGAGCGCAATTCAATGAGTACCCGGTGGAGCAGGTCTGCGTCGCGGGTGGAAATCGCTTTCGGTATGAGCAAGAGGCTGGCTTTGGCGCCATCAACCAGCCGACGAAACTCGGGGGCCTCGCGCACGGTCGCGCTGGCAATCTCGTCACAACGGTCGAGCAAGGCACCATAGCCGCTGGCCTTTTGGTCGAGGCCAGAGCGGATTTCGGAATTGTCCCAATCGAGCGCGCGATCGTTGTAGACCATGAGCGCGTCCATCGTTGCATTCGCGTCGCGCACGCAATCGGCGAGTACAACGACCCCGCTTGCCTTGCGCAAGTCATAGAGATCGCCACGAACGGAATTGAGCGCGTTGCTGGCGGCATCAAGGCGCCCGGTTTTCAGCATGATATCGGCGCCGACCAACCGTGCATTCACGGCGGTGAACAGCTTGCCGTAAAGGTTGTTTCCATCGAAGGCACTTGGCCGTTTGCCCGAAAATCTTTCGCTGAACCGGCTCCAGGAATCGCGCAATCGGTCCAATTCAAGCGATGCGAGATCGGCGTTGCCTGTACGCAAATAGCCGATTGCGACCCTGTTATGGCCGCTGACGCTCTCGACCGCCGCATTGAAATCGGCAAGGTCGTCGGCGCGCGCCACGCTGCCGGACAAGAGAAGTGCGAGACATGCGACACGCGCAACCCAGAACAGCATCGACATTGACCTGATTTTGACGCACAAGTGTCGATTAAATATATGCATCATAGCGCCGACCGAAGAGGCCAACCTGGCCTTTTGGTTTATGAGAATTAATCATCATGCTGGGAAGACGTCGTCTGCTGCTAGGTGCCGCGTCTTTCGTTGCGCTGGCGGGCACGGGCGCGCGTTCCGAGGAACCGATTCTGACCGATGACGGGCTGTACAAGCAGCCTTGGTTCCTCGAGAGCTTCCTCGACCTTAGCGATGATCTTGAGGGCGCGCGCAAAGAGGGCAAACGCTTTGTCATCATGTGGGAGCTCAGAGGCTGCCCCTATTGCAAAGAGACGCACCTCGTCAATTTTGCGCAGCCCCGGATCTCCGACTACGTCAAAGCGAATTTCGAAGTGCTGCAGCTCAACATCATAGGATCGCGAAAGGTCACCGATTTCGACGGCACCGAGCTTTCGGAAAAAGAACTGGCGGCGAAATATGGCGTGCGTTTTACGCCGACGTTCCAGTTTTTCGCGGAAGAAGCAGGGCCCCTGAAAGGCCTGCCGCCCGCTAAACGGGAAGTGGCCCGATCGCCGGGGTATCTGCGGCCGGACGATTTTCTCGCCATGTTTCGTTACGTGCTCGAAAAGGCCTATGAGAGCAAAAGCTTCCGCGACTATCTGAAGGCGCTGCCAAGCTGAGCGGCGCTGCGACAGTTTCGTACATTCTTCTTTGTGAATACGATTTGAACAAGCGGCGGACGGCCGCTATGTTCGAGGCCCAACGGGACGCTCAGTCTCGGCACGATCTAGTGGAGGATCAATAGATGCGGCAATTGTCTCGTCGCACTGCCTTGGCGCTCGGCGCTGCCGGTGCAACGCTTGGCTTCGTAGGTTCTGGCCGACCCGCCTCGGCAGCTGCGAAAGAGGCGGCGGATCAGATCGCCCAATTTACCGGCGGCAAGACGGCGGAAAAGGGGAAGGTGACAGTCGAACTTCCCGAGATTGCCGAGAACGGCAATACCGTTCCCTTGTCGGTAGCGGTTGATGCGCCAATGGCCGCCGATAACTACGTCAGTGAGATTCTCGTTGTCGCCGATGGCAATCCAAATCCCGGCGTCGCGACATTCCATTTCTCGCCAATGTCGGGCAAGGCCGCGGCGTCCACGCGTATCCGCCTCGCCGCGACCCAGAACATCATTGCGGTCGCAAAGACGAGCAAAGGCGAATTCTTCACCAATCAGAAGCTGGTGAAGGTCACTATCGGCGGCTGCGGCGGCTGATCGGAAAGCTGAAGAAACAGGGGTCAAACCATGGCCGAAAAACCACGCCTCAAGCTTCCGGCAGAAGCCAAAAAGGGCGAAGTGATCGAAATCAAGACGCTGTTGCCGCATGTGATGGAGTCCGGCCAGCGCAAGGACAAGGACGGCAGCGCGATCCCGCGCAAAATCATCAACAAGTTCGTGTGCGAATTCAACGGCAAGCCGGTGTTTTCGGTGAATCTCGATTCGGCAATTGCTGCCAATCCTTACATGCAATTCAACGCAAAGGTCGACGAGAGCGGCACATTCAAATTCACCTGGACTGACGACGACGGCACAATCACGACGGCTGAAGAAAAAATCACCGTGAGCTGACGACGACGCCCGTGTTTGCGTAGCGGGCTATAGCGACAAGAATTCGTTGGGAGGATCAGATGTCTCGTGGAGGGATTCTGGCCGGCAGCGCGGCAGCCGCATTAATCGCGGCCGGTTTGTTTGTCATTGCAGGCGAGCAGGGCGCCCGCGCGCAGGCCAAAAAGGAAGCCCCACTTGATACGAAAGAAGATGCCTCGGCGCGGCCATGGAAGCGCTACGCCGGCTGGCCTGCACGCGATTACTCGAAATTCAACACCCTCGGCAATTTAGCCTCGCCTCCGGCACCAAAAGAGCCCCGCAAGATTTCCGGCCCGATTACCGGCGACGCCAAGAAGGGGGCCGACTTGGTAGCCGACCGCAATCGCGGCGGCTCATGTCTTGCCTGTCATGTGATGGGGCCGGCCGGTGGCGCCAATTTGCCCGGCAATGTCGCTCCTGACCTTTCGGAAATCGGCAATGCCGGCCGCGAGGACGAGTGGCTGTTCAATTACATCTATGATGCACGCGTTTATAACCCCGACACTATGATGCCCCCCTGGGGCAGCCACGGACTTTTTGACGACCAGGAAATCAACGACATGGTTGCCTTCCTGAAGACGCTCAAGTCTCCCGCCGTGTTCAAGACGGAACTTGACGATCCGACCAAGCGGCCGCCTCCGGTGGAGAAGCGCGAAAATCTGGATCCGATTGAAAACCCGGCCATGTGGGCCGTCGACAAGGCGCAGGACCTCTGGAAACAGGCCGGCGCCGCCGGCTCTTCCTGCAACACCTGCCATGGCGATCCCAAGACGTCATTCAAGACATGGGCGGCGTCGATGCCAATGTGGGAGCCTCGGGTGAACAAGGTCCTGGGCGTGGAAGAGTTTGTCGCACGCCACGCAAAGGCCACCACCGGTGCCAGTTGGCCGATGGAAACCGAGGAAAACCGGGCGATGTCGGTCTATCTGCATTTCCTTGCCAATGGCACGCCCATCAAGGTCGACACCTCGAGCCCGGAGGCAAAAGCAGCCATCGAGCGGGGCAAGGAGTTGAGCGCGCGCAAGGTGGGTCAGCTCAACATGGCGTGCACGGACTGCCATGGGAAAGTTGCCAACCACTGGATTCGGGGTCAGTGGCTCGGCGAACCAAAGGGCCAGTACGACCATTTCCCGACCTGGCGCACGAGCCTCCTCGCGATCTGGGACATGCGCCAGAGATTCCAGTGGTGCCAGGTCAACATTCGCGCAGACGAGTTGCCGCCAGATGCCAAGGAATACGGCGACCTTGAGTTCTATCTCGCCGTTCAGAACGAAGGGCAGAAGCTCAACGTGCCGGGCATCAGGCATTAGGCGGCACCGCCAGCGAAGCCGGCAAGGGACACGACGCCAACAGGCATGATCACGCGGCGTGAAATTCTTCAGGTCGGCGCGGCGACCGCGGCGCTTGCGGCCGGAGGAGATACATTCACACGCGCGCTGGCTCAGCAGCGGCTCACCGAAGAGGAACTTCTCAAGTTCGATCCGCTAGGCAATGTGACGTTGCTGCACGTTGCCGATATTCACGGGCAGCTGACGCCGGTCTATTTCCGCGAACCTTCGGTCAACATCGGGGTCGGTGAGGCGCGTGGGCAGCCGCCGCACATTACCGGCAAGGATTTTCTCAAGCACTTCGGCATTCCGGAAAATAGTGCCTCTGCTTACGCACTGGCCGATCAGAATTTTGAAGTTCTGGCCAGATCATACGGTCGTATCGGCGGGCTCGATCGGCTTGCAGCCGCGGTCAAGCGCGTTCGCGCGGAGCGCGGCAACGACAAGGTTCTTTTTCTCGATGGCGGTGACACGTGGCAGGGTTCGCTTGACGCGAATTCCACCCGCGGCCAGGACATAGTGGACTGCATGGCGCTGCTGAAGCCCGACGCCATGACCGGCCATTGGGAGTTCACTTACGGCGAAGCGCGCGTGAGGGAGCTCATCAAGAGCCTCGACTATCCGTTCCTCGCCCTCAACATCCGCGATACGGAGTGGAATGAGCCAGCGTTCGAGCCGATGAAAATGTTCGAGAAGGGCGGAATCGAGGTTGCCGTCCTCGGGCAGGCATTTCCTTACACCCCGGTGGCAAATCCTCGCTGGATGGTTCCGAAATGGTCATTCGGTATCCGCGAGGAGGATGTGCGCGCGAATGTCGAAAAAGCGCGCAAGGAAGGCGCGCAACTGGTTGTGTTCCTCTCGCACAACGGCTTTGATGTCGATCGCAAGTTGGCCGGGAGGGTCGCTGGAATCGACGTGATCCTGACCAGCCACACTCACGATGCGCTGCCAGAAGTCATCAAGGTCGGCAACACGCTGTTGATCGCTTCCGGCAGCCACGGAAAGTTCCTGTCGCGGCTTGATCTCGATGTTCAGGGCGGGACATTCAAAAACTTCCGCTACAAGCTCATCCCGCTGTTCGCAGACGCCATCAAGGCTGATCCGGAGGTCAGTGCCGCGATAGCGAAAGCGCGCGCGCCATTTGCCAAAGAACTTGCGCGCACCGTCGGAACGACTGAATCCGTGCTCTTCCGTCGTGACAACTTCAATGGAACGTTCGACGACCTTATTTGCGCGGCGCTTCTTAAGGAGCGCGATGCGGAGATCGCGCTATCGCCAGGATTTCGCTGGGGCACGAGCGTACTGCCCGGCCAGGCGATAACAATGGAAGACATTCACAACGCCACGGCGATCACCTATCCGCAGGTCTATCGAATGGCGATGACGGGGGAACGGTTAAAAGAAGTGCTCGAGGATGTCGCTGATAATTTGTTCAACCCGGATCCGTACTATCAGCAAGGCGGCGACATGGTGCGTTGTGGCGGGCTCGGTTATGCAATCGACGTCTCCAAGCCGATCGGTCAACGCATTTCCGCAATGACTCACCTGAAATCGGGCGAAGCGATCGAACCAAAAAAAGAATACGTGGTCGCGGGCTGGGCCAGCGTGAATGAAGGCACCGAAGGTCCGCCGGTCTGGGAGGTGGTTGAACGCTACATTGGAGCGGCCAAAACAGTGCGGCTTGAACAAAACACGAGCGTGAAAATTTCCGGGGGTTAGTGGCCATTCCCATTACATTCATGAAATAGAATGTGATAAGCCCTTGGAATACGATCTGCCGGGAGGTTGCGATGGCTGACCCGAACGACGCCGCGGGGACGACACGCCGTCGTTTTATCGCCGGTGCCGCCGGACTTGCCGCAGGCAGCGCAATAGATGCGCGCGCGGACAACGCAAAGAATCTTCCACCCAATATCGCCGATTGGACGCGCCAACTCGGCGAAGGCGTCGGCGTGCGGGCCTATGGCAATCCATCCAAATACGAAAAGGACGTGATCCGTCGCACGGTGCCCTGGTTGACGGCGACGCCTGAATCCTCGGTGAGCTTCACGCCTTTGCACCAGCTGGACGGAATCATCACCGCAAACGGGCTCTGCTTTGAGCGTCACCACGGTGGCATCGCTGAGATCGATCCGGCGGACTACCGGCTGATGTTGCACGGTCTAGTTGAAAAGCCGCTCGTCTTTACGCTCGACGAACTCAAGCGGCTGCCGCGGGTCAACAAAATCTATTTTCTCGAATGCGCGGCCAATTCCGGCATGGAATGGCGAGGCGCCCAGCTAAATGGCTGCCAATACACGCACGGGATGGTGCATTGTGTGGAATATACCGGGGTATTGCTGAAGGTCTTGCTGGAACAGGCCGGTCTCAAGTCGAGCGCAAAATGGATCATGGCCGAGGGTGCGGATGCGGCCGCGATGAATCGTTCGATCCCAATAAGCAAGGCGTTCGACGACTGCATTGTGGCCTACCGCATGAATGGCGAGATGCTGCGTCCCGAACAGGGCTACCCCGTGCGCCTCGTTGTTCCGGGCTGGGAAGGCAACGTCTGGGTCAAATGGCTGCGTCGCCTCAAGGTCGGTGATCAGCCATGGTTCACACGCGAGGAAACCTCGAAGTACACGGATCTGCTCGAGAGCGGCAAGGCACGAAAATTTACGTTCGTGATGGACGCGAAATCCGTCATCACAGCGCCATCGCCGCAGATGCCGGTGAAGCAAAAAGGGTTCAACGTCATTTCGGGATTAGCCTGGTCCGGACGCGGCAAGATCAAGCGCGTCGATGTTTCACTCGATGGTGGTCGAAACTGGCGTGCGGCACGGGTCGATGGGCTCGTTTTGGACAAGGCGTGCGCGCGATTCTACTACGAATTTGACTGGAACGGAGAAGAGTTTTTGCTCCAGTCGCGCGCCATGGACGAGACCGGTTACGTTCAGCCGAGCAAGGATGCCCTGCGCAAGATTCGCGGCGTCAATTCGATCTACCACAACAACGGAATACAAACGTGGGCGCTGAAACCCGGCGGCGAGGTCGAGAATGTCGAAGTCGGGTAGAATTGCGTTCGGTGCCGCGCTACTGATTGTGTTTGCGGTCGCGGCGATCGCTCAAGTCAAAAAAGAAACTCCGCGCAGCTATGGAATCGGTCACGTTGCCACGCCGGAACAATTGGCTGGTTGGGATATTGACGTTCGACCGGACGGGCAGGGCGCGCCGGCAGGCAGCGGGTCGGTGAAGGATGGCGAAAAGGTTTACATGGATAAATGCGCCGCATGCCACGGCGAGTTCGGCGAGAGCGCGGGACGTTGGCCGCAGCTCGCACAAGGCAAAGGCTCGCTTGCCTCGCATGATCCGGTCAAGACGGTCGGGTCGTATTTCCCCTATTTGTCGAGCGTGTTTGACTACATTCGTCGTTCGATGCCGTTCGGCGATGCGCAGTCGCTCGAAAACAACGAGCTTTTCGCCGTTACGGCCTACGTGCTCTATCTCAACGACATCGTCGACAATAAATTCGTGCTCTCGAAAGAAACCTGGGGCGAGGTCAAGATGCCAAACGCAGCCGGCTTCTTCGACGACGACCGCGAGACGGCGGAGAAGGCCTTCTGGAATTCCAATCCCTGCATGAAGGATTGCCGCGGGCCCATGCGGATTATCGGGCGCGCGGGAGCGGTTGACGTAACCCCCGATGAAAAAACGCAGAAACGGGGCGTGGAGTAGCGCTCCGGTATTATTTCCCTTATGACATCCCGGTCACAGCTTTAGCCGGGATCTTTATGGCGAAACTCAACCTTTCCATTGCCGTGCGCGATTACGACCGTACACGGCCACTCAGCGACGGGATTGTTCAGATCGACGGGGTCGACGCGGTATTCATGGCGCTCGACCCCGAAGAAATCTTCTTCCGCGCCTTTCGCCATGCCGAATTCGACATTTGCGAGCTGTCGATGTCGAGTTTCACGGTCAAGACCGCACTGGGCAATTGCCCCTACGTAGGCGTGCCGGCTTTCGTCTCGCGTGCTTTCCGGCACACCGCCATCTATGTGCGCACTGATCGCATCAAGAAGCCGGCGGACCTCAAGGGTAAGAGAATCGGCGTTCCCGAATATCAGCTCACCGCCAATGTGTGGGCGCGCGCAATCCTCGAAGACGATCACGGCGTGAAACCGTCCGACGTCCATTGGATCAGAGGTGGGCTCGAGGAGGTGGGAAGGCCTGAGAAGATCGCCATAACGCTGCCGAAAGACGTGCGGCTCGACAATGCGCCGGAGGGGCGAACCCTCTCGAGCCTATTGGAGGCTGGCGAAATTGACGGATTTATCGGGCCCCGCGTTCCATCAGGTTTCGGCCGCCACCCGCACATCGGTTGGCTTTTTCCCGATCCGGTTGCGGCAGCGAAGGACTATTTCAAGCGCACCGGCATCTTTCCGATCATGCATATTGTCGGCGTCAAGCGTGAGCTTGCCCAGGCTCAACCGTGGTTGCCCGGTGCGGTTTTCAAGGCATTCGAGCGCTCGAAGGCGATTGCACTGGAGAAGCTCGCCGATACCTCATCGACCAAGGTCACGTTGCCCTTCGTCGAGGAGCGATTGATCGAAGCGCGTACACTGATGGGCGATGATTTCTGGTCATATGGTGTTGCGGCCAACCGCAAGACGCTTGAAACATTTCTGCGTCACCACCATTCCCAAGGTCTGTCGACCCGGCTGGTAACGGTTGAAGAAATGTTTCATCCGGGCACGCTCGAGAGTTTCAAGCTTTGATGGATGGGACCCGATGAAGACCATTTCGGGATTGGTCGCATTCTCCGCGTTTATGGTGACCAGCATGTCTGTATCGACGAGCGAGATCAGGGTTATGAGCGGCGGTGCGCCGAAAGAAGTGTTCGTGCTGCTCACGCCGAAATTTGAGCAGCAAACGGGAAACAAAGTCGTCTTCGTCTACGACGTGTTGACCGCTTTGCGCGAAAAACTGACTGCTGGCGAAAAAGCCGATGTGCTAGTCATGCCGGTGCCGATGCTCGACGGCTATGCCAAAGAGAGAAAATTGCGCGATAACACTCGCGCGACTTTCGGCATCGTCGGCACAAGCGTGGTTGTGAAGGAAGGTGCACCGAAGCCGGATATTTCCACCAAGGAGAAATTCCGTGACGCCATGCTGAACGCGCGGTCGGTGGTCCATGCGACTCCAGGAAAGACTCCGAGTGGGACGCACATGGGAAAAGTGATGCAGCAACTCGGCATTGCCGACGCGATGGCCAAAAAAGTCATTCACCGCACAGCGCTCGACGGCGGCGTGCAGCTTGTCGCGGAGGGTCAGGCCGAAATCGGCATTTATCCCGCCAGCGAGGTTGCCGGGGTCAATGGCTTGACCGTGGTCGGACCGTTACCGGCCGGCATCGACTTGAACACGCTCTATGGTGCCGCAGCCACGGCCGACAGCGCCGCGGGGGACACTGCGGCGGCCTTTGTTAGGTTCATGGCCGCCCCGGAAAATCGCGGAGTCTGGAAGCACGCCGGATTCGATCCGCCCGGCTCCTAGGTTTTGGACGGTTTCAGCCGGATGTGGATGTTCTTCTCCTGCGTGAAGGAGAGCATCTCCTCGAAACACTCTTCGCGCCCAAGTCCCGACTGCTTGAATCCGCCAAAGGGCGCGCCGAGAAAGTGTTTGCTGACCTCGTTGATCCACACGTAACCCGCCTGCACAGTGAGCGCGGTGCGGTGCGCGGTATTCAGATCATTGGTCCAGATCGAAGCCGTGAGCCCATATTCAACCGCATTCACGGTTGCGAGCATCTTCGCTTCGTCGCGCCATTTGAATACGCCGAGAACCGGCCCGAAGATCTCCTCGCGCGCTATCCTGTTCTTTTCGGTGACGGCGAAGACCGTCGGCTCAATGAAGAATCCGTTCTTGAGGGCCGGATCGGCGGGCGGTCCACCGCCGGCTATCAGCTCGGCGCTTTCATTTTTGGCCGACTCGATGAAAGTCATCACCCGGTCGAATTGTCTCTTGGACACGATCGCGCCCATGGTCGTCGCCGGGTCGGTGGGAATGCCGGGCTTATAATATCTGATCTTCTCTTTCACCTTCGCGACGACCGCGTCGTAGATACCCTCATGGATGAACGCGCGGCTGGTCGAGCCGCAGGACTGCCCGCACCATGTGAAATTCATGCCGCCAATGACCGCGGCTGCAACCTCGTCGGGGTCGGCATCGCCGTAGGCGATCAGCGCGTTCTTGCCGCCCAGTTCGAGCATGGTCCGCTTGACCGTGTCGGATGCCGCTTTCATGACCGCGCGTCCGGTCGGCACGCTGCCAATTAGTGCAATCACGGCGACATCAGGGTGGCTCGCGAGTCGCTGTCCTGCTTCCTGTCCTCCTGGCACGACGTTGAATCCGCCCGGCGGCAACAGGCCTCCGATCAGTTCGGCGAGCCGCAAGGAAGAAAGGGGCGCCTGCTCCGGCGGTTTGACCACCACGGTGTTGCCGGCCGCGAGCGGGGCTGCCGATTTGCCCGCGCAGAACATGAAGGGGTGGTTGAAGGGAATAATGCGGCCGACGACGCCCAGGGGCTCGCGCACGGAAAAATTGATCGCATCTGGACCCATCGGAATCGAAGCACCCTTCATTTCCGTGACAAAGCCGGCGAAGAATTCCATCTGCGCCGCAGCGATCATCGCATCGCTGACCATTTCCTTGACAGGATTGCCACAATCCGCGGCGTCGATCATCGCAAGTTCGTTGGCGTTCTGGCGGAGGATCTCGGCGATCCGCCGCAGAATCTTTGCACGCTCTAGCGGCAGCACGCGCCGCCATTCCATGAATGCAGCCTTTGCCGAGGCCACGGCCGCGTCGATATCGTCAGCACCTGAGTCCGCGACCTTTCCCAGAGACTTGCCGGTGCCAGGGTTGATCGACTCGACAAAACGGCCAGCCTTAGGCTCGTGCCAAGCGCCCGCGTAGTAGGCGCCACGGTTCTTGGGCAACACCACCGCCTGCGCGGCGGCCGCTTTCGGTGAAACGGCTGTGGTCATGGAACTGTCCGTCTGTTTGTCCTACTGACGCGGCGAAATCTGAATCAACTCGGCGATCTGTTCTTTCGTCAGCGGACCTGGAATGAACTTCAGGTTTACTGCTTCCGGGATCAGCGAGTCGAGCCCGTGAATCTGGTCGGGATTGACCAGGCTCTTGGGGAAGAATTCATCGCGCACCCGCTTCGCCATGGGCTCCGGCACCTTGGCGAACTCTGCGTAGTCGATAATGACATGCGGATTCGACGAATACATGTACTCGATGCTTTCACGATAGGCCTTCATAAAGCGATCGATGATGTCCTTGCGTTTTGTGAGCAGGTCCGCATTCGCGACAAGGACGCGGATTGTCTGCCCGCGCACCAGCGTGGCGTCGGTCGCGCGGGCAACCAGATGAATCTTGCCTTCTTCCATTTCTTTGAGGCCGAAGGGTGGTGACGCCCAGCCGACGTCAACCTGATCGGTCATGACGGCAGTCAAAGTTGCGCTTGGATTGCCGGTGGCCTGTGGTTTGGCGCTGAGCTTGAATTCATCGATGAAGGCTCGGACGACGCTATTGGTGGAGGATCCATTGGTTGAAAAAGCGATGGTATGGCCATTGGTGTCCTTCAGTGTCTTGATGTCCGGATTTTTGGCGTACCAGTAATCGGCCGCGCCGGTTGCCTGAGCACCAATAATACGCACTGGCGCGCCTTTCGCATAAGCCGCCATGGCGCCAAGCGTGCCAACTGCCAATCCGAGATCGACGCCGCCGGCGATCACCGGCTGCAGGGTTTCGCCGCTCCCTGAGGTGTAGATCATTTCAAGCTGCAAACCGTGCTTCTTGAAGATGCCGGCCTTCTCGCCGAGGTGGGTAATTGAAGTATCCCAATTGCCGCGCTGGCCAATCGTCATTTTCACGAGATCGTCCGCGGCGCCCGGACTGGCTTGAGCAATCGTTGCGACCGCAGCCGCAATTGCAAGGAAGTGTCTCATGAATCTCCCTCCCACGCTTTTTCTAGTTCCTCTTGATGCTGTCGAGACCGCCAAGCTTTCCGATCAGCGCATTGGCGGCGATCGCCAGCACGAAGAGGACGATGAGCATCGCGTACATCGCCGGCATGTCGAAAATACTGTAGGTCTGGATGATGAGGAAACCGATGCCTTTGTTGGAAAGCTTCGTTTCCGCGAGCAAAGTCCCGATCAATGCGAACCCAAATCCGAGGCGAATGCCGTTGATGATCGGGTGACGCATCGCGGGCAGATAGATTTTTTGTACCATCTGCCACGTGCTGGCGCGGAAGCTATGCCCAACCCGGATAAGGACTTTGTCTATTTGCCGCATGCCGGCAGCCACGTTGAGCGCAACGGGAAAGAAGCAGGACAATGTACCGAGGGCGACTTTAGATTCCGGCCCAACACCAAACCACATGATCATCACTGGGAAGAAAATGATCTTTGGTGTCGGCCCGAGATAATAGAGATAGGGCTCGAAGGCTCTGGACAGGAAGCGATTGGCGCCAAGGATGAGCCCAACCACCAGGCCGGCGGACCCGCCAATTGCCAAAGCCACCCCGATTTCCGCGGCGGTCACGCCAAGATTGAAATAATAGTTGCGGTCGGTGAGCAGCGTCGACATTGCGCGTCCGATGGACAGCAACGATGGTACGACGTCGCGGTAGAGCCAGCCCGAGTGGGCGAGAAATTCCCACGCTGCCAGCACCGCCAGGATGATGGCGATGCGCAGCAACGTCACGGGGCTGATGCCCCGGGAGGCAGCCGCCGTTTGGCTTAAGCGACTGGTCTCAGCCATCTTTCAGCCTTTTCCAATCCCATAAAGAACAGCACACTGACCAGGATCACGAAACAGATCGCGGCGTAGGTGCCGGCGAGGTCATAACGCTCGGCCAGATCGTTGATCAGCTGACCAAGCCCGCCGAAATTGATCAGGAACTCGGTGCCGACCACGTTGATTAGCGCGAAAATCAGACCAAGCCGGATACCGACGAAAATGGTCGGCAACGCAGCAGGAAACAGAATTTTCCAGAATTGCTGGGTCGCCGTCAGCTTGAAGCTGCGGCCGACGTTGACCAGAACTTTCCGCGTTCCGGATATTCCTTCGATCGTCTTGAGGATCACCGGGGGCAGGGCGGAGAGAAAGCCCATCATGATGATCGTCCAGGCGTTGCGGCCGAAGATCACCATGAACAGCGGATAGGTCAGCACCAGGGGTGCCGAAGCAAATGCCGCCACCCAGGTCTCGCACGCGCGCTGCAACAGACTATAGCGTTGCATCACCACCCCGACGGCGATGCCGACTATCGTGACCATGACGCCCGCGATGAAGCATTCGCCAGCTGTGAAGAAGAATCGATAGAGGATGTGCTCTTCCGTGAACAGGCGGCCGAAGCTTGCAATTATATCGGTTGGCGGCGGGACGATGAAACGGTTGAGCCAGCCGATGCGGATCACCGCCTCGATGGCCAGCAAGAACGCAACGAATGTGCCGAAGCCGACCAGCGGGGGGGCCGAATAGTCGCGACCCGAGGTGACAATCGACGTATCCGCCGTCGTCATAGTGCAAAGTCCTCCTGTCTCAGCGCATTCTTTTCCTCGTCGCGCATGCCGCGGTTCGCCTCTTCGCGCAGATCATTCCAGATCTTTGCGACGTAGCGGCCGAATGTTTCGCTGCCGACAATCTCGGACGTGCGCGGGCGCGGCAGATTGATCTCGACTATGCGCTTCACCTTGCCCGGCCGATACGTCATCACAAGGATGCGATCCGACATCTGAACGGCCTCGGTAATGTTATGTGTGATGAGCAGCGTTGTCTGCTTGAGTTCCTGTTGTATCTGCAGAACCTTGTCGCCGAGCAGAAGCCTCGTCTGTTCATCGAGTGCCGCAAAGGGCTCATCCATCAGCAGAATTTTTGGCTCGGAGGCCAGCGTTCGCGCCAGCGAAACGCGTTGGCGCATTCCCCCGGAAAGTTCGCCGGGGTAGCGGTTTTCGAAGCCGTCGAGACCTACAAGTGAAATGAAATGTCGTGCGCGCTCCACGCGCTTGGCTTTCGGCATGCCGATGAGTTCGAGCGGAAAAGCGACATTGTCGGTCACCGTACGCCAGGGAAATGTCGATTCCTCCTGAAACACCATGCCGATCGATTTGTGCGGACCGGAAACGGTCTCTCCCGCGACGCTGACGATCCCGTCGTAACCGTTCAGGAGGCCGCCGATGACATTGAACAAAGTTGATTTTCCGCAGCCCGAGGGGCCGATGACCGATAGAAATTCACCCGGCCGCACCCCGAACGATACGTTATCGACGGCCGTGATCGGTCCTTCCGGAGTCTGAAACCGAACGACGATGTCGTCCGCCACCAGAATGGCGTCATTTCGTACTGCGTCAGGTAGCATCGGGAACTTACTCGCTTCGCGTCATTGCGGCCGTCATTGCCGCGGTGTAGCCGGGTTCGACGCGTACGTCGACAACGGCGATTGCGCCGCTCTCGACGGTGGCAATGGCCTTTTCGAATATCGGCTGAAGGTCGGCAATGGAGTTTACCGGACCGAAGCCCTCCGCGCCTTGCGCGCGAGCCATTGCCGCAAGATCAATGTCAGGCTCGGAAATGCGCTGACCGACCCAGCGGTTCTCCACGGGGCGATTGCGCGTGCGGGCCGTTCGTTCCTGGTGCAGTTCGTCGTTGAAGAACGACCGGTTATTGGCGACCACGATCAGGAGCGGAATGCGGTAATGTGCCGCCGTCCACAACGCGGTGATTCCCATCAGGAAATCGCCATCGCCGCAGACTGCAACCGGCAACCGGCCGCTGCCTCTCAGCGCCAGCGCTGCGCCGACGGAAATGCCAGGACCGCCACCAACCCCGCCGCCGCCATCCGAGCCGAGATAGTCGAGCGGATGATTGAAGGCCCAGCTGGCGCCGTTCCAGGACAGTGATACGTGCGTCAAAGATGTCGGGCGTTGGCCCACCGCGCGCCGAAGCGCGTCGGCGAGATGGTCGACGGTGAGCTTGTCATCTGAAAGTTTGGGAAATTCCTTTTTGTGCGCGGTCGTAGTCTGCGAGCGTTGAGGTCCCAGTGCGTCGAGAAGGGCCGGCACGGCGACGTCCGGTTCGCAATCGATGAACACATCGACTGGAGGAAGGCCCTGATAGTCCATGCTCCAGCCATTATGAAGATAATGATCGACCGACACCTGAACGACGCGCGCAGACGGCACGGTCGCACCAAAGACAGATTTCAACGTTCCGGCAACATCCACCCAGTCAAGACTCAAAATTGCATCGGCTTCGCGGATGGCATCGACTGCTTGCGAGGTCATGCCGATGGTGCCCGGCGAGCCAACGTGCAACGGATGGTGGGTGGGGAAGGCGGCGGCCACTTTGAGATCGGTTGCGACCCGAGCATTCACGGCTTCGGCCAGCGCAATGCGTGCTTTCCAGGCGTCAAAATCGCGCGACACTCGTCCCGCAAGGATCACCGGCCGCTTGGCATGACGCAGTAAGTCGGCCGCCTGCCCGATAAGATCGGGCGTCGGTATATTTTTAACGGGAGGCATAAATCGTGCGGCCTCGATTGGCGGCACGGCTTCGGCGAGCTTGCTCTCCTGCATCTCCGCGTCGAGGTTGACGTAGGTCGGACCACGCGGCGCGGTATTGGCAATCCAGTTCGCGCGCAGCACCGCTTCGCGCGCCGCGACGGGAGACGCCGGCTGATCATCCCATTTGGTGTAGCCGCGCACCAGCGCGCCCTGATCGCGCGCGGTGTGAATCCAGTCGATCCATGGCCGTCGCTTGACTGCGTCGACCGGACCCGTAGCGCCGAGGATCACCATCGGCATGCGATCGCACCATGTGTTGAAGATCGCCATGGTCGCGTGCATCAATCCGACGTTTGAATGGACGGCCGCCGCCATGGCCTTCCCTGTCACCTTGGCATAGCCGTGAGCGATCGCCACCGCGCTTTCCTCGTGCAGGCACAGAAGCAATTGCGGGCGTTCATTGCCGAGATAATTGACGAGGCTGTCGTGCAGGCCGCGATAGCTCGCGCCCGGATTGAGGGCGATGTAAGGGATGTCTGTCGCCCGCAACGCGTCGGCAACCACGTCACTGCCGAAGCCGGCGGCATTGACCCCTGCGGGAACCGGGCGATCGAAGCTGGATAGTGTGCCGCCACTGGCGGGCCGCGCTTTTGCGCTATCGCTTCTGTTGCTTGACACGGTCTTCGGCTGGTCCTCTACCGCCCGGCGGGCGGAACGGCGGCATCCAACCGGATTACGAGCTCTGTTGCCAGTCTTTCTATGATCCCTAGTTCTCACTTGTCTTCAATGCCTTACCAAATCCTCAGCTGGAACAAAGGGTGAAATGGGCACCCAACTGGCACCTTATGATCCCAAAATTGCGTTTACCTAGCATATCGAATACTGCGGGTTGCTTCAGTTGTGGCGGTGCTTGTCGCTCTCTTTGGCGCCTCCTTTTATTTCCAACAACAATCTGAGCGTGCGGCGGCAAATCAAACTCGAGGTCTGGAAGATCGGATCGAACAATTAACGAAGGAGTTTAAATTAAGCCAACAAGCGATTCAGGTGGCACCCGACAAGGCGGCTCAAGATATTGAACGGCTGAGAGCTGAAATTGAGTTGTTGCGCCAACAACAAAAGCTCACTGAGCAATTGAGTCAAAAGCGTGCCGATAAGCAATAAAGGTGGCCTTAGCTGTCGGGTATCCTCTCGCGCTCGAACGGCACTGGTCAGCCTCGTACAGCGATCTAAACCGGAATTGGCGGAAGCGGCGGATGTAACCGCACTGCCAAGGCCGCGCTTGCGTCGAAGGCGTTCAGCGTCGGCGCCCCAACGATCTCTCTGTTCTGTTAATAACAACCCCCGGTGTACTCCAGGGACGCCGGTGATTGCCAACAGCTTTGGTTTTTATCGAACGAGTTTGTGTAATAGGCACGCTGAGAAGGCATAGGCGCCATAGCGCGGTGAGAGCGATAGGCGCCATTATATGCCGGTCCCGACCCATAAGCGTTATTATAGTAGCGGTAGTTTTGAGCATCGCTAGTTCCTACGCTTCCAATGAGCGCGCCAACCGTTACTGCCACCAATGCTGCAATATTTTTTAAAACACTGCTCATGATTGGTTCCTTTTCTTGTCTCTCCTCCTCGTCAAAAGCTGTCGCGACATTCGTCCGACTTTCGTCCTGTTGAAGCAATTCAAAAATAGTTGCTCAAAAAAAAAGCCCGCGACGCAGGGGGGGTCGTCACGGGCCGAGAGTAGGGGTAACAATTCAGCAAAGAGAATTCATGCTGCCTACACTCTGATCACTTTTTCATCACGTACAGTCTCGGGGGCGGTGCGCCAGTACGGCGATGCAAAAATTAGCGGCGGGTGGCATCATTGTCTCGCTTAACCGTCTATATCGTCGTCTGTGGTTAGGGGCCGGGCTATGCGTTTTATCCTGCCAGCTATAATCGCGCTGTCGCTAGGCGGATGTCTCACGAATTCATCAGAGGACTCGGTGGCAGACGTCTCACTTACTAGCTATCAATCTTACACCTGCCAAAAACTGCGGACGGAATCGTACGCTGTGTCTGCGAAGGCTTCGAAGCTAACTGGCGTTCAAGATGAAAAGCGATCCGTTGTCAGCGGAGATGAAGTCGCCGCTCAGTTATCGAAACTGAAGGGTCAGATGACCGCTATAGAGCAAGCCATCATCGATAAAAAATGCGCGGGATAGCGGTTGGCACTCGAAAAATAGAGCACCGTATTTTCAAGAATGAATGGCTCGCTTCAACTTTTTGAATACCCAGGCGACCTAGTTCGCCTATCCTGTCAGAAATGAGGACGCTCGGGCCAATCCCGAAAGCAGAAATTGATTGAGCGCTAGTGGCTTTATCTGCTGAAGTTAAATCGCAATCGTCGCAAGGCCAAAAGCACTGCAGATGCGCCGATACGAATTAAGAGCAAGCTCACTACGAAACGCACAGAGAAGCTGTCGGACGGACTAGCGTTTAATTTCGAGACTTCGTTCATATCATTGGTTCTAGCGGGGCACTCACTACCTAGCATATTTCAACTTGTGCCGTGCGGCTTGAGTTCCATCTGAGGTGACACAGCTTCGTGAATGTTCGTTACTGCGATTTGGTGTGGCTCAACACTCTTTTTTTAAACCGAGACATGCCGCGCCAAAGCAATGATGGGCGGCCGACCGTGGCCGTTGCAGCGCGGGCATTGCACTTCACGGAGCGCGACACGGATGGATTCTTCAAGGTCGCGCGTCTTAACGCGGAGGTCTAAATCCACCACCGTCTCGCAGCTGTCGCACGCAATGACAAGCCAATGAGTTTTGAAGTTAGCGCGGCTGCAAACTTAGGCCAAAACCAAACATAGCCCTTTGCAGAAAGCCTTGCGTTGAAGCGGCGCACGGTAGCCAACGCCCCACGTTGTGCTTCCCACTCCTGCCGCATCCGTGTGATGTTGTCGCGGATTTCATCGTTGCATGCGTTGTAGCCCATTGGGCAATAATAGACCGCACAGCGGTGAGGTTGCCAAGCGTCGGATTATCTACCGATGCAGACGAGCACGAGAACGGTGGGACGCTTATTCGGTCGAAAGGTCACATGGCGCTCATCCACGAAGGCGATCACGCCCCCTGGATTGAGTGCGTAGGCGTTGATAATTTGCTCGTTCTCCTCGCAACTCGCGCCGCAGCTAAGTTGATCACAGGGCCTTGCGATGACCTTGATGGCAGGTGCTTGAGCGCCGGAAGCGGCGCCGGGTGGGCCAGGCGGACCGGCAGGACCAGGGGGTCCGGGCGGACCGGCTTCACCCTTGGCCGGCGGTTCGCTTTGTCCACAGGCGGCCAAGATGAAGGCCATTAAGATGACTAGGACATGGCGGTGCATGGCTTGTGCGGAAACTCCATGGGAGCGCTTCTACAAGCGCCAAGGCCAAGTGCCTGACGCCTGCATGGTTTGCTACGTCGATTTGGTCCCTTCGCGTTAGCCTTGAGCGGCAAAAAAGATGCCCTGGTCGCTAGAGGAGAACACGACCAGGGCAAGGCGGCCTGAGTAGCCGCGATCTGTCAGTAGATGGTGCTAAAATCTTGGTAATGCGCTTGCGGAAGATTGGTCGTGGTCGTCGTCAGACCAAGTGGG
>DATLJR010000169.1:0-2906 GCA_035538755.1 Pseudolabrys sp.
CGTGTCCCTGTTCTTCCAGATACGATTCGGCCAGCACGCGGACCTGATCGTCGTCTTCAACAAGCAACACAGTGGCCATGGGAGATCCCCGAAGAATCCGCCCATCTAAAGTCGCGGCCCCAGCGCAAAGTTCCCTCAGCCAGCTGAGAAATTTCGGGGCTGCGGACCCGCGGTGCGGCCAATTATGATTTCCAAGGACTTAGCGGGTGCGCGGGCCCGTTTTGGCCTTCGCAGCGGACGGAGCGCACCGGCCGAAGCATATTGCGCTTTCCATGTGCCGACCCTTTATAGGAAGGATGGTCTCAAACTTGGATGGTGGGTCGCGACGCAACGCCGAAATAAAAAGGAATTGTCGCCCGAACGCCGGAGGCGTTTGGACAAGGTCGGCTTCTTTTGGAATGTACCGCGCATGGGGCCGGTTGCTTACCGACCAAGTCCGCCGCGATCTGCGCCCTCATCGCACTCCCCACGTCTAACGGCCGCTCAATAGCCCGGCAACCTCGCGATATTCGCCGCGATCCGCCGGGCCTTGTTGGCGGTAAACATGATTTAGGTCAAAGACGCGGGCGTCGTGATGAATGATATCAGCGTGTCCAAGTATTAGTGTCGGGAGAGAGGCAAGGGGCATTACTCAGTAGGAGAAAAGCAATGGCTGGACTTAATGATATGATCCGCTCATCCGCTCCGGGCGGCAGTATTGCCAAACCGTTGATGCTCGCTCTCGGTGCATTGCTAGCTTCTGGCGTTCTGTTCGGTGGCAAAGGACAGACCGCCAGCGCGAGCGCGCAACCGACAACGGACACGAGTGATCCTGGTGGACTGCTTGGCGGATTGGGCGGACTGGTGAACAAGCTGCAGCAGGGAGGGCTTGGCGACGTGGTCAATTCCTGGGTCGGTTCGGGGCAAAATCAGCCGGTTTCGCCTGGTCAACTTGGTTCTGCGCTTGGCCCCAGTATCATGAAGACAGTGTCTCAGCTGACGGGCATCTCCGAGGATGATCTCAGCAAACAACTGTCGCAGGTTCTGCCCGGTGTCGTTAACGGGTTGACTCCAAACGGTAGGCTCCCGACGGTGGCGGAGTTATCTAAAATGATGGAACAGCAGTGATTTTTGATCGAGATCAAAGAACACGAACTTCCAACGTGCTCTTCTAACTTATTCCGGACTAACTTTAAGGCTGCCAATTCGGCGGCCTTTTTCTCTCTGCCAAATCGGCATCGGTGCGACGCAATATTCGCCGCAATCCGCCGCGCCTTGTCGAGCGCATGATTGTGCCGGTCTAATTGAGAGAGCACATTATCCAAATGCTCGCTCTCGATATTGAGCGCCAAGGAGCTGGAATAATGGACCCCGATGCCGTGCCGGTCCAGTTCCATTAATCGTCTGCGTCACTTTTCGGCGGTCGCGTAAATGCCGATGGCGACAAAAATCAAAAGGCCAATCCAGCCGATAACGCTGTCCCGTCTATCACCGCGATTGGGAACTGGTCCGAGTTTTATATTCGGCGAACTTCGCCATCGCGTCGGCTTCGGTGATTTCGTGGTTCTGCACTTGCGCGGCCAGTGCGTCGGCATATTGCACAAAAGCGTTACCCGTCGACGGGCAGTTGCTGAAATAAACGTCGTGGCAATAGGCTTCGCGTTTTGCCTTACCGCACGCGACCATCGCCACGAAATTCTGAGACGAACAAGACTGCGCGTCGTAAAAATTCCAAACCGAATGCGATGCGCAGCCACCGAGTGACAAGCACAGCATCGCCGCCGCAATCGTTGTTGTGCAGACCCAGCAGCGCAATACGACCCCTCCCTCAAAGAAGCCGCAGCTTTGCCATCATCCGACAAACACCGGGACGGGGCAAGGGACTGAGGAGAGCTATGGATCGGGCAACCTCGCGATATTCGCCGCAATCCGCCGCGCTTCGTCGCGCATGGTAGTTTAATTTTGCGATGCGATGGCGATAACCGTTTCGGTCACCACAATCCAGCGATAAAAAAACTGACCACCGCCACGAATATGATTGCAATGATTACCAACCAAGTTACGAACCGAGAAGCAAATGGTTCGGGTGATGGTTTCGAACACGGCACCCGTTGGTCACAACGCAATCACCGCCTCGTCAATATCACCGCCACGCGCGATGGACCAAGGAGGGGGTTCATTTCTTACGCGAGTCACCCTTGCGAAGCGGCGTCACATTAGCCGGTCGCTTGAGCAATGATAGTCCGTAAGTGGTGCGCCCACTGATCGAGCGCGGATCGTTTGTCCGACAGGTACTGCACCCTATTGTAGACACCAGCAACACCATCCTTGTGGCCGGAGATATAGGACGTGTACTCATGAACGCGGCGGCTAATGTCCGCTTTTGGAGGTAAAGCGGACATCGCGTTTCTTGGGCCGAATGTCCGCTTTTGACCCAAAGCGGACATGGGTTGGCAAGACGGGAGCAATCTGTCAGGCGGAAATCGTTGCGGCAGCCTCGGCTTGCTCGCGCATTACGTAGCCACGCCCCCAGACCGTCTCGATGTAGTCCTTGCCGCCCGATGCACTAGCGAGTTTTTTTCGCAGCTTGCAGATAAAGACGTCGATGATCTTCATCTCTGGCTCGTCCATACCGCCGTAGAGATTGCTCAAGAACATTTCCTTAGTTAGCGTCGTTCCCTTGCGCAACGCCAGGAGTTCCAGCATCTGGTACTCTTTGCCAGTCAGATGCACGCGCGCACCGTCGATTTCGACTGTCTTGCTATCGAGATTGACACATAGACCGTCAGTGCTGATGACTGACTGCGCGTGCCCTTTCGATCGGCGCACGATGGCGTGGATACGCGCGACCAGTTCGTCCTTATGGAACGGCTTGGTCATGTAGTCGTCGGCGCCGAAGCCAAGACCTTTGATCTTGTCCTCGATGC
>DATLJR010000170.1:0-1518 GCA_035538755.1 Pseudolabrys sp.
TGGAATCGCACCCGCGTGGAATGGCGCAACCACCCGGAGCGCGCGCCATGGTGCGTCTAGGCCGTCTTGACCGAAAAGGTTTTTCTCGGCGGCCAACCGCAGATGAAGGTCATCTGCCGGATCGCCCGCATCATCGAGGACCACGTCGACGATCCCCCCGAACAGGAACGGTTCTGGCACGCTGCTGCTCGCGCTCGATTTGGCAAGCTGCACCGGCTCGATCACCGCGACCGTTGCAGATCGAAATTGAATTAGGGGGTCGTTGATTCGCGTGCAGGAAAAAATGTCGGGATTAGTTTGCGGCGTCGTTAACCCCCCGTTAACCATACATGGATAGGGGTGGGAGGGGGCAAACGAAGGAGAACTGATGTGGAATTCACGCCGAAGCCTATGACCGACGACCAATGGCGCTATTGGGAACAGGAAGAAGAAGTGTTCGACACAAAATGCGCAGAGCGGGCGGCAAAGCTCACTTATCAGGCCGAGGGCCGTGCAGGCGTTAGGTCGGCGCAAGAGGTGGTTGCCGAGCTTGCAGCCTACATGCTCGTGGATGCCGATCGGAATTTTGCTTCGCTTTAATGCGTCGCTTGGGACATCGCCGAATATTTAGCCTGAATGGACTTTCAGAGCCGCCGGCAGACAGATCGGCGGCCTTGTTCAAACTGAGCCTGCCCACGGCGATACTCAAGCGTTCACAAACACCAGGAGGAGCCATGAACGTAAACTTCGAAATCGATTGCACGCCCCTCGAAGCCCGGCAGTTCTTCGGTCTTCCCGACATCATGCCGATGCAGGCGGCCGTGATGGACAAGCTGCAGCAGCAGATGATGTCCAACATCGAGAAGATCTCGCCCGAATCACTGATGCAGACCTGGTTCACCTTCGATCCCAAGATCGCCGAGCGCTTTCAGGACATGTTCGTCGCGATGGCGGGCCTCGGCGGCCACTTCTGGACTGAGCACTTGAGCGGCGCCAGTGCCCCAACCCGCCCTCGGCGCGCCGCCGCCTAGCCTTTGCGAATGACCGAGATTGAGTTTCGGCGGCAGCAGCGCGGTCTGTCACAATATGAACTCGCCATCATGATCGGTCGGTCGCAAGGGCAACTGGCAAACGCCCTGCGAGGCCACGATCCGATAGCGAAGGCGTCAACAGGCTGCCTGCTATGGCGTGTCCGGTTATCGATTAAAAAACGAGAATGAGAGTTGCGCGCCGTTCCCGTCGTCGCCGCGCCTGGATTTCGGAGTCCGCCGCCCGGTCGAATTACAGACGCGATGGCCGCGCCATCGCAAGGCACTTGCACTCACATTGAGAGCGTTAGACGCCGCAAGTTTTAGACCGGGGTGCGATGATGCGGCCTTCCTGCGATAGCCGCCGAAGCCGTCATAAACCCAGCCGAGTTGCACCAGGCGATCGTGCTCCACCCGCATCCCCTGGGCCATGTCGGGGATCGGCCAAAATCGGTCATCCTCGATAATTCCCTGTTGTTTTAGTGCGCGTGCCGCTTCCATCGCTTGCCCC
>DATLJR010000171.1:0-1579 GCA_035538755.1 Pseudolabrys sp.
TAGGCGTCTGGGTCGGCAACGATGACAATTCGCCCATGAAAGGGGTCACGGGCGGTAGCCTCCCAGCCACGATCTGGCAGGATTTTGTGAAAAGTGCTGAACCACTCCAGCGATCAGAAGGAGCCACGGCTGCTACTTCGACGGGCTCGGCGCATGAAGCCCCTGCAAATATGGACGACAAGGTTCTTCGCGGTATGGCGACTGTCCTCGATAGCGGTGTGATTGAATTGCAGGGCCGGGTTATTCGTTTGCTTGGTTGGGGCGGTTTTGGTCGCCGAGATTTTTACGCCCTTCATCGCCTTCTTCGCCGTCGCGAGATGATTTGCACACCTGCAGGGCGTAGTCCGCTGTACAATTGCCAAGTTGGAGACATCAACCTATCAGCATCCATGATAGCTGACAGGCAATTTGCGAACGATGCCGGCCAAGAGATCGAACGGGTCGATAAATTTGCACACATAGACGACAACCTGCGGCGTCACGCGTCGAGACATTTTTCGGTCCATCGATTTTTCCATTGGTGAGCCGGCCGTCCCTTATCCAGAAATTCCTTATGGGTCATTCCGCGACCTAAGCTCTAGAGTCAAAATCGAAACGATGTCCACGCGCCGTTTGTTCAAGCGGCATCTGTCGGCCAGCATCGGTTTTACCACTTAGGTAACAACTCCGGCAGCCTCGCCACGTTGGCCGCAATCCGTCGCGCCTCGTCTTTGGGGAGGAACTTGGCCCCCGAATTCGCCGTCCCGGCTCATCCTCCTACCGCCGACGGCTTTGCTGTTTTGAGTTGCTGCCGAGCGCCAGTCAGGCAATGGAGCTAAGCGCAGGCACTTCTAAAACCGTCGGGGGTTCGCACGCCTCTGTAATCCACACTTTACACACGTGGCACTCAAATGTGTGGATTGAGCGCACAAACCGCATAGCTTCGCCACAGCTCGGGCAGCACGGAGCGGGATGAAAGGTGTGCTCGTGGTGGTCGTGATGCATCCCCCGACCTTCCCGTCCACCGAAGGAAGCCAAATTACGGTGGCCGGATTTAGGCGAACGGGAACCTACGGCCGAAGCCGCCCCATCCTCGGCTTATGCCAGGCGATTCGCGCGGGGCGCTCAGTGAGTAACGAGTTTCAGATGCTTTTGCCGACGCTTTAACTCGGGTGACCTTAGTCCAGTATCAAATTGCTCAAGCAACTTGGCGCAGCGAAGCCATCGCTCCGCTAGCCCATTCCAAACTCGTTTGTTCTCCTGTTGCCGGCTCGATTTGGCCATGGCTTGGCACTCGGCTGCAAATTTTAGGAACCGGTCCGCCGCATGCATCATATGGGGCCCCGCTTTTGTCCGATGTCCGGCAAATGCTCGGAATCTAAAATTGTTCCGGTCGGTCGTGTTTCTTGAGGTCATGCGCTGCCAGCTTGATGTTTATGCGCAAGGAATCATTAAGAACGGCAGGCCAGTGGCCGAGCATGCTGAAAAAGGCCTCGGATTGCGATTCCACCTGCGTTCTTTGCGATCGCTGATGAGGTGATCAACTGACTCTGTTTTGCTGTGATCCGCTGTTGATCCGACCCATAACTGCAGCCGCTCC
>DATLJR010000172.1:0-2945 GCA_035538755.1 Pseudolabrys sp.
GCAAGATTAGGTAGGACGATCCTATATAATATCGTCGAAACCGCCTGACCCTTGGCGCGCGTACTCTTGGGGGCCCGTAGCTCAATGGTTAGAGCCAGCGGCTCATAACCGCTTGGTTGGAGGTTCGAGTCCTCCCGGGCCTACCATTCTCATTTTGTGCTCCTTTCCTTTCAACGACTTAGTCTAGAAATTGGCAAACCAAACACGAAGGTTTGCCAGTTGGTGTACATCGTCGGAACCAATTTCCGAATCCCGCTGGCGTGAACGGTTGACCAAAGCTCGTTCGTAGCAAGGTCGTGTTGGCTGTCAGGCGAACGACGTTGGAGGGCGGCATCGCTTTAAGGGCCGCGCTGAGGTCGGGATGAAGCGGGACGGCAACGGTCGCTTTCTCGCTGCGTTTGGTCTTTGATTGTTCAAAGCTGATCGTACCCTCGTGGATGTGCTGTAGCCCGAGTTTCACTACGTCGCCACGACGGCATGCGGTCGTAAGCAGAAGCTCAATGGCGAGACGCTCCATAGTGCCAAGTGCGTGTTTTTGTCTGTACTGCGCGATGTCTTGGTCTTCCCAACAGCGGTAGCCGGTACTTTCGATCTTCTGCCGGGTCACACCGAGCGAAGGATCATCGGGTACACGTTCTTCTGACATCGCCCACTTGAACATCGCGCGAATAGTGTTGAGAAAATTACGTTGCGCGAACGGCGTGTTGCTTTTCTGATTGACCATCCGCTGCACATGGCCTCTGGTGAGCACTGGCACGCGGCGACCCTTTTGATCAGTGCAAAATACGCGCTTTTCACCATGTGCCTCGCGCAGATTTTCGAGAATATTTCTCCGCGTTCGCTGGGTTTCGGGGGCAAGCGCCTTAAAGGGTGACGTCGACCAGGAAGAACAATCGAGATAGGCGGCAATGATTGCGTGCAGTGTGCCTGCGATAGTGCGGCCTGCTCCAATCTGCTTCTGTGGAGCCGTCAAACCGGCAAGTGCAGTCTGATAAGCGACCATGAACTGATCGGAACCTGGCAAGTTCGGAAGCGGCACTCTTTTGTCGCCGCGGCGAAAATAATAACGGAGTTTGCCGTGACGGTCGCGGAACACGTGGATATAGGACAGCTTTAGACGTGTCATACCGCATGATCCCATTCGTTTATCTCTGGACTCACGTTCGCGGGTTCTTCAGGCTTACCGGGCACAATCACGATAACTCCATCTTGGCGAATCTCCACACGGGCTATGCCAAGCCCCACAGAAAGTACTGCCTTTGCCGCACGCCTTACGTCCCGTTCTTTAAACAGGCTCGGGCGACGCATCGAAAGTGCACCACTTGTTGCGGGAGGGCAAATTTAGTCCAGTTCTAGCTCAATGTTGGTACAGACCGCCTATGATTTTATCGCTGGACTCGTACCTCGAAGCTAGGGCTGAAGGACCCCGTCGCAAGCTCGTTTTAGATCAGCATTTCTCTGCCCCGATACTGCCTCGTAAAAAAGGCTGGTGATAACCCGAAAGGGCCCATCTTTTGTTCCGGTGACCTTGTTTTGGGATAATTCATTGAGCAATTCGCAAGCGAAATGCGCAGACATATGTTTTGCGTGGTCGTAGTTTGGATGATTGCCAAGACCCGGGTTTATTGCCCGGGCGCAGACTTTACGTAGTCGTTTCAGTTCAGCAGCGAAGCAATTCGCGCGAGCTACAAATGCTCGCTCGAACTCCCCGATCGAACGCTTTGGTAGCGCCTGTTCTAAGGGATGGTCTCCACTTTCCAGTCCTAGTGGGAAAGACAAAAATAACGCAAGGCCAGTCGGTGCGGTGGACAGCAAAACTTCAATCTCGTGAACGGCGGCGTCTAATTTCTTGGCATGGGCACGATTTTTCTTTCGATCCCCAATTTTGGTCCACAAAGGAGCTACCTTTAGCAGAACTAAGATTGCGTGCCTCACGCGCTCTGAGACCGAACCAAAGGAGTTGTGCGATTTCAGAGGTCGCAGATTGACGACAATTTCTTCAACGATTTCATCTTGCCGAATCGCAGAGACCGGCTTCCCATTTCGGGCCATTACCACCGCCATCCACCGCCGACACAAAACGGCGGCGCGAGGCAAGCATCTCGGCGGTGTTGAGATGCGACGGTCCGTCGACCGGCCCCGCGCTCGGATCATGGTATCACATCACTCGCTTGTCGATCGGCAGTGCCATTCCATTTACCGCCAGCACCCGAGCTTTTGGCCCGAGCTCAGGAACTATTGGTAAACGTCGCGCTCATGGTGAATCGCGCAACACTTGGCGCTGACACGCTTTGGAAGCATGGTACGCGGTTACTATCCGGTCCTCAGCGATGACCAGTCGCTTTCCAACAACGCGTCTGAGCCGTTGAAGGAGCTTCTTCAGCACCCTTTCCACTCGAGCGGAATCGCATCCGATACTGCGCGCTACCGTCGGCCAGGCGGTCGCACCGCCAAGCAGCGCGATGAACTCGCGCCGACGTGCACTGAGCAAACAAGTCCAAGAGCTTTCACTGTCAAAGCACCACATATCGCCTCTTTGGCGACAAAGGCCTTTTTCGGAAGGTGTCAAACGTCGTTTCGAGGCGCAGCGCCAGCATGGATGATGCTCTGATCCTCCAATGACGCAGCGCCGCTTCCCGCCGCCCTTGTCGTGTCGCTCGTGTCGACCTAACGCGCCGTTCGCCGAGATCGGCTAAACCAAAATAGATTCGGTCGTCCGAATTTTGCTCCTGCTCAGCAGGGAACACCGATCCCACGATGACGTTTCCCAACCCATCTGGGTGAGCGTGGCGTTAGTGATAAGTGATAAGTGATATAGGAGATCGTCATGACTGCCCTGAAAGGTCTTGCACTTGCCGCCGCCCTGATCGTGGGCACAAGCTCGGTGGCGATGGCTCAAGCTCAAGGGTCAAGCGGTCCTCACGGTCAATTGGCGACCGATGGCG
>DATLJR010000173.1:0-1590 GCA_035538755.1 Pseudolabrys sp.
GGTGAGGCCAATCGTAAATCACACCCTTTCGATCACTTGACGCGGCTCGAAGAACAGTCGGAGCAGAGTACGCTCGGAGTCACGCGCCAGCCGCGACAACACTACCTGATCGACCATCATTTAATGAAGTCACAAATGTCCGCTTTTGGCACAAAGCGGACATCCCGACACGCTCGATCAATGTCCTCTTTTGGGGGTGAAGCGGACATCCCACTGACGTGCGACGATGTCTGATTTTGCATTGGAGAGGCATGGGAGCGCCGTCGCTTAGGCCGCCTGAAGCATAGGAGAGGCAATCAGACGGCGCTCCGGATGGCACCAGCGATATCGATCGGCTTGGTGTCCAACCGTTTGCTAAGCCTTCTGTTTGACAGGCAAGAGAAGCGATCGCCTAGTTCCGCCAGCACGGCTATCTCAAAGCACGATCCGAAATTAGTGCGCCGCACTGCGCTCGCGCAGGAAGTGAAGAAATTCGACGCCTTCGCGCAGCCGCCGCTTCATCATTTGCGGGCTGCGGATCATCTCGCTGACAATCGCCGCGATTTTGCCGGAGCGCAAATAGAAGCGCCGATAGAACTGCTCGACCGAATCGAAGATTTCGGTGTGGCTCAAATGCGGATAATGTAACGGCGCGATCTGCACGCCGTCGTCATTGACAAGCTCGGCATGAGCATCGTCGAGCCAGCCGTTCTTTGTCGCCTGATTAAACAGGAAGGTGCCAGGATAGGGCGCCGCGAGCGAAACCTGGATCGTATGCGGATTGATCTCGGCCGCGTAACGGATGGTCTCTTCGATCGTTTCCTTGGTCTCTCCTGGCAGGCCCATGATGAAGGTGCCATGGATCATGATGCCGAGCTCGTGGCAATCCTTGGTAAATCTGCGGGCAACGTCGACCAGGATTCCCTTCTTGATGTTGTGCAATATCTTCTGATTGCCGGACTCATAGCCGACCAACAATAAGTGCAGGCCATTATCGCGCAATACCTCGAGTGTCTTGCGCGGCACGTTGGGCTTGGCGTTGCAAGACCAGGTGACGCCGAGCTTGCTGAGCTCCTTGGCGATCGCCTCCACACGCGGCAAGTCGTCCGTGAGGGTATCGTCGTCAAAAAAGAATTCCTTGACCTCGGGAAAGGCCTTCTTGGCCCAAGCGATCTCCTCAATGACATGGCCGACCGAGCGCTTACGATAGCGATGACCGCCGATCGTCTGCGGCCATAAGCAAAATGTGCAGCGGGATTTGCAGCCGCGGCCGGTATAGAGCGAAAGATAAGGGTGCTTCAGATAACCGTTGAAATAGTTCCTGATGTCGAGATCGCGCTTGTAGACCGGCGAAACAAACGGCAGCAGGTCCATGTTTTCCAAAATCGGGCGCTCGTCATTGTGCACAATGACGCCCGACGCGTTGCGATACGACAGTCCGACGATGTCGCTCAACGGCTTGCCGTCCGCAACATCCTTGATTGTGAAGTCGAACTCATTGCGGCCCACAAAATCGATCAGCGGTGATGCACGCAGGCTGCTTTCAGGATCGACGGCGACCTTGGCGCCGACCAACCCGATCTTGAGCGACGGCTTGACTTCCTTAAGCGC
>DATLJR010000174.1:0-2998 GCA_035538755.1 Pseudolabrys sp.
AAGGTTCAAAATTGACGCCCGCCAGTAATGCCAAGCTACAGATGAAGCAGTAGGCATTCCAAATACGTCGGCGCTAGACTGACGCTTTTTAATTTGGCCTGTTTTCCAAGGTGCGCTTTCGGGGTAAAGCGGACATTTGTCCATCTAACGCCGATGTCCGGCAATGACCCAAAGCAGACAGAAAGCCGTGGAGGTAGTTGGACCGCACACACAGCAACTGTGTGCGCCCGCCGTCAAGCTTTTCGCGCTTCCGGCATTTGAACGACAAGGGTATCAAATTCCGTCTGCATCGGAGTGCTGATCACCGGCTCATCCGGCAAATCCTCCGACGGTTCGTACCAGGGGCGCCTTTCTCTAATTCCGGCCTCGACGGCATGCGCAATCAATCGACCGATTTCTTCGCCCTGGAGAGGGACGAGCTTTTTATCAGTATCGTATTTGTAGAGTTGCGGACAGAAATACACGGCGTGAATTCGCGGATCATATCCTTCCACAACGAGGAAGTGTTTCACGCGGAGCAAAAGGTCGTGTCTTTTGACAATCTTTTTCTCCAGCGTCGATCGGGCGACACGGAGTCTTTCAGTCGACGGTCCGACAATCGTGCCCGCCTCCAACAGGACAACCCAATCCTTACTCGTGGTGTTAACCGGATGAACTGGAACCAAATGACTCGGCACTTTTCTGCGAAAGATGCGCATGGCGGTCCCCATTTCGCCTCCCCGAGGGCCATAGTTTATCTTCGAAAATGTCGGCCCCAACCTCGTCGGGGGTGTCGGGGGATGGGGACTTGGTCGGGGCCGTGCTCTGCGTGAGAAGAGCGGCCGCGATTTTACCTGGACACGACGTCAACCGTATAAAGATTCTATTAACCAAACGAAGTAATGGTTAACGAATCAGCTTTGATCGGCCTTAGTTCATTGTTTCTACTGTTGAAGGCCGTTAATCCGGCTTCAATGTCGAGGCGGCTCGGTTCCAATCAGTTTGGGTAGCCGGTGATCAGAATCTCCGAAAGCGCCGCACCATCGGTCTTCTCACCTCTCACGCAGGATACCGAGGCGGAGGCGGCAGCGAAGCTGTCCAAGCTGCTGCGTCGAAAGCTGCTTGGTCCTGTTTTTGATGTCTGCTGTTGGGGGCAAAGCGGACATCCCCGAACTTCGGCACGATCACCTCACGAGCGCCGCGATGGATGTCTGATATTGGCTAAGAGCGACGTCGCTTCGATGGTGCGGAGCGGCGGTTTTTCGACCCACGTCGTCCCACCGATTTCGCCGGCTTGTTGTAAAAATGTCACGCCGAGCCTCAATGAAGCCTCAGATCTGCGCGATGTTTCGCGCACGTTCGGGCGAGCTCGGCCCGAATAGCGATTCCGCGTGTCGATCAAAAACTATGACGCGTTTCTGCACCCCTGTCTTAAGCACGTGATCAAGCAACTCGCCGCGGTGACGCGTTTGGAATGATGACTTGCGGCACGCCTGGAGAAATTGCAATGCCGAGTCGTCGCATCGACCAATTTGTCGGGTTGGCCTGCTTTGTCCTGCTCCTGTTGACTAAAGGCGCCGCCATCGCGGGAGCACCGGCGCCCAATTCAGACCAGCCCAGCACTGTACCTTCTTCTTCCGCCGAGGCCACACCAGCGCCAAGACCGAATCCGGAGATACTGAATGCCGCGCCTGAAGTTCCGGCCGCGGTAGCAACGTCGGCGCCCGATTCAGACCAACCGATCGCGGCACCTTCTGCAGCCGTCGTGGCGACACCGGTGTCACCACCGAATCAGGACACGCCAACGGCACAGCCCGAAGTTCCGGCCGCAGCGGGAATTGATGCACCAATCATCGAACAGTTACACAATCTCGCTAACGGAAAATTCGATCGCATCATCGGTGGCACAAAGGAATGGACAAACATCGACGCGTTCTATGCCGGCCGCAATTACGCGCCGGTGTGGCTCACCGACGGAAAGGCAAATGCGCGAGCTCAGGCCGCGATTGCCTTCCTTGGCCAGGTTTCGGCTGACGGTCTTGATCCTTCTGACTACCCAGTTCCGGATTTTGCTGCACTTACTGATCCGGCCGCGCTTGCGTGCGCCGAAATCACGCTGACGACTTCGATCATCACTTATGCGCGTCACGCACAAATTGGACGCGTGCATTGGTCGCGGGTGAGCGGCGACATCTTCTATGACCAAAGCGCCCCAGATCCAGCCGAAGTTCTCACCGCTGTTTTGGAAGCCAAGGATGTCGGCGAGGTGCTCGCCGCCTATGAGCCGCATGCCGCCGCCTATCTCGCGCTCAAGGCCAAGCTGGCGGAATTGCGGGGGGGCCGCAATGCCAACAAGCCGCAGATCGCCAATGGGCCGGCGCTCAAGATTGGCATGAACGACGATCGGGTGCCCCATCTGCGCGTACGGCTCGACGTTGCCGCTGAGGGCGGTGCGATCTACGACAAGCCGCTCGCCGATGCGTTGAAGAAATTCCAGGAGATACATAAACTTAAGTCGACCGGAACGCTCGATGCGGCGACGGTCGAAGCGCTGAACGGCCACGCGCCTGATCGGCAGACCGACATCATTATTGCCAACATGGAGCGCTGGCGGTGGATGCCGCGCAATCTTGGTAACACCTACGTGATGGTCAATCTTCCCGATTACACGCTGCGCGTCATTCGGGAGGGCAAGCAGGTCTGGATGACGAAGATTGTCGTCGGCAAATCAGCCACGCCAACGCCGATCATGAGCGCGCAAATGAAGTCCATCACCATCAATCCGACTTGGAACGTGCCGGAGTCGATCGCCGCCAAGGAATATCTACCTTTGCTGCAGCAGGACCCGACAATATTGCAACGGATGGGATTGCATGTGAGTTACAACCCGGATGGCAGCATTCACCTTTCCCAACCGCCGGGTGAACAAAACGCGCTCGGCCAGATCCGCTTCAATTTTCCCAACAAGTTTCTGGTCTACCAGCACGACTCGAACCAAAAACAATTTTTCGCCAATGAT
>DATLJR010000175.1:0-1939 GCA_035538755.1 Pseudolabrys sp.
AGAGTTCCGAGATGTGCGATTACAGCCTTTACAGCGTCAAATCGCGGCCTGCTAAAGTTGGCGACAAGCTGACGACGCACTACTTTGTTACAGGCACGCGAGGATTTGCTGCGTCAGAAGATGCGAACGTGGTGGTCTGCGTTCGACCAGGAACCGAGTTGTCGTTTGCTCGCGAGGCCACGTGCCAACCGATTGGTCTCTTTGGTTGGCGAGATAAGGTGATCGGGCACAAGACGGCGATCTTTCGCCAAATCAATAAAGAGGTCGTTGCTCACCATGATGCGCTGGAATTTCCGGACGGTCAGATCGTGCTCCTGACATGTGTGAGAGAAGGCCAGGAGGCTACAGTTCTTCAATTGCCGGCGGAGCCGCGCACCGCGGTTGAGGTCGAAGCTCAACGGCGGGTCGCATTTGTGGGTTGACGAGTCGCGCGGCCCTAATCGCTTTGGCCTGTGGGCGTTAGCGATGGCGACGCGGCATTATGACGTAACTTAAGCGGTTTAGCGGGCTTGTCGGCCCAACTAAAAGGTACGAAAATTCCGATTGGCAATTTTCATCCCGCCATAAAGGCGGGTCGTTGGATTCGACGCTCGGGAAAGCGTTGAAGGGAGAGAAACGTCATGGACAAGCCAGCATCAGTCAATCGACGAGACATGCTTAGTGCTCTTGGCGTTACCGTCGGCGGAGCTGGTCTCGCGGGCGCCGGTCTTGTGGCCGGCCCAAAAATGGTTCGTGCGGCCGCCGAACCGCCTAAGGGAAAGATTCCAGATACCCCATTCAAAACCGGCCACATGACTTTCTTGACCGGCCCGGCTGCCGTGCTTGGCGAACCATCGTTGAAAGGCCACATCCTTGCGGCTGAAGAGATCAATGCTCAAGGCGGACTGCTTGGCAAGCGGAAGATCGAGACCATCACCGCCGATGAAGCCGCCGGCACTGACGCCAACGTCAAGGAGCTGCGGCGGATGAAGCTTGAAGGCGGAATCGATCTGTTCACGGGCGTCATATCGAGCGGTACCAGCCCCGCACTCGCGCCCGTCGCCGAAGAGTTGAGTATTCTGACACTGTTCTGCGACGGCTGTACGGATTTCGTGTTTGACGTAGCCGACCCAAATCCAAAATACGTGTTCCGCATCACGAATATCCAATCGGCAGACGGCATCACGGCGGCGATTGGCGCCGCGCAGGCCTGGCCAAATTTGCGCAAGGTTGCCCACATCCACCCGGACTATAGCTATGGTCGTAACGCGGCCGAGCACTTCACGCTTGCGTACGAACGGCTGGTGCCCGGGGCTGAAACAGTCTCGGAGAACTGGCCGAAACTGTTCACCACGGACTTTAGCGCTCACATTACCAAGATCCTCTCGTCGCAGCCGGATCTGCTCTACACCTCGCTGTGGGGCGGTGACTACGTCGCATTCTACAAACAGGCGCTGCGTTACGGCCTGTTCGATAAAATGAAGGTCGCAACCACGCTGGCGTTGGGCGTCGCGCCCCATGCCATCGGCAAAGACCACCCTGAGGGCGTGCTCGGCGGCGTGCACGCGAACTATCACTTCACTTATCCGGCCGGCAATCGCTGGCCCGAAAACGCCAGCTTCGTAAAGCGCTATTACGATCGCTGGAAGGAATATCCTAACTTCCAGTCCGACGGCGCCTATACGGCGCTGTACATGCTCAAAATCGCCATCGAGCGCGCCAACAAACTTGTCGGCGGATGGCCCGAGGAGGATGCGATCATCAGCCAACTCGAGGGACTGGGCTATAATGCGCCATCGGGCTACGTTTATATCCGGCCCGATAACCATCAAGGCTACAAGGATGCGGTGACCGGGTTCAGCAAGAACGTGGCGCAGTACGATTTCCCGATCTGGGATCCGGATCGGATCATCACCATTCCGATCCGCAACATAACCGCGCCGGCAAATTGGCCGAAGCC
>DATLJR010000176.1:0-1733 GCA_035538755.1 Pseudolabrys sp.
GTTCGCCGGCAGGCGGCTGTAGAACTTGATGTTCGAGACCGCGATGGTCCCGTCGGCCCGCGAGCCGAACAATGTCGAGTTGGTAAGCAAGCGTTGGATGGCGGTACGCGCACGCGTCTCGGCATCGGGCAAGCGATCGAGCTCCGCCGCACCCGCGAGCGCCAACGCATCTGCGCCATTTTGCAGTTGCGTTTGCAGGCTCATAAGCCTCGCCCCGTCGAGCGCGAGCACCGACAGGCCGACGATCACGACCAGCATGACCGTCACGTAGGGCAGAATAACTCCGCTGGTGTCGTTCCAGAACGCCCTAGCGGATCGCGTGCCCTCTTTGAAGACGGGCCAATTTGGCATCATCGAGCACATTCCACTGTGCTTGATGCGTGTCAATATTGGGAGCGCCTCCCCTGGGTGGCGGCATGATCGCTGCGGGTCACGGAATGCTCCTTGGTCTCGCCGTTTCGCAGGATGGTCACCTTCGCCAAGTTCGATGGTGGCGGTGATGCCGCTACAACGGGAGCGGGCGGGGGAGGTGGTACCGGCCACTCGGGGACTGTCCGACCGATATCCCGCTCGCCGATGCGGCGATTTGGGTCCCGAACCGAGTCGATCGGTCGGCCGAGAGCAAGGACAGCTTGCCGATATTCGTCGCAAGCAGAATTTTTTGCGCCATTCCAGCATTCGACGACTGCCTGCGGAATAGGAATCACGCGCTGCGACGGCTCAACTGCCGCATTGTCCCGCAACCAAAGCGCGCGTTCGGTGGTCTACCGTTCGACCACCCTTTCCACCGCGCCAGGCCCCTCGAAAACCGGGTCCTCAAGCCCTGCAGCTCGGGTGTGGGTTCCCAGCATCAAGTTGTTGTGCGCATCGTCGTCCGCAAACTGCGCCAAAAGATTGAAGTCGATCCGACCCGGCCACGCATTCTGCTGACCGATCTGGGAATCTGGTGCAATAGCAGTACCGCCCACCCTTTACTCCCCGTCACATCCTCAGTGCCGGCGGAGCCGGATGCTCGGGTCTCGGCCGAGACAAAATTGGCTGGGCGCGTGGCAACTCCGCCCGCTGACGGTGCGGAAGGCCCATCGCCTCCCCCTACGTGATCAGCCCCCGCTGAGTGGTCCAGGTGGAATGTTAGTTTAAGGTTGGCCGTTGCGCCAGCGTGGCCGGCGGAGTCGGTTGGCGTAGCGCAGCCGGTCTCTGGTGCTGGTGGCTTGTAGCCGAGCGAGGCATGCGGCCTGATCGTATTGTAAACGGCGTCCCCGTCTTCTCGGCCACGAAACGCACAATTTCCTCGCCGCATCAGTCGCTGACCTTATGCTCCGTTCTGTAAGGTTCATGCAAGGTTTGGTCTTTTAAGCCTTCTCCGTTGGGTCCGTTGGATTCCGCTAGAGCTCTTTGCGCGAAGGGGGTTGTGGTGCCGCAACGCAGCATTGGGGTGCCCCGCTCGGCGCGCCAAGCGCAAGTTTTGTATAGTATTACTAAACATACAATGCGAAGAAGTGCCGATGAAATAGGCGCGACTTCGATTTCATTTCGGCCGAAAGTGTTTAGCGATCGGGCATCGGTTGTTGACTGAATTTTATCCGCCCATACAGTCTGCACGACAAGAATGCGGCGACCGGTTCGTTCACCACGCCGATAAGTTTTACCGAACTGTCGGATGGCCGACAGATCGAGTGCTGGTTTCTCAAATTTCAATCGCACGTTGGGATCGGGAGAACTTGCAACAGGAC
>DATLJR010000177.1:0-1878 GCA_035538755.1 Pseudolabrys sp.
AAACGATTATCAGCCCAGCGGACCGGGCACGATTACCCGCATCACTGTTCACCAGGTTGAGGTGCTTTGGGAGGGCGAAACCGCGAGGCGCTATCGCCGCACGCAACTGCACAACCTTCGACATTGGAAACTCTTTTGCGATCACAAAGCCCCAATTCCATCGCTAGAGCCGGATCATTCGCCATGCGCAACGACGACAGGTTGAACATACCGGCAGAGCAGCCGCGCGGGCGGACGAGCCTCGACGAATATGGTCGAGGTGCTGAATCCGACTGTGCGAGAGCCATGGCAGAAATTGAAAGAGTACTTCGTGAACTAGCGCTCACGCGCCGATCAAGTCCCGAACGCTTAAGCCCTGCTAACGAAGCGTCGAACGCGCCATCTCTGGTTCCTGCGCCTTCCCCTATTGATCGGCTTGTCCTCGACGCGGGCCTGGATTTCATCTTCCATAAGGATGGGATGATTGAACTGACCGAAGCCGGATTTCGGCGCATGGGGCAGGCGCATTCCGCGGGGCTCGACACGGTCATCGAAGTTGATCGGCGCTACTTATTGCACTACCCCGCCTCGAAGCCGAAGTTTGCAGGCGCGGACCCGGTGAAGGAAGCCAGGTGGCCGAAATAGACGGCTCGCGTGCTGCCCAATCTGGTTGCCGGGATCGAAGACCGGAAGCTTATGAAGAGGGAATCCCCAGCATGCTCACCATCATCAAAGCCGCGCTCTTGGCATCGGCGCTGATGCTCTTGGAGAGCTGTACTGACTACTTGACTAGCTATCAGACGCCCTGCGTTGAGGGGCACGTCTGCGAATGTGTACAGTACACGACGATATACCGGAGCTGGCTCGACTGTCGCGATTACGGAAGAGTCAAATCAAGGGCTTACTAGTTCCCTCCGCTCGCGCGCCTGCATCACCGACGGCGAGGCGGTCGCTTGCGGCGATGATGGCGTGCCGGTGTTCGACCGGCTGCGCTACCGGCGGGATGACCGGCGCGTGTTCCTCCCGGCGATGTCGTCTTCCGCCACGCCTGCAAGCTCGGTCTTGAAGGCATCGTATCGAAGCGGCTCGGCTCCCCCTATGTCTCCGGCCGCTCGCGGCACTGGGTCAAGAGCAAGAACCCAGCAGCACCGGCGGTGAAGCGCGAAGCCGAGGAGGATTGGGGAGCGGGACGCTGGCGATAAGTGTGCGCTTTTATGCCGGACGTTCCCGTCAGGAACATTCACCGCGCCAGGGTGTTTGCTCTGATGGAAGTCCTCCCCAGCGCCCTGGGCTGTAGTGTCAGTCAATAATGCGTATCTCTCTGCTAAAAGTCCGTGGTTGCGGCGTCAGTTGCACACTCCACTCGGACTCGGCGATCTGCCGTTTATCGTTGGCCGAGGGCCTGTTGCACGGGAAGGGCTGCCGCCATTGCAGCCAGACCTGAAGCTCAATGACACCGTCCCGTTCAGACTATCGCGCAACCACTTCATGATCGAGAGGCGCGAGGGAAGTTATTATGTGCGCGACCTTCGCAGCACGCTTGGGACGATCGTCAACGGCCAGCCCATAGGCGAGCATTTCCGTGGTGATGATGCGCCCCTGCGAGCGGGAGAGAATGAAGTTATTGCTGGCGGCGTGGATTCACCGTTTGTCTTCTCTGTGTTCATACCTTGAGAAACCGGTTCGGCAGCAGGCTTTGGATGATCGAATTTCTGGCACAGATGCCGACCGACACGAAAATATTTCTCTCAGTGGCAGAGATTCTTGTCGATCAGATGGGTCATGAGCGGCCTCCCATTCGATGTCGGGCGCTGGTGCGCACGACCCTGCGATGGCCAATTGACCCCGGCAAAAAGGAGTGTCGGTTTGTTGAAGTGTGATGCCTGCCGACGGCACACT
>DATLJR010000178.1:0-3322 GCA_035538755.1 Pseudolabrys sp.
CGAGGCACAGGCCGAAAGCTTCAAGCCGCTGATCGCTTTCATGAGGCGGCAAAACACTGCAATCGGCATTCAGCTCGCCCATGGCGGCCGCAAGTCGTCGTCGCAAACGGCCATGCAGGGCATGGGACCGCTGACCGAGGAAAACCTGAAGGCCGGCGCAAAGATCTGGCAGCCCGTGGGGCCGACGGCCGAGCCGGTTGCCAAAGGCTGGCTCACGCCGCGGCAGCTAACGACAGCCGATTGCAGAGCGATGGTCCACACCTGGGCGGCTGCGGCGAGAAATGCGGTCAAGGCCGGCTTCGATGTGATCGAAATTCACGCTGCGCACGGCTATCTGCTCGCTTCGTTCCTGTCTCCGGTCTCAAACACACGCAATGACGAATATGGCGGCGACTGGGCGGGGCGCATGCGGCTGCCGCTGGAGATCGTCGAGGCAGTCCGGCGCGAAATGCCGGCTACGATGCCATTGTTCCTGCGGGTATCGTCCGTCGATGGCACGCAGGAGGGCTGGAACCTGAATGATACGGTTGCCTTTGCGCGCGAATTGAAAGCGCGCGGAGTAGATGTGATCGATTGCTCCTCGGGCGGAATCTCGGGCGCTGCGACCGCTGCCCAAGTGCCGCGCAGTCTCGGCTTCCAGGTTCCGTTTGCAGCGCGGGTCCGCAAGGAAGCGGACATCGCCACAATGGCCGTCGGCATTATTCTGGAGGCCCAGCAGGCGGAGGCCATTCTCGAACAAGGCCAGGCCGATCTGATCGCGGTCGGCCGCCAGTCGCAGTACAATCCCAACATCGCGCATCATTGGGCGCACGATCTCGGCATCAATGTTCGCTTCGAGGACTGGACACCGGAGTATGGCTGGTGGCTCGAGAAGCGCATCAGGACCATGGAAGGTTTTGCGACGCCGACCGGCGCCGTTACCCGGCGCTCCTGAGAGGGACCGCTTGTGGCAACACAAAACGGGCCAGCAACCCCGTTTTGGTGAAGAGTCAATTTGAAAAACCGCGGCAACGCATTCACGGAAGGGAGTTCCGGCCATGACGAAATTCTTGCTTCTCGTGGTCATCGCAGCCTTGTCCACCGTCAACGCAAGGTTCGCGTGCGCGCAGGCAGCTATTGGGGAGCCTGGCGCATATGCTTTTTACCATCCCGACGGCGACGTGTTGCGCACCGGGTCCAGCGTGTATCGCCCGCAGGCCGAGCCTTACAGGACCGGCTACTCGGGCGCGATGGCATCTGCGACCATTGGTCGGTCTGCGCGTGGACACAGGCGGCGTCAGCAATAATGTAGTCGCCACATTGCGATTGTAGTTGCACAGAGCAGGACCAGAATTCGAGGCTCAAAGATCCAATGAATCCATCGGAACGCATTGATCGGCTGATCGCAAAACTCACGGACTGGCGGGGCAAGACGTTTGCCGGCGTCCGCAAGAGCATCCTTGAGGCCGACCGTGAGATAATCGAGGAATGGAAGTGGATGGGAAGCCCGGTGTGGTCTCGCGACGGAATAATCGCGGTCGCCAACGCGCACAAAGGAAAGGTGAAGCTAACCTTTGCCTACGGAGCGCGCCTCCCGGATCCCGACAAGCTCTTCAATGCGGGCCTCGAAGGCAACATGCGGCGCGCGATCGATTTTTTCGAGGGCGATAAAATCAATGAGCGTGCGTTGAAAAATCTCGTCCGTGCCGCTGTTGATTACAATCAGATCAAATCGAAGAAGAAAGCGCCTGCCCCCACGCGAGCGAAAGTGCGCAAAAGCAAAAAGGCGTGAAGCCGTGACTTTTTCTCGCTAATCGTCTCGCCGACTCGAGGTCTGCCGCTTCGCCGATCGTGACGATGAGACGAGAATTACGATCGTCACGCCAGCTTGTTCACCGAAGACGAAGTACTCGGCGGCTGATATTTCGTCACGGGCACGGAGAAGGTTTGATGGCCGACCTGAAATACGACGTTTCCATTCTTGCCATCGTCGGATGAAATCTGCGCCTTGTCGAACATCACGGTATTTTTGTACACGGTGCCGGTGCCTTGGTGGGTAAGGCCATTCACGGTGTATCTTACCTGCGCATCTCTTCCATTGACGGACAAGACCTGAAAGCTTGCACTCTGTCCGTTGTCACGCGAATAACCGCTCCAATTGCCGACCAGGTTGTTTTGATCGGCAACCGGCGTCTGCTTGTCGAGAATTGCCGACGATTTTGCAGTGCCTACGGAAAATTCCAGCGCCGCTTTCGTTCCGTTGCGAGTCCCGATCGTGACATTGCCGAAGGTGATCGTACCGCCGTTGACGTCACCGAGCCCCCTTTCGGTATGTCCGTTGTGAGTGTATTCGACCTGGGCCTTGTCTCCGCGGATGTTGACGACCTTGAACTCGACCGGCTGATTGGAATTTGTCCACGTGCCCTTCCAGTCACCCAGCAAATAGCTTTGATGATAAACCCGCTCGTTCGCTGGTGAGATCTGGCTACTGATCTGGATCGTGGTCATCGCCGGCTCAGTCCAAGCACTGCAGAACCCCACGCGCGGATAGCGAGAATCCTCAGGCAAGCAAGAAAGTGCAGCCGAATAGGTCAGTTGCCTGGTTAACGAGCCGTTAATTCGCCGTTGGTTGGGCACGGAGCAAGTTGCGACGGATTGACGCGCAGCCACCGTCTCTCGTTGCGCATTGGGCACGGCAGAAGACCCGGTTCCGAAGCGGAACAGCCTTTAGTAGAAGGACGATCGCACCGGCTCTCGACAAAGTGAATATATGACAATGATCATTCTATTGATCGACCTGGCGCCGCGACTACGTCTTCGGGGAAAGGCGGAGAAGGGCCATGAGGTTTGTCATCATCAATGAGGAGAACGCCACGCGGGTCATCGACGTGTGCGCATTGCGGCAAGTCGATCGCGCGCGGTTATCTGAGAGATCTCACGTCCCACCTGCCATATTGCGACCATGCGTGTTTCCTTGCACAGGACACCACGGCGGCAAGAATAGTGTCTCCCATCGGCGCGGGCATCGACGGCCTGACCATCCGGGAGCTTGCTGGAACGATCGACGTTCCGACCAGCGTCCTCGGCGGGAGAGCGTAGCGAGGCCGCCAAGCGCAAGCGTTGCCGGCCAGCCGACTACAGGGATTTCGAAAGAGTAGCGGCGTGCCGTCAGAGGCCGCCGCGACACGCGACCATCAGCCCCGCGCAAAGCCTGGCGTGACCCGAAGACGGAGGTGAGTTACCTTCGGAAATCAAAACAGGGGAAACGCCAGCGTGTACGATTTCATCATCGTCGGTGGAGGGTCTGCGGGATCGGTCCTGGCCCACCGGCTCTCCGCCAAGA
>DATLJR010000179.1:0-1756 GCA_035538755.1 Pseudolabrys sp.
ACCGCATGCGGTGCGCCTCAGGGAGGAAGCGAAACTTCAGATGCGAAGCTCGCGGCGTAATCTCAGACTCGTCTCGGTTGATCCATCGGCCCCGAAAGGAGCAGGCATGCACATGCCGTCGGACCACATCACGCGCGTGAAGCTGCCCGAGCTGGTGCGGGCGCGCATCGAGTGGAACGTCGCAATCCAGGCTCCTGCAGATCGCCGATGCCAGAAGCATCGAGGCGGTTCGTATTGAGCTTCCGATAGAAACGATACCAAATCGACGGCGGGCGATATAAAGCCGATACGTGAAGGACGTATCTCATCAAATCAACGTAGCTCACTAGCAGGAGGCGATCATGACCGTTCAGTTCTCACGAAAAGTGTTAACCGCATTTTCAGCGACCCCTCCCGTGACGCGGTCGGGGCTCGTCCAGAGGCTGGTTCGAGCCCGCAACGATTCGGGTAAGGAACGAATCCGCAAGTGGCTCATCGACATCGATGACGCCAAACTGCAGTCGGGCCTTGGCCTGACGCTGGAAGACATTGCTGTCCTGCGCGAGTGGTACGCCACGAAACCCGTGTCGACCTCGCGCTCCGATTGAACCACACCGCCGGAACCTGATCCAACACGCAGAGGGTAGCGCCTTGAATAACGAGGACTCGGTGTAGGTAACCATCCTTTTTCCAAAACAGCTTTCTTATAGAAAGAAGGAGGCCGACATGTTGCTTCATCTGCCAATCGTAGTCCTGGCAACGCTTTCACCTGTTGCTGTTTCCGATACGGTGCCGACCTTCGACATCGTGAAAGAGTGCCGCTATGAGGGCGGATCCGCCGCCAATGTTGAGCAGTGCTTGAGAGACGAGGCGGCGGCGCTGGGGCAGCTCAAGACGGAATGGGCGCAGTCTGTCGGTGCCGAAAAGCGGTCCTGCATGGCCACGACGCAAATCGGCGGATTCGCAAGCTATGTCGAGCTGCTGACCTGCTTGGATATGGCGGGCGACGTTACGAGCCCCTCGCGCTGACGCTTCCCAGGGGCAAGGCTCGGCCGGTCAAGTCCATGTTGGCCCTGATCGTGTGGTCGAAGACTGGCCATCGCATCGAGCGCCTTATTGCTGCAGTGAGGTTGGCGGCTTCGTCGGGTCACTCCGGTAATCCTGCCTTGCGCAGGCTCTCAGTGTAGCGTTCGCGGTCCTCCGGCCGCCGGAACGGCGGCGCTACCCGATCAAGATTGCTAAGCCTCAACGCGGGATCGACCTCGCGCATGCGGGCCATCGCCGCTCGCGCTTCGACCATCCGATCCGAAAGAACATTGGCCATCGCCGCCACCCGCAGTGCCGTGGCCAAGTTCGGTTGCTCGTGGATGGCCTTGGTCGCCCAGGATAACGCCTCGTCGTAACGACCGGCAAAGGCATGCGCGAAGGCCATGCCAGTGAAAGCAAAGTAGGTCAGCGGATCAAGCGGGCTTAGCCGCATACCTCGCTCAAAATGTTCAATTGCCTTGGCGGACTCGCCAAGGCACATGCGCGCCACGCCGCTCGCATTCCAACTCGCCGCGGAATTCGGGTTCAGAATCAGCGCGCGGTCGATGTACGCGGCGCCAGCCTCGACCTCCTTAGCAAGGAAAACCAGGCTACGGCCGCCTGACCACAGCGCGGTCGGATCATCCTTGCCCAGCGCGACCGCGCGACGCGCCAGCCTCACGGCCTCCGCGATCTCACTCTCGCGATCAACCATCCAGCCATACATGTTCCTGAGCGCGCCGAACCATGA
>DATLJR010000180.1:0-1670 GCA_035538755.1 Pseudolabrys sp.
TCACCGCACGGCCGGCTGAAATGTCGAGGACGCCGGGCCTGTCCCAGTCGCCCTCGGGGCGGATGATCACATACGGGTCGCTGTCGAGCGTGATCGCGTCGGCGCCCGGCTCGATCTCCAGCACCATCTCGGTGTAGGAGAAATCGGAAAACGTGATCTTGCGGTTGTGACCGAGCGGCTTGGCGCCGAAATGCGCCCAGAAGTCGACGAGCCGGTCCTGCGCCTGCCCATAGATTTTCCGAAAGCCCTTGCGCTTGACGTATTCGACGCTCGCCCGCACGAGCTTGAACGACACCCGCGTGCGGCGGTACTGATGGCGCACAGCAAGCCGCTCGACCTTCGCGAACTCGCCGAAAAAGCGCACGCGAAGGCACCCGGCAGGCTCCTTGCCGACAAAGCCGAGGAAGTGCGCGGCCACCAGATCGTTGCCATCGAACTCCTCTTCCAGCGGACAATCCTGTTCGGCGAGATAGACCGCGGAGCGGATCGCCGTCACCAGCATGAGATCGTTGGGATCGCGCGCGATGCGGACCGTGATCGCGCGTTGGTCGGCGCCTTGTAGCGCGGATGGTCTAGTGCCGTGCATCTGCATAACTCCTTACTAAGACACCCGACGCTGGCACGGGTATTGGCAGGCGATTCCACGACCGCTCGTAGCACCAGAGATCGGGCTGGAAGCTCTGTGTTTGCTTGAAGCATGTCGCAACGAGCCAGTCGCGACCCGCCTTGGTCGACGGCTGGGCAAAGACATCGGCGTTGACGTAGCGCGGCTTTCTCAAATGCTCCGCCACCTTGCCGTAACCGGAGATGCCACGTCCGGTGATTGCGCAGGCCCAGATATAAGTGGCCGACACCTCCTCGCCGCGCGCGGCAAGAAATTCGATTTCGGGCTGCGTCAAGCACATCTCATCGAGCAGAAGCGCATCGTGTCCGCGGTCGTTGAGATAAAGAAAGGCTATTGCGCCAAGCAATCTGTCCTGGCGGCCAAATGTCAGGATGCATTCGGGATCCAACGCAAGGTATTTGCCCAGGACATCCGCCGTCATCCGTACCCCCGGCACCAGGCGGTGGGCCATCTCGGCCAATTGCGGAAGTTCGACGTATCGAGCACATTTTACCTCGACATCCCCGTCGGTCGGCAGTGAGTCGAAATCATGTCTTCCCGCCAAAGGCCCTCTTTCCTTAACCGGATCGCGCATTTATCGTCACTCCTGCCTCAGGGCGGGTACCATACCGAGTAAGGATTTCGGGTATGCAGCAACTATTGCACCGGGGTGCTGCGACGACGCAGCACCGGACTGACGAAGTTCTCGATGCCTCGTGGGACGATTTGAAGTCCTTTCTGGCCTGTGCAAGATGCAAGAGCTTCCGGAACGCGGCCGAAGAACTGCAGGTCACGAGCACCACACTGATGCGCAGGATCGACCGGCTCGAAGAGCGGATCGGCTGCAGATTGTTCTTGCGCGATCAGAGCGGGCTGACGCTGAGTGAAGAAGGCGCGGCGATGCTTGCTGATGTGACGGAGATGGAACGGCACGCCTTCAATGTGTTTCGGCGCGCCGCCAAATCCGCCAACGACACCGCAGGGACCGTGCGCGTGGCCGTGACCGAAGGCCCCGGCAATTTCTGGATTCTGCCGAGGCTTATCGATTTCCAGAAGACCTACACGA